>NZ_MZMV01000001.1 GCF_002210435.1 Micromonospora wenchangensis
GTCGCCTGGGGCGGACCGCCCGTCGCCCCGCAGCGGGGCCGCGACCCGCAGCGGTTCGACCTCGCCGCCGCCTGGACGGCCACCCGCGAGGTCGCCGCCATCGACACCACCAAGCAGCCCACCGCCGGGGCGTGGACGGGCACCACCATGACCGGCCCGGTCGGCACCCCGCTGCGGGAGACGGCGTTCGAGTTCACCGTCTACCGGGTGGCCTGCGCCACCGCGCGGGTGGCCAGCCAGCAGTGCCAGGCCACGGTCGGGGTCCGCAACCTCACCCCGGAGCAGCAGAGCTGGCACGGTCAGCTCCAGCGCGCGTACCTGCCGGGTGGGAGCTGGGTGAGCACCGACGAGGACGCCACCCGGCTGGCGAACCTGGGACGCGACGTCTTCGCCCAGCCCGTCTCGGCGGGCAGCCGGGTGGTGTTGCCGCTGGTCTTCACCGTGCACGGCGCGCAGAAGCCGAAGCAGTTGGAGCTGCGCAGCGGGGTGTTCTCCGCCGGGGTCCGGGTGGACGTGCCATGACCGGGGGCGGGCGGCGGTCGTACCCTGGGGGGTGTGACCGCCGCCCTCGCCCCCGCCGCCCTCGACGCGGCCGACTGGCAGGCCCGGCGGGCGGCCCACGCGGCGCGGGTGGCCACCTGGCTGGACCCGCACCTGGCCCGCCGCCGCACCGGCGGCCGGCACCCGGTGGAGGACTTCCTCTTCACCTACTACTCCTACCGCCCGGCGCAGTTGCGCCGTTGGCATCCGGGCGCGGGGGTGCTGCTGCGCGACGCGGACCAGGCGGAGTTCGGCCGGGACTACCGCGCCGACCCCGCCGGGGTCACCCTCGACACCGAGCGGGTACGCGGACGCCGCGCCGACTCGATCGGCTGGATCGGACAGCTCCTGGCCGCGACCGCCGGCCGGCCGGCGCACCTGGGCTGCTTCGGGATGCACGAGTGGGCGATGGTCTACCGGCAGACCCAGGAGGAGGTCCGGCACAACGCCTGGCCGCTGCGGCTCAGCCCGGACGACACCGCCGCCGTGGTCCGCGAGCGGGGCGTGCGGTGCAGCCACTTCGACGCGTTCCGGTTCTTCACCGCGCCGGCCCGGCCGCTGAACCTGCTCCAACCGAGCCGGGAGACCCAGCACGCGTTGGAGCAGCCGGGGTGCCTGCACGCCAACATGGATCTCTACAAGTGGGCGTACAAGCTCTCCCCGCTGGTCGCCTCGGAGCTGGTGGCGGACTGTTTCGCGCTGGCCCGGCAGATCCGGACGCTGGACATGCGGGCCAGCCCCTACGACCTGGCCGCCCTCGGCTACCCGCCGGTGCGGGTGGAGACCGCCGAGGGCCGGGCCGAGTACGCGGCGGCCCAGCGCGGATTCGCCGAGCGGGCGGCCGTGCTGCGCGCCCGCCTGCTGACCGCCCTGGACCACGCCATGTCGGCTGCCGGCTGACCCGGGCGGGGGTCCGGGCCGGGGCCCGGACCCCCGTCTGATCAACTGGCGGTGCAGGTCGCCGTGGGGGCGGTGGCGGTGCCGGTGTTGGTGCCGAGGAACCCGAAGGTGGCCTCGGCCGCCGGGGCGAGCGCCCCGTTCCAGTTCACGTTGCGGGCGGTGACCGCGCTGCCGGTCTGGGTCAGGTCGGCGTTCCAGGTCTGGGTGATCTGCTGCCCGGCGGGCAGGGTGAAGCTGACCCGCCAGCCGGTGGTCCGCGCGGTGCCGGTGCTGCGGACGGTCACCTCGCCCTGGTGCCCGCCCTGCCACTGGTTGGTGATCCGGAAGCTGGCGGTGCAGGCCACCCCGGCCGGCGGCGAGGTGGTCGGCGGGTCGACCGTGGGTGACCCGGTGGGCGGGACCGTGGGGCTGGCCGTCGGGCTCGGGGGGCCGGTCGGGGTGGGCGAGCCGGTCGGGGTGGACGTGGGGGTGACCCCGCCGAGGGCGGCCACCAGCGCCGGGTACCACCGGTCGGACATCTTCTGGTCGCCGGCCGCGTTGGGGTGCACCCCGTCGTAGGTGTCGGTGGTGGTGCTGAACCCGGTCCACTGGTCGACCACCACGATCGGCGACGCGGTGGTGGTCTTCCCCGCCGCCCAGCCGTCGATCACGGCGTTCAGGGCCACCGCCCGCTGCCCGCACTCGGCGCAGCTCGACGGGGCCATCGGGATGATCT
This sequence comes from Micromonospora wenchangensis, assembly GCF_002210435.1. Classification (GTDB taxonomy): domain Bacteria; phylum Actinomycetota; class Actinomycetes; order Mycobacteriales; family Micromonosporaceae; genus Micromonospora; species Micromonospora wenchangensis. Next base: position 2,156 of record NZ_MZMV01000001.1, read on the forward strand.
TTGCGACGATGATCCGCATCGCCGGGTTGCTGGCCCGCATCTGGTCCACCAGCTTCGAGTACGCGGTGAGGATGGTGGCCGGGGGGATGTTGCTCCACACGTCGTTGGTGCCGAAGTGCATGAGCACGACGTCGGGGCGGGTCGCGGCGAGCCAGCCGGGCAGCAGGTTCTGGTTGGCGACGTTCGTCACCAGGTAGCCGCCGTGGCCCTCGTTGTCCCCGTCGTACGGCTGCCCGCAGCCCTGCGGGCCGAGGGTGCCGACGAAGTCGACGTCGGTGTGGCCGGTGGACTGGAGGCGGTTCCACAGCAGGGAACGCCAGCAGCCGGGCGAGCCGGTGATCGAGTCGCCGAGCGGCATCACACGTACCGGGGTGGCGGCGGCGGGGTGGGCCGCCGGGGTGGCGACCAACCCGACGAGCAGGGTGAGGGGGACGGCCGCGAACGCGGCGAGCAGGGCGGAGAGGAACGGCCTTCGGAGCATGGTGAGGGAACTCCTGTCACGTGACGACGTGCGGTCGGTGACGGCCCGGTTGCTCCCACGGACATCCCACCAGACCGGCCGCCCCGGCTCAACGCCCTCCCGCATCCTGGCGAAGCGCTTCGACACCCCGGGTCAGCGCGCGGGGTGGCCCCGGTGCACGGCCCACTCCGGGGCGAGGATCGACATCACTGTCGCGTCGACCCAGCCGTCGGTGTCCCGCAGCACCTGCCGCAGCACGCCCTCGGCGACGAAACCCACCTTCTCGTACGCCCGGCGGGCGCGCGGGTTGAACGCGAACACCTCCAGCGAGACGCGGTGCAGACCGAGGGTGTCGAAGGCGTACCCGACGACCAGCCGGGTCGCCTCGGTGCCGAGCCCCCGGTCGCGGCCGGCCGCCGCGAACAGGGTGCGGAAGTTGCAGGAGGCGTTGTGCCGGTCCCAGTCGTTGAGGACGACCTCGCCGACGCAGTCGCCTGTGGCGTTGTCCACCACCGCCAGGTCGAGCCGGTCGGTCTGCGCGTTGCGGCTGCCGTACCAGGAGCGCAGTTGCCGCTCGTCGGGGCCGTCGGGTGGGCTGCCGGTCAGGCGGGCCACCTCCGGGTCGGCCACCGCCGCGCGGAAACAGGCGAGGTCGGCGTCGACGAACGGACGCAACGTCACCCGCTCACCGGTGATCGTCGGTTTGGTGGCGAAGTCGACGGCGTTGGACATGACGCCCATCATCGGCGGTGGCCGGGGCCGGGCTCCACCGGGTTTCCGCCACCGGCCCGCGTCCGCAGCCGCTCCTCCAGCTCGGCCATGGTGTCGACGAACCAGAGCTGGCTGCCCCGGTTGGCCTCGACGACGAAGTCACGCAGGGCGGTGCTCCGCTCGACGTGTCCGGCGATGTCACCGACCACGGCCAGCCGCAGCCGGTAGTTGACGAACTTCTGCACCACCGCGCCCGCCACCCCGGTACGCAGCGTGAAGAACTCGACGGCGAGCCGGCGTACCGGAAGCACCACCAGGTCGACCCCGTGGCCCAGCGCCGCGCCGATCACGTCGGTGGCGTCGTCGCCGCCGCAGATCCGCGGACCGTCGGGGGCCCCGGCGAGGGCGGTGGTGCCGGCGAGGGTGACCAGGGTGTCGGTGGACATGCCCGCCAGCCTAGGCAGCCCGGGCCCGCCCCGGCCCGGGTTTTCCGCCACCGGCGCACTACACCGGCGCGGGCGGCGGTCAGTCGCCGTCGGCGCGGCGGTCCCGCTTGCGCTGGGACTGGCGCTTCTTGTCGGCCAGCCGGCGTTCCTTGGCGCCCCGGGAGGGGCGGGTGGGCCGCCGGGGCGGCGGGGGCGGGGCGACGGCCTCACGCAGCAGGGCGACCAGCCGTTCCCGGGCCGCCTCCCGGTTGGCCAGTTGCGCGCGGTGCTCGCTGGCGGCGATGGTGAGCACCCCGTCGACGAGCCGGCCGGCGAGGCGTTCCCGTACCCGCTCGCGCAGGGCCGGGGGCAGGCTGGTGGTGCCGGCCACGTCGAAGCTCAGCTCGACCCGGGAGTCGGTGGTGTTGACACCCTGCCCGCCCGGCCCGGACGAGCGGGAGAAGCGTTCCCGCAGCTCGGCGGCGGGCACGGTCCACCGGTCGGTCACCCGCAGTCCGTCGTCCATCCGGCGAGGTTAGCGCCCCCGCCCGCCGGTGGGCGTCACGGTCGCCGAGGGTGCGGGTCCGGGTGCCGGTTCGGCCCGGTCGTGGTCGGGCCCGACGGTGGCGTAGGCGACCGCGCCGAACAGCAGCAGCGCGATCACCCCGACCCGGGTGAAGGCCGCCCGGATCAGCACGAGGGCGGCCCGGCGGGCACCGGGGACGGCCCGCCTGGCGGCCCGGTAGTCGGTCCAGCCACGACGGGCGCGGGCGTACCGCGCGCCGACCCCCCAGCCGACGACCAGGCCCACCACCAGCAACAACGCGATGAGAGGTAGCTCCACCCACGCCAGTATCCATACTTAGCGCCATATTTCTATGGGCTGATGGCCCTGACCTCGGCATCTGCAAGTTTTCCCTGGTCAGCGCCGCGGCTGGCGGCGGACGCGGCAGCCGGGCCCGGGTCGCGCGGCGCGGGCCGCCCGGGGGTCAGCCGCCCTTGCCGATGATGGTGTCGGCCGTCTGCTGCACCTGGTCGATGGGGATGGCGAAGCCGATGCCGATCGACCCGCTGCCGTCGATGGTGGCGATCGCCGTGTTCACCCCGACCACCTCGCCCCGGGCGTTGACCAGCGGGCCACCCGAGTTGCCCGGGTTGATCGACGCGTCGGTCTGCACCGCGCTGCGCCGGCTGGTGCCCAGCCGTACCTGCCGGTTGAGGGCGCTGACGATCCCGGCGGTCACCGTGCCGGCCAGGCCGAGCGGCGAGCCGACCGCGAGCACCGGTTCGCCGACCCGGGTGGACCGGGGCTTGGCCAGCGGCAACGGGGCCAGCCCGGCGGCCGACGGCACCTTCAGCACGGCCAGGTCGCTGCCGGGCTCCCGGCCGACCACCTCGGCGGCGTACCGGCGGCCGTCGGGCATCTCCACGGTCACCGCGCCACCGCCGCCCTTGGCCAGGATGTGGTCGTTGGTGACGATGTGCTGCTCGTTGTCGATGGCGAAGCCGGAGCCGGTCGCCGACTGCCCGGCCGTGCCGCCGCCGACCAGCACGGAAACCACCCCCGGGACGGTCTTCTGGGCGGCGGTGACCAGTTCCGCCGGAACCGGGGCGGCCGACGCCGCCGTCGGGCCCGCGCCGTCCTGGCCGGCCACCCAGCCGCCGGCCGCCGCGCCCGAGACGGTGGACAGGGCGACCACCGCCGCGGCGGTCCACAACCGTCCGCGCCAGCGCCGCCGGGACGGGTCCTCCCCCGCCGACGGTACGTCCCACCGGGGCCGGCCGTCCGGCCCCAGGTCGGGTGAGAGGAACCAGGGGCCCCGGGGCTCCCCCAGGCCGGTCGGTACTGCCATACGTCCGCTCCTCACTGTGCGCGCTGCGACGGATCAGGGGCAGGTGGGTCAGCACGGTCCCGCTCAGGGCAGGCGGGAGAACCAGCGCATCGACCCGGCCGCCGCACCCATGGCGAAGACCAGCCCGAGCCCGATGAACCGGGCGGAGATGTCCTGACGTTCCTTGCGGTAGCCGACGGAGGAGCCGATGTCCTCGTACACGTCGCGCAGTTCGGCGCTGCTGCCCGCCTCGTGGAAGCCGCCCCCGGTCTGGTCGGCGACCGCCCGCAGGGTCTGCCCGTCGACCGGCACCTGGATCGGCCGGCCACCCCGGTCGACGAACCCGCCCGGGGTGCCGAACGAGATGGTGTGCACCGGCACCTTCGCCGCGACGGCCGCCGCCGCGGCTTCCATCGGGTCCGCGCCGGAGGTGTTCGCCCCGTCGGAGAGCAGGACGACCCGGGCCGGCGGCGGTTGCTTGGCCGCCTTCCCGTCGAGGCTCTTCACCGCGCCGAGACAGGCGCTGATCGCCTCGCCGATGGCGGTGCCCTGCACGCCGGTGATCCCCTCGGCGAGCCGGTCGATCCCGTCGTGCAGGGCACCCCGGTCGGTACTCGGCGGCACCAGCACCGCCGCGCTGCCGGCGAACGCGACCAATCCCACGTTGAACTCGTCGGGCAGCCCGTCGACGAAGGTCCGGGCGGCCTCCTTGGCGGCGGCCAACCGGTCCGGTTCCACGTCGGTGGCGAGCATCGACGTGGAGACGTCCACGGCCACCATCACGGTGGCCCGCTCGCGGGGCACCCGTACCTCGGCGGTGGGCCGGGCGAAGCCGACCACCAGCAACGCCAGCATGGCCAGGAACAGGCCGGCGGGCACGTGCCGCCGCCAGGCGGGCCGCTGCGGGGCGACCCGGTCGAGCAGCCGCAGGTTGGTGAACCGGACCGCGTACCGGCTGCGTCGCCGCTGCGCCAGCAGGTAGCCGACGGCCAGCGCGGCCACCCCGAGCAGCAGCAGGAGCCGGGCGGGTGACTGCCAGTTCACGCGACACCTCCCCGGGGCGCGGCGGACGCCGCCAGCCGGCGCTGGGCGTGCACGTGCCGCACGATGTCGGCGGTCCAGTCCCGGTCGGTGCGCAACGCCAGGTGGTCGGCTCCGCTACGGCGCAGCGCGCGGGCCACCTGGGCGCGTTGCGCGGCGGCGGCGCTGGCGTACCGGCGGCGCAGCTCCGGGTCACCGGTCCACACCTCGCGCCGCCGGCCGGTCTCCGGGTCGGCCAGGGTGATCAGGCCGACGTCGGGCAGTTCCAGCTCACGCGGGTCGGTCACCTCGACCGCGAGCACCTGGTGCCGGGCGGCGAGGCGGCGCAGCGCCGGCTCCCACCCGGTGGTGGCGTCGTGGTCGTCGGGCAGCCCGTCGAGGAAGTCGGAGACCACCACCACCAGCCCCCGCCGCACGGCGACCCGCTGCACCGCGGCGAGCGCGGCGGCCAGGTCGGGGCCGGCCGGCCCGGTGGCCGGTGCCGGGTCGTCCGCCCGGGGGGCGTGCAGCAGCGCGCGGAGCAGGCTCAGCAGGTGGGTACGCCCGCAGCGGGCCGGGAACCGGCGCAGTCCGTCGCCGCCGAGCACCTGTGCGCCGAGCCGGTTGCCGGCGCCGGCGGTGAGGAAGCCGACCGCGGCGACGGCGGCCACCGACAGTTCCCGCTTGTCCAGCGCGGCGGTGCCGTACTCCATGCTGGGGCTGGCGTCGACCAGCAGCCAGGTGGTCAGCTCCCGGTCGGCGTCGACCTCGCGGACGTGCGGGACGGTGGTGCGGGCGGTGACCGCCCAGTCCATCCGGCGTACCTCGTCCTCGCCGGGGCGGTACTCGCGGCTGCCGGCGATCTCGCTGCCGGGGCCGGGCAGCAGGCCGCGCAACTGACCGTGGAGCAGCCCGTCCAGCCGACGGGTGACGGTCAGTTCGAGGCGGCGCAGCCGCCGTTCGGGGGCGAGGTCGGCAAGCGTCGGGCCGGGCGGGGCGGCCGGGGCGCTCACGCCGCCGCCAGGTCGGGCGTGTACTCGGGGTGGCCGGTGGCGAGCACCGGGGGCGGCACCGCCTGGACCAGCCGGTGCACCACCGCCTCGGCGCTGACCCCGTCGGCGACCGCGTCGAACGAGAGCACCAGCCGGTGGGCGAGCACGTCGACCGCGAGTTCGCGGACGTCGTCGGGGAGCACGTACTCGCGGCCCCGCAGCAGCGCCTGGGCGCGGGCGGCGGCGACCAGGCCGAGGGTGGCCCGGGGGCTCGCCCCGTACGCCAGCAGCGGGGCGATCTCCGGCAGCCCGAAGCGGCCCGGGTCGCGGGTGGCGAGGATCAGCCGGACCACGTACTCGGCGAGCGCGTGGTGCACGAAGACCTGGGCGGCCCGGCGCTGGTAGTCACGCAGCCGGACCGGGTCGAGCACCTGGCGGGGGCGGGGCCGGTCGCTGCTCATCCGGTAGAGGATGGCCAGCTCGTCGGCGTCGCCCGGGTAGTCGACGACGATCTTCATGAGGAACCGGTCCCGCTGCGCCTCGGGGAGCTGGTAGACCCCCTCGGACTCGATCGGGTTCTGGGTGGCCAGCACCAGGAACGGCTCCGGCACCGGCCAGCTCCGCCCGCCGATGGTGACCTGCCGTTCGGCCATCGCCTCCAGCAGCGCGGACTGCACCTTGGCCGGGGCCCGGTTGATCTCGTCGGCGAGCACCAGGTTGGCCATGATCGGGCCCAGCTCGACGTCGAAGTTCTCGGTCGAGGCCCGGTAGATCCGGGTGCCGACGATGTCGGAGGGGACCAGGTCGGGGGTGAACTGGATGCGGGTGAAGGTGCCGCCGACGACGGTGGCGAGGGTCTGCGCGGCAAGCGTCTTGGCCACGCCGGGCACCCCCTCCAGGAGGCAGTGTCCGTCGGCGATCAGCGCGGTGAGCAGCCGTTCGACGAGCCGGTCCTGCCCGACGATCACGCGTTTGACCTCGAAGAGGGTCTGTTCCAACTCGGCGCCCGCCGCGTCGGCATCGACCGGGCGGGGCAGGCTGGCCAGGGTGTCCGAGATGTCCGTCACGGTGCTTGCTTCCCGGGGTTACCCGCCGGCAAACGTCGGAATTTCGGGCGCTGGCGGGCCGATTCGCCCCGGACCGGGACGACCGGCCCGGCGGGGCGGCAACGCCGTTCGGCGGTGCAGTGCGTGCGTCACCGGGCGATCCACGCCCTGCCCGCGACGGGTACCGGGTCCACAGCAGACGGTGCCGACCCCCGGTGGGGGCCGGCACCGCCGACGGGTCCGCGCCTCAGTTGGCGACGAACAGGTGGAACGGCTTGTTCGACACCGATCCGCTGGAGCTGTACGTCTGGACGAAGACGCCGTTCGGTGTCTGGTTGCGCGGGGCGACCGCGATCTCGCCGGCCGGCGGCACGTTGAACTGGTCGTTGGTGCCGATGGTGGCCTGGTACGCCTTCCCGACCACGCTGTAGTCGAGCAGCACCTGGTACTGGCCGGTGCCGTACCGGGTCGACGAGACGACGTTCGCCGAGTGCTGGAGCAGGGTGCCGTCGCTGGCGACGACCGCCCAGGCGACCGAACCCGAGGCCGGCGGGGCGAGCGAGGCCTTGAGCGCCGCGCGGGCCTGCTTCGCTTCGGCCGCCGTCACCGGGGGCTGGCCGGTGGCGCCGGACAGCCGCGCCCCGGGCTGGGCCACCTCGGCCGGAGCCTTGGTCGCCGGTTGCGCGACGGCGATCCCGCCGCCGGCCAGGGTGAGCGCCAGGACGCCGAGCGTCACCGCCGCCGCCTTACGCCTGAAGAATGTGGCCATGACAGGTCTCCCTTTTGTGACCGTGGCAATACGGCCGACCCACCGTACGGCGAGCCGGATGGAGATGGTGCGATCGAGCCGGAATTGACGTGGGCAGAAAGCCTTCCACCCGCGCCGGAAATAGTGAAGAAGAAACACTTCCGACCGGCCTGAGCTGGGAAAACTACGCTCTGTTGCGGCACCTCAACGAGGAGGAACGTAGCACCGCCAAAAGCGGAGCGTCAATAGCACACCAACCCGTTTTGCCATCTTGAAAACGATGTTGAAAATTGCGAAACGTGAAGTCTCGACCGTTCACGGAACGGCTCCGCGCCCGGCGGAGGCGGCATCGGCCGCTAGGCTGGCCGCCGTGCTGACGACCCCGGTGCCGGCCACCACCCGCCGTCGCGCCGTCCCGCTGATCTGCTGGCTGGCGGTGGCACCCGGCCTCGCCTGGGCCGTGGTCCGCCTCGTCGGGTTCGACCGGGGCCCGCTCGTGCAGGCGCTCGCCTTCACCCCGTACGTGGCGGGAGGCAGCCTGCTGGCCCTGATGCTGGCCCTCGCCCTGCGGTGCCGGTGGCCGGCGGTGGCCGCGGCGGTGGCGGCGCTGACCCTCCTCGGCACGGTGGCGCCCCGTGCGCTACCGGACCGGCAGCCGGCGACCCGAGGGCCGCAACTGCGGGTGCTCACCGCCAACCTGCTCGCCGGCAACGCCGACGCCGCCACCCTGGTCGAACTGGTCCGCCGCAACGAGGTGGACGTGCTCACCGTGCAGGAGTTCACCCCGGCGGCGCGGGACGCCCTCGACCGGGCCGGCCTCGCCGACCTGCTCCCCCACCGCCAACTCAACCCCGAGGTGGGCACCACCGGCTCCGGGCTCTACGCCCGGTTCCCCCTCACCGGCGGCGGTTTCCGGCGCAACACCGGGTTCGCGTTCACCCAGGCGTACGCGACGGTGGCGGTGCCCGGCGCACCGGCGCTGCGGGTGGAGTCGGCCCACCCGGCGGCACCCTGGTCGGTCGGGGTGGTCGACGAGTGGCGCACCGACCTGGCGGGCCAGCCGCGCGCCACCCCCGACGGTCAGCTCGGCATCCTCGCCGGGGACTTCAACGCCACCCTCGACCACTCTCCGCTGCGTGCCCTCCTGGCCAGCGGCTACGTCGACGCCGCCGATGCCGTCGGGGCCGGGCTGGTGGGCACGTGGGGCCCGTACGACGGCGACCCGATCCCGCCGGTCACCATCGACCACGTCCTGGTCGACCACCGGATCGCCGTCCGTGCGGTCACCGTCCACCGGGTCCCCGCCACCGACCACCGCGCCGTGCTGGCCACCCTGCGCCTGCCCGCCCCCTGACGCCGGGGGGTCGGCTCACACCGCCGCGCGGTCGAGGCCGTAGGTGAGGGCGTCGACCAGGGCGTGCCAGGACGCCTCGACCACGTTGGGGTGCACACCCACGGTGGTCCAGTCCCGGCCGGTGCCGTCGGCGGTCTCCACCAGCACCCGGGTCACCGCGCCGGTGCCGTGGGTGCCCTCCAGGATGCGCACCTTGTAGTCGGCCAGCTCGAAGTCGCGCAGCTCCGGGTAGTGCCGGGACAGGCCGACCCGCAGCGCCTCGTCCAGGGCGTTGACCGGGCCGTTGCCCTCGGCGGTGGCGATCACCCGCTCACCGCGTACCCGGATCTTCACGGTCGCCTCGGAGACCACCTCGCCGTCCTCCCGGTGCTCCACCAGCACCCGGTACGACTCCAGCGCGAACGGCCGCACCGGGGCGGCGTCCGGCAGCTCGGAGCGGACCAGCAGCTCGAACGAGGCGTCGGCGGCCTCGAACGACCAGCCGCCCGCCTCCAACTCCTTGACCCGGGCGGTCACCTTCGACACGGCGTCCGGATGGCCGGCCAGGTCCAGACCCAGCTCGCGGCTCTTCAGCTCGATGCTGGCCCGGCCGGCCATCTCGGTCACCAGGATCCGCATGTCGTTGCCCACCACCGACGGGTCCACGTGGTTGTAGAGCAACGGGTCGACCTTGATCGCGCTCGCGTGCAGCCCCGCCTTGTGGGCGAAGGCGGCGGCCCCGGCGTACGCCTGGTGGGTGTCGGGGGCGATGTTGGCGATCTCGGCGATGGCGTGCGAGACCCGCACCATCTGTTCCAGGCAGCCGTCCGGCAGGACGGGCAGCCCGAGCTTGAGCTGGAGGTTCGCCACGACGGCGAAGAGGTCGGCGTTGCCGGGGCGCTCGCCGTACCCGTTGGCGGTGCCCTGCACGTGCCGCACCCCGGCCTCGACGGCGGCGATCGTGTTGGCCACCGCGCAGGCGGTGTCGTTCTGGGCGTGCATGCCGAACAGTTCCGGGGCGATCCCGGTCCGGGCGGTCAGGTCGGCGATCGCGGCGGTCACCCGGGACGGCAGCATCCCCCCGTTGGTGTCGCAGAGCACGAACCGTTCGGCCCCCGCGGCGAGCGCGGTCTCGACCACCGAGGCGGTGTACGCCGGGTCGTGCCGGAACCCGTCGAAGAAGTGCTCGCCGTCGACGAAGACCCGCCGTCCCTGCGCGACCAGGTGGGCGACCGTGTCCCGGACCATCGCCAGGTTCTCCGCGCCGGTGGTGCGCAGCGCGCGTTCGACGTGCCGGATGTCGGCCTTGGCGACCAGCGCGACGGCCGGGGTCCGGGCGTCGAGCAGCGCGCGCACCTGCGGGTCGTCGGCGACGGCGACCCCCGCCTTGCGGGTGGCCCCGAACGCGACAAGCAGGGCGTGCCGCAGGTCCAGCTCGGTGCGGGCCCGGCGGAAGAACTCGGTGTCCTTCGGTACGGCGCCCGGCCATCCGCCCTCGATGAAACCGACGCCGAACTCGTCGAGCAGGCGGGCCACCGCCAGCTTGTCGATCACCGAGTAGCTGAGCCCCTCGCGCTGGGCGCCGTCGCGCAGCGTGGTGTCGTAGACCTGGAACGTCATCGAGAGTCCCTTCATCGGATCTTGGGGGGAGCAACAAAAAGACCCCCCGCGGATGCGGGAGGTCTGCGCGCTCGGCAGAGGGGAGGCCGGCGCGCTAGCTGCCAATAATGCGGGCGGAGCTGGTCACGGTCGCCACTCTGCCACTCCATCCGGGTTCTGGGAGACAGAATCCACATCCCGGGACGGGGTGTGTGCGGGGTCTCCCCGGGGGTAGCCCGGTTGACGGACACGACTCTTCGAGGCAGGGGTTCCGATGGACAGGCTCGACCCGCACAGCACGCACGGCGTCACCGACCCGATGGTCGACGACGGTCAGGGGGCGATCGCCGGGGGCGCTCCCGGCGGGGCGTTCGACCCGTGGACCTACCGGGACGAGGCCGGGGTCGCCGACGCCGACCTGGTCGGCTACAAGGTCGAGGCGACCGACGGCGGCGTCGGCAGGATCGACGAGGCGAGTCACGAGGTCGGCGGCAGCTACCTGGTCGTCGACACCGGGCCGTGGATCTTCGGCAGGAAGGTGATGCTGCCCGCCGGCACCGTCAACCAGGTCGACCACGACGACCGCAGGGTCCACGTCGACCGCACCAGGGACCAGATCAAGGCCGCTCCCGGGTACGACGAGAACAGCCACAGCGACGCGGCCTTCCGCGACAAGCTGGGCGGCTACTACGACGACACCTACGGCAACCTGCCCCCCGGCACCGCCCGGTAGCCGGCCGGCAACCGGCCTCCGTCGGCGGTCGACTCGGCGGGGCGGACTCCCGCCCCGCCGGCCGTTACCGTGTCCGGGTGAACCCCACCGAGAACAGCCGCCGTATCCCGTTCTCCGCGATGTTCAACTTCCGCGACGTCGGCGGCTACCCCGGCCACGACGCCCGCACCGTCCGCTGGGGCCGGCTCTACCGGTCGGACTCCCCGCACCGCATCGACGGCACCGACCGGGAGGCGTTCGCCGCGCTCGGCATCCGTACGGTGATCGACCTGCGTCGCCCGACCGAGGTGGACCGGGACGGCCGGGTGCCCGACCTCGACGGCCTCGCCTACCGGCACGTCCACCCCGAGCACGCCGACTGGGCGCTGAGCCGCCACGAGCCGGACTCCAGCCTGGCCCGCTACCTCGCCGACCGGTACGCCGACCTCGCCGAGACCGGCACCGCCGGGCTGGCCGAGGCGGTCGGGCTGATCGCCGACAGCGCCAACGCGCCCGTCCTGGTGCACTGCGTCGCCGGTAAGGACCGCACCGGAATCGTCTGCGCGCTGACCCTGTCCGTGCTCGGCGTCGACGACGACCGCATCGCCGAGGACTACGCGCTGAGCAGCGAGGCGTCCCAGCGGTTCAGTGCCTGGCTGGCGGCGTCCATGCCGGACGCCGAGGCACCGCCCGCACCCTTCCTGGGCTCCCCCGCCGAGGCGATGTCGCTCTTCCTCGCCGAGCTGCGCCAGCGGCACGGTTCGATCGAGGACTACCTGCGGCACGCCGGCGTCACCGACGCCCAGCTCGCCGCCCTGCGCGACCACCTGCTGGAGCCGCCCGCGCCACGGTGACCCCGTCCCCGGGGGTGGTCAGCGGATGTGCGTGACCCAGCCGTGCGGATCGGGTGCCTCGCCCCGCTGGACCGCCACCAACTGCTCCCGCAGCGCCGAGGTGGACCGGCCCGGCTCACCGCCGCCGATCACGAACTCGCCGCCGGGGTGCCGTACCCGGGCGATCGGGGTGATCACCGCGGCTGTGCCGCAGGCGAAGACCTCGCGCAGCCGGCCGCTCCCGGCGTCGGCCTGCCACTCGTCGAAGCTCACCGGGCGCTCGACGACCCGGTGCCCGGAGGCGGCGGCCAGGGCGAGCAGCGCGTCCCGGGTGATGCCCGGCAGGATGGTGCCGGTCAGCGGCGGGGTGACCAGGGTGTCGTCGTCGTAGACGAAGAACACGTTCATGCCGCCCAGCTCCTCGACGTAGCGGCGCTCGACCGCGTCGAGGAAGACCACCTGGTCGCAGCCGGCCTCGATCGCCTCGGCCTGGGCGGACAGGGACGCCGCGTAGTTGCCGCCGCACTTGGCCGCGCCGGTGCCGCCGGGGGCGGCCCGGGTGTAGTCCGGGGAGACCCAGACGGTTACCGGCTTCACCCCACCGGTGAAGTAGGAACCGGCAGGCGAGGCGATGACGCAGTAGAGGTACTCGCGGGACGGGCGGACGCCGAGGAAGACCTCGCTGGCGAACATGAACGGCCGCAGGTAGAGGCTGGCGTCGGCGGCGTCGGGGATCCAGTCCCGGTCGATCTCGACCAGCTTGCGCAGCGACTCGACGAACAGTTCCGCAGGCAGTTCCGGCATGGCCAGCCGCCGGGCGGAGGCGATGAACCGGGCCGCGTTGGCCTCCGGCCGGAACATGGTCACCGAGCCGTCGGCCCTGCGGTACGCCTTCAACCCCTCGAAGATCTCCTGCGCGTAGTGCAGGACGGCGCTCGCCGGGTCCATCGGGATCGGCGCGCGGGCCTCGACCCGGGGGTCGTACCAGCCCTTGCCGTCGGCGTACCGGATGGTCACCATGTGGTCGGTGAAGACCCGGCCGAAGCCGGGGTCGACCAGCAGGGCGGCCCGCTCGGCGGCGGATACCGGCGCGGGATTCGGACGGATCTCGAAATTGAGCATGTCACCACCGCTCATCGCGCTGACCTCCCTGCGGGTTTGCCGGCGCGCGGGAACCACGCACCGGGCTGACGTCCCAGAAACCTACCCCGAACGGTCGTTCAGTGGATAGCTCCACTTCCCGAGGGGTCAGGCCACCGCCTGCGCGGCGAGCCGGTCCCCCACCTCGTCGGTGCGCAGCGCCACACCCGGCGTCCGGCCGGCCAGCTCGGCGGCGACCGCGCCGGTCACCCGGGCGGCGGCGTCGGCGTGGCCGAGCTGGTCGAGCAGGAGCGCGGCGGAGAGCACCGCGGCCACCGGGTCGGCGACCCCCTTGCCGGCGATGTCCGGCGCGGAGCCGTGCACCGGCTCGAACATCGACGGGTACGCCCCGGTGGGGTTGATGCAGCCGCTGGCGGCCAGCCCGATCCCCCCGGTGACCGCGGCGGCGATGTCGGTGAGGATGTCGCCGAACAGGTTGTCGGTGACCACCACGTCGTACCGCTGGGGCTGGGTGACCAGGAACATGGCGGCGGCGTCGACGTGCTGGTACTCGGTGGCGACGTCGGGGTGCTCGGCGGCGACGGCCGCGAAGGCCCGCGCCCACAGCGAGCCGGCGTGGGTCAGCACGTTGGTCTTGTGCACCAGGGTGACCTTGCGCCGCTCACGGCGACCGGCGCGGGCGAAGGCGTCCCGGATGACCCGTTCCACCCCGTGCCGGGTGTTCAGGCTCTCCTCGGTGGCCACCTCGGCCGGGGTGTCGCGGTGCAGGCTGCCGCCGGCCCCCGCGTAGAGCCCCTCGGTGCCCTCCCGGACGACGACCAGGTCGACCTCGCCCGGCTTGACGTTGGCCAGCGGGCCGGGCACCCCCGGCCAGAGCCGGGACGGACGCAGGTTGACGTACTGGTCGAAGGCGAAGCGCAGCTTCAGCAGCAGGCCACGCTCCAGCACGCCGGGCGGCACGGTGGGGTCGCCCACCGCGCCGAGCAGGATGGCGTCGTGGCCGGCCAGCTCGGTCAGCACCGAGTCGGGCAGCACCTCGCCGGTGCGGTGGTACCGCGCCGCGCCGAGGTCGTACTGCGTGGCCTCGACGCCGGGAAGCACGGCGTCGAGGACCTTGAGGGCCTGCGCGACCACCTCGGGTCCGATCCCGTCCCCGGCCACCACCGCGATCCGTGCCACCTGCTGCTCCTCACCTCGTCCGCTGAGCGCAACGGTACGTCCCCGTCCCGCCTCCCGGTACGCGCCTTCCACCATCTGGGAGGGCGAAATGCTCAGCAGGCTCCCAGGCAGCATTCATGGTGCGGTCATCTCCACTGCCTAGGGTCGGTGCAGGACGGGTCGTGGGGGCCCGGGACGGACCGGCCGCGACGCCGCGGCACCGTCGGTGAAGGAGCAGCGTGATGCGGACCGAGCAGCAGCGGGGGCCAGGCCGACTGGACGAGCAACCGCGCACCCGCTGGGTGGACCAGAAGGCGTTCTCCCGCCGCCGTCCCGACCTGCGCCTGGGCACCCGCAGCCACCGCCTCGACCGCGCCGGTGACCCGTCCGGCGGCCGGATCGCCGTGCAGCACTCCGTCCGGACCGGCACCGCCGAGTACTCGCTCCTGCTCAACGCCCCCGAGGAGACGGGCCGGCGGGCGGTCGGCGACGCGCTGCGCGACGCCGTCGCCGAACTGCGGGCCATCGACCTCACCTACGGACCGAACCGGCCGCAGAGCCTGGTCTCCCGGCTGCGGCGCGGCGAGATCAGCCCCGAGTCGTACCCGCCGCTGACCGACCTGGTCGACCGCTGCGCGGCCATGCGGGCCGCCACCGACGGCTGGTTCGACGCCTGGGCCGTCCCCGGCGGCTTCGACCCCGGCGGCCTGCTCAACGGCTGGGCGGTGGAGCGGGCCGCGGCCCGGTTGCGCGCCGCCGGCATCCACGACTACGCGGTGCTCTCCGGCGCCGACCTGACGGTACGCGGGCACGCCGCGCACGGGGGACCGTGGCGGGTGGCGGTGCACCACCCGACCGACGGCCGGCGGGCCCCGCTGGTGCTGGAGATGACGGCCGGCGCGGTGGGCACCTCCGGGGTCAGCGGCCGGCACGGGCACGTGGTCGACCCGCACACCGGCGAACCGGCCGGGCGGCTGGTCGCCGCGACCGTCGTCGGCCCGGACCTGGCGGTGGCCGACGCCTACGCGACCGCGTTGTACGCGGCCGGGCCGGTGGGACTGTCGTGGTTCCGCGCCGACTCGGCCTATCAGGCTCTCTTCGCCCACCGACGCCGCTGAGCGGTGTCGCGGCGCGTCGGCCGACCTGTGGAGGGGGTCCACGGGGTGGCGCGGTCGACGGGCCGGCGATCGGCCCCCACGGTCTCGGCAACGACCGTGGGGGCCGGTCAGCGACGAGTGCGCGTGGCTCGCGCATTCGAGGGGTGCGGACCGGCCGGCCGGACGTTCGGCCCCGTCACCCGAAGACGGGTCGACTTTCCGACTTTCCCGATGACCGCCCCGGTACGCTAGCGAATCGACGCAACTCTACGCAAGAGTCTCCACAGCGGACCGTGTTTCTCCGTACACTCTCGACCACCCGCGGCGATCACGGCGGGTCAGTGTCGCTCCGGCGTCCGGGTGATGGCACGCTGTCCGCCGTGAGTTTCGATCTGAGCGTGTGGGCCCTGCACGACGGGGCCACGCCCGAGGACGTCCGGGCGGCGGTGCGGCAGTGCCACGAGGGGCGGCACGGCGAGCGCTATCCGGACCCCCGGGTGGTCGGCTTCTACCGCGCCATCACCGCCTCGTACCCCGACCGGCCCGCCCACCAGGGCACCCCCTGGGAGGTGTCACCGCTGCACGCGGCGGCCGACCACGTGGCGCTCAACCTCGTACCGACCTGCGACGACCAGGTGCTGCTCGACATCGAGCGGTTGGCCGGCGAGTACGACCTGATGCTCTTCGACCCGCAGGACGGTTCGGTCTACCCGCCGCCGTCGCGCCTGGCCCGCTGACGCCACACCACCGGGGACGGTCGGGTGTGGACGACGGAGGGCCCGGCCGTGCGGCCGGGCCCTCCGTCGTCGAACCGTGCGGGTGCGACTACTCGTCGCGCAGGTCGGCCGCGCTCGCGGCGGTCGCCCCGATCGAGTCGGCCGCCGAGGTGAGCAGGTCCGCCCCGAGCGCCTGGTCGACGGTGAGGGTCATCAGGGTCTCGCCGCCGGCCTCCCGACGGGCCACCTGCATGGCGGCGATGTTGATGCCGGCCTCGCCGAGCAGCGTGCCGACGGTGCCGACCACGCCCGGCCGGTCGGCGTACCGCAGGAAGAGCAGGATGCCCTCCGCGCCGATCTCCACGTCGAAGCCGTCCACCTCGGTCAGCTTGATGACGTCGCGGGCGCCGGTGTGGGCGACCGTGCCGGAGACGCTGACCGTACGACCGTCGGGCAGCGCACCCCGCACGGTGACCAGGTTCGGGTGGTCGACCGTCTCGGCCTGGGTGGCGAGGGTCACCTCGACGCCCCGCTCGGCGGCCAGGTGCGGCGCGTTGACGTAGGTGACCTGATCCTCGACCACCGAGCTGAACAGCCCCTTGGTGGCGGCGAGCTTGAGCACCGACACGTCGTGGTTGACGATCTCGCCGCGCACCTCGACGGTGACGCTGGCGGCCACCCCGCCGGCCACGGCGGTGAACGCCCGGCCCAGCTTCTCGGCCAGCGGCAGCAGCGGCCGGACGTCCTCGGCGACGACGCCGCCGGCCTGCACGTTCACCGCGTCCGGCACGAACTCGCCCTGCAACGCCAGCTTGACGCTCTTGGCCACGGCCAGACCGGCCTTGTCCTGCGCCTCGTGGGTGGACGCGCCCAGGTGCGGGGTGGCCACCACGTTGTCGAAGGCGAACAGCGGCGAGGAGGTGCACGGCTCCTTGGCGTACACGTCGACACCGGCGCCGGCGACCCGGCCCTCGGCGATCGCGTCCGCGAGGGCCTGCTCGTCGACCAGGCCACCCCGGGCGGCGTTGACGATCCGGACGCCCGGCTTGACGATCGACAGCTCCTTCTCGCCGATCAGGCCGACCGTCTCCGGGGTCTTCGGCAGGTGGATCGAGATGAAGTCGGCCTCCCGCAGCAGTTCCTCCAGCCCCACCAGGCGGACGCCGAGCTGGGCGGCACGGGCCGGCTGGATGTAGGGGTCGTACGCGATCAGCCGGGTGCCGAAGGCGGCGATGCGCTGGGCGAACAGCACCCCGATGCGGCCGAGGCCGACCACGCCGACGGTCTTGCCCTGCAACTCGACGCCCGTGTACTTGGACCGCTTCCACTCGCCGGCCTTGAGCGCGGCGCTGGCGCTGGCGGTGTTGCGCGCGACGGCGAGCAGCAGCGCGACGGCCTGCTCGGCGGCGGAGACGATGTTGGAGGTGGGGGCGTTGACGACCATGACGCCCCGCGCGGTGGCGGCCGGGACCTCGACGTTGTCCAGCCCGACGCCGGCCCGGGCGACCACCTTCAGGCGCGGCGCGGCGGAGACCGCCTCGGCGTCGATCTGCGTGGCACTGCGCACGATGACCGCGTCGGCCTCCGCCAGCGCGGAGAGCAGGGCCGGGCGGTCGGTGCCGTCGACGTGGCGCACGTCGAAGTCGTGCGCGAGTACCTCGATGGCGGCGGGGGCGAGTTCTTCGGCGATCAGTACGACAGGATTCATCGGTCCTCGTAGACGTCGTATTAGGTTGGCCGGGGCGACCGGACGCCGCGATGCGCCCTACGCCGATCCGTGCCGTGGCCGTCGGTGCCGGTCACGCACCTCACCAAGGATCGTAGGGGGCGCTCCGGCCGGCATGTCCCGGTCTGCGGGGTGAGGGCCCTCACACAGGGTTGTCGCACGCCTGTCATCCCCCGTTCATCCGGCCCGGGAGCGCGGCGGGTGGGTCGTTCGGGGCCGATGAGGCATCGATCACCCCGTCCCGCCTGGTGAACCGGCCACCGTGCACCGCGACGGCGACCGGCGGATGGGTGAGCCGGGGCGGGTCCGGTGGCGGCCCGACGGGACGGGCGGCAGTGACCCGGCCCCGGCGCAGTCCGGGCCGCCCGGGAGGTGGTCACGCACAAAGCGGTATGACTGGCAGGCATATTTATGCCTGCCAGTCATACCGCTTCACGTCAGCAGATCACCCGGCCCACGACACGCCCGAGCCGGGGCACGGGTACGGCCGACGGGTCAGGCGGTCTCGGTGAGCGGGCGGTCCACCCAGCTCATCATCGAGCGCAGCTTCTGCCCGGTCTCCTCGATCGGGTGCGCCGCGCCCTCGGCCCGCCACTTGGCGAAGTTCGGCCGGCCGGCCTCGTCCTCGGCCACCCACTCGCGGGCGAACTCGCCGGACTGGATCTCACTGAGGATCTTGCGCATCTCCTCCTTGACCCGCGAGTCGACCACGCGCGGGCCCCGGGACAGGTCGCCGTACTCGGCGGTGTCGGAGATGCTGTACCGCATCCGGGCGATGCCGCCCTCGTACATCAGGTCGACGATGAGCTTCAGCTCGTGCAGGCACTCGAAGTAGGCCACCTCGGGGGCGTAGCCGGCCTCGGTGAGCACCTCGAACCCGGTCTGCACCAGGGCCGCCGCGCCACCGCAGAGCACCGCCTGCTCACCGAAGAGGTCGGTCTCGGTCTCCTCGGTGAAGGTGGTCTTGATGGCGCCGGCCCGGGTGCCGCCGATGCCCTTGGCGTACGCCAGGGCGAGCGGGAAGGCGTTGCCGCTGGCGTCCTGCTCGACGGCGACCAGGCAGGGCACGCCCTTGCCGTCGACGTACTGGCGGCGGACCAGGTGTCCGGGGCCCTTCGGGGCGACCATCGCCACGTCCACGTCGGCCGGCGGGGTGATCAGGCCGTACCGGATGTTGAAGCCGTGCCCGAAGAAGAGCGCCTTGCCGGGGGCGAGGTTGGGGGCGATCGACTCGGCGTAGATGGTCCGCTGGGCGGTGTCCGGCGCCAGGATCATGATCACGTCGGCCTCGGCCGCCGCCTCGGCCGGGGTGAGCACCCGCAGGCCCTGCTCCTCGGCCTTGGGCCGGCTCTTGGAGCCCGCCGGCAGGCCGATCACCACGTCGACACCGGAGTCGCGCAGCGACAACGCGTGGGCGTGGCCCTGGCTGCCGTACCCGATCACGGCGACCTTGCGGCCCTGGATCAGGCCCAGGTCGGCGTCGTCGTCGTAGTACACCTCAACGCTCATTGACTTCCCTTTCGTACGGCGGTCTCGTCGACCGTCGTGGACTGTGTGCGGTGGCGGGTGGGCGCGCGGTCAGGCGGCGCGCAACGAGGGGCCGGCGGTGATCGACCGCGAGCCGCGCCCGATCGCCACCGTGCCGGACTGGACCATCTCCTTGATCCCGAACGGCTCCAGGTCGCGCAGCAGCGCGTCGAGCTTGTCGGGGGTGCCGGTCGCCTCGACGGTGAGGGTGTCCGGCGCGACGTCGACCACCCGGGCCCGGAACAGGGCGACCGTCTCCAGCACCTGCGCGCGGGCGGTGCGGTCGGCGCGGACCTTGACGAGCAGCAGCTCCCGCGCCACCGAGACCTGCGGGTCCAACTCGACGATCTTCAGCACGTTGACCAGCTTGTTGAGCTGCTTGGTGACCTGCTCCAACGGCGACGAGTCGGCGTTGACCACGATGGTGATCCGGGAGACGTCGGGGTTCTCGGTCTCGCCGACGGCCAGGCTGTCGATGTTGAAGCCGCGCCGGGAGAACAGGCCGGAGACCCGGGCCAGGACACCCGGCTTGTTCTCCACCAGCACGGACAGGGTGTGCAGGGTCATGCCACCGTCTCGCTTCGCTCGGTCGGGCCGTGCCCGCGCACGGTCCCGGGGAATCGGTCACTCATCTCAGATGTCGTCCTCGTCGAACGCCGGGCGGACGCCCCGGGCGAACATGATCTCGTCGTTGCTGGTGCCGGCGGCCACCATCGGCCAGACCATCGCGTCCTTGCCGACCGTGAAGTCGATCACGACAGGTGCGTCGGTGATCGCCATCGCCGCCTCGATCGTCTTGTCGACGTCCTCGGCGTTCTCGCAGCGTAGGCCGACACAGCCGAGCGCCTCGGCCAGCTTGACGAAGTCCGGGATGCGGTGCTTGTGGGTGCCCAGCTCGGTGTTGGAGTAGCGCCCCTCGTAGAACAGGGTCTGCCACTGCCGGACCATGCCCAGGTTGCCGTTGTTGATCACCGCGATCTTGACCGGGATGCCCTCCAGCGCGCAGGTGGCCAACTCCTGGTTGGTCATCTGGAAGCAGCCGTCGCCGTCGACCGCCCACACCACCGTGTCCGGCCGGCCGGCCTTCGCGCCCATCGCCGCCGGGACGGCGTACCCCATGGTGCCGAGGCCGCCGGAGTTGAGCCAGGTGCCCGGCTTCTCGTACGAGATGAACTGGCTGGCCCACATCTGGTGCTGGCCGACCCCGGCCACGTAGATCGCGTCCGGGCCGACGATCTCGCCCAGCCGCTTGATCACGTACTGCGGGGAGAGGGTGCCGTCGGCCGGCTCGTCGTAGCCCAGCGGGTACCGCTCGCGCAGGTCGTCGAGCTGGTGCCACCAGTCGTGCAGGTCCGTCCGGCGGCCGGCCTTGTGCTCGGTGGTCACCGCCGCGATCAGCTCGTCGATGACGTGCTTGGCGTCACCGACGATCGGGACGTCGGCGTGCCGGTTCTTGCCGATCTCGGCCGGATCGATGTCGGCGTGCACCACCGTGGCGTCCGGGGCGAACGAGTCGAGCTTGCCGGTCACCCGGTCGTCGAACCGGGCCCCCAGCGCCACGATCAGGTCGGCCTTCTGCAGGCCGTAGACGGCGGCGACGGTGCCGTGCATGCCGGGCATGCCCAGGTGCTGACGGTGCGAGTCGGGGAACGCGCCCAACGCCATCAGCGTGGTCACCACCGGGATGCCGGTCAGCTCGGCGAGCTGGCGCAGCGACTCGGTCGCGCCGGCCTTGAGCACCCCGCCGCCGACGTAGAGCACCGGCCGGCGGGCGCTGCTCATCAGCCGCGCCGCCTCCCGGATCTGCTTGCCGTGCGGATGCAGGGTCGGCCGGTAGCCGGGCAGGTCCAGGGTGGGCGGCCAGGAGAAGGTGGTCGCCGCCTGGAGGACGTCCTTGGGGATGTCCACCAGCACCGGCCCGGGACGCCCGGTCGCCGCCAGGTGGAACGCCTCGGCGAGGACCTGCGGGATCTCCTCGGCGTTCTGCACCAGGAAGTTGTGCTTGGTGATCGGCAGGGTGATGCCCTGGATGTCCGCCTCCTGGAAGGCGTCCGTGCCGATCATCGGCCGGGCCACCTGACCGGTGATCGCGACGATCGGCACCGAGTCCATGTACGCGTCGGCGATCGGGGTGACCAGGTTCGTCGCGCCCGGCCCGGAGGTGGCGATGCAGACGCCGACCCGGCCGGTGGCCTGCGCGTACCCGGTGGCGGCGTGTCCCGCGCCCTGCTCGTGCCGGACCAGGATGTGCCGCACCGAGGAGTCGTAGAGCGGGTCGTAGGCGGGCAGGATCGCCCCGCCGGGGATGCCGAAGACGACGTCGACGCCGAGCGCCTCCAACGACCGCACCAGCGAGCCGGCACCGGAGACCGGGACCGGCCCGGACGGCCGTACGGCCGGGGTGGCCGGCGCGGCGGCGCGCGGCGGGGTGGTGTGGTCGGCGTCGCCGGCCGGCTCGGTGACCGTACGGGCCCGCCGGGCGGAGTGGGCGAGGGTCTCTGGCGTGGGTCTCGTCATGGCGGTTCAGGCCTTCGGCTGGAGTTGGGTGGAGCTGCTACGACAGGTGCGACGGGGGCGGTGGCCCGCCCCGGTGGTTCCGACGGCAATAAAAACGGCCCTCGTGCAGATGCACGGGGCCAGCGCACTCTCGACAGCGGGAGAGTGCGCTCAGGTAAGTACTCGCAGCGACCGGTTCGACGACATGGGCCAAGCCTGACGCATCTCACGCGATGAGTCAACTGATCCCACATGTTGGTTCACGAACGGGGGACGCCGTCCCCGTTGGGGGTCTCGTCAACCGGCCCGGCCTGCGCGGACTCCTCGTACGCCGGGCGCGGCGCGGGCGTCGCCGGGGATGCCGGTGGGTGGGATCGCAGCCGGGGCAGCAGCGGCGACGGGGTGGGTCGCCGCGGCGGGGGCGGCGGGGCCGGCGGCGCCGACGCGGGGCGCGCGCCCGGCGAGGTGGCCGCCTCCAGCATCGCCTCCAGGTGCTCGGCCGGCACCCCCCAGCCGAAGAGCGCGCCCTGGCCGAACCGGCAGCCGGCGGCGACCACCGCGGCCAGCTCGGCCGGGTTGGTGACCCCCTCGGCGATCACCTCCAGGCCGAGCTGGTGGCCCAGCCGCATGACGATGTCGACCATCGGGGCGAACGCCGGCCCGTCCCGGCCCACCGGGCGGACCGGCTCGTGCTCGGCGACCAGGCTGTGGTCGATCTTGAGGATGTCGATCGGCAGCCGGCGCAACTGGCCCAGCGACGAGTACCCCGCACCGAAGTCGTCCAGCGCGATCCGTACCCCGGTCCGCCGCAGCGCGGTCAGCCGGCGGATCAGCTCGTCCAGGTCGGTGGCGACGGCGTGCTCGGTGACCTCCAGCACCAGCCGCTGCGGCGGCACGTGGTGGGCGCGCAGCGCCTCGGCCACCTGCACCACGTACTCCGGGGCGTGCAGCTCGCGCGGGGAGACGTTGACCGACACCCAGACGTCGTGGCCGTCGGCGAGCCAGCGGGAGAGCTGCCAGCACGCCTGGTGCAGCACCCAGGCACCCAGCTTGGCGATCATCCCGCACTCCTCGGCCAGCGGGATGAACTCGTCCGGCCGGACGTTGCCCAGCTCGGGGTGGTGCCAGCGCAGCAGCGCCTCGGCACCCACCGGCCGCACCGAGGGCAGCGACGCCACCGGCTGGAAGGCCAGCCGCAGCTCGTCGCGCTCGATCGCGCCACGCATCTCGTGCTCCAGCCGGGTACGCCGGGTCAGCAGTCGGTCGTAGCTGCCGTCGTACCGCTCGATCCGGTTCTTGCCGCGCTGCTTGGCGTAGCGCAGGGCCAGGTCGGCGTGGCGCAGCAGGCCGACCACGTCCGGATCGTCGCCACCCTGGCCGGCCACCCCGATGCTGACCGAGAGGAAGACCGCGCCGCCCTCCTGCTCGTACGGCCGGCCGAGCACCCCCAGCAGCCGCTCGGCCACCACGTCCGCGTCGGTCGGCCGGCCCCGCATCAGCACCGCGAACTCGTCGCCGCCGAGCCGGGCGGCCAGGTCACCGGGGCGCAGGTTGCTCCGCAGCCGCCGCCCCACCTCGGCGAGCACCATGTCGCCGACGTCGTGGCCGCGCATGTCGTTGACGTTCTTGAAGCCGTCCAGGTCGAGGCCGAGCAGCACGCAGCCGCCCCCCTCGGTGGCGCAGCGCTGCATCTCCCGCAGCAGCCCACGCCGGTTGGCGAGGGTGGTCAGCGGGTCGGTGTGGGCCAACTCCCGGAAGTGCGCCTCCCGGTCGGCCAGCCGGTGGGCGTAGCTGCGGACGTCGTTGAGGGTGAGGTACTGCCGGGTGACCAGGGCGAAGCCCTCCAGGCTGCCGGCGATGATGCCCAGCGCGTCGAACCGGCCGCCCTGGACGAGGTGGTACATCGCCGAACCGGCCATCGCCACCATCGGGATGAACGCGTACTCGCCGTCGCGGCGGATCAGGTCGATGTCGACCTGGCCGGGGGCGTCCACCCGGTGCACGGCGAGCGCCCCGGCGAGCATGCCCACGGCCAGCAGCGCGGCACCGGTCAGCGCCATCGCCGAGCCGCCCTGGCAGACCCCGGCGGCCAGGCCGAGACCTCCGGTGGCGGTCGCGGTGATGCCGACGCCGAGCACGGCCAGCCGGGCCCGCGGGCCCTCGGCGCGGGCCACCACGATCGCGGTGAGGCCGGCGGTGAGCGCCACGGTCACCGACGCGAGCAGGATGGCCGGGCAGGCGCTCGGCGTCGCCGGCCCGAGCAGCCGGGTCGGCTCCGAGAAGAGCACCCAGCCGACGAACCAGATCGCGGCGGCCACGGTCAACCCGTCGAGCAGCAGCCGCGCGGCGGCGGCCCGGGCCACCATCGCGCCGGGCAGGCGGAGCAGACCCGCGCAGTAGCCGAGCCCGCTCAGCGCGGTGCCGACCGCGATCAGCGACGCCCAACCCATCCCCTGAGCGCGCGGGTGCGCCCCGTGCTCGGTCGCGCCGAGCACCGCGACGGTGCCGGCGACCAGGGTGGCCAGGGCGACCGTGGCGGCCACGGCGAACAGCAGGTGCGCCTGGCGGTGCGGCCCGCCACGCCGCCGGGCCGAGTCGGCCAGCAGTGCGGTGGCGGCGACGGCGAGCAGGCCGCTCAACACCGCCACGGCGACCATGCCCGGGGGTAAACGCACGACCTCAACTGTGCCGGATCGGCGCCCGCCACGGGGTACCGGGTGTGCAACTGTTGGGACACGGCGCGCGCGGTGGGAGCCCCCCGCCGGGCGGTGTAAGACTGGTACCCATGCCTGAGCTGCGGTCGAGGACCTCCACCCACGGTCGGACGATGGCCGGCGCCCGGGCCCTCTGGCGGGCCACCGGGATGACCGACGACGACTTCGGCAAGCCGATCGTCGCCATCGCGAACAGTTTCACCCAGTTCGTCCCCGGTCACGTGCACCTGAAGGACATGGGTGGCCTGGTCGCGGACGCGGTGGCCGAGGCCGGCGGGGTGGGGCGCGAGTTCAACACCATCGCCGTGGACGACGGCATCGCCATGGGCCACGGCGGGATGCTCTACTCGCTGCCCAGCCGGGAGCTGATCGCCGACGCGGTCGAATACATGGTCAACGCGCACTGCGCGGACGCGCTGGTCTGCATCTCGAACTGCGACAAGATCACCCCCGGGATGCTGCTGGCCGCGCTGCGGCTCAACATCCCGACGGTCTTCGTCTCCGGCGGCCCGATGGAGGCCGGCAAGACGGTGGCGATCGAGGGCGTCGTGCACTCCAAGCTCGACCTGATCGACGCGATGGTCGCCTCCTCCAACGAAGCGGTCACCGACGACCAGCTCGGTGAGATCGAACGGTCCGCCTGCCCGACCTGCGGCTCCTGCTCCGGCATGTTCACCGCCAACTCGATGAACTGCCTCACCGAGGCGATCGGCCTGGCCCTGCCCGGCAACGGCTCGACGCTGGCCACCCACGCCGCGCGCCGGTCACTGTTCGTCGAGGCCGGCCGCACCGCCGTCGCGATCGCCAAGCGCTGGTACGACCACGACGACGCCTCCGTGCTGCCCCGCGCCGTCGCCAACCGCAAGGCGTTCGACAACGCGATCGCTCTCGACGTGGCGATGGGCGGGTCGACCAACACGATCCTGCACCTGCTCGCCGCCGCCCGCGAGGCCGAACTCGACTTCGGCGTCGCCGACATCGACGCCATCTCCCGGCGGGTGCCCTGCCTGGCCAAGGTCGCCCCGAACTCGCCGAACTACCACATGGAGGACGTGCACCGCGCCGGTGGCATCCCGGCCATCCTCGGTGAACTCGACCGCGCCGGCCTGCTGCACCGCGACGTGCACGCCGTGCACTCCCCCTCGCTGGCCCAGTGGCTCACCGACTGGGACGTCCGGGGCGGCTCACCCCTCCCCGAGGCGGTCGAACTGTTCCACGCCGCGCCCGGCGGGGTGCGCACCATCGAACCGTTCTCCACCACCAACCGCTGGTCCACCCTGGACACCGACGCCGCCGAGGGTTGCGTGCGGGACCGGGAACACGCCTACACCGCCGACGGCGGGCTGGCCATCCTGCACGGCAACCTCGCGCCCGAGGGCTGCGTGGTGAAGACCGCCGGGGTGCCCGAGGAGTGCCTGACCTTCCGGGGCCCGGCCAAGGTTTACGAGTCGCAGGACGACGCGGTCGCCGCGATCCTCGCCAAGGAGGTCGTCGCCGGGGACGTCGTGGTGATCCGCTACGAGGGCCCCAAGGGCGGCCCCGGCATGCAGGAGATGCTCTACCCCACCTCGTTCCTCAAGGGGCGCGGGCTGGGCCGGTCCTGCGCGCTGCTCACCGACGGCAGGTTCTCCGGCGGCACCTCCGGGCTGTCCATCGGGCACGCCTCCCCCGAGGCCGCCTCCGGTGGGCTGATCGCCCTGGTCGAGCCCGGCGACGAGATCGTCATCGACATCCCGGCCCGGTCGATCGAACTGAACGTGCCCGACGACGTGTTGGAGGCCCGGCGGGTGGCGCAGGAGAAGCGGGACCGGCCGTACACCCCGCTCGACCGGCAGCGTCCGGTGTCCGCCGCCCTGCGCGCGTACGCCTCGATGGCGACGTCGGCCAGCGACGGCGCGTACCGCCGCGTGCCGGAGTAGTCCGGCCCGGTTGATCGGCTCCACGTCAGCGATGTAGCGGTATCCCCACCCGGGGACACCGCTACATCGGCCCGAACGAGTCGATCAAACGCCAGCCGGCCCCGCGCGGGTTCCCGAACCCGGCGGCGGTCAGTGTGCCAGGGCGACGAATCGCACCGGCTCGTCGAGCACCGCTGCCGCCCCCGGTAGGTCCGCCAGGCGGGTCGCCAGGGTCGCGCGGGCGAGCCGCTCGGGGAGCGCGACGCTGAACTTCAACCCGGCGAGAGCCCGCGTGTTGACCTCGGGCAGGCAGAGCCGCTGTGCCGCGTCGGCGACCAGGGCACGCCACTGTGCCCGGTCGAGGTCCGACCGGAGCCGCACGGTGTAGTCGTCGAACCGGTGTATCGGGTCCACCACCTCACCAAGCGTCGCGGTCAGGGTCGCGTTCGCCCGCAGACCGGCCCAGGTCCACCAGATCAGGTCACCGTCCGAGGTCCGGACGACGAGGCTTCCGCCGGGATGCACCAACGGTGCCCGGTCGACACGTTCGGTCGTCAGCCGCTGCGCCGCCCTCGTGGTCAGCCGGACCGGTGGCTCCGCACCGAGGAGGACGTCGCGCATCCCCCGGGTGAGCGGGTGGCTGGCACCCTGCCAACCCGACGAGGTCCATCTGGCCCGGCCGCCGCCGTCGACCGGCTCCACGAAGCACCGCCTTCGTCGCCAGTCGACGTAGGTGACCCGCCAACTCCGCCCACCGAGCAGCAGCCGGCGGTCTCCCCGTACCTCCTCGGTGAGCAGGCTGGGGTCGATCCGGCCGAGTTCCTGCCGGCCCTGCAGCACGGTGAATTCGGGCGGGCCGGTGAAGACGGCGGTCATGTCCATGAAGTGACGCCGGCCGAAGCGTCGCTCCGCCTCCGGCCCGATGAACAGCAGCCCACCGTCGCTGTCGAGGTAGCCGTGGTCGAGCAGGTGTCGGACGATCGGCTCCGCGCCGGGGCCGAAGGGCGGCAACCCGTTCCACGCCTGTGCCCAGAGCCGATCACCGACCCGATTTTCCTGCAGGCAGAGCGCGAGCACCTGCTGGGCGACGATGTGCCGGGGCTCGGGCGGCGCGACCACCGGTTCGACCCAGCCGCGCCCCCAGAGTGTCAGCAGCGCCGCCGCCCTGATCAGTTCCTCTCCCGTCCGGCAGAGGAACAGGCAGTTGCGGGTGCTGCCCGGACGGCGACCGGTGCGGCCCAGCCGTTGCAGGAAGGACGCCACGGTGCCGGGAGCGTCGATCTGGACGACCCGGTCCAGGTCGCCGACGTCGATGCCCAGCTCGAGGGTGCTGGTGGAGACGATGACGCAGTCCCTCGCCTCCGCGAACGCCTGCTCGGACCGGCGTCGCTCGTCGGCGGAGAGGGAGGCGTGGGACAGGAACGTCGTCACACCCCGTTCCCGCAGCAACTGGCCGAGTTCCTCGACGGTCTGCCGGGACTCGCAGAAGACCAGCCGCTTCTCACCGGCGTGCAGCGCGGAGATGACCTTCGCCGCGTTGGCCAGCGATCCGATGTAGTCCAGTTCCACCTCGCCGGCGGGCGGTCCACCGGATGCCACGCGGCTGCCGGGCACCCTGTCCGTCCCCGGCACGGGGGTGGGCAGGTCGGGGGCGACGACGCGGCCGGGGCGACTGCCACTCGCCGATCCGCGCAGCCAGGTCAGCAGTTCGTCAGGGTTGCCGACGGTGGCGGATAGGCCGACCCGTTGCAGTGGTCGGTCGGCCACCCTGGTGAGCCGTTCCAACACCGCGAGCAGGTGCCAGCCCCGGTCGTCTCCGGCGAAGGCGTGCACCTCGTCCACCACCACCGCCCGCAGCCCGGCGAAGAAGCTGCGGTGGTCCACGTTGACGCTGACCAGCATCGCCTCGAGGGACTCGGGCGTGGTGAGCAGGATGTCGGGGCGTTGCCAGAGCACCGCCCGCCGGGCGGCGGTGTGCACGTCACCGTGCCAGAGCGCGGCGGTACGCCCCAGCCAGCCGGTGTACCGCTCGATCCGGGGGTGCAGGTTGTTGAGCAACGCCCGCAGCGGGCAGAGATAGAGCACCGAGGTACCGGTCCAGCCGTCCCGGGCCATCCGCGACAGCAGCGGGAACACCGCAGCCTCGGTCTTGCCTCCCGCCGTCGGGGCGAGCAGCAGGGCGTCGGACCCGGCGAGCAGCGGCCCGACCGCTTCCCGCTGCAGCGGACGCAGTTGCGGCCAGCCGAGACTGTTGACGACGTGGTGCAGGAGCACCGGGTCGAGCGACGCCTCCTCGTTCACCGGGTTCCGGTCTTCACAGGGTCAGGTCGACGTCGTCGGCCGAGGCGGCGTTCCGCTCGACCTCCGTCAACTCGTCGGCCCGCAGCGTCAACGCGTAGTGCTCACGAGGGTTCCAGTCGGTGAACTGGTCCACCCGGTCGAACACGTCGGCGACGAGCTTCTTGAGGTAGACCCGGGGCGCGACGCCGACCTGGCCGCCGAGTCGTCCGGCCACGGCCCGCGCGAGTTCGCCGAGGTAGTCGTCGTCGACCACGGCATCGACCCGGTCGCTGCCGTAGATGTCCCGGACCCGGGTGCCGAGCTGGATCAGGGCGGCCTCGGTGAAGCCGGGCAACCGGAGCTGAGTGGCGCGGGGATTGTCCCAGCGCGGTTCCGGGCCGAAGTCGGTGGCGAGGCGCTGGGCCAGCGGCGCGAGTCGTTGCACGCCCTGCTGGCCGTCAAAGAACGCCGGGGTGCCGGTGATCAGCAGGAACAGGCCTGGGAACCGTCCGGCGTAGATGTCGTCCACGAACTGCCGTAGCGCGTTGAGCGCCTTGTCCCGGGCGTCCGACCGGACCCGTTGCAGGGTCTCCACCTCGTCGAGCACCAGGAGCAGGCCCGGGTGTCCGCTGTCCCGCAGCACGGTGAGCAGGCCCTGCAGGAAGCTGAGCGCCCCGAAGTGGTCGAGGTCGCCCTTGACCCCGGCGGCCCGCCGCGCCGTGGCCGCGACATGTGGCTGGCCACCCAACCAGGCGGCCAGCCCGCCCGCGGTCACCTGGTCGCCGGAGGCGATGGCGGCCCGGTAACCACGCAGCGCCGCCGCGAAGCCGGGGGTGCTACGGGAGATCTCGGCAAGTCGACGTTCGAGCAGGTCACTGACCGCCCGGTCGAGCCCGTCCGCATCCGCCTCGGTGACCGAACCGGTGGCGAGCACGTCCTCCTCCAGGGCGAAGATCCACCCGTCGAGCACGGGCCGCAGCGCGCTCGGGGCGAACTGTTCGGTGGTCAGGTGCTCGACGAGCCGCCGGTAGACGGTCTCCATCCGGTGCAGGGGCGTCTCCAGCTCGGAGACCTGCACCTCGGCGACCGCGAATCCACGCCGCTTCGCCCGCTCCCCGAGCCATCGGGTGAAGAAGGTCTTGCCGGCGCCGTACTCACCGCGCACGGCCTTGAACACGCTGCCGCCACCGGCTACCCGGTCCAGGTCCTCATCGAGGGCGGCGGCGAAACGGTCGAGTCCGACGGCGAGGGCGTCCAGGCCGTTGGCGGGCACCGCGCCCCGGCGCAGGGCGTCGATGATGTCCCTGCGCCGCCGGGCGCTCACCTCCACCGTCATGACGCCTCCAGCCCGAACTGCTCGATCAGGAGCGGAACGTCGAGCTTGGCGGTCCGCCCGTCCGGGTCGAGGCTGAGCACCGGATACCCCTCGACCTGCAGCAGCCGACGCAGCGCGGCGAACGTGCCATGGACCCGGTGCACGGGCACACCGGCCCTGGTCGCCAGTGTCTCCAGGGTCGCCCGTCCGTTCCCGGCGATGAGGGTGGCCATCATCGCGGCCACCCGCTCATCGGGCAGGGGCGCGCGGGTACCTCGACGGTCGGCGTACACGGCGCTGGCCAACAAAGCGTCGACCAGGGTCGCCGTGGGGTCGACCGGGGGTGGCGCGGCCACGGGGCTCGGGGCGGGCAGGTCGAACAGGCCCTCGTCCTGAACGGGGTGCCGGACGGTTCGGCGGGTAGTCCGGGCGGTAGCCGTCCGGGCGGCGGGGACCGGGGTGGCTTCCGCGAGTCGCAGCGGCTCCCGCCACCACTCGGGGCTTGACACCGGGGCACCCGTCCAGCCCGGGACGGCGTTCTCGTCGTGTGCGGCGAAGAGCAGCAGCGGGATGACGGCTTCAGCGGGGGCTGCGCCACCGTGGTAGCCCGCCTTGCGGGGACCGTACCGCAGCTCTTCCCTCCAGGGCAGGATCGTCGCGCCGCCGCCGAGCGCCACCCGGCTGCCCCGGAAGAGCAGCTCGCCGTCGCCGGGCTCACCGGTCGCCGGACGCCACCGGTTCTCGCTGGAGTCCGAGGGTACGAGGAGCGCGTCGCTGCCCCGGTCGACGACGTGCCCGTGATCGGAGACCAGCACGACGACCCGGTCCTGGGCCACCGCGAGCAGGTCCCGCAGCCCGTTGACGGTGTCGGTGCCCCACTCGATCGTGCCGGGATCGCTGCGCTCCAGTGCGTCGTCGATCGTGTTGATCACAGCGGCCACCAGCGGCACGGCCGGGTCACCGATGGCGGCAGCCACCTCGGGGTCGACGGCGAGGCCGGCCGGGGTCCGCAGGTCGGACTTGTGCAACAGGACTCCGCCGGGGAACTGCGCGGAGAACGCCCGCAGCTCCGCGCTCCGGTCGCCGACGGCGAGCCGCCCGCTGAACAGGCTGCACCGGTTGACCTGGGTGACGGTCGGCAGGGCGGCGAGCACGCCGGTGCGAGGGCCACCACCGGGCGTCAACTCGGTCCAGGCACCGCTTCGGCCGAGCGAGTCGGCGATCTCGATTCCGGCGGCGACGCCCATGCCGTCGAGGACGACCATCAGGACCCGCCGCCCGTTGTCCAGGACCGGCCGGACCACCCGGTCCAATACGTCCTCGACCCGCAGCAGGGCACCCGGCTCCCGTTCGGCGGAGATCATGTCCTGCAGCAGTTCGGCAAACTCGCGGTCGTGCCGGGCACGCCGGGCGTCCACCGCAGTGTGCAGCAGCCGGTACGCCTGCGCGACCTGCTGGTCGACGTCACCGGCGAACACGTCGAGCCGGGCCCGGTCGACCCATCCGTCGGCGCGGACCTGCCGGTGCACCGCGTCGAGCATCGTGGCGGGCGTCGGTCCGTCGGGCAGGGCGAGCCACCGCAGCAGCCGTACGGCCATCCGGGCGGTCTCGACCCGGGACCGGTCGGCCGACCGGTGGGCCTCGACCTCGGCGAGCCGGTCCTGTGCCCGTTCGATCAGCTCGCCTGCGGTGGCGGTGGCCCCGCTGGCCGGCACGGCGAGCCGGACGGCGGCTCCGAACGCCCGCATCCGCTGGGTGAAGCCGGCCGGCAGCAGGGCCGACGCGTCGAGCCGGCCGGCCACGTCGATCTCCTCGGCGATCTCCTCGGCCCGGCGCAGCATCCTCCGTGCGTCGTAGCGGGCGGCGGGTTCACCGTCGAGGGCCCGGTAGATCCACGCTTCGGCTGCCTCACCAAAGGCGGTCGCCTGTGTCTCCGTCAGCCGGGTGCCACCGAGGCGCGGTTCGAGCCGGGCCCGGGCGACCACCAGATCCACGTCGGGCGTGGTCGGCACGCCTCGGGGCCAGAGCACCTCGGCGAGCAGCCCCAGCGGGATGGCATCGACGCCGTGACCGGCGCGCACGGCGGCCAGGACCGCTACGGCGACCGGGCCGGCCGCTTCGGCGAGGAAGGTGCCGATCCCTTCGGCCCAGTCGGCGGGCAGGTCGGCGAACCGGAGCTGGGTGGGGGCGTCGGTGCTCCACTGCAGGAGCCCGGCACCGTCCAGTTCGTCGGGGTCGAGTCCGAGCACCGCCCCGGCGAGGTGCCGCAGCGCGTGGTCCCGGGTGAGGATGAGACCGGTCGGCGGGGCCCAGCCCTCAGCCGGCGCGAGGTCGGTGAGGGCGTCGGCGACCCAGCGGCCGGTGCGCACCAGGGTGGAGTCGAGCCGGATCTGACCGCCGAACACCTGGGTGACCAGGTCCCAGGGGTCGACGCTGCGGCCCTTCTGCATGCTGACGTGGGCCAGCAGGCCGTCGCCCAGTTCCATGTCGGTGAGGTCGGTCAGCAGGACGAGCTTCTCGTGCGCGGCCCGGTCGACCAGCGCGGCCCGTGCGGCGATCGGCGTCGGGCAGGGCACGACCCGCACCGTGGTCTCCCCGACGGTGAGCGTCGGCTCGTCGGTCCATTCGGGGCGGGCGTGCAGGACGATGGCGTCGGAGTCGTCGCGCTCGGCGAGCCATGATTCGACCTTGCGGCGTACGGCCGCCGGGCGGACGGCGGCCCGGGTGATGCTCACGGTCGCCGCTCCGACTCCTCGGTGTTCCAGCTGACGGTGACCCGCCGACCGGCGGTGACCTCGGCACGCAGCTCGGTAACCAGTTCAATCAGCTCTCGCTCATCGGCCACGACCCTCGTGCGGAGAGCGGGCGGGTCATGGGGGCGGCGCTGCTGCGGCAGGACACACGTTCCGTCAATGGTCAGCGTGGTCAGGACGGAGCCCTGGCCGGCTGCCGACCGCTCAGACGCACCCTGCGACCCGGTGCCGACCTGCTCCTCCTGGTCGTCCGGCGACACGACTCGCCGCCCCGCACCACCCGACGACACGACCTCCGGCTTCCGGTCCGGCGGCGGTGTCGGCTCGACCTCGGCCAGCAGGGCGGCGGCGGCGCTAACCGCCTCCTGCAACGCCCGGGCCAGGTCGACGCCGTGCTGCTCGGCACCGGCGGCGGCGCGGAGCTGCTCGATGATGACCCGGGCGCGGTGGTCGGTGTCTATTCGTCGCTCCACCGCGCTGATCAGCGGCCACTGCGCGCCGTCCAGCGCCGCGACGAGGTGCCGCGCCTGTTTGAACACGACGCTGGCGGCCTGACCGTCCAGTCCGCCAAGGCGTTCTTCACCTTCGGCGATCAGGCCGACGAGGACGACGTCGTCCCGCTCGTCCCTGACCTGGGCGAGCAGCGCGGCGACCCGCTGGGCGGTGGCGAGCCGGCCGGCCGGTGCCGTCGGATCGAGCCCGAGCGGTGCGGCGTGCTCGATCAGCTTCGTGACCAGGTCCCGGGCGTGGGTGGCGTACGCGGTGGCGGCGCGTCGCAGGTCTCCGGCGAGGGTGGCGAGGTTGGCCGGGTTGCGGAATCGGGGCAGCACCTCCCCGAAGAAGGGCTGGCCGAACTGCACGGCCGCCTTCCACGCCTCGTCCGACGGCAGGTCGGGCTGGCGCAGCTCGAAGCGGTCCTCGACGCCGTTGACCGCGACGACGTTGGTCCGGCCGCCGTGTTCGTACCAGCTGAGTTGTTGCTCGCAGGAGAAGACCGCAATGATCAGGTTCTGCAGGTCCCGGTCGAAGCCGCGCCGCTTGGGCACGTCGAGCCACTGCCGGAGCTTGTGCACGGGGAAGTGGTCGCGGTAGTCCTCCTTGGCGGCTTCCTGCAGCAGGTGCCGGCTCCAGAAGCAGGTGCTGATGGTGAGCACGTAGCGGTGGTCGACCAGCTCGCCGAGCTGCAGCGGGTTGCAGATCCGGCGGAGCACCTTCTGGTCGGCGGGTGACGCGACCGAGACGCCGTGGGTCGGGTCGGCGGCGGCCTGACGGGCGTAGTCGAAGACCTTGGCCAGGTCGGCGCGGGTGAGCGGCTTCTCGTCGACGGGCAGTGCCGGGGTGCCCGGGTAGGACCACTCCAGCAGCTCGGCGGTGAGGTTGCGGAACGCGTCGGCGAGGGTTCCGCCCCGGGGGTCGCCGATGCGCAGCCCGTCGGCCAGGGTGTGCAGCACCCCCACGGTGTCGTCGTGCACGTCGGACGGCTGCGGGTTGGCCGCCCCGTACGCCTGCTTCAGCGCGGTGATCAGGCCGTCGCGGAGTTGGGTCTGCCGCTGCAGCAGGTAGACCCGGCCCTGCTGGCGGTCGACCTTGGGCCAGTCGGCGGCGAGGGTGTTGAGCCGCTCCCCCGCGCCGCCGACCCCGAGCAGATAGTTGATCTTTGCAAGCTGGGCGACCCGGCCCATCATGTCGTCGGTGAGATAGAGCGGCAGCCAGAACACCGTGTTGGAGCCCCTGGGCAGTTCCTCGATCCGGGCCCGGTCGGCGCTGCGCGGGTAGTCCTGCGGGTCGAACGGGTAGTCGACGACGATCCGCCAGGACTCGCCGGGTGCCAGCAGGGCGGCGACCGGCATGGCGTCGGGGTCGCGTACGTTGCCGAACTTCACCTGGACGACGTGCCGCCGTCCCCGCCAGTCGCGGGGCTGCTGCAGCTCGCCGTGGCTGCCCTCGCTGCCGGCCAGACCCATCTCGGCGCTGATCAGCTCGCGGAGCAGCTGTTGGCGCACCCCGGCCGAGGTCTCGTTGTGCGGCACCAGGTCGAGCAGCTTGTCGAAGTCGACGGTGTGCAGCTTGAGTGACACCACCGGGTCGTGGTCGTCGGTCAGGTGCAGCTCGCCGGCGTCCTGCTCGATCTTGCGGAGCCGATTGAGCACCATGGTGTTCTCGTAGCCGGGGATCGGCGCGGTGATGGACCCGAAGTTCAGCGCGTGCAGCTTGGCGGCGGTCAGGTTGTGCAGGGCCGGCACCTCGGGCACCAGCGCGCCGAGCAGAATCGTCTTGACCAGCTTGTCGTCGAGCTGGAACTGGGTGTGGGCGGTCGCCTTCTCCTCGTCGATACCGTTGAGGGCGAGCAGGATGGGGCGTAGCTTGCGCAGGTAGAGGGTGCGGGCGGCCTCGAACTGCTGGCGCAGCTTGGGCCGGTCGGGCAGCTCACCGTGCAGCACCAGCGGGTCGAACAGGGCGGCCACCCCGATCAGGTCGTTGACCCGCAGGGTGTCCCGCCGGTCGACGAGCAGCTCGGTCATCACCTTCAGCGCGGTCCGTTCGCGCTGCAGCGCCTGGGACAGCGCGACGAGGGTCGCCACCAGGGCCGGCGAGAAGGGGTAGAGCTGGCGGAAGGCGGTGGCGTCGGAGCCGATGCCGGCGTCGCCGTACTGCGCGCCGAGCAGCAGCGTGTCCCACACCTCGCGGTTGTGGCGCACGGCGGCGAAGGCGTTGTCGATGACCGCCCTGGCTGCGGCGTCGTTCGGTTTGAGCAGCCGGTTCTCGGTGATCGCGGGCAGGTTGGTGTCGGCGAGCACGATCTCCCCGAGCCGACCCTGGACACTGCGCATCACGTGCGCGAGGGCTTCGCGCTCGGTGCCGCCGACCTGCGGGCCGAGGAACTCCTCCAGGTTGCGCTGGCGGGCCACGAACGACACCAGCGGCAACGGCCGGGCGGCGTCGGCGGATTCGACCAGCTTGTTGAGCTTGGCACCTTCGGTGTTGACGAAGGTGTAGTCGGCGATCCGGCCGGACAGCCAGAGGATCAGCTCGTCGAGGAAGAACACGATCGCGTCGTACCCGAGGGATTTGGCGTGTCGGGTGATGACGGCGAGGCCGGTGTCGAGGTCGAGGTATTCGGCGCTGTGCACCGCACCGCTGAAGAACGCCTGGGTGAGCGCGCTGACCAGCGCGTCACGGTCCTTCGTGCCGGGCGGTTGGGCGGCGGCATCGGCGTACCGCTGCGGGGTCCAGCCCTCGGCGCTGGCCCGCATCGCGGCCAGGCCGCCGCCACCGGCGGTGGCACCGCCGCGCAGCGCCGCGAAGAACGTCTCGTCACCCATCGTCGCGCGCAGGACAGCCGCGTCGGTCAGCAGCGCGTCCGACCGGTGTACGGCGGGAACCGGGGCGTCGGGGTGGGCGGCGGTGACGTGGCGCAGGTAGCCCTCCAGGATCGCCTGTTCCACGGAGCGCGCGTCGAGCATGTGCAGGGTGAGGGTGAGGAACCTGCGGCCCGGCAGCCACGGCTCGGCGGCCACCACCGGGCCTGACAGGCCGCTGAGCTGCCGGGCCTTCGGATTGTGGGCGAGGATCTCGCGGAGCACGGCCATGAAGTGCGACTTGCCGGAGCCGAACGAGCCGTGCAGGAACATCGCCTGCGAGCGGCCGGTGGTGACGGCGTGGCCGATCCGCTGCAGCGCGGCGGAGAAGTTCTCCCGGAGCTGGTCGGTGACGACGTACCGGTCCAGGTCGGCGCCCTCGGCAGCCTTCACCACGAAGTCGCCCTCGCCGACGGACGTCGGAATGTCGATCAGGTCGCGCAGCAGCGTCACCGGTGGTTCCTCCAAGCCTCCCCAGGGTGCCCGACACGCTACCCATCGACCTGATTGCTCGGGTACCGCACCGGATGGCCAGTTTGCGGTCCGGTCGACCGCGCCACTGTGGACCGATGGCGGGCAGTTCCGCCGTTCGTCGGAGGAACCGCAGATCAATCAGGGTCTTACGTAGCCGGAGCGCCTGTGGACATGAAGGCGAGTCGGATACCGGACAGGCTGTAGCTCATCGCTCCATGGCGCAGGTCGACAGGTCGAACACCGGCTCCTCGATCGCCTTGAGCAGGGGCCGGGATGCACGGTGCTCCGGATTGACGTGCCGTCCCAGCACGACGATGGCCACCGAGTCAGCACCAGCGCTCTTCAACGCGTATGCGAGCGACTGCGCCCGGGAGCCGGTGGTCCAGGTGTCGTCGAGCACCAGCGGCCGGACGTCCCTGGCACGGCCGGGAAGTCGCACGCTGAACCAGTCAGGCTGGAAGTGCCGGACGTCGGGGCCGTGGTGTGGATTCGGCACGGCGGCCAGCCACGGCAGCCCGAGCCGGTCACCGACCAACTCCCGCAGGGGGTGCGGACCGGCCCTTCCCCGTGTGCTGGGCACGGCGACGACGTGGGTGGGTCCAGCGCCGAGCCGCCCGTACACACAGTCGAGATGATCCCGTAGGAACAGCAGCAGCAGTGCCAGCAGATTCCACTTCGCCTGCGCCGACGGCGGGAATGACTTGTACGAACGCAGGTGGTGGTGATGCTGGCCGGTGCGCGGTGAGTAGGAGATCGGCACGACCACGTCGGCGAGCAGCCCTCCGGACTCTGCCCGCTGCTCCTGGCAGGGAAAACACTGGGCGAACCCGGGGTTACGCACACCCCGGCACGTCGGACAGATCCATGGCTCTGCCGGCAGGGGGTTACGCAGGAAGTTCCGCTGGGTCTCGACGTAACCCCGGATGCTGGCCCAGGGGTCAGCGGCTGGCGAGCTCAGGAAAGCCCTCCAGTTCGGCAGTGACCGGCATCTGGTCGAGGATCGTCTCGACGGCCTCGACCAGTTCCAGCGTCCCCCGCGCCACGTGGACCCCGGGCCGGCCGGCGAACGCCCGCGCCCAGTCGTGCTGCATCACCTGGCCGGTCAGCACCACCGGCCGGCCATGCTGCAGCGCCAGCCGTGCCTGGATTCGGGCACCGCTGCGCTCACCCGCCTCGACGACGACGGTGGCGGCGGCGTAGCCGCTCATCACCGCGTTGCGCATCGGGAAGCTCTGTTTCGTCGGGGCAGCGTCCGGCCAGAACTGACTGATCACCAGCCCGACCCCGGCGATGTGCTCCTGGAGGGCACGGTTGGCGGCCGGGTAATGCCGGCGGATGCCGGTGCCGATCACCGCGACGGTGCGCCCGCCGGCAGCGAGTGCCGCTTCGTGGGCGGCCGTGTCGATGCCCTTGGCCAGGCCGCTGACCACCGTCACTCCCCTGAGCGCCAGAGAGGTCGCCACCGACCCGGCGATCTCCAGGCCCCGGTCGCTCGCGTCGCGGCTGCCGACCACGGCGATAGCACGGAAGTCGGGTCGCAGGTCTCCCCGCGCGAACAGCAGCGGGGGCATCTCGCGGACGTCGCGGAGCTGGGCGGGATAGTCGTCGTCGAAGAAGGCCCGCACGGTGATGCCCTCGGCCTGCCACGCCGCCAGGTCGGCCGCCGCAGCGTCGACCAGCTCATCGACGGAGCGGGTGTCGGGGAAGAGCGTGTCCGCCAGGCCCACGGTCCTGCCCAGCACCCTGAGCGCGCTGCCGTCCTCCTGAACCGCGTGGGCGGCGTCGGACCAGCTCAGGTCGGCCTGACGCAGCAGCGCGACCAGCGCCGCCCGCTCTGACGTTGCCCGGTCCATGGCCTTGATCGTAGAGCCAACCGCCGGCTCGCCCGCCCGTTGGCCACGCCCCGGTGGCCGAACAGACTGGTGTCCTCCCTCATCCCCCCACACGGATCGAACGTATGTTCCCCGCCTGGTCACGTCAACCAGAGATCCGGCAGGTCACCTGCTTCACTGACCAGTCGGATGCCGTCGTCGTCGTGCCGGTGGACGGTGTGGCCGGCGCGGGTGAACCGGATGCTGAGTGGGCGGCCGGCGTGCCGGGCGGCCAGTCGTCGCAGCTCCGGCACCGGGTCGGGTGGCAGCGGGCGGGGTGCCGTCCGGGGTGCCGGGACCGGCTGCCGGGGGTCGTCGGGCACGGTCTGCGGCAGCAGCACGTCCAGGCACTCCAGGCAGTGCGCCACGGCCGCCGCCAGGCTGGGCCGGTCGGGCAGGTCGTCGGGGCGGATCGGGGCATCGGGCGGGCGCAGGTCGACCGCCCAGAGCACCCCGTGCGCCCGCATCGGCGCGACCGGGTGCCGGCGCAGGTCGAGCACGTGCACCAGCAGCGCAAGGTCCAGGCCGAGGGCGAGGCGCAGCAGCTCGGTCAGCGGCGGCGCGGCGGGGGGTACGGCGGTCACCAGCAGGCGCGCGGCGGGCAGTGCCGGGCCGAGGACGGCGATCTGCTCCCCCACCGGGTCGGCGTCGGCCCGGGGCAGGGCGAGGTAGCCCTCCCGCACGTCCGGCGGAAGGGGGTGGCCGCCGTCGGCTTCGGCGAGGTCTTCCGGGCGTACGCCGAACGCGGCCGACCAGGCACCCAGCCGGTAGCGCCCGGGGAGCCGGATGACCGGCGGGCCGCCAGGCCCGGGGTCGACTGGTGTCACCGGTTCGGGCTGGCCGGCGTGCCAGGCGAGGTGCACCACCCGGTGCCTCAGGTCGGTCAGGGTGATCAGCGCCGTCTGGTGCATCAGGCCGGTGCCGCCGCAGGTGGCGCAGGTCAGCGCCGAGCGCCACCCGGCCGGGGCACCGGTCACACGATGGCGGTGGGTGCAGTCCCCGTCGGCAGGACGGCCGTGGGCCCGGCACGGGCAGGTGGACGCCGGGCGGCAGGCCAGGCACGGGCGGGTGGGCACCGGCTCGCCGAGCCACGGCGGGTCCGGTGGCTCGTCCATCCGGCGCAGTGGTGTCCGGGTGAGCCGGGTGACCTGGCCGGTGGGCTGGGCGACCAGGGTCTCGACGGGTTCGCCGGGGCGCAGTGCGGTGTGCCACCAGTGACCGTCCCGCCAGATGGCCTGCGCGCCGGGCAGCCCACCGCCACCGGTCCGGCCCGCGCTGTCGGCGCGGAGCCGGCGGGCGACCCGCGCCACGTCCGACGCGGCCGGGATGAGCGGCCGGAGCGGGTCGGGGCGGAGCATCCGGGCGGGGGCGTCCCGGCCGCGTTCGGTGAGCCCGGCCAGCGCGTCGGCGACGTCGGTGCCGGCCAGGGCCGCCGGCAGGTCAGCGAAGTCCGTAGCCGGTGGCCGGTCCGGCACCGGGGAGCCGGGCACCTCGTAGCGGACGGCCCAGCGCAGCTCGCCGTCGTGCCGGCGGGTCTCGACGACCAGGTCGAGCAGGAGCAGGTCGGCCAGCGCGCAGAGCCGGTCGAGCCGCCGCGCCGGATCGACCGGGGGCGCGGCGACCGACCGGCCGATCAGCACCCGCCATGCCGGCCGGGCCGCCGCCGCGAGTGCCTGCGCCGCCAGCTCGTGCCGCTCGGCCGCCGGCAGGTCGAGCCGCCAGGCTGCCGGCAGCCGTACGGTCACCGGGTCCACGGTGGCGGCGACCCCGGCCTCGGCGGCCAGCTCGCTCAGCCGGGGGGTGAGGTCGACCGACCAGCCGCCCGCCGGGTCGGGCCGGGGGTCGAGGTCGTCCGGCCCGACCCGGCGGGAGGCGACCGCGCCGGTGTCCAGGTTGGCGGCGGTCAGCACGAGCTGGGCGCGTCGCCGGCCCTGCCGTCCGCACCGGTGGCAGGCGGTGGTGACCGTGCCGGCACCCCGGCACAGGACGCAGGCCCGGTAGTGCTCGCGCGGCCCGCCCGGGTCGGTGGTCGGGCCCGCCTGCACGGCCAGGAGCCGGTCGCCGTAGCGGGTGCAGCGGCACGGGTCGCGCCGTAGGGCGGTGCCGTCGCAGTCAGGGCAGGCGACGGTGGGGACGCCGGTCACCGGGGCGGCCGGGCCGAGCAGGGCCCGTCGTGGGCGGTGCGGCGCACGCAGCGCGGCCCGCCGGGCAGCGGCAGGTCGCAGAAGACCCGATGGTGTACGCCCTGTTCGTCCTCGGCGGACACGGTCGTCTCCCCGGCGTCGACCTGCGGCAGGAACGTCACCGACCGGGCCAGCGCCGCGGTGAAGCGTCGGGCGGCGGGCAGGTCGGCGGCGGTGAACGGCAGGTGCGCCACCCAGCGCGCGGTCATCGGCGAACCTCCCGGCGATCAGCGATGCCGGCCGGGTGGACAGGACAGGGCATCGCGCGCACGGGCGCACCTCCTCGACGACCGATGGAAAGCGACAATGAATGGGGCCGTGGGAATTGCATGAACATCGCCTTTGTCCGGGTCATCTTGTAAGGTCAAAAGCACTGCCACAAGAGATTCCGGCGCATACTGTTCTGCTATTTGTGTGCAACATTCCATGTTCCAGAACGAGGCGTCGAGGTGTTACAAAACCCAACGGAGAGGAGGCCGGATG
The DNA here is from genome assembly GCF_002210435.1 of Micromonospora wenchangensis. GTDB lineage: Bacteria > Actinomycetota > Actinomycetes > Mycobacteriales > Micromonosporaceae > Micromonospora > Micromonospora wenchangensis. The sequence continues at coordinate 43,018 of NZ_MZMV01000001.1, forward strand.
GCCGAGGACATGGGCTCGACGGTGCCCCGCCGCCGGCTCGGCAGGGCGCTGCGTGACCTGCGCACCGAGGCGGGCATCACCCTCGACGCCGCCGCCGAGGCGCTGGAGTGCAGCAGGCAGAAGGTGTGGCGGATCGAGAGCGGGCTGGGCTCCGTGCGCGGCGTCGACGTCCGGGCGATGTGCGAGCTGTACCGGGCGAAGGGCGAGCTGACCCGGGCGCTGACCGCACTGGCCGGCGAGACGAGGGCGAAGGGCTGGTGGCACGCCTACGGCGACGCCATCCCCGACTGGTTCGAGCTGTACGTCGGCCTCGAATCCGCCGCCTCACAACTGCGCTTCTACAAGAACACCCTCGTGCCGGGCATTCTGCAGAGCCGGGACTATGCGCTCGGCATCTACCGGATCGACCAGCCGGACATGAGCGAAGACGACCGGGAGCGCGCCGTCGAGCTTCGGCTGCAACGACAGTCACTCCTGACCCGCCGCCTGCCGAAGGCTCCGCAGGTGCAGGTCGTGCTCTGTGAGTCGGTCCTCCTCCGCCCGGTCGGCAACTCGGCCACGATGGCAGAGCAACTCCGGAGACTACTTCAGCTCAGCGAGCAGCCCAACGTGTCGATCCGCGTCTTGCCCCTGATCGCCGGCCCGCACCATGGAGCTGTGGGCGGTGAGTTCGTTCTCCTCGACTTTCCTCTGGGGAACCGGAGCACTCCAGACCCATCAGTGGTCTACAGCGAATCTTGGACCGGAGCGCTCTACCTCGACCGGCCGGGCGAGCTGGCAGCCTACGGGAAGGTCTGGTCGAGCCTGCTCACGCTCGCCCTCGACGAGGAAGAATCGAGGCATCTGATCGACAAGATTCTTGGGGAGGTCCACCATGGTTGATCTGACCGATGCCGGCTGGCGCAAGAGCACCCGAAGCGGAGGCAATGGCGGCGAGTGCGTCGAGGTCGCCTACAACCTGCCCGGCATCGTCGCCGTACGCGATAGCAAGGACCCTGCCGGCCCGGCCCTCACCTTCCCCCCAGCCGCCTGGATCACCTTCGTCGGCACGATCCGCCGCTGACGTCGGGCCAGCCTCGGGATATCTGCATCCCAATTGCACGACTACCGAGACCCCCGGCAAGCGCCGGGGGTCTCGGCTCATCTCGGGCTACTTGACAGTCCAGCGGGGCGGGATCGGTTCTCGATCGGGGGCGTACTCGACGGCGACCGGCCGCTGCTTGCCGGGCACCCCGAAGGTGATCCAACCGCGTACACATCGGCTTGGGGCAAGCGTCTTCTCCCCGAACGGGTATCCCGGCTCAGGGAACTGGTTGTAGCCGACAGATGACGCCTCTATCTGGCTGTCGTCGGCGTACACCAGTGTCCACGGCCCGTTGGACACCGAGATGCCGTTCGGCGCTGCGTCAGACTTGAGAGCACACACCTTGACATCGATCGCGGCCCATACGTAACCGGGCTGCTCGTCCGGCCGGGGAGCCGTCCGGGCGACGTTATGGCGGTAACCGTAGACGGTCGCGCTGGCAGCAGCGTCCACGCTGATGAACGTCTTGCCCATCGTGCGGGGGGCGTACGGGTCTGCGGTGGGACTCGAACTGCCGGCCGGACTTGGGCTGCTGGTCGGGCTCGGGCTGACCGGCGTCGGGAGCGGGGCACCCGAGCTGGCGGCGGCGGGCGTTGGCCTGTCGTCGCCGCCACAGCCAGCAACTGTGAGTGCAGCGACGAGCGCAACCGCGCTGGTGCGCACGACCCTCTGGTTCATGGGGCGTCTCCGGAATTGGGGCTGGTCACAGGGTGATGACGGCGTCTTCGGCGAAGGTGAACAGGCCGGCGTCGAGGGTGATCGTCTTGAGCTTGGTGCCCTTCGGCACGTCGAAGAAGACATTCGCGGTCACCGAGTTACCCGGGTTGATCTCGTCGAGGAATCCCTGCCCGTCACTGTTGCCGTAGATTCCTGCCGTTCCGTCGGCCTCGTACTCTCGGCCACTGCCGTCCTGGGCGGTGATACTGCCGTCGGCGTGGAAGGTGTGCGCGCTCTTGGTGACGTTCTTGACTGTCACGCCGACCTTGCAGAAGGTGCCCTGCGCCTTGGCGTTGAGGAAGTCATTGCCCACCCGGGAGATCCCGCACTTCACGCTTTTGACGGTGAACTCGAAGTCACCGCCACGCACCTTGTCGCCGATGCCGGGGGTCTTCGGCTTCGGCGGCGGCGAAGCCGCAGTCGTCTTGACCGGCGCGGGCGGTGCCGCACTCGCCGCCGGTGGAGCAGCGCCGGCTGGCGAGTCGCTCTTCTTGACAGCGGAGACGCCGCTGTCGGCGGAGGTCGCCCCAGACTTCTTGTCGTCGCTGGTCAAGCCGATCACCATCGAGCCGCCGCAGCAGAGCACCACGAATGCGCCGATGCCGAGGAGCGTGGGCAGCAGCCAGGCGGCGCGCTTCCGGGGGGCCGGCGGTGGAACAAACTGGCCGGGCGCGGGTGGCGGCAACATGCCGGGAGGAGCCGGGAACTGCCCGCCGGGCGTCTGCGAGAACTGAGCAGTCGGTGGCATCTGCGGCTGACCAGCAAGCGGTTGGTGGTGGGCCGGCTCATGAGGATTGGACATTGAGCAGTGGTCTCCCTGGTCTTGATCCGCGCTGCCGCGTACTGAGCAAAGCCCGTTGAAGATGCCATGGTTTATCCATGACGTTAGTCATCCTCCCGGCCCGAACCGCACGCCAGGTCTACCCGACAGCTAGCCGTTCCGGTGGCCCTGCGGTCAGACATTGAGCCAGCAATTCGACTTACGGCCAGGCACATCAGCGTGCGGCCATTGCTGCCCCAACCAGGCGCACGTCCTGTCGGATATCCGCCAACAGAATTCCGCGCTTATGAAGCGAGGGGAGATTCGGGGAACCTCATGTCCGCAAAAATGCCTGGCGATTCACGGGCGGCCGGCGTCTACGGTCGGACTACCCCACCTGGGTGCCATCCCTCACCAACCCGGCTCACACCGCCCCCTGGACACCGTCCACCTCCATGCAGGCTTGGACCAGTCTTCTCGTGGTTTACTCGCAGGGATGCGCCTGTAACCGCCCACCATCGAGGGGCAACTGCCCGATGCTGCTGAGTTTCCGCTTCGCCAACCACCGCTCGTTCCGTGCCGAGCAGCAGCTCAACCTCATGCCCGCCTACGGCGACGGTGACGAGGCGGGCGAGTCCGCTCCGCAGGCTGTCCCGGTCGTCGGTGTGTTCGGCGCCAACGCCTCCGGCAAGTCCAACGCTCTGGGCGCGTTGACGTACATGCGGGAGATGGCGGTGGGGTCGGACCGGGCCGTCGAACCCGGTGAAAGGCTGTCCCGAGAGCCGTTCCGGCTGGATGTCAGCGCTATTGCCCAGCCATCCCGCTACGTCGTCGATCTGCTGCTCGGCGGGACACGGCACACCTACGGTTTCGTCGTCAATGACGCACGGGTGTCGGAGGAGTGGCTCTACCACTATCCGGTGGGACGCAAACGGCGCGTCTTCGAACGCGACGGGGACGAGTTCTCCTGGGGCGAGGAGTCCGGCCGTCGGGGCGACCTGGGACAGATCGCGGGCATCACCGCGCCGACCGCCCTCTTCCTCAGCACCGTTGCCCGATTCGGCCACAGCCGCCCGGAACCCGATCCGGCGAATCCGCAGCCGCTGCACGACACCTACCGCTGGTTCTACCTCGCCAACCGGGGGGCCGACTCGTCCCTCGGGCCGTCCGTCCTGCTGGACAACAGCAGGGCTGACGCTCAGCGGCTTCGTCACCTCGTCGTCGACCTGTTGAGGGCTGCCGACGTGGGCATCGTCGATCTGGTGCTCCTACCCGAACGGATCAACTTTGATCACGTCTTTCCCGAACACACATTCCACGGCCTGGCCGCACGGCTGAGAGCTGGGTCCGAGGCGCTGATACCGCATCGCATCCAGTTCGCCCACCAGGGCCCGCAGGGCATGGCGCTGCTCGGCCTCCAGGACCAGTCCACCGGCACCCGCCAGCTCCTCACCCTGGGGCTGCGTGCTGCCGAGGTGCTCGGCACCGGAGCCACGATGCTGGTCGACGAGATCGACGCGAGCCTGCATCCGATCCTGACCGCCAAGCTGATCAGCCTGTTCCGCAGCCCGAAGGCCAATCCCCTGGGCAGCCAACTCATCTTCACCAGTCACGATGCCGCGTTGCTCGGCACCCTCGATGCGGAGGAGATCCTGCGCCGTGACGAGATCTGGTTCGTGGAGAAGGACGACGAAGGCGCTTCCTCGCTGTATCCGTTGACCGACTTCAAGCCCCGCAAGGAAGGCGAGAACCGTCAGCGCCGCTACCTGAACGGCAACTACGGTGCGGTCCCCAACCTGTCCAATCACCTGTTCGAGCAGGCCCTGGCAACCCGTGGAGACTCGGATGACGCCGCGACGCGGTGACCGACGAACGTCCGACCCGGTGCGCTCCGGTCGAGGTCGGGAGACCAACCTCCGACGACGCCCGGCGAGCCGGGAACAGCGGACAACCGTGCTGATCGCCACCAACGGCGAATCCACCGAACGGGACTACTTCAACGGGCTCAAGCAGGAGCCGTGGGTACGACCGCGGTTGGTCGTCGTGGCGGAACGCGGCTCCCCGGTGAACGTGGTGCGAGGTGCAGCGCGTCGGCGAGAGCGCGACGACTTCGACGAGGCGTGGGCCGTCTGCGATGTCGACGACTTCGCCACCGAGCCGGCGGCGCGCGAAGCCGTCGACTCCGACGTGAAGCTGGCGTGGTCCAACCCGTGTTTCGAGGTGTGGCTGCTGCTGCACTACGAGAGCTGCACCCGGTTCGTGGAGAACGCGAAGCGGGCCCGGGACCTGTTGCGGGCTCACGATCCCGACTGGGACAAGACGGCACTCGACTTCGCCAAGTTCCGCGACCGGATCGAGGACGCCCGCCGCCGGGCGGAGGGCCTCGATCCGGCCCCGGAGGGCAACCCGTCCACCTCTGTCGGGCAGATCATCGACATGCTTCGCTGATCGCTAGTCGGCCCTACCGCAGAACCGCCGATGGTGTCGGAGGTTCTCCCGCCCGATCGGGTGTTCCGCGTGCAGCCGCAGCTTGCCGATCTTCTTGCCGTCGGCGGTCCACCGGACGACGAGGTCGTTGTCGACGAAGATGGCGAACCCATCGAACTGGACGTGGTGGTTCGGGCAGAGGCAGAGCATGTTGTCGATCTGGTCCAGACCCTCGTGAGGTCTGCCCAACCCTCTGATGTGAGCGGCTTCGCTGTAGAAACCGCGCCTGGTCACCAGCCGGATATCACAGACCTGACAACGGTGCCTGTGGAGTCGCTTGACCTTCTCGGCGACAGCCGAACTGCGAATGATGCGGTCGATGCTCACCTTGCGTCGCCGTGCCGGCCCCTGATCACCCGGCTCCGGACGGACGGTCTCCTCGTCGTCCAGCACTCCGGCCGCCGAGTCGTAGCCAGCGAGCCCCACCTCTGCGAGGAACTTCGCCCGATCGATGTCGTCCGGCAGCGCGGTCGACAGCACCGCTACCGCGCGGCCCCGGGTCTCCGAATCACCGAACAGAGCCGTCGCCGCCGGGGTCAGGGAGACTTCACCCACGGCACGGGTCCCGGATGCCCGACCCGCGTGGAAGGCGGAAGGGTCGACTTCCCAGAGTTCACCCCGGCTGACGACCTCCCACAGCCCACTGGTCCGCAGGTCCGAAGAGGGCTCCGCACCGTACTGCTGAAGGATCGACTCAAGGCGGGACCCGGGGTGGGGTGGTTCGGCAGGTCGGCCTTGCGCGATGGCGATCTGCCCGATGTGCCAGAGCACGGTCAGGGGCAGGCGCCTGGCTGCCGGGTCCTCGTCGTCCCGACGACAGGCATCGGCGAGGCGCTCCAAAGCCTTGAACAACCGTTTACCGTTCAGCGTGCGAGGAGGGGTGGTGATGGAGGCGGGCCTGCGGGGCAGTATTCCCGCTTCGGCCAGCATCGGCGCGAGCGCGCCGTACTCGGCAGGACCGACCAGGGTGATACTCCGCAGCGGAACGCCCAGCCCGAGCTGATGCAGGATCGGTGCGGCAGGAATCGGCCGCTTGAGGCGCTCGATGTCCCCGAGGGCCACCATGTGCTCCCAGGTCTGCCCGTCCTCTGCGGCCCCCCAGATCCACTTGGCCGCAGCCGGGTTGTGCATCAGGTGCAGGATCCTGGCCCGCGCGATGAACGCCTTCTCGGCATAGAAGAGCACCTCATCACCGACCCGCCGGTCACGCAGCGCCCGCGCCTTGTAGTTGTTCACCTGGCTGGTCGGCGTCGACCCCCAGAAGCGCCCGACACCGTCCGGGTAGAGCGCGGTGAGGGCGGCCAAGTCGGGACCAAGCTCGGCCGCGATATCCCTCAGCCGGATCCCCCGCACGATGGAGTGCTTGAAGTTCTCCTCTCCCTTGTCCTTGCGACTGCCGCGCGGCTGCAGAACCAGTTGCAGCGTTCCGGTGGCATTCACCATTCGGTCCGTACTCTCCTCGATGTCTCGTTCGTCGTGGGCAGCCAGCGGCCTCACGCCGACGCCATAGTTGCGGATGCGCCTCGCAGCGTTGTCAGCTCAGTGCGGTCCGCGCCGAGCTGCGACAGTTCGGCATCGACGAGGTCGGTGAAGAACTGAGCCGGCGAACCCGGGAAGTCGGGGCGCTCGCCGCTGTGCCACTGGTGCAGCCAGGGCTCCAGCTCGGCGATGCCGGCAAGCAACGGCAGCAGCTGTTCCGGCCGCCAGGCCGCCTGGAGCTTACGGTCCAGGTAAACGGTCGCCAGCGCCTGGGCCTGGGCGAGGTGGTCCCACCCGGCCCAGCCGAGCAGCTCCGTGCCGTCGTTGTTCCGGCCCGCCTTCGGGTACGAGATGAACCGCTCCTTCGGCACGTCGAGCTTGCCCCGCGCCCGCCAGTACGACGGCTTGGCGAAGTCGGCCGAGGTGTACTTCGGCGGCACGTCGATCTGCACGCTCTCGCCCGCATCCTCCAGCCGCTGCTGCGCCCAGGTGCGCTCCCACTGCATCCGCTTGCGCAGCCCCGACGGTTTGTAGCGGTAGATCGGGAGGTAGGGCACGTGCTCGTCGGCGACCAGCTTGGCGAGGGTCTTCGTCAGGTCGTAGTCGTCGCGGCCGACCCACAACTCCAGCACCGACCGGAAGTCGTCGTCGTGGCGCACCCGGTCGGCGAGCTGCGCGACCGACTGCGGCACCGGCCGGTCACCCCACAGCTCGGGAGCCTCCAACCGGTCGAGCAGCCAGTCCCGCAGGGCCTTGGCCTGCATGGCGTCCCAGCCCTCGGTGGCCCACCGCCGCTTGCACTCCGGCCGTTCGATCAACGCGATGTTGCGATCCGCCTCGATCACCTCGATCCGCCGCTGCACCAGCGCCCGGTAATCCTCCGACCAGTGCGCCGGCAGCTCGGTGATCGGCGTCGACCCGTGCCGCGCGAACCACTGCGTCTCCACCTCACCGGCCGCCATCCTCCGCGCCAGCACGATCTCGAACGCCCGCTCCCCCAGCGTGATCTCTGGTGGCTCCGCGCAGGTAAGGTCATCCTTGAGGAGCCCGTAGAGCCGGTAGACCTCCCAGTCCAACTCCTCCTGCACCGCGATCATCCGAGCCCGGGTCAGGTCGTAGTCGTGATGCGCCGAACGCAACCGCTCCCGGGTCGGCACCCCTCCCTCCGCGACCGCCGCCGGGCTCAGGCCGGCAAGCCGCTGCGCCAGCGAGTCGAGCACCCGCGCCCGCTCCACCGGGTACGCCTCCGGCAACGGAAACTCCTGCAGCTTCGTCCCGGTGAACTCGTAGAACCGCTCCCACTCCTGCGACTTGAAGCCTTCGTTCACGCCTTGGCTGCCCTTGTTATGGCTGACCTGCTTGAGCCAGAAGCAGGCGGTCGAACTGTTCAGCACTCCGAGCAGTCGCAGATGATCATCCCCCGTCGCCCCCTCCGGCAACTTGATCACCGGTGCGTGACGGTTGAAGATTTTCCCGCCACGGTCCAGCACGAAGTGGTTGTGCGTCGCAACGAAAACAAAGGCCAGCGAGAGTGGTGAGATAAGACGCGACGAATAGTTTTCAAGATGCTCGAACCACTTCTTGCCTTTTGCTTCCATCGTCTGCCCGAAGATAACCCGCGCCTTCAGTGTGGTGCGAACCCCCCAAAGATGGCGCACAACGGGGCTTTCCTCATCAACGACACATCGATGGACAACGTCCGAATAGGGCGAGCGGGCCGCCAGCGGCCCGTCGATCAAATAATCCCTGACGTGCTCACCTGTAACGAAAGTCTCTACAAAGTCCCCTTCGCCCAGCCTGCGGGCAGCGGACAAGTTCGGAAGGAGCCATGCATCGTCTTCGCCAAGCACCGTGGTTCTTCCAATGGACCCAATCGCGTCAGCCATCCGCGCTGTCGAGCCGAGTGCCTTCATCAACTGTTGAGCACCGCCCCCTGACAAACTCCAGGGATAAGATTCCAACTGCCATCGAGGGACATCTCCAACGCTGACCCAATTGGACTCTGAGCCATGCTGGTCGATTTGCCGCACAATCGACAACCACACAAGTCCGCAGGCAGGGTCATCGGGCTGCCCTGGCTCGCCCCGTACACCGAGCACGGTTCGTATCTTTTCGGATCGCCGTCGGTCCTTAGCTCTACCGATCAAGATGACTGTCGGCGTGCCGTGGCCAGGAATGTATGCGCCGGAAGTGTCGATGACCTCGCTCAACTCTACCTTATGCGCAAAGTAATCCTCAATCAGTTTCTTGCCGAATTCGCGCTTCATGAAGGCGTTACCCGTGATCTGGCCGACGTGACCCGCTCCCTCACCGTGCTCGTCGCCACGCCGGGCCAGGTCGAAGAAGCGCTTGGCGAACGGCACCGTCAGCGCGTACTGCCGATGGCAGACGTCGGGGTAGATGTCACGGTAGAGCTTGTTGCGGGCCGAGTCCGCTACCGTGATGTACGGCGGATTGCCGACCACCACCGTGTACTGCCCCTCGCGCAGGTAGTCGGCGAGCACGTCGGCGTCCTCGGTCACGTACGCGAAGGCGTCCCCGCCCTCCAGCTCTGCGATCAGGTCTCCCTGGTGCCGAGACTTCCGCCCCCACTGCAGCAGCGAGTCGCCGGTCGCCACCCGCACCGTCCAGGCCGGGGTACGTTCCAGTGAGGTCAGCCCGCACTCCTTCATCGCCGCCACCAGCAGCCGGAAGCGGGCGATGGCCACCGCGAACGGGTTGATGTCCACCCCGGTGACCTGCCCGAGCGCCCGCTCGACCAGCACCCGGATGTCCGTCGCCGGTTCCCGCTCCCGCCACTTGCGCACCAGCCGGTCGAACGCGCCGAGCAGGAAGTGCCCCGAGCCGCACGTCGGGTCGATGACGGAGGTGTCCGGCAGGCCGAATTCCTTCACCGCCGGCTCGAACGTCCGGTCGAGGATGAACTTCTCGACGAAATCCGGCGTCTGCAGCAGCGCGTACGTCTTCTTCGCGTGCGTCGACAGGTCCTGGTAGAGGTCGCCGAGGAAGCGGGTGTCGAGGTCGTCGACCCGCAGCGACACCAGACCCGGCCCGCGCCGGAAGAACTCCGACAGCCGCTCGGCCGCCTCGCCGGAGATGTCGAACCGCCACACCGGGTTGTGCTCGTCGAAGATCTTGCCGGTGGCCTTGAGCGTGCGCAGATAGTCGAACGCCTCGCGCAGCCACTCCCGGTCGTTGTGCCGGGGGTTGTCGATCAGGTGCTGCTGGCGGTGCTGCATCGCCCGCTCGGCCGGCGCGGCCGGCTCCGGGCCGCCGATCCACAGCGGCTCGACCAACGCGTTGTCCTCGCAGAAGCGCACGAAGACGCAGCCCAGCACCCACGCCACCGCCGCCTGGTCGAGGACGTCGTCCAACCAGGTCTCGAAGGTGCCCGCCGTACGCCGCGCCGTGGTCGCCTGCGCGTGTTCCTTGCGCAGCGACGACTCCAGCTCGGAGTCCCGGGCGACCTGCCCACGCAGGTCGTCGGTGAGGGTGGTGACCTGGGCCTGCAGGGCTCTGAGGGGGATCATCGGGGTGCGTTCCTCTTCTGCGGGGCGGGGGTGTCGCTCCACTGCTCGGGCAGCCACAGCGACTGGCTGGCCGGGGAGGTGAGCGGGAGTTGCCGGCCGTCGAGCAGCACCGGCTCGGTGCGGCGCACCGGCACCAGCAGCAGCCGGGCGGCGGGACGCGGTCGGGTCGGGTCGGCCAGTTCCTGGATCAGCCGGAGCTGCTGGTAGCGGGCCAGCGGCGCGGCCTCGGTGATCAGCACCGGCCGGTCGGTCTCGGCGAGCAGTCGCTCGATCACCGGCATCACCTCGTGTTGGAACAGCTCCACCAGGGATCGGAAATCGGCGTCGGTGGGGATGCCCGTGTCGGCGTCGACGATCGTCTGCCAGGGGAAGCCGAGCGTCCGCAACCGCTGCAGCATGATCGCGGTGACGTCGACCTCGGTGAGGTCGTACCGGTCGAGCAGCGCCCGGCGGGCCTGGGCGGGCCGGCGGATCGAGGTGAGCACCACCAGGAAACCGTGCCGGTCGATGACCTCGGTGAGCCGTCGGCTGGTACGCGCGGCGGCGTCGGGCTCCAGGAGCGGGCCGATCGTGCTCAACGAGCGGGTCCCGGTCACCGAGGAGGCGTGCGTGGGCGGGGCGTACCGCTCCCGCGCCCCGTCCCAGAACAGCGGGATCTGCCGCAGCAGGTGGTCGAGCTGCGGACGCGGCGGCAGTTGCTCGGCGCGGGGGAACCGGGCGCGCACTCTGGCGCGTACCGTCTCGGGGTCGAGTTTCTGGCCGACCAGCGCGCCCGCGGCGAGGCGCAGCGCACGCTCGGCGGGCATCCCCGCCGGGTAGAGCTGGCCCTGCGCGTTGACGGCGGCCTCGCCGCCGCTGCCGGCGGCGGCGAGCTGCAGCAGCCGGGCGTCGCTCAGCGGCGGCATGCCGGCCGGCGGCGGCTCCAGCGCCCGCAGCTCCTCCACCGCACGGGCTCGGGTGGGCAGCGGGTCCGCGCCGGCCAGGGCGGCGGCCCGGCGACCCAGCCGGGTCACATACCCGAGCAGGTCATCAGCCGTACGCTCGGTGCCCGGGTCGTCGGGCTCCCGGCCGATCAGCACCGTGTCGCTGCCGCGCAGCCGGTGCATCGCCAGCCGGGCGTCGCCGCCCCGGGCCAGCTCGGTCTCGACGGCGGCCCGGACCAGGCCGATCGCCTGCGCGGTGCGTTTCGGTTCGGCCGTGTAGGAGCCCCGCGCGGCGATCAGCGCCTCGGCGACCTCCTCGGCGGAGGCCACCCCACCGCGCCCGTCGAGCAGCGCGACGATCTCGTCGCGCACCAGGGCAAGGGCGGGGTTCGGCTGCCAGTCCCGGGCGACGATCCGCTTGAGCAGGCGGGAGACGTCCGGCTGGTGCTTGCCGGTCACCCGGGCCACGTCCGACTGGGACGGCCAGCGCAGGTGGTTGCCGTCGGCGTCGGCGGCCTGGCCGAGCAGCACCTGCACCGCCGTGCGGTGCCAGGCGACCCGGCCGGTGGCCCCGGGCAGCAGGGTGGCGCAGAGCGCCTCCACCCCCTGCGCGTAGGAGTGGACGGGAGCGACCGGTGTCGGCCCGGCGTCGAGCAGCTCGCGCAGCTCCCGGGTGCGGGCCAGGATCTCCTTGCGGGTGGCGTCCGGCACCCCCCGGGCCCGGGTCAGCGCCGACGGTTCGGCGGCCAGCAGCTCGCCCACCGTGGTGATGCCGAGCCGCTCCAGCGCCGACCGCGCCCGCGCGGTCAGCTCGGCCGCGTCCAACGGCGAGCTACGGCCCAGCGGAGCGAGCGTCCCGGTGTCGGTGGTGGCCACCGCCGGCTCCGGGATCTCCCGGAACACCGCCCGCCAGGCGTCGGTCATCTCGTCGAGGGTGTCGAACCGGTCGGCGGTGTCCCGGGCGAGGGCCTTGGCGAAGAACGCGACGAGCCGGTCGGCGACCGACTGGTCGAAGGCGGCCGGGTCGAGGGTGACCTCGTCGGGGACGGTCACCGGGTTCGCGCCGTCACCCCAGCGGGGCAGGGTGCCCGTCGCCATCTCGTACAGGGTCACGGCGGCGGCGAACCGCTCGGCGGCGGCGTCGAAACGCGGCCGGCCCGGCGTGCCGAGGAACGGGTCGAGATAGGCGGTGGTGCCGGCGGAAAGCTGGTCGGCGGGCACCCCCGCCAGCGAGAAGTCGAAAATGCACAGGTGCGGCTGCTTGTCCTTCGGGCGGGGCCGCGACGCCAGGTTGGCGGGCTTGATGTCGCGGTGCCACACCCCCTGCCCGTCGAGGAACGCGACGATCTCCAGCAGGTCCCGGCCGTAGCGTTCCAGCAGGTCCAACGCCAGCCGGCCGCCGCGCAGATCCTCGGCCAGGGTGTGCTCGCCGGCGCTCTCCAGCAGCAGGGCGGTGCGGTTGCCGATCGTGATCGGCCCCTGCACCAGGGCGGCCACCCGCGAGTCGCGCAGCTTGTCGACGGTGTGCGCCTCGGCGGCGAACCGGTCGGCGTACTGCTCGTCCCGGGCCACCTTCAGCACCAGTTTGTCGCCCCCCTCGGAGGGCCCCTGAACGACGGAGAGAGCGATGGCGGTGGCGCCGCTGCCGATGTTGCCCAGCACGATGAGGCCACCGTCGAGCACGTCGCCCCGGTGCGCCTGCAGCGGGTCGACCACCGGCTCGGGTTCTGGGGCGGTCAGCTCCTCCCAGACCAGGTCGAGCCAGGTGAGGAACTCACTGACCCGCTTCATCCGCTGCGCCGGGTCACCCCGGGTCGCGTCGTAGACGGCCGACACCAGCGCGTACGGCATGCCGTCGGCCACCGCGTCGAGGTGCAGTCCCCCGTCGGCGACCGCCGCGACCAACTCCTCGGCGGAGGCTGCCGGCTCGGCCCCGGCGAAGATCCGGTAGGCCAGCGCGCCGAGTGAGAAAATGTCGAGCTGGTGGCCCGGCAACTCCTCCAGGGTCGCCGCCTCCGGCGCCTGGTAGCGGCGGACCACGTCGTCGAAGAACAGTTCCAGGCTCGCCGGGTCGGTCGGGGAGCCGAGCGTGGTGACCCGGGTCCCGGGCAGCCGGCCGCCGGTCTGCCAGTCGGTCACGATCAGGCTCGGCCGGGCGCTGTCCGGGTCGCCGACGAAGACGGCACGGGGATTCAGCGAACGGTGCGACAGCCGGCGGGAGTGGGCATGGTCGACGATCTCGGCGAGATCCTGGACGAGCTGCAGCCGCTGGGCCAGTTGCAGCCGGCCGTCCCGCTCGGCGAGCCACTGGTCGAGGCGTACCCACCCGGGCCGGTGGTCGAAGACGACCGCCGGCCCCCACGGGTGCTCGACCAGGTCGAGGGCGCGGGCGATGCCCGGGTGGTGGATGCCCTGCAGCAGCCGGAACTCCCGCTCCGCGGCCAGCCTGATCCGCGGTACGTCCTCCTCGGCGGCCCGGCTGGTCAGATAGAACCTGACCCGGCGCAGCATTTCCGCGCCGACCGTGTGGTCGGCGAGGAAGTCCTGCCAGCCGAGCCCTTCGGCGAACGGCCGTTGGTGCAGCAGGAGCTGGTTGACCCGCCGGTCGGCGACCGAGGGGCGGATCCGCGCGCCCTTCACCAGCTCGACGATCTGCCGGCCCCGGACGGCGTCGACGTGGTGCCGGGCGTCGACCGGCTGGGCGAGCAGCATGTCCTTGAGACTGGGCAGCCTGGCGGCGGTGTTGCCGTCCAGGCCGTAGACGTGCTGGCGGCCGATGTCGTCCAACTCGCTGCGCAGGTCGCGGGCGTGCAGGAAGACCGCCGCCTGCACGTAGGGAACCCTCGCGCCGGGTGGGGCGTACTGCTGGATGACGCTGCGCAGCCGCTTCGCCTTCCGGTTGGCCAGGATCAGCGGGCTGTCGATCACCTGGACGCGGCCGTTGGGCTTGCGTCGCCGCCACTGCTGGCCGTCACCGGCGAGTCGCCCCTGCCAGTGCTTCAGCTCCAGCACGTAGAGGCCGCTGCGGGTGAGCACCAGCGCGTCGACCTCGTTGATCGAGCCGTCGGTGCCGACGAACTCCACATTGGCCCACACGTGAAAGGGTTCGGCGTCCGGCAGGTAGCCGGCCAGTTCCCGTAGGCCCTCCTGCTCGTGCTGGTAGGCGCTCGGATTGATCTGCTCCCAGCGCGGTGAACCCTCACGCATGCCGTGCCCTGCGCCCCCACGCGATCATCACTACCACTCCCGCATAACCCGACCGTCCAACAGTCCGGTGGACGGTACCTTCCCCTGCCATTGCTGCCCATAGGCCAGAGGTCAGGACACATCAACCGCATGACGGGAAGTGGTATTGACCGCGCCGATTCGGCTTCTCACCTGCGAATTCGTTTCGCCTGTGCGGTGGCCGGCTCAGTTCTGTGGTCGGGAATCCGACAGTCCATGCCGCCGGATTCCAGTGCCTCCCATAGACGGCGCGTCCGATGTGGATGCCCGCGGCGCCTCCGACCCCACTGCCTCCCGCCTGTTCCGCTCTGCGCCGGTGCGCTCCACTCCGGGCGCCACCACCCGTCCACGACGACGGGGTGCGGGAATCAGCCGGGACAGGAATTCCTGCGTCTCCGGATCCACCGAGTAAAGCAGGGTGCCGTACAACCCCCGGGTGAGCAACACCTTGTACGCGTTGCGGATCAGCTTGTCGGCATTCCGCGCCTTGACCCGCCCGTCCTTCGAAACCAGTTTGGGATCCCGGGACTCAGCCGGACGGGTGATGAACCGACCGCCGCGCACCACCAGGTCCGGCCCCAGAATCACTCCTGACCAGTGGTATTCGAAGCCCTGGGCGGTATAGACGCAGCCGATCTGGCGGAAGCCACCCGGATCCGTCGCCCAGTAGGAACTCGACGGGATGCCGGGTGGCGGATACTCCTCGAAGGCGTTCCACGGACGCGCCCACCCGTCGATGCGCACGTCCAAAGCCAGCCGGCCGCCCTGGGACTGCAACGTCCACGGCCAGCAGAACCCCGCCGAGATCCTGGCCGTCTCGCCCCGGTCGTTGCACGACCGGAGGATCGACTCCATCTCCTCAGGAGAACCGGCCAGCCCCAACCGGAAGCTCTCGTCCCCCGTCCACCGGTACGGGCCCGCGTCGTCCAACCCCAGCAGGCAGCGCACCCACCGCTCGTAGCGTGGGCTTCCACCGCACCGGAACTGGGCACCCAGGGTGACCAGGTCCACCTCCAGACCGAGACGCTCGGCCGTCTCCATGATCGCGGCGACGCTGCCGACCTCGTCCGACCGCACGATCTGGTGGTCGTCGAGGAGGAACACCGGCACTTTCGCTGCGTCGATCAACTCCTCCACCTGGGGGCGGGGGGACGACCCGCCCGCCGAGGCGTGTGTGCTGCCCGATCGTCTGCCCAGTGTCGTGTACTCCCGGATGCGGTGCGCCTCGTCGCAGATGAGCACGTCGAGGCCGTTCCGGCGGGAGTCGCTGAAATGCATGAAGTACTTGAAGAGCCGGTCCGACCGCCGAGCCGGGGTCAACGGTTGCTTGCGGGCGTAGAGCTGCAGGGTACGGGTGAACGCCTTCGAGCCGGTCGCGTGATTGACCTGTCGCCCCTGCCCCAGCAGGTCGGCGAAGAGATCGAGCGCGATGGCGCTCTTGCCGGTGCCCGGTCCACCGGAAACCACCACAACCCGCTTGCGCCGGCCCTCGTCGGCCCAGCGAACCGCCCGCATGACCAGTTCGTACGCCGCACGCTGCTCGTCCAGCAGGATGAAGTGCCCCCGGTTGCCCACCTCGTCCGACGCGAGCGCCAGCAGCCGTGGGCTCTGCCGTACCGGACTGGTCAGGAGCCGGTGGGCGGCCCGACCGTCCCGATGCTTGGCAAACCTATCTGCCAGGTAACTCGGGAAACGGTCGGCGCGGTCCGGCGTGTAGAGCATGTTGCGGAACGTCCGGGGCGACGGTCGATCGGGGATGCTACCGGCAGTGGCGTTGTGCAGATACGCCATGCCGTGCACCGCCTCCGGCCATTCCCGCAGCCGCTCGAGGTGGTCCACCAGATAGGAGCAGTAGGCCTCGACCTGCACCGAGGGGTGCAGGAGTGGTTTCGACGTCCACGACCCCCGCAGCAGGCAGCCCTCATCATCGTACCGTTCCGCCGCGCTCCACTGTTTCAACTCGAGCACCAGGTAGGCAGGGCGCAGGGTGATCGGCTCGGCCCCGGCCAGGATGACATCGACCCGGTGACTGCTGCGGGGAAGCTGGTACTCCACCAACGCGTCGAGGTGACCGAACCCCAGGGCGCAGAGGTGCCGGGCGAGTGCGGGCAGGCTCCTGCGCCACGACTCACGCTCGGGCTCCTGCACCGAGAACCCGGCGGCGACCAGATGCGCGCCGACCTCGTCGACCAGTCGCCCCGCGTCGGCCAGCTCCAGGATCCGGGCAGGTGTGGTCTGGTACGCCGACGCCACAAGGCCCCCCGGGCACGAGAATCTCGTGCGGTGGGGGCATGTCCCTCACGGGAAGCCCGTCGATCCGCTCAACCGACCGTCACCCTAGCGACACCCTGCGACCGCCGCTACCCGACATCCCGCGCGAAACGGACCTCCGGCGGGTGCTCGACCCGGACCAGCTCCCGCAGGTATTCGCGGGTCTCCGGGTCCGTCGCGTACAGCACCGTGCCGCGCATCCCCCGGGTGAGCAGCACCTTGTACGTGTTACGGATGAGCCGCTCCGCCTCCTCGTCGCTGACCGTCTTGCGGCTGCGGAACGCGGGATCCCTCGACTCCTCCCGCCGGGGCACCAGCCGACCGTCCCTGGCGACGAGGTCCGGGCCGATGATGACGCCCGACCAGTCGTACTCGAAGCCCTGCGCGGTGTAGACGCAGCCGACCTGGCCGATGCCGTTCGGGTCGGTGGCCCAGTAGGCGCTGCCCGGAGCGTCGCCGACGCTGCGGTCGCTCTTGACGTTCCACGGCCGGGCCCAGCCGCCGATCGTCACGTCCGGCACCAGGGTGCCGTCCGGTCGCGGATCACTCCACGGCCAGCAGTAACCGGCCGACATCCGGGCCGTGCCACCGTCGGCCTGCCGGTCGACGAGCCACCCCTCCAACTCCTGCGGCGAATCGACCACCCGCACGTCGAAGCGACCGTCGCCGGTCCACACCGTCGGCTCGCCGCCGTCGAGGCCGAGCAGGTCCAGGACCCACTGCTCGTACGCCTCGCTGCCGCCGCAGCGGAACTGGTCGTGCAGGGCGACGACGTCGACCTCCAGCCCCAGTTTCTCGGCGAACGCCGAAATTACCTCGACGTTGCCCAGTTCCCCGGGCTTGACCACCTGGTGCTCGTCGAGGAGGAAGACCGGCACCCGGGCGACGGAGACGAGTTCCTCCAACTGCGGGCGCGCCCGCTCCCGGCGGGCCTTCGTCGTGTACCGGTTCACCGAGGTCTCCCGCACCCGGTGCGCCTCGTCGCAGATCAGCACCTCGATGTCGTTGGTGCCGGCGTCCATGAAGCTGTTGAAGTACTTGAACAGGCTCTGCAGCCGGGTGGACCCCCGACCGGCGTAACGACGCAGGGTCTGCGTGAAGGACCGGGAACCGGTGGCGTGCAGCACCGACCGGTTCTGTCGGGCCAGTTCACCGAGCACCGACAGGGCGATGACGCTCTTGCCGCTGCCCGGTCCGCCGGCCACCACCACCGCCCGCTTGTGGTTCGCCGTCCGGGCCCGCTCCACCGCGTGCATGACCAACTCGTACGCGACGTGCTGCTCGTCGAGGAGGGTGAAGTGCGAGCGTTCCTTCAGCTCGGTCGCGGCGTGGGCGAGCAGGTGCCGGCTCGGGCGTACCGTGCTGGCGAGGAACCGGTCGGCGGCGTCCGCGCCCGAACTGGCGGCCAACCGGGCCCGCAGATAATCGAGCCACCGACCCCGACGCTGGCCGGTGAAGACACGGCTCTGCTCGGTGGCCGGTCGGTCGAGCAGATCACTCACGTCCCGGTCCACGGCGTTGTGCAGGTACGCGACCCCGCTCAACCGTCCCGGTTCTTGACCCACTACGCCGAGGAAGTCGCCGAGGTAGCGGCAGTAGTCGGCGACCTGGACACCGGGATGCAGCCGTGGGCCACGGGCGTGTTCGACGGCCACCAGGGTGTCGGAGTCCTCGTAGGCCGTGGCGTGGCTCCACTGCTTCAGCTCCACCACAAGGTAGGCGTCGTCCCCGGTGCGCGGGTCGGAACCCGCCAGCACCGCGTCCACCCGCCGGCTGGTCAACGGAAGCTGGTACTCCACCAGCACCTCGACCTGGGGCAGGCCCGCGTCGACGAGGTCCTGGGCCAGCACCGGAAGGCTGCGCGACCACGCCCGCTTCTCGGCGGGAGCCACCCCGTGGCCGCTGCTCCTGAGTCGTTCGGCCAGGACGTCGACCAATCCGCCCTCGGAGGCCAGACGCAACAGACCAGCAGCAGACGAACGGTAAGCCGACACAGTGAGCGCCTCCGGGCAGCACAGGATTGCCGGTGGCCCATCACACGGACCGTTTTCCGACCCCGGAACCCTACCCAGAAGATCGATCCGGGGCTACGTACGTTTGGCCGCAGAACCCCGTACCTCGTCGGCCGGATACCGGCGGGCGACCTCCACCAGCTTGTCATCCGCTGCGGCGAGCAGGTCGATCCCGAGCACATCGGCCAACCGGGTCAGATAGATCATGACGTCGCCGATCTCGGCCCGTACCCGACCGCCCCGCTCCGCGTCGGCCATCACCAGGGTCGCCTCGTCGGGAGTCAACCACTGCAGTTCCGCGAGCAGCTCACCCACCTCACCGGCCAGCGCCATCGCCAGATTCTTCGGTGTGTGGAACCGTTGCCACTCCCGGTCCTCGGCGAACCGCCGGAGTTGCGCGGTCAGTTCCACAACCGTCGCAGGACCGCGCCTGGGGGTTTCATCCATCACATCTCCCGACGTCGCCGTACGGCCTGGTTGTGGGCCGCCACGATGCTCACCGACCGGCGTTACCGCCGATGCCGGCCAGTGCCCGATCATGGGGCATCGAACCACCGTGGTCGCTATCCAACTCGTAGTCAAGTTTCCAACCGGAGCCCTGGTCAACAAGCGCGGCGTCTCCGAACCGGGCCCGGTGCGCAGCGAAATAGGGTGCCGACGCAGCATCGAACGCCGCGCAACTTCTGCCGTCCAACGCGCTCACCGGCTCGACGGCCGCTGTGCCGAACGCCCTCCCCGGTCGAATCCGACCCTCGGCATCGACGTAGATGTGCCCGTACTCGAAGAGCGCATCACAGCCGAGCAGGCATGCGGCCATGACATTGGCGTTGTCCAGCCTCTCGTGATAACTCGAGTCCGCCCGCCGCTTGATATGCGCCAGGACAACGAGGTGCCTCGACGCGTACCGTCCACAGAGGTCGCACCGGACAACGGCAGAATCACCGAACTTCAGCCGGCGTAGTCGACGCTGTTCCTTCCGTCGTATCACCAGGGAGTACACGTCGAGATCCTCACCACTGTCGACCCGGTCGGGCCCCTCCTCGTCATCACCAGGTTCCGCAGCATCTCCCTCGCCGGAGAAGAGCACCGCCAGCGGGACGGGGGATGCCTCGACCGGCACCCCGTTCGTGTTGGCGGACTTCCTCAGCGCACCCATCGCCGACTCACCCAGCATGTTCCCGGGGACATCCTCGACGATGTCGAGCACGCGCAACTGGACACGCTCGGGAAACGACTCCCCCTCGTCCGGCCACACCGGTGTGGAGTCCTGGTACAGCGGAGTGGTAATCCGGGTGACGACCAGACGGCGCAACCGACCGGCAAGGTAGGCAGACATGTCCGCCCTCGGGTTCGGCCCCCACCAGCCGAGGATCAACTGGTCACCGATCCGCATCGTCCGTGCCACCCTGCGGGCATCACCGCCGCGAACATCCAACGCGCTGGAGCGCCAGCCCCAGACGGAACGGTCGATGCCCACACCGAGATTGATCACATGCCTTCGCCCGACATGCACATAGTAGGACCGCACCTCGACCGGCCTCCCTTCAGCGACCACGGGGAACCATTGCCGCTCTCGCCCCCTTGAGTCACGCCGACACTAGCCTCAATTCTCATCCCGAATCCCCTCAGGCCAACGCGGCCGCACACCGAAGCGTCATGTCCGGCTTGCTGACTTCCGCTGCACACCGGAGGACAACCCGCAGTCGGTTAATGGATAGAAAAGCCATGAAGGACCAAACCGACGACGACAACCGCCCCTGCCGGAAGCCGGATCGGACTGCCCGGGTCGGCCAGCCTCCGAACAGGACAACTCTTTCCGTTCATTCGCGCCGACAGTCGCGCCGGTTTCTCCCCGGTTCGCCGAGTAACTTCTCGTACCACCGCCTTCACGAGGAGTCATCGCATGTCCGAGGAGACCTGGCTCGCCGCCCGTTTGATCCCCACCTCAGGCATCAACGGCGCAGAGGAACAGGAACGCCGGGCGACCTCCGCCCTGCTGGCAGTGATGAGCGCAGTACGGGAATTCGGGCGTGTGCTGACCCACTCCCTCGGTGCGCCGGCCGGGACGGTGCAGACGTTCATCGAGGTGCCCTTCAAGCTCGGCACCCAGCAGTTCTTCCCCGACGGCCTGATCCGGGTCACCCGGGGGCAGCGCCAGTGGACCGCCCTCGTCGAGGTGAAGACCGGCAGCAACGCCCTGCGGACCGAGCAGTTGGAGGCGTACCTCGACATCGCCCGGGAGCAGGGCTTCGACGCCCTGGTCACGATCTCCAACGAGATCGCGCCCGTACCGGGCCAGCACCCGACCGTCGTCGACCGTCGCAAGCTGCGCAAGGTAGCCCTGTACCACCTGCCCTGGTCGGAAATCCTGACTCAGGCGGTGATCCAGAAGGAGTATCGCGGCGTCGCCGACCCGGATCAGGCGTGGGTCCTCGGTGAGCTGATCAGGTATCTGGAGCATCCCCGCTCCGGCGCGCTGGAGTTCAGCGACATGGGACCGGCCTGGGTATCGGTGCGCGACGGGGTGTCCGCCGGGACCCTACGGGCCAACGACAGTGGCGCTGCGGAGGTGGCCGGCCGATTCGACGCGTTGATCCGCTACGCCTGCCTGCGTCTCGGCCGGCAGTTGGGCACCGAGGTCACCCCGGCGCTGAGCAGGCGGGATCTCGCCGATCCGGCCGGTCGCAGCCAGTCACTGGTGAGCCAACTCGTCACCACCGGAAGCCTGACGGGCAGCATCAGGATTCCCGGCGCGGTCGGCACCCTCCAGGTCACGGCCGACCTGCGAGCCGGGCAGATCCTCTGCCATGTCGACGTGGACGCGCCCCGTTCCGGTCGGCCGACGACGAGGGTGAACTGGCTGGTCCGGCAGCTGAAGGACGCACCGGACTCCGTGCGGATCGAGGCGTTCGCCATGCACGCCCGGGGCGGCGGTGCGACCGATCTCCTGCGCCGGGTACGCGAGGAGCCCACCACGCTGATCGCCGATCCGTCCCGCGAGCTGCGTGCCTTCCGGGTCGCCCAGAGCACCCCGGCCGGCACCAAACGCGGCACCGGCCGGGGCGCGTTCATCGACTCCGTGCTGCACGCGATCGACGACTTCTACGAGCAGATCATCCAGAACCTGAAGCCGTGGATGCCCGCACCGCCCCGACTGCGTACGCCCGACGACGTCGCGCCGGTAGAGCCGGTGGCCGCCAGTCTCGTCTCGACCGCCATCTCGTCCCAGGACAGCCCGGACCTCGACCCGCCGTCCGGGGCGTCGGCAACGCCATGAGCCCGTCGGCCGGTCAGAGCAGTGAGGCCGATTTGACCGACTCCACGTCGGCGATGTAGCGGTATCCCTACCCGGGGACACCGCTACATCGGCCCCTAAGAGCCGATCAACCGCCAGCCGGGCGCACGCCGGCTGGTCGTCAGGTGGGGACGGGGCCACGGAGCAGGTCCCGGGCGTGGGCGATGGCGGCCGGGGTGCCGGGGAAGACCAGCCCGTCGCGGCGCAACTCGTCGGCCACTCCCAGGGTCGAAAGCACCTGGTCGTGGTCGGGGGTGATGCCGGAGAGCAGCACGGTGATCCCCCGGCCGCGCAGCCGCCCGATGGCGTCGCCGAGCACGTGCGCGCCGGTGGCGTCCAGCGCCGACACCCGGGACATCCGCAGGATGACCACCCGGACGTCGGCCACCTCGGACAGTTCCAGCAGGAAGGTGTGCGCGGCGGCGAAGAACAGCGGCCCGTCCAGCCGGTACGCCACGATGTGCTCGGCCAGCAGGGCGTGTTCCTCGGCGCTGTGCTCGCCCCGGTCGAGCGGAACCTGTTCCAGCCGGGCGCTGCGGGCCACCGCGCGCAGCGCGATCACCACCGCCACGGCGACCCCGACGGCGACGGCGGTGACCAGGTCCCAGGCGACCGTGACGACGAAGGTGAGCACCAGCACCAGGGCGTCGCCCCGGGTGGCGCGGGCCAGCGCCCACAGCGAGCCGGCCTCGATCATCCGTACCGTGGTGGCGAGCAGCACCCCGGCGAGCGCGGCGAGCGGGATCCGGCCGACCAGCGGGGCGGCGGCGAGCACGATCGCGGCGAGCGCCACCGCGTGGGTGAGCGCGGCCAGCTTCGACGCCGCACCGGCGCGGACGTTGACGGCCGTGCGGGCGATCGCGGCGGTGGCCGGGATGCCGCCGAACACGGGTGCGGCGAGGTTGGCCAGGCCCTGACCGAACAGTTCCCGGTCCGGGTCGTGCCGTTGCCCGACGGTCATCCCGTCGGCGACGGTCGCCGACAGCAGGCTCTCCAGCGCGGCGAGCGCGGCCACCGCCAGCGCCGACGGCAGCAGCACGCCGACCGCGCCGGGGTCGAGGAAGCCCAGCGACGGCGCGGGCAGCCCCTGCGGCAGCGCGCCGATCCGCACCAGGTCGAGCGGGAGGGTCTCGGCGAGGACGGTGGCGGCGGCCACCCCGAGCAGCGAGAACGGTACGCCGGGCCGGAAGCGTGCGCCGAGCAGCATCAGCGCCGCCACCCCGAGCGCGACCGCCAACGCCACCGGCCGGGGGTGGACGGCGAACCGGGCGACGGCGTCGGCGGCGACGGCCCACACCCGGTCGCCGTGCGCGTCGGTGACGCCGAGCGCGGCGGGCACCTGTTGCAGGGCGATGACCACGGCGATGCCGGCGGTGAAGCCCTCGATGACGGGGGTGGGCAGGTAGCGGACGTACCGGCCGAGGCGGGCCAGGGCGAGGGCGATCAGCAGCAGGCCGGCCAGTGCGCCGACCATCAGCACCCCGGTCGGGCCGAACTGCTGCACCACCGGCACCAGCACCACGGTCATCGCCCCGGTGGGGCCGGAGACCTGGAGGTGGGAACCGCCGAAGACCGCCGCCACCGCACCGGCGACGACGGCGGTGACCAGCCCGGCCTGTCCGCCCAACCCGGAGGTGACGCCGAAGGCGAGGGCGAGCGGCAGAGCCACCACGGCCACGGTCAGTCCGGCGACCAGGTCCCGGCGGGGTGAGCGGCGTACCGCCTGCCAGTCGGCGCGGTCGGGCAGCAGGCCGATGACCCGGTCGGCGACGGCGGCGGCGCTCACCGGCCCGGCCGGGCCGGCGGGCCGTTCGTGACGTGGGCGCGCGGCCGGTCGCCCGCCGCGACGGGACCAGGTGGGTCGGGGGCGGTGCGGAGTTCGTCGAGCAGGGCGTCGCGGTCGGTGAGGACGGTGCCGAGGATGCGTCGGCCGGCGGCCAGCAGGTCGGCCACGTCGGGGGTGCTCAGCGAGTACATCACCAGCGGGCCGTCCCGGTAGGAGGTGACCATGCCGGCCCGGCGCAGCACGGCGAGCTGCTGGGAGAGGTTGGACGGCTCGACCTCGATGACGGCGAGCAGGTCGCGGACCGGCTTCGGGCCGTCCTGGAGCAGTTCGAGCACCCGGATGCGCACCGGGTGCCCGAGGGTGCGGAACAGCTCCGCTTTCGCCTGGTACAGCGGGACCGACACCCGGGACCTTCTTCCGTCGACGTCATGAACACTTTAGCACTTGCGAAATTCTTCAATTGACCTGTCGCGTGGTTCGTGACTCCCGGTTCGTGGAGCGGTGGCGAGGTCAGGCCGGGACGAAGCGGGCCGCGTCGGCGACCACGTACCCGTCGGTGCCCTCGGTGCGGATCAGCACGCTGCCGGCCGTACCCGCCGGGAACTGGTACGTCCCCAGCGACACCCACTGCCCGCCCGAGGTGCGCTGGTCGACCACCCGGGTGGTCACCCCGCCGCCGTGCACCACGTCGACCGGGACGTTGCCGGCCCGGTTCGGGTCGGCCGTCCAGCGCAGGTGGACCGTCCAGCTCCCGGCCGTCGGCAGGGACGGGGTGAACCGCAGCCGGTTGACGCCCTTGCCGGTGTTGCCGTCGTGCTCGTAGTCCGACCCCCAGTAGCCGCCGATGGCGGTGCTGCCCACCCAGACGCCGGCCCGGGTGACCCCGGCCGACCGGTTGTCCGCCACGATTTCGCCGTCGACGGTGGGCGGCCAGCTCAGGATCTGCCCGTCCCGCCGCAGCCGGGCCTGGAGGGCCGCCACGTCCACCTGCTGCACCGGCACGCCCGTGTCGAGTGCCAGTTTCGCCGCCGTCGCCGCCGACTGGGCGAGGATCATGAAGACCGGTTCCATCCGGATCGACCCGTACGCGATGTGGGTGGCCGACAGGCAGACCGGCACGAACAGGTTGGCGCACTGCCCGGCGGCGGGCACGACCGACCGGTAGCTGACCGGGTACGGACCGGGCACCCCGACCTGCACGTCGCCCTCGTTCTTCACCAGCCCGTTCACCACCACCCGCTGGCAGTTGTGCGAGTCCATGGTGTAGCTGGCCAACCCGACCGAGTCGGCGGCCCGGACGGTGCCCCGGCAGTCCCGCTCGGTCATCACGTACGCCGAGACCATCCGGCGGGCCTCGCGGACGTAGAGCTGCGGGGGCCAGTTGCCGGTGGCGGTGAACTCGTCGGCGGCCAGGCCCCAGGCAGCGGTGCCCGCCCGGACCGACGCCGGCAGCCGGGGGTCGTTGGCCAGGAACCACATCAGCCCCTGCTGGTACGTGAGGTGGTCGGCGGTCAGGCTGTCCCGCTGCGCCCGGCTCGCCGTCGGGTAGGCGTGGTTCGCGGCGATGAAGTCGGTGGAGAACGCCCCGGTGTTGTTCGAGTCGGTCTTGCCGCCGCCGACGCTCTGGGTGGTGAAGAACGGCCCGGTGTAGCCGGCCTGCACGTACCGCAGCAGCAGTTCGTAGTCGGCCGGGTCGTAGCCGGCCGGCCGCGGGAACGGGACCCGGTCGGCGGCCCGGGTCAGACACATCCGGAAGTTGTACGCCTGGATCCGGTCGTCGCCGGTGCCGTTGCGCGCGACCGGGGCGGCGGAGATGCCGGGGAGCAGGCCGCTGGCCGGGTCACCCGGCAGCACGTACGGGTCGACCGGCAGGGTGAACTGGTGCTCCCCGCGCAACTGCACCCCGTTGATGGTCTCGCCGTACGCGGTGTTGGCCTCCCGGCCGACGGTGTACGACACCCCGGCGGCGGCCATCAGGTCACCCTCGTACGTGGCGTCGACGAACATCGGGCCGGTGAAGAGCTGCCCGTGCGCGGTGACCAGCCCGGTGATCCGGTCACCGGCCCGCTCGACCGTGGCCAGCGGGGCGTCCAGGTAGACCGGGACCGCGTGCTCGGTGAGCAGGTCGTCGAAGATCCCGGCGGCCACGTGCGGCTCGAAGACCAGCCGCATCGGCGAGTCGGGGGTGACCGGGGTGCCCTGGTAGCGGGCGTACACCCGGCGGTAGAACTCCCCGGCGAGGCCGCCGATGGCGGCGCTGGTGCCGCTGTCGGTGTAGCCGAGCCCGCCGGTGGTGAGCCCGCCGACGTGGCGGCCCGGCTCGACGATCACGGCGGTGCCGCCGAGCCGGCGCATCTGCACGGCGGCCATGATGCCGGCCGAGGTCGCGCCGTAGACCACCAGGTCGACGGTGACGGTGCCGGCGGCCAGGGCGGGCAGGCCGAGACCGGTGCCGGCGGCGACGACGAGGGTGGCCCCGCCGAGGCGGAACAGGTGCCGGCGGGTGAACGCGGACGACATCACGGCTGCCCTTCGAGCGAGGGAAGGAGCGCGCCGCCGCACCCGGAACGCATCGACCATCGCTGATCGCACCGGGGCTGTCAAGGGGCTGCCCGCCCCTTGACAGCCGGCGCGGGGCGGCGGCCCGTCGGTCAGCCCGTCGGGGCCCCGGCCGCGTCGTCGACCAGGTCGTTGACGCAGCGCAGCACCGGCCGGCCGGTCAACGCCGCCGGGTCCAGCGGGGTGCCGGAACGCACCGTGAACGTGACCGACTCCCCCGGCAGCAGGGTGACCAGCGCGGTGTCCACCTCGGCGGCCGGGTCGAGCCGGTCCGGGAACAGCGTCAGGTCCCGCAGCACGGTCCGCGCGGTGACCCGGACCCGCTGCCCGCCGTCGACCGCCTCCACCGTCGCCCCGTAGCGGGCCGCCGGCCAGTGCGCGTCCCGGTCCTCGGCGAAGAACCACAGGGCCCGCTCGGCGGTGTCCCCGGCCTCGGCGACCAGCAGCTCCCGGCGTTCCTCCTCGGCCACCGCCAGGTCCGCCGGCAGCGGCACCGTCACCGTCGCGTACGCCGGCACGTCGAGCGGGTACGAGGTCTTCGCCCTCGGCTCGCCGGTCAGCGTGGACCGGGTCACCGTCAGCGGGGCCCGCCACGGGGTGCCGGTCTCGTTCACCGCGATCAGGGCCAGCCCACCGTCGCGGGGCTGGACGGTGAGCAGCCGGTCGGCGTACGCCCGGCGCAGCGCGTACCACAGGGGTTTGCGGCGGCCGTCGCCGTCGACCGCCGACCAGGAGGTGACCGGCCAGCAGTCGTTGAGCTGCCAGACGATGGTGCCGGAGCAGACGTCCCGGTGCGACCGGAAGTGTTCCACCCCCAGCTTGATGGCCCGGGCCTGGTTGAGCTGGGTCAGGTAGTGCCAGTCGTCGAAGTCGGCCGGGGCGGGCAGGTGCGCGTCGAGGCCGCGTCGCAGCTTCGCGTCCCCGTCGGCGGCCTTCTGGTGGTGGGCCATCCCCGGCGAGTCGGGCGCGAGCGGATCGTCGGACAACGCCCGGCGCAGCGTCGCGTACGCCGGGGGCGCCTGGTAGCCGAACTCGGCGACGAACCGGGGGACGTACTCGCGGTACTTCGTGTAGTCGTCGGTGTTCCAGACGTCCCAGATGTGCGTGGTGCCGTGCGCCGGGTCGTTGGGGTGGACCGCCTCACTGCCGGACCACGGGCTGCCCGGCCAGTACGGTCGGGTCGGGTCCAGCTCGCCCACCACCCGGGGCAGCAGGTCGAGATAGAACCTGCGCCCCCAACTCCGGCCGGCCAGCGGCTCCTGCCAGTCCCAGTCGTGCCAGCCCCAGATGTTCTCGTTGTTGCCCGTCCACAGCACCAGCGACGGGTGGCCCGCCAGCCGGGTCACCTGCTCCCGCGCCTCCGCCTCGACCTCCGTGCCGAACGGCTCCTCCTCCGGGTACGCCGCGCAGGCGAACAGGAAGTCCTGCTGCACCAGCAGGCCGTGCTCGTCGGCGAGGGAGTAGAAGTCGGCCGACTCGTACCGGCCGCCGCCCCAGACCCGCAGCAGGTTGACGTTGGCGTCGGCGGCCTGGGTGAACCGGTGGGCCAGCCGGTCGCGGGTGACCCGGGTGGGGAACGCGTCGTCGGGGATCCAGTTGACGCCCCGGACCAGCACCGGCACGTCGTTGACGTGCAGGGTGAACGGGGTGCCGTGGGCGTCGGGCGTGGTGTCGAGGCGTACCGAGCGGAACCCGACCCGCTGCGACCAGGTGTCCAGCGGGCGGCCGTCGGCCGTCGCCAGGGTCACCGTCAGCGGGTGCAGCGGTTGTGCGCCGTACCCCCGGGGCCACCACAGCTCGGGGTCGGCGACGGTGAGCGTCAGCGCGGCCGTGCGCCGCCCGGCGGCGACGGTCGCCTCGCCGGTCACGCCGGCGACCTCGGCGCGGACGGTCAGCGGCGTGTCAGTCGCCCGCTCCACCGCGACGTGCAGCTCCACCCGGCCCCGGCCGTCGACGACAGTCACCAGTGGACGGACGACGTCGAGCCGGGCGGTGGACCAGGCGTGCAGCCCGATCTCCTGCCAGATCCCGGCGGTGACCAGCGTCGGCCCCCAGTCCCAGCCGAAGTTGCAGGCCATCTTGCGGATGAACGGGAACGGCTCCGGGTAGGCGTTCGGCCGGTCGCCGAGCCGGTCCCGCTGCTCCTCGGCGTACCGGTACGCCGAGTCGAACCGGACGGCGAGGGTGTTCTCCCCCGGCCGCAGCGCTTGGGCAACGTCGAACCGGTACGACCGGTGCATGTTGGCGGTGCGGCCGACCTCGACGCCGTTGAGGGTGAGCGTGGCGACCGTGTCCAGCCCGGCGCAGACCAGCTCGACCCGGTCGTCGTCGCCGGGCCGGTGGACGAACGTGGTCGCGTACTCCCAGTCGGTGCGGCCGATCCAGGCGAGCGTCGTCTCGTTGGCGTCGAGGTAGGGGTCGTCGATCAGGCCGGCGGCGAGCAGGTCGGTGTGTACGCAGCCCGGCACGGTGGCGGGCACCGCCCGGCCGGCGACGGCGTCGGGCACCTGCGGCCCGGACACCGCGCGCAACTGCCATCCCTCGTGCAACGCCTGACGGTTCACGACTTCACCGCGCCTTCCATGATTCCCCTGACGATCTGCCGGCCGCCGACGAAGAGCATCACCAGCAGCGGGACCGTGGCGATGAACGCCCCCGCGAGCACCCGACGGTAGATGACGTAGTTACCGCTCGCCAGATCGGAGACGGCCACCATCGAGGTCGGGTAGTCGGTGCCGCTGAGCGTGATCAGCGGCCACTGGAAGTCGTTCCAGGTGGCCACGAAGGTGAGCAGGCCCAGCACCGCCAGGGCCGGGCGGATCGCCGGCAGCACGATGCTGCGGTAGATCCGCATGGTGGTCGCCCCGTCGACCCGGGCCGACTCGACCAGCTCGTCGGGGACGCTGTTGACGATGAACTGCCGCATGTAGAACACCCCGAACGCGGTGACCAGGCCGGGCGCGATGACCGCCAGCAGGGTGCCGTTCCAGCCGAGCCGGCCCATCACGATGTAGAGCGCGACGATGCCGAGCTGGTTGGGCACGGTGAGGGTGAGCACGACGAGCAGCATCAGCGCGTTGCTGCCCCGGAACCGCAGCTTGGCGAAGGCGAACCCGGCCAGCGAGCAGAAGAACAGCACCGAGGCGGTCACCACGGTCGACACGATGACGCTGTTGACCAGGGAGGCGGCGAAGTAGACGTCCTGGAGGGAGAAGACCTCGCGCACGTTGACCAGGAATTGGTCGCCGGGCACCACCGCCGGGGGCAGCTTCGCCAGCGCCTCGTCGTCGCTGGTGGCGATGACGAACATCCAGTACAGCGGGAACGCGGCGAACAGGAAGGTCAACGACAGCAGCAGGTACGTGCCGAGGCCGGCCGGGGTGTCCTGCGGCGCGCGACCCGACAGGGCCGGCCGGCGCACCGCGTTCCTCGCGCTCACCGGTGTCCCCTTTCGTTCCCGACTGCGGGACTGCGCTGCGTTCCTCGCGCTCACCGGCGTCCCCCTGACAGGCGGTTGGTGAGCAGGGTGTTGAGCCCGGTCACCAGCAGGATGATCAGGAACAGCGCCCAGGACATCGCGGCGGCGTAGCCGAGGTTGAGGTCCTTCCAGCCGACCTTGTAGATGAGCTGGGCGATGGTCTGCCACTCGCCGTTCGGCCCGCCGGTGGCGGCCTGCGCGTTGAGGTCGAACAGCATCGGCTCGGTGAACAGTTGCAGCCCACCGATGGTGGACAGCACCACCGTGAACACGATGACCGGCTGGATCATCGGCACGGTGATCCGCCAGAGCTGCCGCCACGGCCCGGCCCCGTCGATCGCCGACGCCTCGTAGACGTCACGCGGGATGGACTGCATGGCGGCCAGGTAGAGCAGGGCGTTGTAGCCGATCCACTTCCAGTTGACCATCGTGGCGATGGCGATCCAGGCGTGCGGCTTGTCGGCCCGCCAGTCGATCGCCGCGTCGCCCGTCCCGCCGATGCCCACCTCGGCGAGCAGCCAGTTCGCCATCCCGAAGCTGCGGGAGAAGAAGACGCTGAACACCATCGTCGAGGCCACGATCGGGGTGACGTACGGCAGCAGCACCCCGACCCGCCACCAGGTCTGCGCCCGCAGCCTGCGGTTGAGCAGCGAGGCGACCACCAGCGCCAGCAGCAGTTGCGGCACCGAGGAGAGCAGGAAGATGCCGAACGTGTTGTAGAGCGCGTTCCAGAAGTCCTCGTCACCGCCGAGCCGGGTGAAGTTCGCGAGGCCGGCCCAGTAGGGCAGGGTAGGGTCGTCGAGCCGGTAGTTGCGCAGCGCGACCACCCCGTTGAACAGCAGCGGGAAGAGCCCGAAGACGCCGAACAGCAGGAAGAACGGCGCGACCATCAGGTAGGGCAGGTAGCGCAGGTCGAACCGGTACAGCCGGTCGCGCCAGCCGGGCGACCGGTCGCCGGCCCCGGAGGCGTCGCGCTCCGGCCCGGTGCGGTGAGGTGACGGCGGCACGGCACGGGTGGTGGACACGGGGCACCCTCCAGGGCCGGGGACGGTACGGGAGCGGGGCGGCGGACGGTCAGGAGGTGCGGGCCTTCTCCGCCTCCTTGACCGCCTCGGCCCAGGCGGCGTCCGGCTTCAGCGTCCCGTTCTGCACCCGGTTGATGACGTTCTCCACGGCCACCCGGGTCGGGCCGTTCCGCTTGCCCAGGTACTGCGGGGTGAGCCCCTGCGCCATCTTCGGGAAGATCTGCCCGACCGGCGCGTCGTGGAAGAACGGGTTCTTGAACTCGGCGATCGCCGGGTCGGCGTAGAGCGCCGGCTGCGAGGGCAGGTTGCCGACCTTCTTGAAGATCTCGATCTGCTGCTCCGGCTGGACCAGCCACTCCAGCAGCTCGTACGCCTCGTCGATGTGCCTGCCCTGCTTGGGGATGGTGAGGAACGAGCCGCCCCAGTTGCCGCCGCCACCGGGCACCGCGGCGATGTCCCACTTGCCCTGGGTGCCGGGCGCGGTGTCCTTGATGTGGCCGAGCATCCACGCCGGGCAGGCGAGGACGGCGAACGAACCGGCGGTGAAGCCCTTGTCCCAGTCGGCCTGGAAGCTGGCCAGGTTGGCCGAGAGACCGGCCTGGACCGCCCTGATCGTGTAGTCGAAGGCGACCTTCGGCCCCTGCTCCATCCGGAGCTGTTCCTGCTCGTCGTAGAAGCCGACCGGCTGCTGGCCCAGGATCGGGTTGAACAGGTTGGTGCCGGAGTCGAGGAACTTCTTCTTCGTCCGGCCGGTGTAGTCCTGGCCGACCTGGATGAACCTGTCCCAGGTGGGCCAGAGCGCGGAGACCTGGTCGCGGTCGGTGGGCAGCCCGGCGGCGGCGAACAGGTCGGTGCGGTAGCACATGGCCAGGCCGCCGACGTCGGTGCCGAGGCCGATCTGGGTCCTGCCGTCGGCCGACAGCGACTGCTTCCACTTCCACGGCAGGTACCTGCTCTCGTACGAGCCGGCGCCCTTGTCGAGCAGGTTGACGAACTTGTCGGACTGGCTGCGGAACTGGACCATGAAGCCCTCGTCGATGGCGGCGATGTCGGCCGCTCCGGAACCGGCGACGAGCTTCTTCTGGAGATCCTCGTGCTGGGCGTTGTACTCGCCCGAGTTGAGTTGGATCTTGATGTTGGGGTGGTCGGCCTCGTAGCGGGTCTTGAGGTCCTGGAGACCGAAGTCGCCCCAGAAATTGATCTTCAGGGTGACCTGGCCGTCCGTGCCGCCCGAGTCGGTGGTGCTCCTGCCGCTGCACGCCGCGACCAGCGTCAGGCTGACGGCACCGACCGCCGCCGCGCGGGCCCAGCGGGTCCAGGACCGTGTCATCTCATCCTCCGCGCACGCTGTGGGAACGCTCCTTACATCGAGGAACGTCGACTGAACCGGATAAGTGAGGCCACCGTACGGGCCGCCCCGCACACTGTCAACGGCCGGTTAACAGCGCCCCCGGCCCGTAACCTGGGCGTCCTCCGGCACCCCCGACAGACGTGCCGGGTGGGGCCTTCCGGCAGGTGGAAGGGATAGCGCCGCCAGCGTCCCGCCCGGCACGACCGGCACACTCAACCGAGCAAGCGAACCGGCCGATCATTCCGGCCGGGACCGGCCACGGCCGGGGACGACGACCCGACCGGGCACCGGTAGCGTGAGGACCGCCGGCGACCCCGGCCCGAGAACGGCCTGCCCGGGCCGCGAGAAGTGGAGGGAAACGCCGGTGAAGCGGCCGACCATCGCCGACGTCGCCCGACGCGCCGGAGTGTCCAAGGGCGCGGTGTCGTACGCGCTCAACGGGCAGCCGGGCGTCTCGGAAGCCACCCGGCAACGCATCCTGGCGATCGCCACCGAGATCGGTTTCAGTCCGAGCAGCGCCGCCCGCGCGCTCTCCGGCGCCACCGCCAACGCCGTCGGCCTGGCCCTGTGCCGACCGGCCCGGATACTCGGCATCGAGCCGTTCTTCATGGAGCTGATCAGCGGCGTCGAGGCCGAACTCTCCGCCCGGTCGTACGCGCTGACCCTCCAGGTGGTCGCCGACCAGGAGGCGGAGATCGCGGTCTACCGCCGGTGGTGGGCCGAACGGCGGGTCGACGGGGTCCTCGTCTGCGACCTGCGGACCGACGACATCCGGGTGCCCGCCTTGGAGGAGCTGCAACTACCCGCCGTGGTGATCGGCGGGCCGAGGCACACCGGCACGCTGGCCCACGTCTGGTCGGACGACGCGGCGGCGCTCGCCGAGGCGGTGGAGTACCTGGTCGCCCTCGGCCACCGCAAGATCGCCCGGATCGGCGGGCTGCCGTCGCTGCTGCACACCGAGATCCGTACCGACGCCTTCGCCGAGGTGTGCGGCCGGCTCGGGCTCACCGACGCGGCGACCGTGTGGTCGGACTACACCGGCGAGGAGGGGGCGCGCGCCACCCGGCGGCTGCTCAGCTCCGCCCGACGCCCCACCGCGGTGATCTACGACAACGACGTGATGGCGATCGCCGGGCTGGCCGTGGCCCAGGAGATGGGCCTCGGCGTCCCCACCGACCTGTCCATCGTGGCCTGGGACGACTCCCCGCTCTGCCAACTGGTGCACCCGCCGCTGACCGCGCTCGGCCGGGACATCCCCGCCTACGGCGCGCACGCCGCCCGCCAGTTGCTCGCCGTCATCGCCGGTGAACCGGTGCGCGGGCTCCAGGACGAGACCGCGCACCTGACGCCCCGGGGCAGCACCGCGCCGCCCCGGGCGAGGTGAACCGGTTCATCTGAACCCGCCCCCGCGGTCAGCGGGACGTCGTCGGGAACTCCGCGAAGTACGCCTCGACCCGCTCGGCGGTGGCCGGACGCGCCAACGCGAACCCCTGCCCGTACCGGCAGCCGGCCCGGGTGGCCCGCGCCACGTCCGGCTCCGACTCCAACTCGGCCATCACCACGGTCACCCCCAGCCGCTCCCCCAGACCCACCACCACGTCGATCAACGGGCGGGACTCCTCGTCCGGGTCGACCGGCCGGGGCTGCACCTTCAACAGGTCGATCGGCAGCCGACGCAGCTGGGCCAGGGAGGCGTGCTCCGCCCGGAAGCTGTCCAACGCCGTGCGTACCCCCAGCGACCGCAGGCCGGCCAGCCGGGCCACCACCGTGGGCAGGTCGGCCCCGAGCCGCGACTCGGCGATCTCCAGCACCAGCCGCTCCGCCGGAACGCCGTGCCCGGCCAGCACTGCCGCCACCCGGGGCACGAGATCCGGCGCCAGCAGCTCGGCGAGGGTGACGTTGACCGCCAGCCACAGCTCCCGGCCCCCGGCCGACCAGTCGGCGAGCTGCCGGCAGGCCCGGTCGAGCACCCACCGGCCCAGCTCCCCCAGCAGGCCGAGATCCTCGGCGACCGGCAGGAACTCGGCCGGCAGCACGGTGCCCAGCACCGGGCTGCGCCAGCGCAGCAACGCCTCGATGCCGGCCGGCCGCCGGTCGGCCAGCGCCAGCACCGGCTGGTAGACCAGATCCAGCTCGCCCCGGGCCGCCGCCCCGGGCAGCTCCCGTTCCAGGTCCAGCCGGCGGACCAGCTCCTCCTCCAGGCAGGCGTCGTACCACTCGACCCGGTTGCGGCCGAGCTGGACGGCCCGGCGGCGCGCCAGGTCGGCCTGGCGCACCGCGTCCTGCGGCGACGTCGCGGCCAGCTCGGTCAGGCCCACGCCGACCCGGAGCCGGGCCATCCCGGTCGACACCGGGCACGGCTCGGTCAACGCGGCCAGCAGCCGCTCGCCCAACGCGTACGCCGGGACCGGGCCGGCGTCGGTGACCACCGCGAACTCCTCCCCGGACAACCGGGCGACCAGGTCCCGGGGGCCGACCACGTCGCGCAGCCGGCGGGCGGTGGCGGCCAGGAGCGGGTCCGGGCCGGCAGCATCCTGGGCCGGGCCGAGGCCGTGCACGTCCACCAGGAGCAGCGCGCCGGGGGTGCCGCCCCGCTCGTCGAGCACCCGCAGCAACTCCCGGCGGGTGGACAGGCCGGTGAGCGGGTCGGTGGCCGCGACCAGGTGCCGCTCGCGCTCCGACCGGCGGCGGTCGCCGACGTCGCGGACGTGCAGCACCACCGCGGCCACCTCCGGCACGGTCCGCTGGTCACTCACCGTCGACTCGGTCTCCCGCCAGCCGCCGTCACCGGTACGCATCCGGGCCACCAGCAACGGCCCGGCGGCGTCGCCAGGCAGGGGCGCAGCGGCGTCGCCCGGCCGGCCGGCCAGCCGGGCCAGGACGCCCGGCGCGTCGTCCGGATGCAGCAGGTCGGCCAGCGGCCGCCCGCACACCGCCTGCTGGCGCGGCCCGAACCAGCGTTCGCCGGCCGCCGAGAGCCAGCGCACCCGTAACCCGTCGTCGAGGACGAGGACCAGGTCACGACCGCCGGCGACCAGCGTGCGGAAGTACGCCTCCCGGGCGGCCAACCGCCCGGCCCACCGCCGCTGGTCGGTGACGGAGATGAGTTCCCGGGCCACCAGCGGCGGAATCACCGCCAGCCCCAGCAGGACGGCGGTCGGGGTGAAGCCACCGACGAACGCCAGATGGCCGGCCGCCGCCACTGTCGCCACCGCCGCCGGTGCGGTCACCCGGGGCCAGGCCGGCGGCGGACCGGCCGGGACCGTCGGGTCGCCCGCCGCGGCCCGGGCCATCCCGTAGGCCGTCAGCAGCGCCCCGCCGACCAGCAGCGGCACCGCGGTCAGCAGGGCCACCGCGGGGGCCCGGTAGGCCAGCAGCACCACCAGGTCGGCCAGGCCGAGCAGGACGGCCGCCACACCGAGCCGGCTCCGGGCCGCGCCGGGGTGGTGACGGTGCCGGTCCAGCGCGCCCACCAGCAGCCCGGCCAGGACAGCCGCGCCCACGACGGTGACCACCCGGACCACCGGGGGCACCGGGCCGGGCGGGACCAGCACCCAGCCGGCGAAGAGCAGGGCAGCGCCGAGGCCGAGCACGTCGACGCCGCGCCGCCAGCGGGCGCGGGGGGTCAGCCGGGAGCGGCCGGACAGCAGGAGCAGGCCGACGGCGTAGGCGAGGGTGGCCACGCCGAGCCCGGCCGCCGCGGCCTCGGCCCGGCGGAACGCCGGTACCAGCGGCAGCACCGCCACGGTCGTCCCGACCACGGTCACCGCGACGGTGAGCAGTACGGCGGCCCGACGGCGACGCCGGGCACGACGGTCCTGCCCGCCGTTCGCGGTGAGGCGGAACAGCAGGGCGGCGGCCACGGCACAGCCGCCCGCGCCGGCCATCGTGGTGGCGGCCAGCGGCGGGACGGCGTCGACCAGGCCGGCGGCGACGAGGAGCGCGACCAGCAGGGTGAGCACCACGGGTGCGGGCGGTGTGCGGCGGAGGGGGCGGGTGACGGTCACGGCGGTCACCTTCGTGAGGGGGACACGGCGCGGTGCGACAGGGGGTTATCGGTTCAACGAGGCACCCCCCTCCCGGTTACGTCCCTCGACGGTGACCTACGTCACCGCTCAGTGTCGGTCGCGGCCGGTCCACCGCCCGCCCGGTGCCGCCCCGGCCACGGGTGGAATCATCGGGGGGTGAGTCGCGCCGACACCATCCGCTTCCGGCACAACCAGGCCATCCTGGTCGCGGCCGTCATCGCCACCATCGGCGCGCTGCCCCTGGCCGCCGCCCGGTGGTACCTGCTGCCGGTGCTGCTGGTCCCGCTGACCGTCGCGGTCTGGGCCTGGCGCTCCGGCACCGACGCCGACCCGCGCGGGCTGCGGCTGCGGGCGCTGGCCGGAGGCCGGCGCATCCCCTGGGAGCAGGTCGTCGAGCTGGCCACCGACCAGCGCGGCCGGGCCGTCGTCCGGCTCACCGACGGGCACCAACTGCCACTGCCCGCCGTCCGGGGCGTCGACCTGCCCCGGCTGGTCGCGGTCACCGGCCAGGCCCTGCCGGAGGCGCACTGAGCCGGGGCAGCCCCACCGGCAGGCCCCCGGGTCAGTAGCCGTCGACCACCGTGTTGACCAGCGGGGACCCGGCCACGAACCGGCGCACCTGCTCCCCCACCAGGCGGTACGCCCGGGGCAGCAGCCCGCGTACCGAGCCGGCCACGTGCGGGGTGAGCAGCACGTTCGGCAGCTCCCAGAGCGGATGGTCGGCCGGCAGCGGCTCCGGGTCGGTCACGTCCAACGCCGCCCGCAGCCGCCCCGAGGTCAGCTCAGCGACCAGCGCCGCCGTGTCCGCCACCGGGCCCCGGGCGGCGTTGACCAGCAGCGCCCCGTCCGGCATGGCGGCCAGGAACGCGGCGTCGACCAGCCCCCGGGTGGCGTCGGTCAGCGGCACCAGCAGCACCACCACGTCGGCTTCCGGCAGCAGGCGCGGCAGCTCGGTCACCGCGTGCACCTCCTCGGCCGGCCGGGCGGTCCGGGCGACCAGGGTGAAGGTCACGTCGAACGGAGCCAGCCGGGCCCGGACCGCCGCGCCGATCGACCCGGCCCCCACGATCAGCACCCGCTTGCCGGTCAGCTCGTCGGTCGGCGCGACCCGGTCGTACGCCCACTCCCGGCGGGCCTGCGCGCGGGCCAGCTCCGGGAAGCCGCGCAGCTGGGCGAGGATCGCGGTGACCACCCACTCGGCGGTGCCGGCGTCGTGCACCCCCCGGGCGTCGCAGAGGGTGACCCCGGCGGGCACCCGGCCCGTCCAGGCGTCCGCCCCGGCGGAGAGCAGCTGCACCACCGCCAGGTCGGGCAGCCGGTCCAGCATCGCCGTGGTGTCCACCCCGGCCAGGAACGGCGGCACCCAGAACCGGACGCCGGCCGGGTCACCTGGCGGATTCGCCGGGTCGGTCCACGGCTGTACCGTGACACCGGCCGGGACGCGACCGAGCAGCTCGACCCCGGCGGGGTGCGGAATCCATACCTTCACGCGTGCCGACGA
This sequence comes from Micromonospora wenchangensis, assembly GCF_002210435.1. Taxonomy (GTDB): domain Bacteria; phylum Actinomycetota; class Actinomycetes; order Mycobacteriales; family Micromonosporaceae; genus Micromonospora; species Micromonospora wenchangensis. The sequence continues at coordinate 80,529 of NZ_MZMV01000001.1, forward strand.
TAGCCCTCCGGCGGGCGGGCCGTGCCGACGGGCCGAGGGACGACGCCGTACCGGGCGACGTCGCCCACGGCCACGGGTGACGGTCGGGCGGGACGGGTATAACCGGGGGTCGGAACGCCGAACGGTGTCCTCCCCATCACGGCAGACAGGTGGTCGATGACCGAACGCACCGTACGGCCGGACACGGACATCGCCGCGCTGGCCGACCCGGCCCGGCTGCGCTCGCTGACCGAGACCGGCCTGGACGCCGCGCCGGACGAGGCGTTCGACCGGTTCGCCCGGCTGGTCAGCGACCTGCTCGACGTGCCGGTGGCGCTGGTCTCGCTGGTCACCGAGACCCGGCAGTTCTTTCCCGGCGCGGTCGGGCTGCCCGAGCCGTGGGCCGCCCGCCGGCAGACCCCGCTGAGCCACTCGTTCTGCCAGCACGTGATCGACACCGAGATCCCGCTGGTGCTGCCGGACGCCCGGCTCTACCCCCGGGTGCGGGACAACCTGGCCGTGCCGGAACTGGGCGTCGTCGCGTACGCCGGGATGCCCCTGACCGACCTGGACGGCCGGGTGCTCGGCTCGCTGTGCGCGATCGACAGCAAGCCCCGGGCCTGGACGAAGGCGCAGCTACGCACGCTCGCCGACCTGGCGGCGGCCTGCTCGTCGGAGCTGCGGCTGCGGATCGCGCTGGACGCCGCCGAGGCGGCCCGCCGGCTGGTCGAGCAGGCCCACGAACGGCTCAACCTGCTCGCCTCGCTGAGCGAGGAGCTGACCGGGACGCTCGACGTGGAGACGGCGGTGGGGCGGCTGGCCGACGCGGTGGTGCCCCGGCTGGCCGACTGGGCCATGGTGACCCTGATCGACCAGGGCGGCACGCCCCGCTGGGTGACCGCCGTGCACCGCGACCCGGCCCGCGCCGCCGACATCACCCGGTTCGGCGAGGTGGCGCTGCGCCGGCTCGGCCCCGCCTCGGTCACCCGGACGGTGCTGCGGACGGGCCAGCCGGTGCTGCGCGGCGTGGCCGACCTGGACGACGTCCGGCGGGCCAGCGACGCCCCGGAACTGGTGGCTCTCGCCGAACGGCTGGGCTTCGCCTCGCACCTGACCGTGCCGGTGCCGGCCCCCGGCCGGGGCACGGTGATGGGCGCGGTGACCCTGGTCAACGGGCCCGACCGGCGGGCCTTCGACGACGACGACCTGGGCACCGCGCTGGAGATCGGCCGCCGCGCCGGGCAGGCGGTCGGCAACGGCTGGATCTACGGCGAGCAGCGGCACGTCGCCGAGGTGCTGCAACACAGCATGCTGCCGGAGTTGCCGCAGAGCCCGTGGGTGGAGCTGGCGGCCCGCTACCAGCCGGCCGCCGACCGGGTGGAGGTGGGCGGCGACTGGTACGACGCCTTCGTCCAGCCCGACGGCGACCTGGTCGCGGCGATCGGCGACGTCGCCGGCCACGACATCGAGGCCGCCGCGACCATGGGGCAGTTGCGCAACCTGGTACGGGGCAACGCGTTCGGCCGGGACGACCCGGTCGAGGAGCTGATGCGGCGGTTGGACGCCACCATCTCGGGGTTGTGCATCCCGACCGCCGCCACGGCGGTGCTGGCCCGGCTGCGGCAGGTCGCGGGCGGGGTGGCGGTCACCTGGTGCAACGCCGGCCATCCCGCACCGCTGCTGGTCACCGCCGACGGCACGGTACGGCTGCTCGACGGCCGGCGGGAGCCGTTGCTGGGGTTGACCCGGCCGACCCCGCGCACCGGGGCGGAGGTGCTGCTCGCCCCCGGGGACACCCTGCTGCTCTACACCGACGGGCTGGTGGAGCGACGGGACCAGTCGATCGACGAGGGGATGGCCCAGTTGTGCGCGCGGGTCGCCGCCGCCGGCGTCCGGCCCGCCGCCGACCTGTGTGACCTGCTGCTCGGCACCGGTCACCGGCGCGAGGACGACGTGGCGCTGCTGGCCCTGCGGGCCCGCTGAGGCGGTCACCGGCCGGTGCGCCGTCCCCGGTGGCCCGGCCGACCGGGATTCGCGGGCTAGGCTGGGGCGGGTGAGCGCCCGTCTCCCGTACCCCCGCACCGTCCGGGTCCGCGCGGCCCTGGCGGCCTCCGGTGCCGCGCTGCTGCTGACCGGGTGCAGTTTCGGCCCGCCGGAGCCCGATCCGGCCGGTGAGCCCCCCAACCTGCCGACCCCGTCGGCGTCGGCGGACGCCCCCGGGCAGCAGGTGGTGGCCACGGTGCTGGCGAAGGGGCTGCGGGTGCCGTGGGGCATCGCCTTCCTGCCCGACGGGGCGGCGCTGGTCACCGAGCGGGACAGCGGCAGGATCCTCAAGGTCGGGCCGGAGTCGGGGCCGCAGGGGTTGACCGTCACCCCGGCGCAGACCGTGCCGGGGGTGGCCGCGTCCGGCGAGGCGGGCCTGCTCGGCATCGCCGTCTCCCCGGCGTACGCGCAGGACCGGACGGTCTTCGTCTACTACACCACCGAGCAGGACAACCGGGTGGCCCGGTTGACGTTGGGCGGCACCCCCACGCCGGTGCTGACCGGCATCCCGAAGTCCGGCAACCACAACGGCGGCGGGCTGGCGTTCGGCCCGGACGGGCAGCTCTACGTCAGCACCGGCGACGCCGGTGACCGGGACGCCGCCCAGGACCGGGCCAGCCTGGCCGGCAAGATCCTGCGGATCACCCCGGACGGCAAGCCGGCGGCGGGCAACCCGTTCCCCGGCTCGCCGGTCTGGTCGCTGGGGCACCGCAACGTGCAGGGCCTGGCCTGGGACGCCGGGAAGCGGATGTACGCCACCGAGTTCGGGCAGAACACCTGGGACGAGATCAACAAGATCGACAAGGGCGCGAACTACGGCTGGCCGACGTTGGAGGGGCAGGCCGGCGACGGCAGATTCGTCGATCCCATCGTGCAGTGGGGCACCGACGAGGCGTCCTGCTCGGGGCTGGCGGCCACGGGGCGGCTGCTGGCCGCCGCGTGCCTGCGCGGCGAGCGGCTCTGGCTGCTGGAGCTGACCGACGCCGGCACCGTGCTCGGCGCACCCCGGGAACTGCTCACCGAGAAGTACGGTCGGTTGCGGGCGGTCGCCGCCGCCCCGGACGGTTCGCTCTGGGTCTCCACCTCCAACCACGACGGGCGGGGTCAGCCGGTGCCTGAGGACGACCGGCTGCTGCGGCTGGTCTTCGCCGACGGCGGGGCCGGTCGGAGCTGATCGACACGCCGACGGGCCGGACAGCCGGGCAGGTACCGGGCGGATCGGCCGTCGGTCCGGCGGGTTTGCCAAGATCTTTCACGGGGCAGGTCAGAATCTCATCATGGGCGGTCAGGAGAACGAGCAACGCGGGCCAGGGAAGACGGACCTCCCCGCCCGGCGTGAGCGACGCTGGCGGACCTGGTGGTCGGCCCTGCGGTCGACCCGGGCCCGACGGGTCGGCGTGGTGCTGGCGGTGCTGCTGGTCGCCCTGACCGGAACGGTCGTCGGGGTGTTCGCCGGTGGCCGGGTCAGCACCGACATCGGCCCGTTCCGCGCCGACCTGACCCTCGCCCCGGCGGTGCGGGGCGGCACCACCGTCGACATCCCCCCGCTGGGCGCGCTCCAACTCGACAGCCACCAGGGCCCCACCCATCTGACGGTCGGGCTCGGCGCGCTGGACCAGCGCAAGACCGAGGCGTTGATCGACGACCCGGCCAGCATCAGCCGGGCCAGCCAGTCGGCGGTGACCGACGTCCGCAACGGGGTGCTGCGGTTGGGTCTACGTACCCTCGGGGCGGCCGTGCTGGTCACCCTGCTGCTGGCCGCGCTGGTCTTCCGGGACACCCGGCGGACCGCCTGGGCCGGCGGGGTGGCGCTGGTGGTCACCGCCGGCAGCCTCGGCCTGGCGGCCGGTACCCTCCGCCCGCAGGCCATCGAGGAACCCCGCTACGAGGGCCTGTTGGTCAACGCCCCGGCGATCGTCGGTGACGCGCGGCGGATCGCCAACGACTACAGCCGCTACGCCGAGCAGTTGCAGCGGCTGGTCGGCAACGTCAGCCAGCTCTACACCACCGTCTCGGCGCTGCCGGTGTACGAACCGGCGCCGGGCACCACCCGGGTGCTGCACGTGTCCGACATGCACCTCAACCCGACGGGCTGGCAGCTGATCCGCACCGTGGTCGAACAGTTCGGCATCGACGTGGTGATCGACACCGGTGACCTGACCGACTGGGGCAGCGAGCCCGAGGCGTCGTACGTCGGCTCGATCGGGCTGCTCAAGAAGCCGTACGTCTACATCCGGGGCAACCACGACTCGCCCCGGACGGCGGCGGCGGTGGCCCGGCAGCCGAACGCGGTCGTGCTGAACAACTCGACCACCACCGTCGCCGGGCTGACCATCGCCGGCATCGGCGACCCCCGGTTCACCCCGGACAAGGAGACCTCGCCGGCCGGCAGCGGGCTCACCGCGCAGGTCGCCAACCAGGTGATCGGGGCCGGCGAGACGCTCGCCACCACGGTCCGCGACTCGCCGCGACCGGTGAACATCGCGCTGGTGCACGACCCGGCCTCGGCCGGCCCGCTCTCGGGCACCTGCCCGCTGGTGCTGGCCGGGCACACCCACGCCCGGCAGATCTCCAAGCTGCCGCAGGTGGACGGCCAGCAGCCGACCCAACTGATGGTGGAGGGCTCGACCGGTGGTGCCGGGCTGCGCGGCCTGGAGGGCGAGAAGCCCACCCCGCTGTCGATGACGGTGCTCTACTTCGACCAGCAGAAGCTGCTCCAGGCCTACGACGACATCACCGTCGGTGGCACCGGGCAGGCCCAGGTGAACCTGGAGCGGCACGTGATCCGCGATCCGGCGAAGGGCGCCGATGTCCCGGTCACCCCCACCCCGACCAGGGGCGGCTCGGAGTCCCCGTCCCCCTCCGGGACCGGCCCGACCCCCACCTCGCCGACCCCCAGCCCGACCAGCTGACCCACCAACGGCAGGCCCGCCCGCAGCGACGCGCCGCCCACGGCGGCCGGCGGGCGGGCGGGCCGTGCCCCCAGCCGCCCGGGTACTGCTGCGCGGACGCCCCACGCCACGGCACCCACCTAGACCAAAGTCACCGAAAGTGATTCCCGGGCGAGGCCCACCTACCCGCACTCGGAGACTTTGCTCTGCTGCCCTCACGGCGACAGTGGCTTACCGTGATGGAGGCCGCCACCCACCCGCTCGGTCGCTTCTCCCATCACCCCTGTTCAAGGGATTGTCGCCTTGATGGCAGCAGAGCAAAGGATGCGGACCTACCACTCCGGGGTCACCACTCATGTCACCGAGCGTGACCACAGTCGGCATCAGCCGCACAAGCACGGAATGTAATCGTCCGCCGCAACGGCCGCACGGAACCGGACCAGGCCAGGCCGGCACAGGACGCGGTCAGGGCGGGGTGCGGTCAGCGCAGCGACAGGGCGGCCAGGGCGGCGTTGACGATGCTGCCGGGAAGCAGGTCGTGCAACTCGTACAGCTCACGGACGCTGCCGGACTGGCCGAACTCGTCCACCCCCAGCGGCACCGCCGGCACCCCGAGCGCCGAGCCGAGCCAGGCCATCGCGTGCGAGGCGGCGTCGTGCACGGTCACCAGCGGCGTACGGTCCCCGAACGCGGCCCGTAACGCCCCCGGCACGCTCGGCACGGTCGCCGTACGGACGCCCTGGCGCAGGGTGCGCTGCCAGGCCCGGTAGAGCCGGTCCAGGCTGGTCACGTCGACCACGTGCGCGGCGATGCCCTCCTCCGCCAACTCGGCGGCGGCAGCCAGCGTCTCCGGCAGCACCGCCCCGGAGGCGGCCAGGGTCACCACCGGCGCGTCGGCCAGCTGCGGGTGCGCCTGGTGCGCGTCCACCAGCCGGTACGCCCCGGCGACCACCTGCCGGCGCAGCACCGCGTCACCGAGGCGGACCCGGGCCGCCTCGAACGGCGTCTGGTCCAGCGGACGGGTGCTCAACCGGAAGTAGTACGCCCCGTCCTCGGCCGGCGCGGCGGTGGCGGCCGGCGCGGCACCCTGCGCGATCTGCCCGAGCGCGTCGCAGAGCAGCCAGTCGAGGCTGGTCGCGTAGGCCGGCTCGCAGAGGGTGACGCCGGGCAGTTCCAGGCCGACGGAGGCGGTGATGGTGGACTGGTGGGCGCCGCCCTCCGGGGCGAGGGTGACCCCCGACGGGGTGCCGGCCACCACGAACCGGGAACCCGAGTAGGTGCCGTAGAGGAACGCGTCCAGCCCGCGCAGCACGAACGGGTCGTAGACGGTGCCGACCGGCAGCAGCGGCTGCCCGGACAGGTCCCAGGACAGGCCGAGCTGGCCCAGCAGCAGGAACAGGTTCATCTCGGAGATGCCCAGCTCGATGTGCTGCCCGGCGGGGCTCTCCGTCCAGCGCAGCATCCGGTCCTGCGACCAGGACCGCCGCTCGGTCGGGGCGAACACCCCGGTCCGGTTGATGAACCCGGCCAGGTTGGTGGAGGTCGCCACGTCCGGCGCGGTGGTGACCAGGTAGGGCGCCACCTGCGGGTCCCGGGCCAGCTCCACCAGCACCCGCCCGAAGACCTCCTGGGTGGAGACCGGCTTCTGCGTGCGTACCCCGGTGCTCTCCGGGACGGTGACCCCGAGCGACCGGGGCCGGGGCGCGCGGGCCAGCGCCTCGCGGCGCTCGCCGGCCCGGATGCCGGCCGGGCTCGCCGGGTCGAGCCGGTCCCACTCGGTCGCGGTGGTCAGGCCGTGCTCCGCCCGCAGCGCGTCGACCTGCGCGGTGGACAGCAACGCGGAATGGTTGCGCGGGTTGCCGGCGATCGGCAACCCCCACCCCTTGACGGTGTACGCGAAGACGACGCTGGGCCGGTCGGTCACCGCGTCGCACTGGGCGTACGCGTCGAGCATCGCCGCCAGGTCGTGCCCGCCCAGGTCGGTGACGAGCGGGGCCAACTCCTCGTCGGTGAGGTCGGCGATGAACCCGGCGATGCCGTCCGGCGCGCCGTCCAGGAACTGCCGGCGCAGCGCCGGCCCGGTCAGCCCGAACAGCGACTGGTACTGCTCGTTGGGCATCAGGTCGATCCAGTCGCGCAGTGCCGTCCCGCCCGGCCGGGCGTACGCCTGCGCGAGCCGGCGGCCGTACTTGACCTCGACGACGTGCCAGCCGGCGGCCTCGAACTGCCCACGCCACTGGTCGATCCGGATCCCGGGCACCACCCGGTCCAGCGACTGCCGGTTGAAGTCGACGAGCCACATCACGTTGCCCAGGCCGGTGGTGGCCGGGTCGGCGACCGCCTCCCAGATGTTCCCCTCGTCCAGTTCGGCGTCACCCATCAACGCGACGAACCGGGAGTGCTGGCGGGCCCCGAAGTGGGCGTCGACGTAGCGGCGGGTGACCGCGGCGAACAGCGGGGCCGCCGCGCCCAGCCCGACGGAGCCGGTGGAGAAGTCCACCGCGTCCGGGTCCTTCGTCCGCGACGGGTACGACTGCAGGCCGCCCCTCGCCCGCAACCGGGGCAGGTACGACCGGTCCAGGTTGCCCAGCAGGTACTGGATGGCGTGGAACACCGGTGAGGCGTGCGGCTTGACCGCCACCCGGTCCTCGGCGTCCAGGTGCGCGAACCACAGCGCGGTCATCGCGGTGACCAGGGAGGCGCTGGACGCCTGGTGCCCACCGACCTTCACCCCGTCGCCGGTGTCCCGGTCGTGGTTGGCCGCGTCCACGATCCGGGTGGCGAGCCACAGCACCCGTCGCTGGATCTCGTCGAGGACGTCGAGGTCGTGCTCGTTCACGGGAACTCCATCCGGGCGTCGCCGTTGACGCCCTCGGTGGGAGGGGTGGCGCGGGTCGCGCGCGTACCCCGGGGAAGGGGTGAGGGCCACCGTCGGGTCACGACGGCGGCCCTCGCGGGTCGCGGGCGGGAAGCTCCGGCTTCCGGCCCGCGCGGTCAGCCCTGCACGCCGAGGCGCTCCAGGACCAGGTCACGGACGGTCTTGGCGTCGGCCTGGCCACGGGTGGCCTTCATCACCGCGCCGACCAGCGCACCGGCGGCGGCGACCTTGCCGCTGCGGATCTTGTCGGCGATGCCCGGGTTGGCGGCGATCGCCTCGTCCACGGCGGCGGTGAGCGCGCCGGTGTCGGAGACCACCTCCAGACCCCGGTTGGTCATGATCTCGGTCGGCGAACCCTCGCCGGCCACCACGCCCTCCAGCACGGTACGGGCCAGCTTGTCGTTGAGCTTGCCCGCGTCGACCAGCCCCTGAAGTTCGGCGACCTGCGCCGGGGTGGCTCCGATGTCGGCCAGCTCCGTGCCGGTCTCGTTGGCCCGGCGGGACAGCTCACCCAGCCACCACTTGCGGGCCGCCGCCGGGGTGGTCCCGGCCGCCACGGTCGCCTCGATCAGCTCGACGGCACCGGCGTTGAGCACCGACTGCATGTCGAGGTCGGACAGGCCCCACTGCTCCTGGAGCCGGCGACGGTGCAGCCGGGGCAGCTCCGGCAGGGCCGCCTTCAGCTCGGCCACCCAGGCGGTGTCCGGGGCGAGCGGCACCAGATCCGGCTCCGGGAAGTACCGGTAGTCGGTGGCGGTCTCCTTGGACCGGCCCGGCGTGGTGTCCCCGGTGTCCTCGTGGAAGTGCCGGGTCTCCTGGGTGATCCGGCCGCCCGCGTCCAGCACCGACGCCTGGCGCAGGATCTCCGAACGGACCGCCCGCTCCACCGACCGCAACGAGTTGACGTTCTTGGTCTCGGTACGGGTGCCCCACTCCTCGCCCGGCAGGTTGAGGGAGGTGTTGACGTCGCACCGCAGCGACCCCTCCTCCATCCGGACGTCGGACACGCCCAGCGAACGCAGCACGTCGCGCAACTCGGTCACGTACGCCTTGGCGACCTCGGGGGCGAGCGCGCCGGTGCCGGGGACCGGCTTGGTGACGATCTCGACCAGCGGGATGCCGGCCCGGTTGTAGTCGACGAGCGACTCGGTCGCACCGTGGATACGGCCGGTGGCCCCGCCGACGTGCAGCGTCTTGCCGGTGTCCTCCTCCAGGTGCACCCGCTCGATGCCGATACGCACCAGCTCGCCGTCGACCTCGACGTCCAGGTAGCCGTCGGAGCACAGCGGCTCGTCGTACTGGCTGATCTGGAAGTCCTTCGGCATGTCCGGGTAGAAGTAGTTCTTCCGGGCGAACCGGCACCACTGCGCGATGGAGCAGTTCAGCGCCAGGCCGATCCGGATGGTCGCCTCGATCGCCGCCTTGTTGGCCACCGGCAGCGAGCCGGGCAGGCCCAGGCACACCGGGCAGACCCGGGTGTTCGGCTCGCCGCCGAAGTCGGTCGGGCAGCCGCAGAACATCTTGGTGTTCGTGCCCAGCTCGACGTGGGTCTCCAGGCCGATCACCGGCTCGTACCGCGCAACGACCTCGTCGTACGCGGGCAGTGTCGTCGTCATCTGAACTCCAGCCTCACAGTGCCGGTGGGGTGAACGTGCCGACCACGGACTCCAGCGCGGCGGCGACCCGGTACATCCGGTCGTCGGCCATCGTCGGGGCCATCACCTGCAGACCGACGGGCAGCCCCTCGGACAGGCCGCACGGCACCGAGATGCCCGGCCCGCCGTACAGGTTCGTCGGGATGGTGAACAGGTCCGCCAGGTACATCTGGTACGGGTCGGCGGTGCGCGCCCCGATCGGGAACGCCACGAACGGCGTGGTGGGCGAGATCAGCGCGTCGACCTGCTCGAACGCCGAGGTGAAGTCCCGGGTGATCAGGGTACGGACCTTCTGCGCCTGCCCGTAGTAGGCGTCGTAGTAGCCCGACGAGAGCGCGTACGTGCCGACCATGATCCGCCGCTTGACCTCGGCGCCGAACCCGGCCTCCCGGGTCAGCGACATGACCTCCTCCAGCGACCGGTTGCCGTCGTCGCCGACCCGCAGCCCGAACCGGACCCCGTCGAACCGGGCCAGGTTGGAGGAGCACTCGCTGGGCGCGATCAGGTAGTACGCCGGCAGCGCGTACCGGAAGTGCGGGCAGGACACCTCGACGATCTCCGCGCCCAGCTTGGCCAGGGTGTCCACCGACTCGCGGAACGCGGCCATCACGCCCGGCTCCGCGCCCTCACCGGTGAACTCCCTGACGATGCCGAGCCGCACCCCGGTCAGGTCGCCCGTCGCACCGAGCTTCGCGGCGGCCACCACGTCCGGCACCGGCTGCGGGATGGAGGTGGAGTCGCGCGGGTCGTGCCCGCCGATGACCTGGTGCAGCAGCGCCGCGTCGAGCACCGTGCGGGCGCACGGGCCGGGGGTGTCCAGCGAGGAGGAGAACGCGACCAGGCCGTACCGGGAGGTGCCACCGTAGGTGGGCTTCGCGCCGACGGTGCCGGTGACCGCGCCGGGCTGACGGATCGAGCCGCCGGTGTCGGAGCCGATGGCCAGCGGGGCCTCGTACGCGGCCAGCGCGGCGGCACTGCCCCCACCCGAGCCGCCCGGGATCCGGTCGGTGTCCCACGGGTTGTGGGTCGGGCCGTACGCCGAGTATTCGGTGGAGGAGCCCATCGCGAACTCGTCCATGTTGGTCTTGCCGAGCATCACCGTGCCGGCCGCGCGCAGCCGCTGCACGATCGTCGCGTCGTACGGTGGCCGCCAGCCTTCGAGGATCTTGGAGCCAACGGTGGTCGGCACGCCCTTCGTGGTGAGCACGTCCTTCACCGCCACCGGTACCCCGGCCAGCGGTCCGAGCTGCTCACCGGCGGCCCGGCGCTCGTCGACGGCGCGGGCGGCGGCCAGCGCCCCCTCGGTGTCGACGTGCAGGAACGCGTGCACCCGGTCGTCGACGGCGGCGATCCGGTCCAGGTGGGCCCGGGTCACCTCGACGGCGGAGGTCTCCCCCGAGGCCACCAGCCCGGCCAGGTCGGTCGCGGTCATTCTGGTCAGGTCGGTCATGCCGTCGCCTCGCTCCGCTCACCGGTACCCCGGGCAGCCGGCGCACTGGGCTCGATGGTTCGCCTGTCGTGCCCGGTGTCAACCACACGTCCGCTCACGACGCCACGTCCTCGTCCAGGATGCGCGGGACGCGGAACCGCTGCTCGGCGACGTCGGGGGCACCCGACAGCGCCTCCTGCGGGGTCAGTCCGGGCACCACCACGTCGTCGCGGAGCACGTTGGTCAGCGGCACCGAGTGGGAGGTCGGCGGGATGTCCGCCGCCGTGACCTCGCCGACCTGCGCGACCGACTGGAGGATCACGTCGAGTTGACCGGCGAAGGTGTCCAGCTCCTCCTCGGTGACGGCGAGCCGCGACAGTCGCGCGAGGTGCGCGACCTCCTCGCGGGAGATGGCGGCCATCGGTGCCCCCTTCGTGGCTGTGCTGCTGCGTGCGGGTGGGCCGGCCGCGGCGTCGACGGGATGACGCGCGGTGACCGGAGCGAGTCTATTGTCCTGCGCCGGACCCGACGCCTCCGACTCCCCCTGCCGCCGGGCCGCCGGGCCGGTCCGGGGCCGTCCACCCGCCCCTCGGGGTGTGCCGACGACGGTCAGCGGGCGTGCCGGCGGGGGATCTCGGCGTCCGGGCTGGGGACGGGGCTCAGCGGGCGGTACCGGGCCAGCCAGGCGGTCAACTCCTCGGCGGGCATCGGGCGGGCGTAGAACCAGCCCTGCGCGGCGTCGCAGCCGGCCGCGTACAGCAGCCGCCAGGTCCGCTCATCCTCCACCCCCTCGGCCACCACCCGCAGGCCGAGCGCGCCGGCCAGCTCGATGGTCGACCTGACTATCGCCGCGTCGTCGGCGTCCCCGGCCATCCCCAGCACGAACGACCGGTCCACCTTCACCTCGGACAGCGGCAGCCGGCGCAGGTGCTGCAACGACGAGTAGCCGGTGCCGAAGTCGTCGAGCGAGATGGCCACCCCGAGCTGGTGCAGCCGGGTGATGGTGGCGAGCACCCGCCGGGGGTCGGCCATCAGCGCCCCCTCGGTGATCTCCAGTTGCAGCCGGTCCGGACGTACCCCGTGGCCGGCGAGCCGGTCGGCGATCCGGTCGACGATCTCCCCGGTGTGCAGGTCGCGGACGCTGACGTTGAGCGCCGCCCGCAGCGTGGTGCCGGCCGCCGACCACTTCGCCAACTGCGCCACCACGTCGTCGATCACCCGGTAGGTGAGCAGGCGCATCACGGCGCTCTGCTCGGCGACCCGGATCAGCTCCTCCGGGTCGACCATTCCCCGGCGCGGGTGCCGCCAGCGCAGCAGCGCCTCCACCCCGACCACCTCGCCGGTGGCGATGGCGACCTGCGGTTGGTAGTACATGGTGATCTCGCCGACCTCGGCCGCCGGGGCGGGAGGCGTCGCCGCCGGCCCGGTGTCCGGGGTCGGCGCGGGTGGGAGGTGCGCCGGGGCGGCACCGTGGCGGCGGACCGGGTCGGCGCCGGTGAGGATGCGGTTCAGCAGCTCGTCGGGGTGCGCCGGGGCCGGTCGGGAGCGTCGCCGGGGCAGCCACCACCGGCCGGTGCCGCCGACGCCCGTGCGGATGCCGCTGCCGGTGCGGGTGCCGCTGCCGGTGCGGGTGCCGCTGGCGGGGCCCGGTCCGGCGTCGACACCGGGGCGCGGGGCACGGTCGGGTCCGTCGTCGGGGGCCAGCCGGGGTGGCAGCGCCGCGCCGTCACCGCCCCGCACGGTCCGCCCCGCCTCCGGCCGGTTCTCCAGTACGCGCCGCAGGTCGGCCAGGAGCCCCAACCGCTCGGCGGAGTTGTGGTCGGACTCGGCCGCGTACACGGCGACGGTGTCGTTGCGGTGCTTCGCGTCGTACATGGCGACGTCGGCGTGGCGCATCAGGGTGGCGTAGTCCTCGCCGTGGTCGGGGAAGAGCGCGATGCCGATCGAGCCCCCGACGTCCAGCGGCAGCCCGTCCAGCGACACCGGTTCGGTCAGCGCGGCGACCACCCGGCCGGCCAGCTCACGCGCCTCGTCGACGCCGTCGAGCCCGCCGGCGACGATGGCGAACTCGTCCCCGCCGAGCCGGGCCAGCAGGTCCCGGTCGCCGACCACCCCGGCGAGCCGGGCACCCACCTCGACCAGCAGCCGGTCGCCGACGGCGTGGCCGAGCGCGTCGTTGACGTTCTTGAACCGGTCCAGGTCGATCAGCAGGAGCGCCACCCGCGCCCCCGGTTCACCCCGGGCGACCCGCTCGGCGTGCCGGTGCACCTGCTCGGCCACCTCGGCGAGCAGCGCCTTGCGGTTGGGCAGGCCGGTCAGCGGGTCGAGCGCGGCGAGTTGGACCTGTTCGTCGGAGAGGTGGGCCATCCGGTAGACCGCGAACAGCGGCACCAGCACCAGCGGGATCAGCGCGGCGCTGGCCCGCGCGGCGGTGACCAGGACGGGGGCGAGCAGCAGCAGCGAGCCGGTGGAGAGCAGCTCGAACGGCAGCCCCTGCCGGACGGCCGGCCACCACCGGCCGCCGAAGCGCAGCCGCAGCGCGGTGCTGACCAGGCCGTAGTTGACGACGAACCAGGTGACCGTCGCCCCGCCGACGGCGAGCACGTCGGTCCAGCCCAACCGGTCGCCGTCGAACAGGCCGCCCGGCCCGAGCCGGAGCACGAGGTAGGCGGCGGCGAGCGCGCAGGCGTACTGGGCGGCGTTGAACGTGGTCCGCCAGGGGGCGTGCCCCAGCCGGACGCCGGACACGGCGACCGCGACGGCCTGCACGAGCACCGCCGGGCCGAGGCCCCAGCCGAGCAGGATGGCGAAGGTGAAGCAGGTGGACGGGAAGACCGCTGAGGTCTGCCGGCGGCCGGACGGCACGAAGGGGCGGGCGTCGCAGCCGACCGCGAGCACCGCCATCGTCCAGAACGCCGCCGGCAGCCCCGGCCGGTCGACGAGGTCGACAAGCGACGCGACGGAGGCCAGGGCGGCCAGGGCGATCACCCCGGCGACGAGACCCAGGAACGGCCCCTCCCGCCCACCCGGGAACGAGTTGCGGGGGTCGGCGGTCTCCATCGCACCTCCCGGGCACGCCCATCAGGGTGTACGCCGGCCGTACACCTGCCACCATGAAACGCCCTGGGCGTCGGTGGACCCGCACGACAGCCGCGAATCGGTCGTAGTCGTGACTAAGTTGGTATACGGGCCAAGATTCACCTATGGGTGCAGCGGGACGGCGTGGGTCGGCCGGTCAGCTCTCGTCGACCCGGGCCACCTCTCGGGCCGCGTCCGGGCCGGCGTCGAGCAGCACCCGGAAACCGTCCTCGTCGAGCACCGGCACCTTGAGGCCGGCCGCCTTGTCGGCCTTGGAACCGGGGTTGTCACCCACCACCACGAAGCCGGTCTTCTTGGAGACCGATCCGGTGACCTTGCCGCCCCGGGTCTGGATCGCCTCGGCCGCCTGGTCCCGGCTGAACCCGGCGAGCGTGCCCGTCACCACCACGGTGACGCCCTCCAACGGGCGGGGCCCCTCGTCGACCGCCTCCTCGGCCATCCGGACGCCCGCCTCGGCCCACTTGCGGACCACGTCGCGGTGCCAGTCGACGGCGAACCACTCCTTGATGCTGGCGGCGATGGTCGGGCCGACCCCGTCGACCGAGGACAGCTCCTCCTCGGCGGCCGCCTCGATCGCCTCGACCGAGCGGAAGTGCCGGGCCAGGGCCTGCGCGGCGGTCGGCCCGACGTGCCTGATGGAGAGCGCCACCAGCACCCGCCACAGGTCGCGTTCCCGGGCCACGGCGAGGTTGTCGAGCAGCTTGGTGGCGTTGGTGCCGAGGCTGCCGTCCTTGTTGACGAAGAACGGCGACCGGGCGAGCTGCGCGGCGTCGAGGGCGAACAGGTCCCCCTCGTCGCTGATGATCGCGGCGTCCAGCAGCGCGGCGGCGCCCTTGTAGCCGAGCACCTCGATGTCGAACCCGCCCCGCCCGGCGAGGTGGAAGACCCGCTCCCGCAGTTGCGCCGGGCAGCTACGGGTGTTCGGGCAGCGGATGTCGACGTCGCTCTCCTTGGCCGGGGCGAGCGCCGTGCCGCAGGACGGGCAGTGGGTGGGCATGACGAACGGGCGGGCGTCGGCAGGACGCAGCTCGACCACCGGGCCGAGCACCTCGGGGATCACGTCGCCGGCCTTGCGCAGCACCACCGTGTCGCCGATCAGCACCCCCTTGCGTTCGACCTCGCGGGCGTTGTGCAGGGTGGCCTGGGCGACCGTCGAACCGGCCACGTGCACCGGCTCCAGCACCGCGTACGGGGTGATCCGGCCGGTCCGCCCGACGCCGACCTCGATGTCGAGCAGCCGGGTGTTGACCTCCTCCGGCGGATACTTGAAGGCGATCGCCCAGCGGGGTGCCCGGCTGGTCGAGCCGAGCCGACCCTGGATGGGCACCGGGTCGACCTTGACCACCACCCCGTCGATCTCGTGCTCGACGTCGTGCCGGTGCTCGGCGTAGTGGGCGATGTACTCCGCCACGCCGGCCAGGTCGGGCACCACCCGCCAGCGGTCGCTGGTCGGCAGCCCCCACGCCCGCAGCGCCGCGTACGACTCGGACTGGGTGGCCGGCCGGAAGCCGGCGCGGGCGCCGGTGCCGTGCACCACCAGCCGCAGCGGCCGGGACGCGGTGATCCGGGGGTCCTTCTGGCGCAGGCTGCCGGCGGCGGCGTTACGCGGGTTGGCGAACGGCGCCTTGCCCTGCTCGACCAGGCTGGCGTTGAGGTCGGCGAACCCGGCGACCGGGAAGTAGATCTCGCCCCGCACCTCCAGCAGCTCCGGGATGTCGGGGAACTCGTCGGAGGGGGTGAGCCGGGCCGGCACGCTGCGGATGCTGCGGACGTTGGCGGTGACGTCCTCGCCGGTGCGCCCGTCGCCCCGGGTGGCGGCGCGGACCAGCCGGCCCTTCTCGTAGGTCAGGTTGATGGCCAGGCCGTCGACCTTCAACTCGCACAGGTAGGGCACCGGGCCACCGGCGTCGCGCTCGACCCGTTCGGCCCAGGCGGCCAGTTCCTCGTCGGCGAACGCGTTGTCCAGCGAGAGCATCCGTTCGGCGTGGGTGACCGGGGTGAAGTCGGTGGAGAAGGTGCCGCCGACCCGCTGCGTCGGCGAGTCGGGGGTGCGCAGCGCCGGGTACTCCGCCTCCAACGCCTCCAGCTCCCGCAACTGCCTGTCGAACTCGGCGTCGGTGATGGTCGGCGCGTCGAGGACGTAGTAGCGGTACTGGTGTTCGGTCAGCTCCTGACTCAACGTGGCGTGCCGCTCCCGGGCCTCGGGGGTGGGCTCGCCGCCGGCCGCCGCCTCCTGGGCCGCGCTGACCTGCTGGGGAATCTCTTCTTCCGACACCCTGTCGCCTCCGGACACCGTGTGAACCTCCCCCGTGATCACGCTACGGGAGCACGGTAACCGGCCGGTAGGACATTCCCCTGCCTCCCCCCACCCCGCCCGACGGGCGGCCGGCCCCGCGACGTGCGACGATCGCCGCACGTCGGCGGCGGTGGCCGCCCGGGAGGGAGGCGGGGACACCGATGCCGCAGTGGTTGCTGTGGGGGTTGCTGATCGTCCTGGCGGTCGCCGCCGGCTGGGTGTGGAACGAGTGGCGACGCCGGGGTGGCCGCCCGTCGAGCGGCGGCGGGCGCACCCGGCCGGAGCGGGGCACCCCGCCCCGGGACCGGGCCCGGCCGACCGCGCCGCCCCGCCCCCGCACCCCCACCGGTACGCCCCGGCCGGGTGACATCTGGTGGGCGGACGTGCCGTTCCACGACGGCACCGGCTCGAAGATCCGGCCCTGCCTGGTGGTCCGCGCCGACGACCGGGGCGCGGAGGTTCTGAAGATCACCAGCCAGGACAAGAGCGGCCGGGACGACCACGTGCCGATCCCCACCCGGGACTGGGACCCGGACGCCGACCACGACAGCTGGCTGGATCTCGCCGAGCCGCTGCGTATCCCGGCCGACGCCTTCTCCCGCCGGGCCGGTAGCTGCGACCCGGCCCTGTGGCGTCGGGTGAAGCGCCTGCACGGGCGGCGCAGCCCGGCCTGAGCAGCGCACCGGCCCGGCCGTCCGGGCACCCCCGTTCGTCCCGGCCGGCACCGCGACGGCGCGGCATCCGGCCGGCTGGGCGGGCGGCATCCGGCCGGGCGGGCGGGTCAGTCCCAGGTCGCGCCGAGGGTGGCGAGCTGGTCGGCGTACTCGATGCGGGTGGCCCAGTCGGCCGGCCAGCCGGACATCCCGTGTGCCGCGCCGAGGAACGCGCCGGCCAGCGCGGCGATCGAGTCGGAGTCCCCGGCGGTGGTCGCGCCCCGGCCGATCGCGGCCACCGGGTCGTCCGGGTGCCGTAGCACGCACAGCAGCGCGGTCGCCAGCGCCTCCTCGGCGATCCAGCCCTCACCGGTGTGCCGGCAGGGGTCGTCGCCGTCGTCGGGCCGCCGCAGCGCGGCGGCCAACCGGTCCAGCGCCGACAGGCACTCGTCCCAGCCGACGGCGCTGAACTGCGCCGGGGAGCCCGCGCCGGCGCGCTGCCACAGGTCACCCAGCCAGTCGTCCCGGTAGGTGCCCCGCTGGCTGCGGGCCCGGTCGGCCAGCAGGCCGGGCAGTTGTGCCGGCGGCACGCCGTCGCGCAGCAGCCGCACCGCGTACGCGGTCAGTTCGCTGGCGGCCAGCCCGGTCGGGTGGCCGTGGGTGAGACCGGCCTGGAGCTGGGACAACCCGGCCAGGGTGTCCGGGTCGACGTCGAGCAGCCCGACCGGGGTGACCCGCATGTTCGCCCCGCACCCCTTGGAGTCGACCACCGTGGCCTGCTGCCAGGGCAGCCCCCGGCCCAGCTCGCCGCAGGCCCGCAGGCAGGTCATCCCCGGGGCCCGGTTGTTGTCCGGGCTGGCCGCCCAGTCCAGGAAGCGCCGCCGCAGCAGCGGCTCGACCGCCCCGGCGGTGTGCTCCGGCGCGTCGTGCAGCGCCCAGGCGACCGCGAGCGCCATCTGGGTGTCGTCGGTGACCAGCACCGGATCGCCGACGAGTTCCCGTGGCCCGGTCGGGCCGTAGCGGCGGCGGATCTCGGTGACGGAGAGGAACTCGGTCGGCTTGCCGAGCGCGTCGCCGTAGGCGAGCCCGAACAGCGAACCGGAGGCACGGCGCAGCGAGGAGTCGATCACGGACCCGATCATGCCTCGCCGGCACCACCCCGGCACGTCGGGCGGACCGGTGGCCCGACCCGCCCGACGCGGCGGCGTGCTCCCCGGATGGTCAGTCCCAGCAGAGGCAGAACGGGTGGCCCACCGGGTCGGCGTACACCCGGAAGCCGTCCCCCTCGCCGGGCAGCCGCCGGGCACCCAGGGCGAGCGCCGCCTTCTCGGCCACCTCGATGTCGTCGACCGTGACGTCGAGGTGGAACTGCTGCGGACGCGCCGGATCGGGCCAGGCCGGGGGAACCAGGTCGGTCGCCTGCTGGAAGGCGAGCCGGGGCTGCTGCCCGACCGGGCCGCCGAGCACCACCCACTCGTTGCCGTCGGAGTCCTCCTCGGCCAGGGGCAGGCCGAGCAGCTCGGCGTAGAAGGCGGCCAGCGCCCGGGGGTCGGGGCAGTCGATGGCCACGGAACGCAGTTGTCCAATCATGGCCGTCATCCTGCCCACCGGGTACGACGGGAAACCTCACCCCTCGTGCAGCCGCCGCCCGGCGTCCCGGCAGGCGGTGAGCACCGCGCGGGCGTACCCGGGGGTGGCTCCGGCCAGGCCGCAGGCGGGGGTGACCACCACCTGTCCGGCGAGTTGGCGGCGCGGAAAGCCGAGCCGGTCCCAGAGCCCGCGTACCCGGTCGGCGAGCTGCGCCGAGGTCGGCGCGACGCCGGCCGACGGTGGCAGGGTCGGTGCCACCCCGGCCAGCAGGCCGAGGCCGGCGTCGATCGCCTCGCCCAGCGGGTCCAGGTCGGTGAGCAGGGCGAGATCCAGCGCCGCCCCGACCGCCCCGGCGGTACGGATCAGCTCCAGCGGCACGTCCGGCGCGCAGCAGTGCACCACCGTCGGCACCCCGACCGCCGTGATCACCTCGCCGAGCAGGGTACGGGCGACGGCGGTGTCGACCGGCCGGTACGTGCCCAGGCCGCTCTCGGTGCGCACGCGGCCGGCGAGCGCCGCCGGCAGCGACGGCTCGTCGAGTTGGAGCAGCACCGACGCCCGGGGCAGCCGGCGGGCCACCGCCTCGACGTGCAGCCGCAACCCCTCGGCCAGGGACGCGGTCAGCTCCCGCACCGCGCCCGGGTCGCGCAGCAGCCGCCCGCCGATCGGCAGCTCCACCGCCGTGGCCAGGGTGAACGGCCCGGCCGCCTGCACCTTCACCGGCCCGGCGTACGCCTCGGCCTGCTCGGCGAGCTGGTCGAGGTCGCGTTCCATCAGGTCCCGGGCGCGGCGCAGGTCCCGGCCGGGGCGGGGGGCGATCCGCCAGCGCGCGGCGTACAGCTCGACCGGCAGCTCCACGAGCAGCCCGCCGGTACGCCCGACCAGGTCGGCACCCGGCCCCCGGGCGGGCAGCTCCGGCAGGTGGGGCAGGGTGGGCAGTTCACCCAGGACGATCCGTTGCGCCTCGGCGATGTCGGTGCCGGGCAGCGAACCGATGCCGGTCGCCGCGCCCGCCGGCCAGGGCCACACCTGCTGTTGGGTCACGGCCGAAGGGTAACCGGCCCCGGTCGGCGGGCCCGGCCGGTGGGGTCAGCCGGTGATGGTGGCGGAGCCGAGCACCACGTCACCGGCCGGGTCCGGCCGGTACGCCACCACGGCCTGCCCGGCGGCCACCCCGCGTACGGGCCGGCGCAGCTCGGCGGTGAGGCCGTCGCCGTCCACCCGCACGGTGGCCGGTACGACGTCGCCGTGCGCCCGCAACTGCACCTCGCACCCGATCGGCGTATCAGGAAGGTCGCCCCCGGTCCAGACCGGACGGGTGGCGCGGACCAGGGAGACCTCCAGCGCCTCGGCGGGGCCGACGGTGACGGTGTTGGTCTTCGGGGTGATGGACAGCACGTACCGGGGTCGCCCGTCCGGGGCCGGCCGGTCCAGGTGCAGGCCGCGTCGCTGGCCCACCGTGTAGGCGTACGCGCCGGTGTGGCTGCCGACGACCGCGCCGGTCGACGCGTCGACCACCTTGCCGGGCGTCTCGCCGAGCCGTCCGGCGAGGAACCCCCGGGTGTCGCCGTCGGCGATGAAGCAGATGTCGTGCGAGTCGGGCTTCTCGGCGACCGCCAGGTCACGCCGGGCCGCCTCGGCCCGGACCTCGGCCTTGGTGGCGTCGCCGAGCGGGAACACCGCCCGGTCGAGCTGTGCGCGGGTGAGCACCGCCAGCACGTACGACTGGTCCTTGGCGAGGTCGACGCTGCGGCGCAGCAGCCCGTCGGGGCCGAGCCGGGCGTGGTGGCCGGTGACCACGGCGTCGAAGCCGAGGGCCACGGCCCGGTCCAGCACCGCCGCGAACTTGATCTTCTCGTTGCAGCGCAGGCACGGATTCGGGGTACGCCCGGCCGCGTACTCGGCGACGAAGTCGTCCACCACGTCGGCGTGAAACCGCTCGGCCATGTCCCACACGTAGAAGGGGATGCCGATGACGTCGGCGGCCCGGCGCGCGTCCCGGGAGTCCTCCAGGGTGCAGCACCCCCGGGCCCCGGTCCGGAAGGTCTGCGGGTTGCGGGACAGCGCCAGGTGCACCCCGGTCACGTCGTGCCCGGCGTCCACCGCCCGCGCCGCCGCGACGGCGGAGTCCACCCCGCCCGACATCGCCGCCAGAACCTTCACCAGCCCACGCTCCCTTCCCCCGTCGAGCCTACCCACCCGACCCGCACCACCCCTCCTCCCGCCCGCCCCCTGCCCCACCCGCCCGGCCCCGGTGACGGGGGCGGGGTGCAGGCCGGCATGGGCGGGTGATCAAGAGGTTCGCGTCAGGATCCGGGCTGGAGGGTGACGCGAACCTCTTGATCACCGAGAGCGGGCGGGACCGGGTGGGGGTAGAGGAGGCGGCGGGGGTCAGCGGGGGGTGCGGAGGGCGGCGGCCCGGCGGGCGCGGTCGACGGCGGTGGGAAGGGCCGCGATGAGGGCGTCGACGTCGGCGGGGGTGCTGGTGTGGCCGAGGGTGAAGCGCAGCGAGGACCGGGCCCGGTCGTGGTCGGCGCCCATCGCCAGCAGCACGTGACTGGGCTGGGCCACCCCCGCCGAGCAGGCCGAGCCGGTGGAGCAGGCGATGCCCTGGGCGTCGAGCAGGAGCAGCAGGGCGTCCCCCTCGCAGCCGGGGAAGGAGAAGTGCGCGTTGCCGGGCAGCCGGTCGTCGGGGTCGCCGTTGAACACCACCTCGGGTACCGCCTCCCGGACCCGCCGCACCAGGTCGTCGCGGAGCGCCGCCACCCGGGCCGCGTACTCCTGCTGGCCCTTGACGGCCGTCTCGACGGCGACCGCGAAGGCGACGATGCCGGCGGTGTCCAGGGTGCCGGAGCGGACGTCGCGTTCCTGTCCGCCGCCGTGCAGCAGCGGGGTGGCGGCGACGTCCCGGGCGAGCAGCAGCGCGCCCACGCCGGTAGGGCCGCCGAGCTTGTGCCCGGTCACGGTGAGCGCGGAGACCCCGCTGGCCGCGAAGTCGACAGGCACCTGGCCGACCGCCTGCACGGCGTCGGTGTGGAACGGCACCCCGTGTTCGGCGGCGACGGCGGCCAGCTCGGCCACCGGCTGCACGGTGCCGACCTCGTTGTTGGCCCACATCGCGGTCACCACGGCGACCCGGTCGGCGTGGGCGGACAGCTCGGCGCGCAGCAGCGCCGGGTCGAGCTTGCCGGCGGCGTCGGTCGGCAGCCAGGAGACCTCGGCGCCCTCGTGGTCGGCGAGCCAGTCGACCGCGTCGAGGACGGCGTGGTGCTCGACCGCGCTGGAGACCACCCGGACCCGGTCGGGCCGGGCGGCCCGCCGGGCCCAGAAGACGCCCTTCACGGCGAGGTTGTCGCTCTCGGTCCCGCCGCCGGTGAAGATGACCTCGGACGGGCGGGCGCCCAGCACGGCGGCCACCCGCTCGCGGGACTCCTCCACCCGACGCCGGGCACGCCGGCCCGTCGCGTGCAACGACGACGCGTTGCCGACCTCGCGGGCGGTGGCGACGTACGCCGCCAACGCCTCGTCGAGCATCGGGGTGGTCGCCGCGTGATCCAGGTATGCCATCACCGTTCAGCGTAACGGCCAGCGCAC
Organism: Micromonospora wenchangensis; assembly: GCF_002210435.1. Classification (GTDB taxonomy): domain Bacteria; phylum Actinomycetota; class Actinomycetes; order Mycobacteriales; family Micromonosporaceae; genus Micromonospora; species Micromonospora wenchangensis. The sequence goes on from NZ_MZMV01000001.1 coordinate 102,636, forward strand.
GGCCCGTTGGATGCCGGACCACCCGTACCGAAGCGTGGATGAGGACCGGGCCGGGACCGGATCGGCCCCGGCCCGGTCCTCAGGCCGGTACGGCGGTGACGACGATGTTGTCCCGGTAGTGCCGGGTCTTCGGGTCGAACGGCCCGCCGCAGGTGATCAGGGTCAGCCGCGGCTTGCCGTCCCGGGCGAAGTACCGGTCCAGCGGGATCTTCGTCTTGGCGTACTCCTCACGGGCGACGACCCGGTAGGCGCGCTGCTTCCCGTCCGCGCCGGTGGCGGTGACGGTGTCCCCCCGGTCGAGTTCGCGGAGCCGGAAGAACGCCCCCTTGCCCTGCTCCGAGCTGTCGACGTGACCGGCGATCACCACCGAGCCGGCGTCGGTCTCCAGCCCGGGGCCGAACCGGTACCAGCCGATCCGGTCCACGCTCGGCGGGACGTCGAACTCGTCGGTGCGGGTGTCGATGCCCACCGGGTCGACCGTGGCGGTGACGTCGATCGCCGGGATGCGCAGCTTCACCGGCGGCACGGTCCGCTCGGCCGTGGGCAGGTCACCGGCGGTCACCGGCACCGACGGGCCGCCACCGGTCCCGGCCGTCGGGCTCGGCGGGCTGCTGCTGGCCAGCGCCGCCGCCTCGTCCGCGCCGACGTCCTCGGCCGGCTGCGAGCCGCAGGCCACGACGGTGGCGACGGTGAGCGCGGCGACGCCGGCGGCCATCGCCGCCAGCGCCCCGCGGTGTCGCACCGTCACCGGCGACCGGTCCGGGTGGCGGCCACCCGCGCCCCACCGCCGGCCAGCAGCAGTACGCCGGCCCCGGCCAGCACGTACCACCAGGTGTCCACGCCGGTGCCGGCCTGACCGCCGGTGCCGCTGGGCACGCCGCCCGGGGCGGAGTGCAGACCGGTGACGGTCTGGGCGACCAGGTCGAGGTTCTTGGCCTCGGCCGAGCCGATCGCGTAGACGATGGTGGCGGTGCCCTCCCTGAGGTTCAGGTCCGCCGGGCCGATCGCCACGGTGTCGGTGCCCGCCAGCACCACGTCGGCCTTGACCGTGCCCGCGTCGACGTCGGCCTTGGCCTCCTTGGGGTTGGTCAGCCCCTCGAAGACCGGCTTGCCACCGGCCCGGACGTCGACCGCCGGGGCGGCGGCGGTGTGCCGGACGATCAGCCGGGCCTTGCCGGCGGCCAGCTTGGCGGTGTCGTTGACGAACGGGGTGATCTGCGGCTTGCCGTCCGCGCCGAGGTGCGCGGCGAGGCTGATGTTGGCGCCGCCGGGCACCTCGGCGTCGTCGACCTTGAGAATCGCGCTGCCGACCGGCTCGCCCGGCTTGGTCAGGGCGATGTCGTACTCGCCCTCGAGCAGGGTCAGCGGGCCGGCGACGTCACCGGGCTTGAAGTTGTCGAGGGTCTTCTTGCCGTTGACGTAGACGTCCACCGGGGTGTCCGGGATGCCGTGCACGACGGAGACCTTGGACGAGGCGGCGTACGCCGGGCTCGTGGTCGCGGCGCCGACGCCCGCGAAGGCCAGAGCGGCCACCGCGCCGCCTGCGGCGACCCGACGGAAGATAGCGAGCTGCATGTCTGCCTCCTGGTGATTGGTGCTGGTTCGTCAGGTCTGGCTTGCAGAACGGGTTACGCCACCCGTCGCACGGTCGGATGCAGCCCGGCACCACTTTCTTTTTCTTCGCCGGGGGTGCATCCGGGGCCGGTTCCGGCGACGAATAGCTGGTGAGACGAGTGGAGGCGGACCGGACCAGGAGAGTGGGGCGGAGGCTGTGGGCGTTACAGTCGGGCATGCCCCAGGGAAGGCGACCCGCCCGGTGACAGCGGTGGGAACAGCAGGACACGAACCCGAACCACCCCCCGACGAGTTGGCCGCGCGCTTCCGGGCGGGCGACGAGACCGCGCTGCGGGAGGCGTACGACCGGTTCGGCCGGGCCGTGCTCCACCTGGCCACCAGCACGTTGGCCAACCGCAGCGACGCGGAGGACGTGACCCAGGCGACGTTCGTCGCCGCCTGGCTGGGGCGGGAGACCTTCGACCCGGCCAAGGGCTCGCTGATCGGGTGGCTGCTCGGCATCGGCCGGCGCAAGGTGATCGACCGGCTGCGCGCCTCGGCCCGGGAGGCCCGGGTGGTGGAGACGGTGCGGCAGCTACCCGAACCGGTCGGCACCGGCGCAGACCCGGACACGGTGGTCGACCGGCTGGTGGTCGCCGACGAACTGGCCCGGCTCCCCGACGACCAACGACGGATGTTGGAGCTGGCCTTCTACGACGACCTGACACACCAACAGATCGCGACGGTGACCGGGGTGCCGCTGGGCACGGTCAAGAGCCACATCAGGCGGGGCATGGCGAGCTTGAAACGCAGATGGGAGGTGGACGGTGCAGCACCTGGACCACGACCGGCTGGTATTTCTGGCGCTCGGTGAGAGCGAGGCGGACCACGGCGAGACCGACCACCTCGGCGGCTGCGTGACCTGCCGACGCGAGCTGGACTCCCTGCGGCACGTCGCCGGGCTGGGCGCGGGCACCCAGGGCCTGCACGACCTGCCCGACCCGCCGGCCCACCTCTGGGCGGGCATCATGGCCGAACTCGACGCCGTCGCGCAGGTGCCGTCGCTGGCCGAGGCCCACCGGCAGGACCTCGACCCGGCCCCGACGCAGGCCCTTCCGGCAGCAGCCAGGAACGGCGTCGAACCGACCTACCGGCAACCCTCGGCGGTGACCGGCGACCCGCACCCGTCGGCGGGGACCGGTGACCGGAAACCGGCGACGGTCAGCGGTGACCGGCCGGAGTCCCGGCGACGGTCGTCGTCCCCCGGCGGCGGGCGCGCCGCGCGACCGGCGGGCCGGTCGCGGCGTTGGCCGCGCTGGGCGACCACTGTCGTCTCGGCGACCGCCGCCGCCGCGATCGCGGTGTTCGGCACCGTTCTCGTGCTCGGCGACCGGGGGGCCGCGCCGCAACAGGACGTGCTGGCCAGCGCGCCGCTGGCCGCGTACGGGAGCACGCCGAAGGACGCCCGGGGCGACGCCCGGGTCTTCGCCGACGGACGACTGCACCTGCACGTGGCGAATCTCCCGGACGTTACGGGGTACTACGAGGTCTGGCTGATCAATCCGACGACCATGGAGATGTTCTCGGTGGGTGTGCTGCGGGGTAGCTCCGGCGACGCCCTGCTGCCCCTGCCCCCGAACGTTGATCTTCAGGCATACTCGGTGGTCGACGTGTCCGCCGAGCAGTACGACAACAAGCCCGCCCACTCCGGCGACAGCCTGCTGAGGGGCACCCTGACGGGCTGATCGGCGGGCCGGCTCAGCTCCCCGGCCCGCCGATCAGCTCCCATCGCGTACCCGCCCACCGCGCGCCGACGCGCGGGCCGGGCGGCGACGACCGGGCGGCGGGACGACGGAGCCGCCGCCCGGCGGACCGGACGGCGGCTCGGTGCGGACCCGCGACGGGTCACTTGCGCTTACGGATCTCCTCGGCGGCCTGCGGTACGACCTTGAACAGGTCGCCCACCACGCCGTAGTCGGCCAGCTCGAAGATCGGTGCCTCGCCGTCCTTGTTCACGGCGACGATCGTCTTCGAGGTCTGCATGCCGGCCCGGTGCTGGATCGCGCCGGAGATGCCCAGCGCGACGTAGAGCTGCGGGGAGACGGTCTTGCCGGTCTGCCCGACCTGGAACTGGTGCGGGTAGTAGCCGGAGTCGACCGCCGCCCGGGACGCCCCGACGGCACCGCCGAGCAGGTCGGCCAGCTCCTCGACCAGCTTGAAGTTGTCGGCGTTGCCGACGCCGCGCCCGCCGGAGACGACGATGCCGGCCTCGGTCAGCTCCGGGCGGGAGCCCTTCTGCTCGGCGACCCGCTCGACGACCTTCGCCAGCCGGTCGGTGTCGGTGACCGACACGGTGAGCTGCTCGACGGTCGGGGTGGCCGCCGCCGGGGCCGGGGTGACCGAGTTCGGCCGCACGGTGACCAGCGGCAGGCCCTTGGTGACCTTGGACTTGACGATGGTGGAGCCGGCGAAGGCGACCTGGGTGGCGGTGCCGTCGGCGTCGAGGCCGACCACGTCGGTCAGGATGCCGTTGTCCAGCTTGACGGCCAGCCGGGCGGCGATCTCCTTGCCCTCCTGGGCCGAGGCGAGCAGGACGGCGGCCGGCTGCACCCGGTTGACCAGTTCGGCGAGCACGGTCGCCTTGGGGGCCACCAGGTAGCCGTCGATCTCCTCGCTCTCGGCGGCGTAGATCTTCTCCGCGCCGTACTCGCCGAGCTTGGCGGCGAGCGCCTCGGCGGCACCGGGGCCGCCGAGCACCACGGCGCTGGGGGTGCCCAGCCCACGGGCGAGGGTGAGCATTTCCAGGGTGACCTTCTTGACGCCGAATTCCCTGGTGGCTTCGACGACGACGAGTACCTCAGCCATGTTCAGACCCCTCACACGAACTTCTCGGTGGCGAGGAACTCGACGAGCTGGACGCCGCCGGAACCCTCATCGGTGATCTTGGCGCCGCCGGAGCGCGGGGGACGCCTGGTGTGCTCGACGACGGCGCTGGTGGCACCCTCGAAGCCCACCTCGGTGGGCGCGACGCCCAGGTCGGCCAGGGACAGCGTCTTCACCGGCTTCTTCTTGGCGGCCATGATGCCCTTGAAGGAGGGGTAGCGCGGCTCGTTGATGGTGTCCCAGACGGAGACCACGGCCGGCGTCGCGGCGGTGACCACCTCGTAGCCCTCCTCGGTCTGCCGCTCCACGGTCAGCGTGCCGCCGTCGACGGTGAGCTTGCGCGCGCCGGTCAGCGCGGCGACCCCCAGCCGCTCGGCGAGCATGTGCGGCATGGCCTGGACCCGGCCGTCGGTCGACTCGGCGCCGCAGAGCACCAGGTCGGCATTGAGCTGCCCGAGGGCGGCGGCGAGCACCTTCGAGGTAGCCACGGCGCAGGACCCGTGCAGGGCGTCGTCGAGGACGTGCACGGCGGCGTCCGGGCCCATCGACAGCGCCTTGCGGATCGACTCGGTGGCCCGGTCCGGTCCCATGGTCAGGACGGTGACCTCGCCGCCGTGCGCCTCCTTGATCTTCAGCGCCTCCTCGATGGCGTACTCGTCCATCTCGTTGATCACGTTGTTCGCCGAACCGCGGTCGACGGTGTTGTCGTCAGCACGCAGGCTGCGGTCCGCGCCCGAATCAGGCACCTGCTTGACGAGTACGACGATGTTCATCGCGATTCGACAACCCTCCTGTTGGTGGTGTGCGATCTGCTCGCCCGGTTAAGGGCGGAGCTTTGCGCGTCGTTGACACCCGGTCAACCGCAGGCTGCTGTGCAGTTGCCCACGAACGCAATGTTACCTGCCAGTAGGTTACCCCTCCCGACCACCCACGGTGACACACCTCACCGTGCTGCGGCCTGGCCCCGGGCCGACGCCCGGCCGGCGTCAGGCCGGACCCGCGGGGTCGGCCGAGTCGGCCAGGGCGGTCCTGATCCGGGTGATCGCGTCCTGTTCGGCCGGGGTCACCCCCCGGTGCGCGCGGGCCACCTCCGCCGCGGCGGTCAACACCAGCTCGCGGTACGCCGACACGTCGGCCGGGGACTTCTCCCGCAGGATGTCCACCGCCCGCGCCAGCGCCGGCAGCACCACCGACTCGACGTCCAGGGCCGAGTCCCGGGGCAGCCGGGGCAGCCCACCGGCACTGAGCGCCTCCTTCACCAACCCGCTCGCCCCGGCGAACGCCCCGGACGCGGCGAAGCTCTCCCGGATCATCGCGAACACCCCCGGGTCGGCGTTCGACACCAGGAAGACCGCGCCGAACGCGCCAGTCTTGAGGACCTGCTGCTCGTCGTCCGTCAGCCGCTGCTCCATGATCACGGAGTGTAGACGTACGGGGTGGTCGTGGTGACCGGGACGAAGCCGAGTCGCTCCAGGATGGGCCGGCTGTCCTCCGAGGCGTCCACCTGCAACAACGTCTTGCCGCGCTGGTCGGCCAGGCGGGCCCGGTAGACCACCAGCGCCCGGTAGACGCCCCGGCGTCGCCACTGCGCCAGCGTCGAGCCGCCCCACAGGCTGGCGAAGCCGGTGCCGTTGAGATAGCGCACCCAGCCGGCGCTGACCACCGTCTCCCCCGCCTCGGCCACCACCACGGTGATCGACTGCGGGTCCGCCTCGATCTCCCGCAGCAGGCCGGTGACCAGGTGGGAACGGTCCTCGCCCCAGACCTCCTCCTCCATCGCCGCGATCCGCTCCAGGTCGTCGAGGCCGGTGACCTCACGCAGCCGTACCCCGTCGGGGGGCACCGGGACGGCGGCGGCCAGCGGCGCGACCGGCCCGATCAGGACGGTCTCCCGCTCCTCCGGGACGAAGCCGGCGGCGCGCAGCCGGTCCGGCAGGTCGGCGGGCTCGTCGTGGGTGTTGTGTTTCCACTCCACCGACTCGCCGCGCTGCCGGAACAACTCGACCTGGCGGGCGATCAGCGCGTCCAACTCCGGCCCGGCCAGCCCGTCCAGGGTGCGGTAGGTGAGGAAACCGCCGTGGTCCAGACCCAGGATCCGCACCAGCGGCCCGTCGTGTTCGACTGTCACGCCGGCCGGGACCGGGTCGGGGATCTCCGGCCGGAGCTGCCGGTCGTAGGTGTCGCGCAGGGTGGTGGCATCAAGATCGGTCATCGGTCCAGGCTATGCCGGCGGCAAAGCGGATAATCGGCGTCGTGTGGCAGGCGATCAGACGGTGGTTCGACCCGTCGGACCTCGACTCCGTGGGCAGCACCCCCGACTACCGGTTCTCGCTGGCCAACGAACGCACCTTCCTGGCCTGGCTGCGCACCGGGCTGGCGCTGATCGCCGGTGGCCTGGCCGCCGCCCAGTTCCTGCCGCCGCTGCCGCTGCGGCACCTGCGGGAGGCGATCGCGGTGACGCTGCTGCTGCTCGGCGGCACCGTCGCCGTCCGGGCGGTGGACCACTGGTCGCGCACCGAGCAGGCCATCCGGCTCGGGCGACGACTGCCGGCCTCCCGGTTCCCGGCCGTGCTCGCCCTGATCGTGGCGGTGGGCGCGCTGCTGCTCGTGGTGGCCGTCCTGGCCCGTGGGGTGAGCGACAGGTGAGCGGGCTCCCGGCGGACGGCACGGGCGGACGCGACCCCGGCCTGCAACCCGAACGCACCCGGCTGGCCTGGCGGCGCACCGGGTTGGCGTACACGGTGGTGGCGGTGCTGGCGGTCCGGCTGGCGCTCACCGGCGACGTCGCCGGGGCGCTGCTCGCCGGGGCCACCGTGCTGGCCTGGTGGGCGACGCTGGTGGTGGGCTGGGGGCGGGCCACCGGCCGCCGGCAGTCCCGCCTCGACGCGCGGGCCGTCCCGCTGGTGGCGCTCGGCACCGCCGGCCTGGCGCTGCTGTGCGTGTCTCTCGTGCTGCGCGGGGTGTGGTGACGCGCACGGCTGAGCCATGATGGGTGCATGGCCCGGCTCTATGTGCTGTTGTTCCTGCTCCAGGTGGTGCTCGCCGCCTGCGCGCTGATCAGTTGCCTCTCCGCCGAGGACGGGACGGTCCGGGGCCTGCCCCGGTTCGCCTGGGTGGTGGTCATCCTGTTCTTCCCGCTGGTCGGCTCGATCGCCTGGTTCCTCGCCGGCCGCCCGGTCACCGAGGGTGACCGCCGCCGGGGCTGGCCGTCGGCCGGCCGGCGGCCCGTCGCGCCCGACGACGATCCCGAGTTCCTCAAGTCGATCGACGAACGCGTCCGCCGCGACGACAACGCCCTCTTCCAGCGGTGGGAGGAGGACCTGCGCGGCCGGGAGGACGACCCGCGCCGCCGCGACGACGGCCCGTCCCCCGACGGCACCGCACCCCCGGCCGGCCCGGCGTCGGCCGACCGCACGCCGCCCCGGGAGGATGCCGCTCCCCGGGACGGCGAGCGGCCCCGCGACGGCGAGCGGCCCGAACTCTGACGGCGGCCGGGATCACACCCGCCGGCGCAGGCCCCGCACCGCGAGCGGGGCGAAGACGGCGGCGATGGCCGCCGCCCAGAGCAGCGACTGGAGCACCGGCGCGGCGACCGGCCCGCCGACCAGCAGCCCCCGCAGCGCGTTCGCCAGGATGGTCACCGGGTTCACCTCGACCCAGTGCTGCAACCAGGACGGCATGGTCTCGGTCGGCACGAAGGCGTTGCTGGTGAAGCTCAGCGGGAAGATCACCGTGAAGCCGAAGATCTGCACCTTGTCCGGCTCGCTGACCAGCACCCCGACCAGCACCGACATCCAGGCCGCGGCGAGCGAGAAGACCAGCAGCAGGGCGAACGCGCCGAGCAGGCCGAACACCCCGTTGCCGAGCCGGAAGCCGAGGATCATCCCGACGCCGAGCAGCAGGGTCAACGACCACGCCTGCTTGACCGTGTCGGCGACGATCCGGCCGGCGAGCGGGGACCAGCGGGCCACCGGCAGCGACCGGAGCCTGTCGAACACGCCCTTGGTCAGATCCTGGTTGAGACCGAACCCGGTGGTCATCGTGGCGAAGAAGGCGTTCTGCACGATGATGCCCGGCAACGCGAAGGTCAGGTACTCCCCCGGGCTGCCGGAGATCGCCCCACCGAAGACGTACGTGAAGAGCAGCACGAACATCACCGGTTGGATGCTCAGGTCGAGCAGTTCCATCGGGTTGTGCTTGATCTGCACCAGGCTGCGCCAGGCCAGCGTGCCGGTGTGCCGCAGGCCGGCGGTCGGGCCGAGCCGGCGGGCCGGAGTGGCGGGGGCCGACGGGGCGGCGACGGTGGCGGCGGTCATGCCGGGCTCCCTTCCAGGGCTGGGGTCTCGTCCTCGGCCCGGTGGCCGGTGAGGGAGAGGAACACCTCGTCGAGGCTGGACCCGCGCAGGGCCAGCTCGGCGACGTACACCTCGGCGTCGTCGAGCCGGCGGACCACGGCGGGCAGCGCGCCCGGGCCGTTGACCGGCGCGCTGACCGTGGTCTGGGTGACCTCCGGGTCGACCCCGGTCACCTCGCCGACGACGGCGAGCACGGTGGGCAGGTCGGCGGCCTCGACCGGCCGGACGGTCAGCACCTGGCCGCCGGTCTTGGCCTTCAGCTCCTCCGGGGTGCCCTGGGCGATGACCCGCCCGTGGTCGACCACGGCGATCTCGTCGGCCAACTGGTCGGCCTCCTCCAGGTACTGCGTCGTCAGCAGCACGGTCACCCCCTCGGCGACCAGCCCCCGGACGATGTCCCACAGGTCGTTGCGGCTGCGCGGGTCGAGGCCGGTGGTCGGCTCGTCGAGGAAGAGCACCTGCGGCCGGCCGACGAGACTGGCCGCCAGGTCGAGCCGGCGGCGCATGCCCCCCGAGTAGGTCTTGGCGGCCCGGCCGGCGGCGTCGGTGAGCTGGAACCCGGCCAGCAGCTCGGCCGCCCGGTCCCGGGCGTCCCGCCGGGACAGGCCCAGCAGCCGGCCGATGAGCAGCAGGTTCTCGGTGCCGGTCAGGTTCTCGTCGACCGAGGCGTACTGGCCGGTGAGGCCGATCAGCTGGCGTACCCGGTGGGCGTCGCGGCGGACGTCGTACCCGCCGACGGTGGCGTGCCCCTCGTCGGCGGCGAGCAGGGTGGCGAGCACCCGTACCGCGGTGGTCTTGCCGGCGCCGTTGGGGCCGAGCAGACCGAAGACCGTGCCGGCCGGGACCGCCAGGTCGACCCCGGCCAGGGCGGTGGTGTCGCCGAACCGGCGCACCAGCCCCTCGGCGCGGATGGCGTATGTCATCAGAACTCCCGTCGTTATCGCTGGATCGTCCAACGATGGGCGAGGGGTCTGACGTTACGTGCGTCGCCACTGACATTCCGCCGGTTTATCCGCACGGCAGAACCCGACCACCGCCGGGTCCGGCGGCGGTCGCGGGCCGCGCTGGTCAGGCCAGGTTGGACGACCGCGGGTACGCGTCGGCCGGGTCGGTGAGCACGTTGACCAGGTACGGCACCCCGGCGTCGAACGCCCGCCCCAGGGCCGGACGGAGGTCGGCGGCCTTCGCCACCGTCTCCCCGGCGCCGCCGAGCGCCTCGACCACCCTGTCGTAGCGCAGTTCGGGCTGGAGGTCGGCGGCGACGTCGTAGCCGTACATGGCCCGCATCGGGTGCTTCTCCAGCCCCCAGATGCCGTTGTTGCCGACCACGATCACCACCGGCAGCCGCTGCCGGACCAGCGACTCCACGTCCATCAGCGAGAAGCCGGCCGCGCCGTCGCCCATCAGCACGCAGACCTGCCGGTCGGGGTGGCTGACCCGGGCCCCCATCGCGTAGCCCATCCCGGTGCCCAGGCAGCCGTACGGGCCGGGGTCGAGCCAGGTGCCGGGCTGCGACGGCTCCAGGTAGCGCCCGGCGTACGAGACGAAGTCGCCGCCGTCGCCGATGGTGATCGCGTCCGGGGCGAGGGCCCGGCGCAGCTCGCCGTAGACCCGGGCGGGGCGGATCGGGTCGGTGTCGGCGGCCATCTCGGCGGCGTCGCGCGCCCGTGCCGCGTCCTCGGCGGTCCGCAGCCGCTCGATCCAGTCGGCGTGGTCGGCCCGGTCGCCGGTGTGGTCGGCGAACGCGGACAGGATCAGCCGCAGGTCACCGGCGGGGCTGGCGGCCGGCTGGACGTGCCCGGCCCGCTGGGTGGGGGCGTCGACGACGTGCACCACCGCCGCGTCGCCGAAGTCGCCGAAGCTGAGCCGGAAGTCCAGCGGGGTGCCGACGACGACCACCACGTCCGCGTCGCCGAGCGCGACCCGGCGGGCCTTGGCGAAGGCGAGCGGGTGTTCCGGCGGGAGCGCGCCGCGTCCCATGCCGTTGGTGAAGACCGGCACCTGCAACGCCTCGGCGGCCTCGCGGAGCGCGGCGACGGCGTCCCCGGCGTACACGTCGGAGCCGGCGATGATCACCGGGCGGGCGGCGGCGGCGATCAACCGGGCGGCCTTCGTCACCTCGTCCGGGTCGGGTTCGACCGGCGCGACGGGTGTCGGGGCGGGCAGGTCGGCGTCGCCGACGGAGAAGATCGCCTCCAGCGGGAAGTCGAGGAAGACCGGGCCCCGGTGCGGGGTGAGCGCGGTGGTCAGCGCGGCGGAGACCGCGCGGGGGATGTCGTCGGCGGTGAACACCGTCTCGGCGTGCTTGGTGACCGGGGCGACCAGCGGCAGGTGGTCCATCTCCTGGAGGCTGCCGGAACCCCAGCGGAACTGCGGGGCCCGCCCGCCCAGCACCAGCACCGGCGAGGCGTTGAAGAAGGCGCTGGTCAGGCCGGAGATGCCGTTGGTGACGCCGGGGCCGGCGGTGAGCACGGCGAGGCCGGGGCGGCGCTGGAGCTTGGCCACCGCCTCGGCGGCGAAGACGGCGGACTGTTCGTGCCGGACGTCGTAGAGCGGGAAGCCGGAGGTGTGGGCGGCGTCGTAGAGCGGGAAGACGTGGCCGCCGGAGAGGGTGAACATCTCCCGTACGCCGTGCGCCCGCAGTGCCGCCAGCGCCAGCGCTCCGCCGTGACCCTCGACCCGTTCCGTCATCGCCGCTCCCCTCGTCCATGACCGGAGTCACACGCTACTGGCCGGTATCCAGGATGTGAACAGTTCTCGGCACGGTGCCGGGGGCGGGACGGTGGCCCGCCCCGGGGCCGCCGGATCGCGGTCCCGGGGCGGGGGCGGGTCAGCGGCCGGTGAAGTCGGGCTTGCGCTTCTCGACGAAGGCGGCCATCCCCTCGCGGCGGTCGTCGGTGGCGAAGAGTCCGGCGAAGAGCTGGCTCTCCCAGGCCAGCCCGGAGCCGAGATCCATGTCCAGCCCGGCGTCGACCGCCAGCTTCGCCGCCCGCAACGCCTGCACCGGCCCGGTCAGGTACGGGCGCACCAGCGCGACGGCGGTGTCGTACACCTCGGCCGCCGGGGCGACCCGGTCGGCCAGCCCGATCCGCAGCGCCTCCGCCGCGTCCACCATCCGGCCGGACATGATCAGATCCTTGGCGCGGGCCGGACCGACCAGCCGGGCCAGTCGCTGGGTGCCGCCCGCACCGGGGATGACCCCGAGCTTGATCTCCGGCTGGCCGAGCTTGGCGTCCTCGGCCACCACCCGCCAGTCGCAGGCCAGCGCCAGCTCGCAGCCGCCGCCGAGGGCGTACCCGGTGATCGCGGCGACCACCGGCTTGGGGATCCGGGCGAGCGCACCGACGGCGCTGGACAGGTCGGCGGCCCGCCCGGCCATGTCCACGTAGGACATGTCGGCCATCTCCTTGATGTCCGCACCGGCGGCGAAGACCTTCTCCCCGCCGTACACGATGACGGCGCGGACGGCCTGGTCGGCGGCGGCGGCCGTGGCGGCGGCCCGCAGCTCCTCCTGGACCTGCTTGTTGAGCGCGTTCATCGGTGGCCGCTCCAGCCGGATGGTGCCGATGCCGTCCCTGGTCTCCAGCCGCACGAACTCGCTCACGCTGCCCTCACTTCCTCGTCGAAGTCGCGTGCCAACCTTACGACCCGGGTCGTTGGGGTACGTAGTCTGGTGTTCGCCCCCCGCGCTCGGGAGTCCAGCGATGATCACGTACTACGACGACCGGTCGGTGCAGGTCACCTCCGCCGCCATCCGGGTCGACGGCCGGGCCTTTCCGCTGGCCGAGATCGGCCTGGTCTGGCACCGCCGGGGCAGCCGCTCCTGGCGGGTGCTGGCCGGGCGGGGCGCGGTCGGGGCCGCCCTCGCGGGTCCGCTGGTGGCCGCGGCGATCGGCGTCGCGGTGGCGGTACGGCTGCACCGCTCCCCCACCGTCACGCTCGCCATCGTGGGGGCGTCGGTGCTGGTCGGGCTGGCCGTCGGGCCGGTCGCCGATTGCCTCTTCGACGCCCTGGACCGCTCCTACGACCGGGGCAGCCGGCAGCGTGAGCTGTGGGTGCGCTGGCAGGGGCGGCCGGTGCTGCTGCTGAGCACCGGCGACGCGCTGCGCTTCGGCCGGATCTACCGGGCGGTGCAGCGGGCGATGGAGAATGCCGCCCCGCCCCGCCGGCCCGGCGGGTCACCGGCGCGGGCGACGGGGCCGACCGCGACCGGCCCGGCCGGGCAGGGGCCGAGGACGGGCGGTAGGCGGTGACCGCCCCGGGCGGGTCCGCAGACTGAGTCGGGGCACAGGACGGGACCGTGCGTCGGCCGCCGCCCGGTGCGCCGGGTGCGCGATCCGTCGGCCACACAGCGGCACCGGTCGCCTGCTAACGGTTAGGGTTAGTGATGACCCTCTATTACCGGGACGACACGGTGCAGGTGACCTCCGAGTCGATCCGGGCCGGTGGGCAGGTCGTACGGATCGCCGACGTCGCGTACGTCTGGCACGCGCGCGGGGCCACCACGCTGGCCGTCCGGTCCCGCATCCTCGGGCGCGGGGTGCTGGTGCTGCTGCTCTCGCTGCCCCCGCTGATCGCGCTGATCTGTGTGGTCTCGCTGGTCTGGTCGGCGCAGGACCGGGGCGAGTGGAAACCGGCCCTGCTCGTCCTGGCCGCCTGCGGCGTCGGGGTGCTCGCCCTGCTGCCCTTCCTGGAGCTGCCGCTCGGCTGGCTGGACCGGTCCTACGAACGCGGCAACAAGGTCAACGAACTGTGGGTGCAGCACCTGGGGCAGGAGGTGATGCTGCTGCGTACCCCCGACGCGCTGCGGTTCGGGCAGATCTACCGCGCCGTCCAGCGCGCCGTCGAGCAGCAGGGCGAACCCCGGTGACATCGGTCCGCCCCGACCGGGCGGTCGCCCCCGCCTCCGCGGCCGCGGGTCAGCTCAGCGGCAGCGCGGTGGCGACCGGCCAGGCCACCAGGACCGCACCCACCACCGCCGGCGCCCAGCGGGGCGCACCGGCCCGCCGCAGCACCGCCGCCCAGGCGGCCTGCCACCCGAGCAGCACCACGAACAGCGGCACCACCAGCAGCACGAAACCGGGGGCCAAGCCCACCACCGCCGCCCCGCCCAGCGCCGGCACGGCGAGCGCGCCGACCGCCGCGTACCGCCAACTCCGCCCCCGCGTGAACAGCTCCGCGCCGGCCAGGAACACCAGGCAGCCGACCGTCACCACCGGCAGCAGCCACCACCGCGCGCCCACCGGCAGCGCCCAGGTGAGGCCGAGATGGATCGGCACGGCGACGGCGACCCCGGCGTACCCGGTCAGCAGCAGGGCCGCGACCACCGGCCGCAGCGGCGTACGCCCGCCGGTGGCCGGGACTGGCCCGCCGGCCGCGGCCGGCGCGGCGGGGGTGGGGCCGGCGGCGGACAGGCGCAGCGGCCAGTGCCGTGCGGCGGCCAGCAGGACGCCGGTGACCAGCAGGAAGCCGGTGAGGTAGCCACCGACCGCGAGCGGCAGCCGGGTGGTCGGCAGCACCGGGGCGAGCAGCACCCCCAGGCCGGTGACGGCCGTCGCCACCACCAGCACGACGGGTGCCGGCACGTCGGGTGCCGGCCCGACGCGCCGCCCGCGACGGCCGGTCAGCAGGGCCGCCAGCGGCACGAAGCCGAGCCCGAACCCGAGCAGCAGCAACGCCGCCGGGACCAGCCGGGCGGCCGGGCGCGGTGCCGCACCGTCGACGCCGACCCACGCGGCGACCTCACGGTGGGTACGGCCGGCGAAGAGCACCGAGATGTGTTCGACGCCGGGGACGACCACCACCCGTCGCCCGTCGCCCCGGCGGGCGGTCGCCTCGGCGGTGGCCCGGAAGGCGGGGAACTCCAGGCCGCCGACGATCAGCAGCAGCCGTTGCGGCCGGGCGTCGGGCAGGTCACCGCCGTCGGGCAGCGAGATCGCGACGGTGCCGGCGATGTCGGGGTGGCCGGCGGCGTACCGGGTCACCGCCCCCGCGCCCATCGAGTGTCCGACCAGGACGATCCGCGTCGGATCGACGTCGGGCCGGCCCCGCAGGTAGGCGACGGCGACCGCCAGGTCGTGTGTCAGGGTGCCGCGGGACGCCGTGTCGTCACTGCCCGCCCCGGGCAGCCCGGCCGGGTTGCCGCCGTGCCCGGCGAAGTCGAGCAGCAGCGCGACCGCGCCCTGCCGGGCGACCGTGTCGGCGAGCGGACGCATCAACCGGGCCGAGCCGGCGAAGCCGTGCGCGATCACCACCCCCGGCCGGCGCACCGCGCCCGCCCCGTCGTCGGCGGCCCGTACCAGGGTCAGCGGCACCCCGTCGGCGGTGACCTGCCGGGTGGTCAGGCCGGCGTCCGCCCGCAGCAGCCCGTAGCCACCGAGGAGCAGGGCGAGCACGGCGAGGACCGTCAGCGCCGCGCGGCCCCGACCGGCCGGCGTCTCGCCGGGGGGACGGAGCGACATGCGGGCACCCTACCGCCCGTCCGGGACCGTCCCGGCGGGCGGCGCTGGCCGACCCGACGCACACTGGGTGACATGGCCATCCCCCTGCCCCGACCGGCCGACGTCGTCGGTCTCACCCGCTCCGCCCTCGACCAGGCGTTCGGTTCGGCCGCCTCGTTCGCCGCCGTGCCGACCCGCGCCTTCTCCGTGCTCGACGGGGTGGAGGCGCTGCTGACCCGGATCAACGGGGTGGTGGACCGGATCGAGGGCAGCCTGGACCGCACGGACCGGGTGCTCACCGACGCCGAGGAGGCGGTGCGCGAGGTGGCGGTGATCAGCGCGGCGGCGACCACGACCGTCACCCGGGCCACCGAGGTCGCCGACGCGGCGGCCGGGGTGGTGGCCGGGGCCGGGCAGGTGTCCCGGGCGGCCGGCGAGGTGGTCGCCGAGGCCGGGGCGGTGGCCGACCGGGCCGCCGGCACGGTGGCCACCGCGGAGGGCGCCGCCACCGTCGCGGCCGAGCTGATGGGTGCGTACGAGCCGGCGTTGCGGCGGGGCGCGCCGATGGCGAACCGGTTCGTGGCCGAGCTGAGCCACGAGGAAGTGGCTGCGGCGATCCGGCTCGTCGACGAACTGCCGAAGCTCAAGGAGCACCTGACCTCGGACGTGCTGCCGATCCTGGCCACCCTCGACCGGGTCGGCCCGGACCTGCACGACCTGCTCGACGTGACCCGTGACCTCAAGCTCGCCGTCGCCGGCATCCCCGGCCTGGGCATGTTGCGCCGCCGGGGTGAACGGCTCAGCGACGACCCGGCCGGCTGAGCCGCCGGTCAGGCACCGGCGGCCGGGGCGTAGAGGGCGTCGATCTCGGCACGCTCGGGCAGCGCCACCGACGCACCGAGCCGCCTGACGCACGCCGCACCGGCCGCCGCCGCCCAGCGCACCGCGTCGACCACCGTCCGGCCCTCACCCCAGGCCACGGCCAGGGCACCGGTGAACGCGTCCCCGGCGGCGGTCGTGTCGACCACGTCCACCGCGACGGCGGGCACGTGCACGGCGGGGGCGTCCCGCTCGACGTACCAGGCGCCCCCGCCGCCGAGGGTGAGCACCGCCCGGGGCACCAGCGCCAGCAGCGCCCCCGGGTCGTCCCGCCCCCGGCCGGTGAGCAGCTGCGCCTCGGTCTCGTTGACCACCAGCAGGTCCACCGCCGCCAGCAGCTCGGCGGGCACCTGCCGGGCCGGCGCGGCGTTGAGGATCATCCGGGTGCCGGCGGCACGGGCGGCCAGCGCCGCCTCGGTCACCGTCTCGACCGGGATCTCCAACTGGGCGACCAGCACGTCCGCCCCGCGTACGGCGTCCAGTTCGGCGTCGGTGAGGGCGGTGAAGGCGGCGTTCGCGCCGGGGGTGACCAGGATGGCGTTCTCCCCGGCCGCGTTGACCATCACCAGCGCCACCCCGGACGCCCCGTAGACCACCCGCAGGTGGGTGGCGTCCACCTGGGCGGCGGTGATCCTGGCCCGCAGGGTGACACCGAACGAGTCGGAGCCGAGCGCGCCGAGGAAGGTGCAGGCGGCACCGGCGCGGGCGGCGGCGATGGCCTGGTTGGCGCCCTTGCCCCCGGGCACCATCACGAAGTGGCTGCCGAGCACGGTCTCCCCCGGCCGGGGCAGTGTCGGGCCGGCCCCGACCACGTCCATGTTGGCGCTGCCCACCACGACGATCCGGCTCTGCCGCACTCCACCTCCCACCGACACCACAACCTCCCCACCGCCCCGCCACCCACAACCACGACGAGTCTAAATCCCCACCCCGCCCCGCCCATCCCGTCGATCATGGACTTGTGGTGGCCGCAAAAGGGGCACGGGAGGGTCTTTCCCCCACCACAATTCCTTGATCGACGCCGGGGTGGGGTGGGGTGGGGGGTTAGGCGGCGCGGGCGGTCCAGCGGTCGGCGCGGCGTTCGACCAGCAGGGGCAGGCCGAAGGTCTTGCTGAGGTTGTCGGCGGTCAGGGTGTCGGCGAGTAGGCCCTGGGCGACGACGGCGCCGTCCCGCAGCAGCAGCGCGTGGGTGAACCCGGGCGGGATCTCCTCGACGTGGTGGGTGACCAGCACCAGGGCCGGGGCGTCCGGGTCGTGGGCCAGCTCGGCGAGCCGGCCCACGAGGTCCTCGCGTCCACCGAGGTCGAGCCCGGCGGCCGGCTCGTCGAGCAGCAGCAGTTCCGGGTCGGTCATCAGGGCGCGGGCGACCTGCACCCGCTTGCGCTCGCCCTCGGAGAGGGTGCCGTACGTCCGGTCCGCCAGGTGGCCGACGCCGAGCTGCCCGAGCAGGGCGCGGGCGCGGGCCTCGTCGGCCTGGTCGTAGCTCTCCCGCCAGCGGCCGACCACCGACCAGGCGGCGGTGAGCACGACGTCACCGACCCGTTCCTCGGCGGGGATGCGCTCGGCCACGGCAGCGGTGGTGAGGCCGATCCGGGTCCGCAGCTCGGTGAGGTCGGTGCGGCCGATCCGCTCGCCGAGCACGTGCACGACGCCCGTGCTCGGGTGCAGTTGACCGCAGGCGAGGTTGAGCAGGGTCGTCTTGCCGGCACCGTTGGGGCCGAGCACCACCCAGCGTTCGTCCAGCTCGACCCGCCAGTCGACGTCGTGCAGCAGGGCGGTGCCGGATCGCCGGACGGCGACGCCGTCCAGGCTGACCACCAGATCCGCGTCCACGGTCGAGGGGGCGGCTGCGGCGGGGAACGGGTCACCAGTCACCGCCCCATCCAACCACGCAGCCCGAGGCCGCCCCTCACGGGCGGTGGCCCGGCCATAGGGTGGGGCACCGTGTCGTTGGTCACCATCCCGGGAGGACGGCCCATGCCCGTACGAGACGAGGGGTGGTGCGGATGAGCGCGGTCATCGAGATCGCCGGTCTGCGCAAGACGTTCCGCACCATCAGGCGGGGCAGGCGGGTGGCGGTGGACGGTTTCGACATGGTCGTCGAGGCGGGCCAGGTGCACGGCTTCCTCGGCCCCAACGGCTCCGGCAAGACCACCACGCTGCGCGCCCTGCTGGGGCTGGTCAACGCCGACGCCGGGGAGCTGCGGGTGCTGGGTGCGCCGGCCCCGGAGCAGTTGGGTCGGGTCACCGGCCGGGTGGGCGCGATCGTGGAGAGTCCGCAGTTCTTCGGCAACTTCACCGGGCACCGGACGCTGCGGTTGCTGGCGGTGGCCGGCGGCGTGCCGCCGTCCCGGGTGGACGAGGTGCTCGACCAGGTCGGCCTGCGGGAGCGGGGCGAGGACCGGGTGCGCAGCTACTCGCTGGGCATGAAGCAGCGCCTCGCCGTCGCGTCGGCGCTGCTGAAGAACCCGGAGCTGCTGATCCTGGACGAGCCGGCGAACGGGCTGGACCCGGCCGGCATCCGGGAGATGCGGGACCTGATGCGCACGCTCGCCGGGTCCGGGGTGACCGTGCTGGTGTCGAGCCACATCCTGGCCGAGATCCAGCTGATCTGCGACCACGTCACGATCATCGCGCGGGGCCGCCGGGTGGCGGCGGGCCGGGTGGACGACGTGCTGGCCGGGCACGACCCGCACGAGTGGCGGGTCCGGGTGGCCGAGTCGGAACGGGGCGCGGGGCTGCTGCGGGAGGCCGGGCTGACGGTCGCCGTCCACCCCGACGACGTGCTGGTGGTCGGGGGCGCACCGGAGCCGGAGCTGATCAGCAGCACCCTCGGTGGGCAGGGCCTGTGGGTCCGCGAGCTGACCCCGGTCCGGCCGGACCTGGAGAGCGTCTTCCTCGACCTCACCGCCGGGGCGACGCCGCCGGGGCAGCCGGACGGCACCGACGCGGGTGACGCCGACGAACCGCTTGTCGAACTGGACCGGACCGACGGTCGGAGGGTGGACGCGTGAACCTGGTCCGTGCCGAGGTGGAGCGGTTGGCCGCCCGCCGCTTCGTCCAGTTGATGGTGCTGCTGCTCGCGGTGGCGTTCGCGGTGACCACCGCGACCACCCTGATCGGGTCGCACCGGCCGACGGCGTCGGAGATGTCCGCCGCGCAGGAGCAGGCCGCGCAGGCGGTGGCCGTGCTGGAGGCGGAGCACACCCGCTGCCTGCGGGTCCGCGCCGGCGAGATCCCGATCACCGAGGACGCCGGGTACGTGCCGGCCGACTGTGCCGAGGTGGACCCGGCGCGGATGGAGCGGCTGCCGCTGGCCACCGACTACCTCACCTCGGTCTTCATCTTCTCCCAGGAGGCGCGGGGGCTGCTCTACTTCCTGATCGCGTTCCTGGTGCTGTTCGGCTTCCTGGTGGGCGCGTCGTACATCGGTGCCGACCTGAACTCGGGCGGGGTGGTGAACCTGCTGCTGTGGCGTCCGGGCCGGCTGACCGTGCTCGGCACGAAGCTGGGCACCCTGGTCGGGGTGGTGGCCGCGCTCGCGGTGCTGGCGTCGGCCCTCTACCTGGGCACGTTCTGGACGATCGGGCAGACGGCGGGGGTGCCGGGCCCGCTGGACGGGCAGTTCTGGGGCGGACTGGGGGCCATCTACGGGCGGGGCCTGGTGCTGGTGCTGCTGTCGACCGCGCTCGGCTTCGGGATCGCCACGCTGGGCCGGCACACCTCGGCGGCGCTCGGCGCGGTCGCCGCGTACGCGGTGGTGTGGGAGATGGGCGGCCGGCTGGTGTTGCAGATCCTCGACGTGGCCCGGGCGGACCTGCTGATGCTCTCGAACTACCTGGGTGCCTGGCTGTCCGGCCGGTTGGAGTTCTGGGACGACCGGGGTTGCCCGCCGGGCAGCGGCGTCTGCGACGGCGGCGTCTACGCGATCACCTGGGGGCCGGCGCTGCTGGTGCTGCTGGCGTTGACCGGTGCGGTGACCGGGTCCGCGTTCGTCGCGTTCCGCCGCCGCGACCTGGTCTAGGGCGGCCCGACCCACTGCGCCGGTCACGGCAACATCTTGCCGTGACCGGCGCAGTGGTGAAGTATTCCTTCATGACGACGGACGGGCGGGGTGGTCGGTCAGCCGACGGTCGACCCGAACACCTCGTCCCGCACGGCGTCCAGCGCGGTCCGCAGCGCCCCCCGCAGGATCGGCTCCTCGGTCAGCCCGGTAGGCACCACCCGGGGCCGGACCAGGGTGATCGCGGCCACCTCGTGCTGCACCCGCTCGGCCAGCGCCGCCCCACCGGCCTGCCCCACCTCACCGGCGAGCACCACCAGCGGCGGGTCCAGCACGACGCAGGTGCTGGCCACCCCGAGGGCGAGCCGTCGGGCCAGCTCGTCGAGCAGCGGGCCACCGGCGGTGCCGGCGGCGATGGCGGCCCGCACCGCACCCGCCGCGTCGGGCGCGTCGATGCCGTGCTCCCGGGCCACCGCCTGGACCGCGTCCGCCCCGGCGAGCTGCTGGAACGCGGGCTTCGCCCGGCGCGAGACGTCCCTGGGGATCGGCACCCCCGGCACCGGCAGGTAGCCGATCTCGCCGGCCGCGCCACTGCTGCCGTGGTGCAGCCGACCACCCAGCATGATCGCCAGGCCCACCCCGGCACCCACCCAGACCAGGACGAAATCCGCCAGCCCCTGCGCGGCCCCGGACTGCGCCTCGGCGACGGCGGCCAGGTTGACGTCGTTCTCGAAGACGACCGGGGTGTGCAGGTCCTCGCGCAGCGCGGCGAGCAGGCCCCGGTGCCAGCGGGGCAGGTTGAACGCGAAGGTGATGTCCCCGGTGGCCGGGTCGACCAGACCGGGGGTGCCGAGCACCACCCGCCGTACGCTGTCCAGCTCCGCGCCGGCCCGGCTGGCCGCCTGCACCACCGCCGTGTGCACCACGCCGACCGGGTCGTCGGTGTCCCGGGTGGACTGCTCGACCTGGCTGACGACCGCGCCCGTGATGTCCGCGCAGGCGGCCACCACCCGTTCCGCGCCGACGTCCACCCCGACCACGTACGCGCTGCCCGGCCGCACGGCGTAGAGCTGCGCGTTCGGCCCCCGCCCACCGGCCTGTTCACCGACCCGGGCGACCAGGCCCCGCTCCTCCAGCCGCTCGACGAGCTGCGAGGCGGTGACCTTGGACAGGCCGGTCAGCTCGCCGAGCCGGGCGCGGGTGAGCGGGCCGCGTTCGAGCAGGAGCTCCAGCGCCGCACGGTCGTTGAGCGCCCGCAACAGTCGGGGGGTTCCGGGCAGCCGGGTCGCACTCATGCCACGTCCTCTGGTTTTCGTAAACTCTGCTTACCGAATCGCGTTGATCAGGGATGTCCGTAGCGTATCGGCCGCCCCGCGGCGGGGAACTCGGACGACCCGGCCGCCCGTGCCGACACACGTGCCGTCTGCCGGCACCCGCCGACCGCCGGCCGGTCCGGCGTCGGCGCGGGTCCGGGGCGGCGGGAGAGGGGGTTCAGGTGGGGGTCGATCCAGGACTGCGCCGGCTGGCGCTGGGCATGCTGCTGGCCGCGTACCCGGGGCAGGTGCCGCCCGACTGGGCGGTCGCGCTGGTCGCCGAGGGGCTGGCCGGGCACACCCTGTTCGGCGGGAACGTGCACGACCCGGGCCAGCTCGCGGCGAGCACCGCGGCGTTGCGCGCCGCCCGGCCCGACGTGCTGGTCGCCATCGACGAGGAGGGTGGCGACGTGACCCGGTTGGCGCACGCCACCGGCAGCCCGTACCCGGGCAACGCGGCGCTCGGCGCGGTCGACGACACCGCGCTCACCCGGGAGGTATACGCGGCGATCGGTGGCGAACTGGCCGCCGTCGGCGTCACCGTCGACCTGGCCCCCACTGTCGACGTGAACACGGCCGACGAGAACCCGGTGATCGGCACCCGCGCGTTCGGGGCCGACCCGGGCCGGGTGGCCGCCCACACGGCCGCCGCCGTGGCGGGTCTCCAGTCGGTGGGGGTGGCGGCCTGCGCCAAACACTTCCCCGGCCACGGCGCGACCGTCGCCGACTCGCACCACGAACTACCCACCGTGGACGCCGACGCGGCGCTGCTGCGGGCCCGTGACCTGCCGCCGTTCGCGGCGGCGGTCGACGCGGGCGTGCAGGCGGTCATGACGGCGCACATCCGGGTGCCGGCGCTGACCGGGGACGGGCCGGCCACGTTCAGCCGGGCCGTCCTGGTCGACCTGCTGCGCGGCGAGTACGGCTTCACCGGCGCGGTGGTCACCGACGCGCTGGAGATGAAGGGCGCGGCCGTCGCCGCCGGTGGGGTCGGGCCGGCCGCCGTGCGGGCCCTGGCCGCCGGGGCGGACCTGCTCTGCCTGGGCGCGAAGGTCGACGCGGCGCTGGTCGAGCGGGTGGTGGCCGAGATCGTCGGGGCGCTCGGGGACGGCCGGCTCGACCGGGCCCGGGTGGAGCAGGCCGCCGGTCGCGCCGCCGCGCTCGCCGCCTGGACCGGTGCCGCCCGCCCGCCCGCTCCCACCGGGCCGGCCGAGCCCGGCCTCGGGTACCGGGCCGCCCGCCGGGCGGTGCGGGTGGAGGGCGACCCGACCGGGCCGGCACGGCCGCTCGTGGTGCAGGTGTACGCCGCCGCCACCGTCGCCGAGGGCCGGGTGCCGTGGGGGCTGGGCCCGCACCTGGCCGACGTCGAACAGCTCCGGGTGGTCGCCACCGAGGTCGACCCGGCCACGGTGCGGCGGCTCGCCGGGGACCGGCCGGTCGTGCTGGTCGGACGGCACCTGCACCGGCTGGCCGGCGGTCCCGCGCTGGTCGAGGCGCTGGCCGCGACGCACCAGGTGACGGTGGTGGAGATGGGCTGGCCGGGGCGGTGGCGGCCGGCCGGGGCGCGGGCCTTCGTCACCACCTACGGCGCGAGCCACGCCAACGGCCGGGCGGCGGCGGAGGTGCTCGGCCTGACCGGCTGACGGGCCGTCCCCGATGGGCGGGCGCACCTGCGCGGAAGAGCCGGCCGGGCCGGCGACGTGCCGCTGACCGGTCCGCCTCGACGCCGGCCACGCCCGGGGCGCGACCGGTCGGCGCCCCGGACCGGTCAGCGCCGCCAGGGGGCCGGGTCGCCGTAGTCGTCGGGGAGGCCGAGCAGCCGGCCGACCGCGGTGATCCGCAGGACCCGGGACACCACCGGTTGCGGGTCGACCAGTCGTAGGGTGGCCCCCCGGCCGACCGCCTCGGCCGCCCCGCGCAGCAACGCGGCCACCCCCGTCGAGTCGAGGAATGTGACGGCTGTCAGGTCGACGACGATCTCCAGCAGACCGGGGTGGCACAGCGCCTCGTCGAGGTCGCGTTGCAGCCCGGGGACGGTGGCGATGTCCAGGTCACCCACCGGTGCCAGGACCACCCGCCCGTGCCCCTCGCCCGGTGTCGGCAGCTGCATGTCCGTCCGCTCCTGGCCATCCGGCCGTTCCCGACCGCGCGCCGGCTCTCGCCGCGACGCCCGACCCTACCGGTGGCTCCTGACATCACCCTGGCGGGCAGCCGGGGGAGCGGACGACGAGCACGTTGCGTCACCGGGCTTCGAGGGCGAAATTCTTCCTTAACCCCAGCTCAAGTCCATTACTGGACAGAGAGAACCCGCCGGCCACCCCTTGCCGAGCGGGCATCCGAGTACGTAGCGTGACCGGCACCGAGGGTCGACCGGTGGCCACCGGTCACGGCGGGGCCTGGGGCAGGCAGCGGACCGTGGATCCGGCCCGGGATCCACGGTCCGCGCCGCCGGCCCGCCGCCCTCACGGCGGGTAGACGCCGTAGGTCGACCAGCCCCGGTCGGCGAACCCGGCGGCCTCGGCGACCCGGGCGGAACCGGTGTTCGCCGGATCGTGCCGGTAGGTGGGGACGGCGCCCTCGTCGAGCACCCGGCGGGCGGCCTGCGCGACGAGCCGGCGCGCCAGCCCCCGGCCGCGCGCCGCGGGCACCGTGCCGACAGCCAGCTCGTGCCCGTACGCGTCGTGCCGCTTGATGCCGACGCCGGCCAGGTAACCGCCGTCGGCGTCCCGGACCACGAGCACCTCGCGGTCGAACAGGTGCAGCCAGGGTGGCAGGGCGGGATCGGCGGGGGGCGTCCAGCAGCCCACGTCGGGGAGCGCGGCCGGCGCGAGGCACCACCGGAACACGTCGTCGTTGACCACCCACCCGGGTTGCCCGACCAGCGTCGGCAGCGCCCCGGACAGGGCGGACCGGGGTCCGGCGGCCAGCTCACGGACGGCCGCGACCAGCCCGGGTGGCACGGAGAGCACGGTGCTGCCGCCGGCCCGGACCGCGACCGCCGGACGGACCCGGCCGTCCCAGGCCGGACGCACCCGCCGCCACGAGCCGACCACGTGCAGGCCGGGCGGCGCCGGCCACTGCCCGAGCCAGGTCGCCAGGTGCAGGTACAGCCGCCGGTCCAGCACCGCCCGCCCCTCTCACCCGGTGGATCACTTCATGATCCACGGTACGCCGGGCCGTCCCGGCCGACGCCCGGTTGCCGGGAGCGCGTCATGGGTAGAGGGGAACCGGACCGTGAGCTGCCTCACCGGAACCCGGTCCATCGACCGTGCGTCATATCTATTTCCATACATGGACACCTTTCTTTGGGACGGTAATGGCCATGCCCATGCAGCCGAACGAGCGGTACCAGCAGGACAGCGCACGACTGTGGAACACCGCGGGGGGTGCCGGCCGGTTCCCGGCCCAGCCGCGCTACCGGGAGGCCCGGTGCGGTCGCGGCGTCGACGCCCGACTGTCCTGGGGTGAGCTGAACACCCTCCCCGCCGGCATCTCCTCCCGACGCGGCCTCACCGCCCACTGACCCGGCACGGCGCGCCCGCGACGACGGCCCCGGTCCGTCCCCCGTGGCCACCGGCGGACGCGCCCGGACCGGCGACCGACGACCGCGCCGACCCGCCGGGTGCCACCGCGCGGCCGCCGGCGGCTCCACCACGCGCCAACCGTCCCACCGGGGTGTCCGGCCGGGGCGTTCGCACACCTGTCGGGTAGCGTCTTGTGGTCGATTCCGGCCAGCGACAGGAGAACCGCAGCGCATGGGCAAGAAGACGATCCACGTCTCCGACTTCAGCGGCACGGTGCTGCGTCCCGACGACGAGGTGGTCCGGGTCGTCGTGCTGGAGCACCCCGACCTGGTGGCCGGGCCCGTGCAGTTGGACGCCACCGTGACCGAGGTGGAGAGCATCGACGACGCCGCGCTCGACGTGGCGGTGGTCGAGATCCACGACCGGCACGCCGGTGGGGAACCGCGCCGGGTGGTGCTGACCGCCAGCGAGTTCGACGCGATGGCGACCGACACCCCGATGGCCCAGTTGCTGCGTACCGCCGAGCGGGTCCGCCCGCCGAAGGCCCGCAAGAGCACCGAGAAGATCGACTACGGCACCCTGGAGCACGCCGGGAAGCCGCACCGGGGGCGGGTCACCGAGGACGAGGCCCGGCTGGTGCGCGAGCAGCTCGACGAGGTCAACAAGCGCCTCGCCGACGCCGGCATCCGGCAGATCGACCCGGCCGACCCGGAGCACGCGCTGCGGTACGGCTTCCCCACCGGCGACTGACCGGCCGGCCGGGCGCGCCCCCGGTGCCGCGCCCGGCCCCGGCCTGCCCTTCCCTTTCCCGGCCTGCCGTGCGGGACGGCCCCCGGCCAGGTCGGGCTGTTACTTGCCGTCGGCGAATCCGGCGAGGGCTGCGGCCAGGTGGGCCTCGGCCCGCTCCTTGGTCAGGCCGAGGCCGGACAGCACGCCCGTGCCGTCCTCCAACTCCAGCAGGGCCAGCAGGATGTGCTCGGTGCCGACGTAGTTGTGCCCGAGCCGCAGCGCCTCCCGGAAGGTGAGTTCGAGGGCCTTCTTGCCCTGCGCGTCGTACGGGATCAGGTCGGGGACCTGGTCGGACGCGGCGGGCAGCGCGGCGGCGACCGCCTCCCGGACGGCGTCCGGGCCCAGCCCTTCGGCGACCAGGGCCCGGGCGGCGAGGCCTTCGGGTTCGGCGAGCAGGCCGAGCACCAGGTGTTCCGGGCGGATCTCCGGGTTGCCGGCGCTGCGGGCCTCCTCCTGCGAGGCGATCACCACGTTGCGGGCACGCGGGGTGAAGCGGCTGAAGCCGGCGTTGGGGTCCAGCGTCGCGGCCGCGTCGGCCTTCGCGGCGGAGCGCTTCTGGGCGGCCTGCTTGCTCACCCCCATGCTGTTGCCGATCTCGGTCCAGGAGGCTCCGGAGCGGCGGGCCTGGTCGACGAAGTGGCCGATCAGGTGGTCGGCGAGGTCGCCGAGGTGGTCGGCGACGAGCACCGCGTCGCTGAGTTGGTCGAGCGCGTCCGGCCGGGCCTTCTTGATGGCCTGGATCAGCTCGTCGAGGCGGACAGGGTGCGGGAGCTGAGTGGATTCCGTCATGCGTCAACCATAGGTTGACGCTCCCGGATCGTCAACCGGAAGTTGACGATCCGCGACCTCCGGGGCGGGTCCACCGGACCGCCCGTGGCGCGTCGCCGGCGCTCCGATAGCGTGCGGCGATCGGACGGGTCGGGTGGCGTCGCGGGAGGGTCGGGAGC
This sequence comes from Micromonospora wenchangensis, assembly GCF_002210435.1. Classification (GTDB taxonomy): domain Bacteria; phylum Actinomycetota; class Actinomycetes; order Mycobacteriales; family Micromonosporaceae; genus Micromonospora; species Micromonospora wenchangensis. Next base: position 129,323 of record NZ_MZMV01000001.1, read on the forward strand.
ATGCGGTTGCACGTCGGCTGCGCGATGTGGACCCACCGGTCCTGGCAGGGGCGGCTGATCGCCCACCCGCTGCCGGTGCACGAGCGACTGCGGCACTACGCCGGCTGGTGTGACGCGGTCGAGGGCAACACCACGTTCTACGCCACCCCGACCCGGGAGACCGTGGAGTCCTGGGCCCGGCAGACCGGTCCCGACTTCCGGTTCGTCCTCAAGCTGCCGAAGGTGGTCACCCACGAACGGCGGCTCGTCGACGCCGACGCGCCGCTGCGGGCCTACTTCGACGCGATCGCCCCCCTGGGCAGCCGGACGCACGCCCTGTGGATCCAACTGCCGGGGTCGTTCACCCCGACGGACGTCCCCGTGCTCGCCGACTTCCTGCGCCGGCTGCCACCAGGACACCGGTACGCCGTCGAGGTCCGGCACCCCGCCTTCTTCCGGGAGCCCCGCGCGACGCGACTGCTGGAGGCGGTGCTCGCCGAGGCGTCCGCCGAGTGGGTGCCCTTCGACACCACCGCGTTCTTCAGCACCCCGCCGACCAGTGACGCGGAACGGGAGGCGTGGACGAAGAAGCCCCGGCTGCCGTTGCGGACGGCGGCGCTGACCGACCGGCCGATCGTCAGGTACCTCGGCCGCGACGCCGAGGCGGAGACCGTGGCGGGCTGGCAGCGCTGGGTGGAGATCACCGCCGGCTGGTTGCGGGAGGGCCGCTCGCCGACCGTGTTCGTACACACCCCGGACAACGCCGACGCACCGCTGCTCGCCCGCCGGTTCCACGACGAGGTACGGGCCCGGGTGCCCGCCCTGGCGGCGCTGCCCGAACCGATCCCGACCGGGCCGCTCACCCTGTTCTGACACCCGCCGGACGCCCCGTCGAAGGTTCCGGCCATCCCGCGCCGGACGGTCCCGAAAGTTTCGACACCCCGGCCCGGACACTCCGCCGAGTGCGGCCCTCCGCCAGCCGCCCCTCCCCCGCCCGGAGCAGCCGTCTCGTCGGCGTCTCACCACGTCACCCACACAGGACAACTGATTGACGTTTCTCAATGTTATGCCTACAGTTCCGAAAGAGTAACCGAAAGTTTACCGAAAAGATGATCGGCTCCGGCTGACCGCCGTGGCTTCTCCCCGGGCTGACGCAGGCGGTGCCGGACCGGCACGCCGACGAGCCGGGAGGAACCAGAGACATGACGCAGGTCATCCTGTTCGCGATCGACATCTGCGCGGTGGCGCTGCTCGTGTTCGGGCTCTACTTCCCCCGACACCGACGCCGCGACCTCGTCGTCGCCTACCTGGGGGTCAACGTCGGGGTCCTCGCGGTGGCCAGCGCCCTGAGCGCCAGCAACGTCGGTGCCGGAGTCGGGCTGGGGATGGCCCTGTTCGGGGTGCTGTCCATCATCCGGCTCCGCTCGACCGAACTGGACCAGCACGAGGTGGCGTACTACTTCTCGGCCCTCGCCCTCGGCCTGCTCGGCGCGCTGGGCACCCGCTCGGTCTGGCTCAACGGCGGCCTGATGGCGCTCATCCTCGCGGTGATGTTCCTCGGCGACCACCGCCGGGTGTTCCGGCACTACCGGCACCAGATCCTGGTGCTCGACTCGGCCGTCACCGACCACGTCGCCCTCGTCGCCCACCTGGAACAGCTGCTCAACGCCCGGGTGCACGTCGCCACCGCCCAGCGGGTCGACCTGGTGAACGAGACCACCGTGGTCGACGTGCGCTACTCGGTGGCCCACCGCACCCCGGCGACCACCCCCGGTTCGCCGGTGCCGGCGGGAGCACGTCGATGACCCCGCCGCCGTTCGCGTCGGCGCTGGCCGGCCTGCCCCCGGTCGGGCTCGCCGAGCTGATCGACCGGGCCGCGCTGCAGAGCCGGGTGGACCGCAAGTACGTCGTCGCCCTGGACGAACTGCCCGGCCTGCTCGACCGGATCGCCCCGTCCGCCCGGGTGCTGGACATCGACGGCAACCGCACCTTCCGCTACGAGTCGGTGTACTTCGACACCCCCTGCCTGGCCAGCTACCACGGCGCGGCGTACCGGCGGCGGCGACGCTTCAAGGTGCGCACCCGCACCTATCTCGACTCGGCGCAGTGCTGGCTGGAAGTCAAGGTCAGCGGAGCCCGGGGGCTGGTCACCAAGCACCGGCTGCCCTACCGGCCGGAGGACCGTCGTACCGTCCGGTCGGGGCGGGACTTCGTGGACGAGGCGCTCGACCGCGAGTCGATCCGGTCCGCCCCCGCCGGTGGTCACCTCGAACCCGTGCTGGTGACCGGCTACCGGCGTACCACGCTGCTGCTGCCGGCGACCGCGAGCCGGGTCACCATCGACACCGACCTGCACTGGCAGGACGACCGCCGCGCCCTCGGCCTACCCGGGGTCGCCGTGGTCGAGACCAAGACCCGGTCGGCGGCCGGCCCGGTCGACCGGCTGCTGTGGCAGCGCGGCACCCGACCCGCCCGCATCTCGAAGTACGCGACCGGCCTGGCCGCCCTGCGACCGGACCTGCCGGACGTGCCGTGGCGGCGGACGCTGCGCCGCCACTTCCGCGACGCCACCGGGTCGGCCGCGCCGGCACCGGCATCCACCACCACCCGAGTCACCCAGGAGACATCGTGCGTCTGACCGTCCGCCCGCCCACCCGACGTACCGTCGGGATCGCGGCCGTGGCCATGCTCCTCACCGGGCTCCTCGTGCCGCACACCGCACAGGCCGGCCCGTCCGCCGCGACCGCCGGCCCGCCCCCCGCCCGCGCCGGGGTCACCACCGGCCTGGACACCTCCGCCGCCGACGCCATTGCCGCCGCCGGGGCGGCGGACGAGCTGGTCGGCGACATCGTCTTCTCCCGGCCGAGCGGCACCTTCCAGGGGGAGATGACGGTGTCGCTGAGCACCGCGATCGGCGGCGCGCAGGTGCGTTACACCACCGACGGCCGGCTGCCCACCGCGCAGTCGCCGGTGTACGCCGGCACACCGCTGCGGTTCACCCGGACCACCCAGCTCCGCGGGCAGGCCTTCGTCGGCCAGACCGCCGCCGGTGCGCCCGGGACCGCCATGTACGTCGCCCAGAACGTCGCCACCGCCCACGACCTGCCGGTGGTCCTGCTCGACTCGTACGGTGCCGGCAAGCCCGGCCGTGAGTACCTCGACGCCACCGCCATGGTCTTCGAGCCGGGCGGCGGTGGCACCACCTCGCTGGCCGCGACCCCGACGGTCGCCACCCGTGCCGGGTTCCACCTGCGCGGCCAGTCGTCGGCGTCGTTCGAGAAGACGCCGTACCGCGTCGAGCTGCGGGGCAACGACAACGACGACGCCGACTACCCGGTGCTCGGCATGCCGGCCGACTCCGACTGGGTGCTGCGCGGGCCGTTCAGCGACAAGGCGTTGATCCGGGAGGCGCTCGTCTACGACCTCGGGCGCGAGATGGGCATGCCGGCGCCGCGGTACCGGTTCGTGGAGTTCTACCTGAACACCGACGCCGCCCCGGTGGCCGCCGGTGACTACATGGGCGTCTACATGCTGGTGGAGACGATCAAGAACTCGAAGAACCGGCTCGACCTCAAGCAGCTCGACGAGGACGACCTGACCCTGCCCAAGATCCAGGGCGGGTACATCTGGAGCTTCGAGTGGCTGGCCGCCGAGGAGCCGACGCTGACCTGCACCGGTGCGGCGGCGACCTGCTGGAACTACCTGGAGGTGCGCGACCCCTCACCGTTGCAGGCACCCCAGCGGGACTGGCTGCGGGGCTACGTCCAGGAGTTCAACGACGTGCTGCGGGCACCGAACTCCGCCGACCCGGTCACCGGCTACCGGAAGTACATCGACGTCGACTCGTTCGTGGACCAGATGGTCCTCAACGAACTCAGCCGGGAGATGGACTCCTACATCCGCAGCGCGTACTTCTACAAGGACCGCGACACCAAGATCTTCGCCGGCCCGCTGTGGGACTACGACCTCACCTTCGGCGTCGGCGGCTACTTCGGCAACGACCAGATCGCCGGCTGGCAGTACCAGCAGACCCGGCAGCCGCTGGCCAACGACTGGTTCCCGCAACTCGTACGCGATCCGGCCTTCGTCAACCAGCTCCGGTCCCGCTGGCAGACGCTACGCCGGGGCCCGCTCGCCGACGCCGCCCTGCAGACCCGGATCAACGCGCTGGCCGCACCGTTGACCAACGCCGCGCAGCGCAACTTCCAGCGCTGGCCCAACCTGACCGCGCCGATGGTCGGCCCGTTCTACACCCCGACCGCGTCCACCTGGCAGGGCCAGGTCCAGGCCATGCGGGACTGGATGCTGCGCCGGGCGGCCTGGTTGGACTCCACCGCCGGTTGGGGTGGCCCGGTCACCACCCCGCCCCCGTCGCCCACGTCACCCGCCCCGACCACCCCGCCGCCCACCACCACCGCACCGCCGACGACGACCCCGCCGCCGCCCACCACCACCCCGCCCCCGGGCACCGCGCGCTGCACCGCGACGTACACCGTGACCAGCCAGTGGACCGGCGGGTTCCAGGGCGAGGTACGGGTCACCGCCGGCACCTCGGCGATCAGCAACTGGACCGTGACCTGGGCGTACGCCAACGGCGAGCGGGTCACCCAGGCCTGGAACGCGACAGTGACCAGCCAGGGCACGACGGTCACCGCCCGCAACGTCGCCTACAACGGCGCGCTCGCGGCCGGTGCCAGCACCTCGTTCGGGTTCCTCGGCTCGTCCACCGGCAGCCCCGGCCTCCCGGTGCCGAGCTGCACCACGGGTTGACCCCGGGCTACCTGGCACCGGCCGGTCTCTTCCGCCGGTGCCAGGTGCCGGGTGCCGGGTGCCGGGTGCCGCCGATCGTCAGTCCCCGGCCGCGGTCCCGGTCGTGGCCCGGTTCAGCCGTTCCCGGACCCGGGCGGCGTCCGGGTGGCCGAGGTCGTCGAGGATGTCCAGCGCCCGTCGCCAGGTCCGCACCGCCCCGTCGAGGTCGCCCGCCGCGTGCCGGGTCTCGGCGAGCCGGGCCAGGGTGTCCGCCTCGTCGTACCGGTCGCCGATCCGCCGGTACAGCGCCAACGCCTGGCCGTAGCAGCGGACCGCCTGCCGGTGGTGGCCGAGCCGGTCGTGGATGAAGCCCAGGCTGTCCCAGGTGTTCGCCTCGCCGTGCCGGTCGCCGGTCGGGCGCAGCAACGTCAACGCCTGGGCGCAGTGCTCCAGCGCCGGGCCGTACTCGCCGAGCTGGGCGTGCGCCCACCCGACCGCGTTGCGGGCGCTGGCCTCCCCCGCCGGGTGGCCGGCGGCCCGGTACAGCGCCAACGCCCGCTGCCCGTGCCCCAGCGCCTCGGCGTGCCGGCCGAGCCCGTCGAGCATCGCCCCGAACGCCCGGTGGGTACGCGCCTGACCGGTGCGGTCGCCGAGCGCGCCGAACAGGATCAACGCCTCCCGGTAGTGCTCCACCGCCTCGTCCACCCGGCCCAGCCGGCTGAGCACCCGGGCGAGATCACGGTGGGCGTTCGCCTGCCCGGGCCGGTCGCCCGCCCGCCGCGCCCCGGCCAGGGCGGCCTGCTGGGCGGCGGCCAGGTCCGACCAGTTGCCCCGGCGCTGGAGGAAATCCACCAGGCTCCAGGCCAGTTGCCAGGCGTGACCGTCGAACCCGTGCCGCCCGGCGTGGGTGACCGCCGCCAGTAGCACCGGGTACTCGGCGGTGAACCAGGCCAGCGCCCGCCCGTGGTCGGTCGGCTCCTCGGGGTGCACCCCGGGCAGGGGGTCGGCCGGGGCCACCGGGTCGCGGCCGGGTTGCAGCAGCAGCGCCGCCGCGTGGGCGGTGTGCACGTAGTGGTCCAGTCCCCGCCGGACCGCCGCCTCCCGGTCCCCGGCCGGGTCGAGGTTCCCGGCCAGCTCCCCCGCGTACGCGCGCAGCAGGTCGTGCGCGACGAACCGGCCGGGCGCGTGCTCGGTGACCAGGTGGGCGTGGGCCAGCTCGGCCAACAGCCGGGACACCTGGCTGCGGGGCAGGCCGGCCAGGCTGGCCGCCGCGGCCAGCCCGACGTCGGGCCCGGGGTGGCAGCCCAGCAACCGGAACAGTCGCGCCGCCGCGGGCGTCAGGTTCCGGTACGACCAGGAGAAGACCGACTGCACGTCCGTCCCGGTGTCCCCACCGTCGAAGGAGTCCAGCAGGCGCGGCGACTCGCGTAGCTCGTCGACGATGGTCGCCAGCGGGAACGTGGGGTGTGCCGCCCCGCGCGCGGCGAGCACGGCCAGTGCCAGCGGCAGCCGTACGCAGCGTTCGATCATCTCGTCGACCGCCTGCGGCTCGACGGTCAGCCGGTCCGGGCCGAGCCGCCGGGCGAGCAGTTGCCACGCCTCGGCGGTGCTGAGCAGGTCGACGGCGATCTGCCGGGCCCCCTCGGCGGTGATCAGGCCGGCCAGCCGGTTGCGGCTGGTGACCAGGAACAGGCAGCCGGGGCTGCCGGCCAGCAGCGGCCTGACCTGCTCGACGTCGCGGGCGTTGTCCAGCAGCACCAGCATCCGCCGGCCGGCGAGCAGGCTGCGGTAGAGCCCCACCTGCGCGGGCAGGTGGGTGGGAATCCGTTCGAGCGGCACCTCCAGGGCCTCCAGGAAGCCCCGTACCGCCTCGGCGGGTGTGACCACCGCGCCGGTGGCGTCGAATCCGCGCAGGTCGACGTAGAGCTGCCCGTCGGGGAAGCGGTCGGCGACCCGGTGGGCCCAGTACACCGCCAGGGTCGTCTTGCCGACGCCGGCCGTACCGGACAGGGTCAGCGTGGTGGTCGGCTCGCCGTCGCCGGGCGTGCCGTGGCCGGCGCAACCGGCGTCGAGCTGGGCGAGCTGCGCGGCCCGGCCGACGAACCCGGGCAGCGCCGGGGGCAGTTGGCGGGGTACCGGCAGCCGGGCCGGCGGCGTGCCGGCCCGCCCGCCGCCGGCCCGGGAACGGACGACCGCGCGACCGGCCCGGCCGGTGGACGGGTGTTCCGGGCTGGCGAGCCGGCGGCGCTCCTCGACCCGGTCCCGCGCGGTGGCCAGCGCCCCCTGCTCGGCGGGGCTGGCCCCGAGCAGCCGGATCAGGGTGTCGAAGCGCTCCGGCGGGGGCAGGATGTTCCCGGCGAAGTACTCCCCGATCACCCCCCGCGACCAGCCGGTCTTCGCCGCGAGCTGGCGGTAGGTCAGCGGGGTCTCGCCCTGTTGCCGGGCCTCCCGGCGGCGGAGCTGACGCAGCAGGGCGGCCAGTTCCGGCACGGTGTGCACCCCGGTGTCCGGTGGGGACACCGGGGACGCCGAGCGGACCGTCCCGGCCATCGTCTGCCGAGCGCCCGAAGGTCCCCGTTGGTCGGACATGCGGCCTCCACCCCCGGCCATCCGTCGCCCCGGATTGCCGACAGGGGGAGGGTAGGACCGGCGGCACAGCGTCGGGTAGGCGACCGCCGATGTATGACAGTTCCATGTCGGGCGGGTTTCGCCAGGCGCAGCCGCCCAGCGTTCGTCCGCCGTCCGTCCGGCGCTGTCCGGGGGTGTCCGGTGGTGTCCAGGATGCGCCGCCGGACACCCCCGACGCCTGTCAATGTCCCCAGGGCGGGTCGAGGCCCGCACCAAGAAACCCTGGGGAAGGGGTACGTATGTCTCGTCCACAACCGACCGTGCTGCGGTCGACCGGGCTGCTGCGCCGGGCCGCCGCCACGGCGTTCGGCGTCACCATGCTCGTCGCCGGGGTGGCCACCGCACCGGCCACCGCCGCGCCCGCTCCCGCCGCCGGGGGCAAGGCCACCACCGCCGGGTCGTTCGTCGACAGCACGCCGGTGCCGGGCGGCTTCGCCTCCTGGAAGGAGCTGCTCGAACTCCAGCAGCGGATGAACACCGCCGCAGCCCGGATCACGAAGCTCGCGCAGCGCGACGCGAAGTCCGGTTTCGCCGGTGTGATCGCCGATCCCACCGCCCGCAAGCTACAGGTCTTCTGGAAGGGCGAGGCACCGGCCGGCCTGGTGGCGACCAGCCGGGCGACCGTGCCGACCGAGGTGCTGCCCGCCGCGTACACCCGACGGGAGCTGGACGTCGCGGCGGCCAAGCTGCGCCGCTCGGCCGGCGACAGGATCACCACGGTCGGGCCGCGGGCCGACGGCGCCGGACTCCTGGTCGGCACGCAGAGCGGCCTGCTCGGCGCGGCCAGCATGGCCGGCGTCCCGGTGACCGTGCAGACCGGGGTCTCCGCCGCGCCGGCCACCCGGTGGGACGACACCGCGCCGTGGTGGGGCGGCGGCGCGTGGCGCAACGCCACCACCGGTGGCGGCTGCTCGACCGGCTTCGGGGTCTTCCAGGGCGGGTCGGCGCGGATGCTCTCCGCCGCGCACTGCGGCAACATCAACAACGCCGCGACCGACCCGACCGGGCAGTCGATCGGCATCGTCGGCACCCGCAACGCCGGCACCGACACCCTGCTGCTGTCGGGCAGCTCGGGCGGACGGGTCTTCAACAACAGCACCGACGCCAACGGCGCGGTGGTCAGCGAGTTCAGCAACCAGGTGATCGGCGCGCAGGCCAGCCAGGTCGGCAACTTCGTCTGCACCTCGGGGGCGTACTCGGGGACCCGGTGCTCGATCCAGGTCAAGGCCCGGAACCTGTGCATCAACGTGCGTGACTTCGGCACGGTCTGCGGCCAGGTCCAGGCGGAGAGCACCACCCGCACCAACGCGGTCGGCCAGGGCGACAGCGGCGGCCCGGTGGAGATCGTCAACCCGGCGAACACCCTCCAGGTCTGGGCCACCGGCACCAACACCGCCATCGACGACGGCGGCGCGGCGACCGCCTGCACCGGCTACCGGCCCACCGGCCGGGTCTGCGCGTGGCGGATGTACTACGAGGACATCTTCTCCGGGCTGGCCGGCGTCGGCGCCTCGGGCGTGATCCTCGGCTGACGGACCCGACCCCCGGCCGACGGGGGCCGGCGGAGGAGGGTGGACCGGCGCGACCCCGTGCGCCGGTCCACCCGTTCGTCGTCGCCTGGTCCGGACAGGATTCACAGAATCGTCGACCGGGAGGACGGCAGCATTTTGTGACATCGTCACGCGTCATTAATTGACGACGAATCCCACTGGCTGGAAAACAACCGTCACCCGGACCGGCCCCAGGTTCGGTGCGTAGTGCAGATTCTTTGACAGAGGTGCACAAGCCGCCCATCATCCCCACAACCGATTAACCGCCATAACTGGCCGCATTTGAATCCTTGCTTTCCGCACACGACATTGTTAGCCTCGGACGCACCCCACTCACCATTGGGGATAGCAATTGTCACCCGGATCACGCGAACTCTTACCGACAGACCTCGCACACAGATTTGGGAAAAACATGGAAACTGTGCGGCCGAGGCTATGACAGCCACCCCCACCGCAGCGGTCGAGCCGGGCGAGAATCCCCACCGCGGCGGCGATTTCCACCGTTACTGGATCGCCGGGGCGATCGACCAGATCGGGTCGCAGGCCACCGGCATCGTGCTCCCGCTGGTCACCCTGGCCGTGACCCGGTCACCGGCGGCGGCCGGGCTGGTGGGCGCGCTGGCCCTCACCGGTCGACTGGTCGCCGCGCCAGTGGCGGGGGTGCTGGCCGACCGGCTGCCGCGCAAACGCATGATGGTCGTCTCGCTGCTGGTCGCGGCCGGTGCGATGACCGCGATCCTGGTCTCCGTCGCGGCCGGTGTGCCGACCCTCGGGCTGCTGGCCGCCGCCGCGTTCGTCGAGGGGGTCGCGCAGAGCGGCTACGAGGCGGCCGGTTCCGGCGCGATCCGGCGGCTGCTGCCCGTCGACGACCAGAAGGCGCTGGCCCGGCTGGAGGCCCGCAACAACGCCGCCCGGATCGCCGGCCCGCTGCTCGGCGGCGCGCTCTACCAGCTCGCGCGCTGGCTGCCGTTCCTGGCGGACGTGGTGTCCTACCTGGTCGCGGCGGCTCTGGTGGCCACCATCCGCACCGACCTCACCCCCGAGCGCACCCAGCGCACCTCGTTCCGCACCGACCTGCGGGAGGGGCTGCGGTTCGTCTGGGGGCAGCCGTTCCTGCGGTTCGTGACGATCTGGGCGGCCGGCATCAACTTCACCTTCGGCGCGCTGGTCTACTACGCCATCCTGACCGCCGGCCGGCAGGGCGCGCCGGCCGCGTCGATCGGCCTGATCCTCACCATCGCCAGCGTCGGCGGCCTCACCGGCGCGTTGGCCGCCCCGATGGTCTTCAGCCGGGTCCGGCCGGTCACCGTCATCGTGTTCGCCTCGTGGGCCATGGTCGGCCTGGTCGTCGCAATGTCCCAGGCCCGGCAGACCTGGAGCTACGGCCTGCTGTTCGGGCTGGTCTTCCTGCTCAGCCCGCTGCTCGGGGTGATCTTCCAGTCCCGGGTGATCGCGCTGACGCCCGACGGACTCCAGGGTCGGGTGGCCACCGTGATGGGCACCGTCGGCGAGGTGCTCCAGACGCCCGCACCGCTGCTGGCCGGGGTGCTGGTCGCCTGGTACAGCCCCGCCACGGTAGCCCTGGTGTTCGCCGCCGCGCTGGCGCTGCTGGCCACGTACACCACTCTCGTCGTGCGCCAGCTCCGCGCCGGCTCCGGCGCGACGGCCGGCACCGACGGCAGCGCCGCCGCCGACCCCGCCACCGACGACGGCCGGAGCGCCGACGGCGACGCCGGGGCCAGCCCCGACCCCGAGGAGGCCCGCCGATGAGCCGCGGCCACCGGCTGTTCTATCCGGCGCTACCGGTCGTCGCCGAGCACGCGCCGCACCGGGCGGTCTACGTCGGCGACGCCGACGGCCGCTGCGAGATCCTGGCCTGGGACCGGGCCGCCGGCACCGCCCGGCAGGTGACCGACCGGCCGGCCGGCACGGTCCGGGCGGCGCTCGACCCGGCGGGGGCCACCATCTGGTGGTTCGACGACGACCTCGGCGGGGTGGGCACCTGGCGGACCTGCGACTTCGACCGTCCCGACCGGTCGGTCGAGGCGCTGCCGTCGGTGCTGCCCGCCCGGCACGCCGGCATCGCGATGGCCGCCGACGGCACCACCGCCGTCGGCCTCTCCGACGACGGCGGGATGACCGTCTTCCTGCGCACCGGCGACGGTCGGGTCGGTGAACGCGTCCACGTCGGCGGCTACGCCTACCTGGTCGACCTCGACCCGGCCGGACGGCTGCTGGTGGTCGGTGCGGACGCCGCCACCGACCCGGCGGTCACGGTGTTCACCGCCGACGGCGTCCGGGTGGCCGCCATCGGCGGCGGGCCGGACCGTCGGGTGTGGGCGCTCGGCTTCGCACCGGGCGTCGACCCGGCCCGGCTGCTGCTGGTGGTCGAGGACGAGGGGGGCTACCTCCCGGCCACCTGGACCGCCGCCGAGGGGGTGGTCCGGCACGGGTGGTGCCGCTTCGACACCGAGATCACCGCCGGCTGGTTTCCCGACGGGCGGCGGCTGCTCGTCCGGCAGGACCGGCACGCCCGCACCCTGCTGTACGAGGTGGACCTCGCCGCCCGCACCCGGACGGTGGTCGACACCCCGCCGGGCAGCGTCCTGGACGCGGCGGTCTGGCCGGACGGCGACGTCGCGTACGTGTGGACCGACTCGGTGACCCCGCCGCAACTGCGCTCCGTGCGGGGGGTGGAGCTGCCCGAGCACCCCGGCGGTCACTCCGAGGCTGGCGGTCCGGACGCGGGCGCGGCACCTGCGGACTACCGCCGCGAGGAGATCCGGGTGCCCGGACCGGGTGGCCCGATCCCCGCCCTGGTGGCCCTCCCGGCCGACCGGGAAGGCCCCCGGCCGGCCGTCTTCCTGGTCCACGGCGGGCCGTTCCAGCACGCCCGCGACGCCTACGACCCGCTGGTCGAGATCCTGGTCAGCACCGGCTGCGCGGTGGTCCGGGTCAACTACCGGGGCTCCAGCGGGTACGGCGCGGCCTGGCGCAACGACTTCTCCGCCGGGGTCGGCCTCACCCAGTTGGAGGACCTCGCCGCGGTGCGCGCCCACCTGGTCGCCGAGGGGGTCGTCGAGGACCGGCGCACCGCACTGTGGGGCACCTCGTGGGGCGGCTACCTGACCCTGCTCGCGCTCGGTCGGCAGCCGGAGCTGTGGCGGCTCGGAATCGCGATCAGCCCGGTGGCCGACTACGTCGCCGCGTTCGAGGCGGCCACCCCGGCGGTCCGGGCGCTGGACGTGCTGCTGTTCGGCGGGACCCCGGACGAGGTGCCGCAGCGCTACGCCCGGTCCTCGCCGGTCACCTACGTCGACCGGGTCCGGGCGCCGGTGCTGTTGGCCGTCTCCACCGGTGACGTGCGGTGCCCGCCGGGGCCGGTGGAGCACTACGCGCGGCTGCTGGCCGAGCGCCGCGTCCCGCACCAGGTGGTCCGGAGGCGGGCCGGACACGAGGACTTCGACGCGCAGAGCCACCTGGCTCTGATGCAGACCGTGCTGCTGTTCATGCAGCGGCACTTCGACGGCGTGCAGGACGAAGGCACCCCGATCGCGCTCGCGATGGCGCGACCGGTGGGCTGACCCCGGCACGTGACCTGTCCCCGCGATACCGGAGAGGAGGTGAACGACATGCGCAAGAACGTTGTCGAGAACGACCCGATCAACGGCAACCGCGACCAGCTTCGGGCCTCGAACGTCACGGTCACGGTCACGGTCAAGGTCAGCTTCTAGCGGCCGTACGGGGTGCGGGCCATCCGCCCAGGCAGGTGGTCCGCACGCCGTATCCCCCGTCATCCGGCCCGGACATCACGAGAAAGGAGAGTTCACGTGCGGGTTCTGCTGGTCAATACGCCCTGGACTTCCATCGACGTCCCCTCGTTGGCGATTGGAATCCTCACCAACAGTGTCCGCCAAAAATTGCCGGATGCCGAGGTGGAGGCCGTCCACGCGAATCTCGACTTCGTCGACTGGGTGGTCGACCGGACGGAGTTCGGGCTGAGCGACTATTACTACTACTCGTTGTTCACCTATTTCGCCGGCTGCGGCGACTGGGTCTTCTCCTCCGCCCTGTACGACGATCCGCAATGGCGCGTGAAGGAGTTCACCGACCGCGTCCGGACCCAGATGACGGAGCGGGAACTCGCGCTCAACCTGGAGCTGCACCGGTTGGCGCCGGAGTTCGTCGCCGAGCTGGCCGACCGGATCGTCGCCCGGGAACCCGACGTCGTCGGCTTCACCTCCACGTTCCAGCAGAACGCCGCCGCGCTCGCCACCGCCCGGGCGGTCAAGAAGCTGGCCCCCGGCATCCGTACGGTGATGGGCGGCGCGAACTGCGACGGCGAGCAGGGCGCCGCGATCCACCGCAACTTCTCGTTCGTCGACTTCGTGGTCCGCGGCGAGGGCGAGGCGGTGTTCCCCCGGCTGCTCGCCGCGATCGACGCGACGTTGCCGGCCGCCGACGCGACCCCGCCGGCCGCCGACGCGACCCCGCCGGCCGCCGACGCGACGCCACCGGCGGCCGGCGCGGTGCCGGCGGACGCGCTGACCGGCATCGAGGGTCTGTGCTGGGCCGACGCCGACGGTCGTTCGGTGGCGAACCCGATGAGCAGCAAGCCGCTGCCGCCGGCCGAGATCGTCGCGCCGGACTACGGGGGCTACTTCGAGCGGCTGGCCGCCTCCCGGGCCCGCAACTGGGTCGAGCCCCGGCTGGTCGTCGAGGGCGCGCGGGGCTGCTGGTGGGGCGAGAAGCACCACTGCACGTTCTGCGGCCTCAACGGTTCGTTCATGCAGTTCCGCAGCAAGCACCCGGGCAGGTTCTACGACGAGATCATCGAGCTGGTCGAGCGGCACCAGGTGCTGGACATGTTCGTCGTGGACAACATCCTCGACATGAGCTACGTGACCTCGCTGCTGCCCCGGCTCACCGAGTCCGGCTACGACCTGCGCCTGCAGTACGAGATCAAGTCGAACATGAAGGGCCCGCAGGTGCAGGCGCTGGCCGACGCCGGCCTGGTCAGCGTGCAGCCCGGCATCGAGAGCCTGAGCAGCCGGGTGCTCAAGCTGATGGACAAGGGGGTCAGCGGCTGCCTCAACATCCGGATGCTGCGCGACGCGGAGACCAGCGGGATCACCATCGCCTGGAACTACCTGTACGGGTTCCCGGGCGAGACCGACGCCGACTACCTGCCGGTCATCGAGCAGATGCCGGCCCTGCACCACCTGTGCCCGGCCGACGGCAGCACCCGGATCGCCATCGAACGGTTCAGCCCGTTCTTCGTCCGTCCCGAGCTGGGTTTCACCGACCTGCGGCCGGCGGCGCAGTACCGGCTGATCTACGACCTGCCCGAGTCGGAGCTGATGGACCTGGCGTACCTGTTCGACGTCCCGCCGCAGGGCATCGACGGCGAGACAGCCGCCCGGCTGGACCGGGCGGTCACGCAGTGGCAGCACGAGTACGCCCGCAGCCGGCTCACCCACCACGACCTCGGCGACGAGATCGTGCTGGTCAGCCGACGCAAGCACTTCGACTGGCACGTGCTGCGGCTGACCGACCCGGTCGAGGTGGCCGTCTTCCGGCAGCTCGACCAGCCGCACGGCATCGCCGCGTTGAGCCGGCGGTTGTCGGTCGACGAGCCGGTCCTCACGGCGTTGCTGCGGCGCTGGCGCGATCTCGGCCTGGTCTACGAGGACGCGGGGCAGTTCATCCAGATCGCGCCGCAGGCGATGAACCAGGACCTGCTGCGCATCGACCACCTGCACGTGGAACGCGAAGCCGCGGAGACCAGGGCCGCCGCCGAGGCGGGCGAGCCGGCCGTGCTCACCGCGGTCTGAGGGGAGCGAACGTGTCCACCACCGACACCGGTCTGCGGCCCATCCTGGTCGGTCTCGCCCGGGACCACGACCCGGCCGTCCTGTCCATCCCCGGCATGACCATCGGCCCGGCCGAGCTGCGCGAGCCGGCCGCCGACGCCGTCGCCCGCTGGCGCGCCGAGGGGGTCCGCCGGGTCGACCTGCCCGACGCGGTGGACCTGACGGTCACCGGGGACGACGCGACGGCCGTCGACACGGTCCGCCGGCTGGTGCTGGTCCGGGAGCTGACCAGCCACGGCATCGCCGTCGACTGGCGGCTGCGGCTGCCCGGTGTCGAGGCCGACGAGTGGCTCCCGTACAGCCACCTGCGGGCGCCGGTCGAGCTGCTCCCCGCGCCGGGGGGCGAGGGCGACCCGGCCGCGCAGCTCGACGCCTGGGTCAGGGGCTTCTACTTCGACAAGTGCACCTACCGTCGGGGCCCGGGGTTCGTGCAGGTGCGGGACCGCCGCTCCGGCCGGTTGAACCTGCTGACCATCGACGACCCGGCCTACCTGGCGGTGCTCGACCAGTTGCTGGACGGCGCCGCCGTCACCGGGGTCGACCTCGCCATCGCCCGGGACTTCGGCGCGGAGGGTCTGGTCACGAAGATCGGTGAGCTGCTGGTGTGGCTGCCGCACCGGCTGCGCCGCTGGCCCCTGCCGTCGATGGTGATCTGACCGCCCGGAACCCGGCCGCGTCACCGACCACCCGTCCACCCGCCCGCGACCCCGGGCCGGTGGGCGGGCGGTCTCGCGTCCACCCCCGGCTGGCGGTTCTCGAAAGTTTCGGGTATACAGGGGAGGCGGCCCCCTCGCGGCCGAATTAACACACGCCCCCTGCGGGCCCATCTCGGTGACAGCCGACGTCAACCCGTCGAAATCGGTTCCGCGTCGGACCGCTGCTCAGGACGATGTTTCGGGAAGATTTCCGAAACTTGTTGACAGGCGGAGCATCGACACCCTACCGTCGCCATCGACGGCACTCGATGCTGTCGACACCACCCACCGCGACCCGTCCCCCCGGTTCTGCTGGACGACCGGCCCACCACCGCGTGGTGGCACCCACGCAATGACCGGCTGCCGCACCTGGCCACGGACAGTCCACCGGGTCGTACCGCGTCGCTGGCGTCCGCCAGCTGTCACGAGGAGGAACACGTACATGCGCGACACCTCGACCCGACCGCGAAGGAGCGGTCGCCTGCGGCTGCTGCTCAGCGCCGCGTGCGCCGCGGCGCTCGCCGTCACCGGCACGTTCATCGCCTCGCCCAACGCGTACGCGGAGAACGACCGGACCCTCACCTCCAACCTCACCGGCACGCACAACGGCTACTTCTTCTCGTTCTGGAAGGACAACGGCAACGCCAGCATGACGCTGCGCGCCGACGGCCGTTACAGCAGCAGCTGGGACCGGAGCACCAACAACTGGGTCGGCGGCAAGGGCTGGGCCACCGGCACCCGCCGGACGGTCAGCTACTCGGGCACCTACAACCCGGGCAACAACAACACCTACCTCGCCCTGTACGGCTGGACCCGCAACCCGCTCATCGAGTACTACGTGGTCGAGAACTTCGGCAGCTACAACCCGAGCAGCGGCGCCACCCGGCTGGGCACGGTGACCACCGACGGCGGCACCTACGACATCCTGCGCAGCCTGCGGACCAACGCCCCGTCGATCGACGGCATCCAGACGTTCTACCAGTACTGGAGCGTCCGGCAGCAGAAGCGCAGCAGCGGCACCATCACCACCGCCAACCACTTCGACGCCTGGGCCCGCGCCGGCCTGAACCTCGGCACCAACCACAGCTACCAGATCATGGCGACCGAGGGCTACCAGAGCCAGGGCAGCTCCGACATCACCGTCCGTGAGGGTGGCAGCGGCAACCCGACCAGCGGGCCGACCGCCAACCCGACGACCACCCCGCCCTCCGGCGGCAACTGCACCGCGGTGCTCTCGGCCGCCGAGCAGTGGGGTGACCGGTTCAACCTGAACGTCGCGGTCAGCGGCACCAGCAACTGGGTGGTCAGCCTCGGGCTGAACGGCGGCCAGAGCATCCAGAACAGCTGGAACGCCTCGGTCAGCGGCACCACCGGCACCGTCACCGCCAGGCCGAACGGCAACGGCAACAACTTCGGCATCACCATCATGGCGAACGGAAACTGGACCTGGCCCACGGTCAGTTGTCGAACGGCCTGACCCCGACCAGTTCCTGAACGCACCGAAACGGCGGGCGGTCCCGGTGTCACCGGGACCGCCCGCTCGCTGCGTCAGGTGTTGCCGCTCAGCCGCGTATCCACTGCTGGTTGCTGCCGCCGTTGCAGGTCCAGAGCTGGACGGCGGACCCGTTGGCGGTGGCCCCACCGTTGATGTCCAGGCACAGCCCCGAGGCGACCCCGACGATCGTGCCGTCGGCGTTGAGCCGCCACTGCTGGTTGGTGCCGCCGGTGCAGCTCCAGATCCGGGCCCGGGTGCCGGACGCGGCGCTCGCCACGTCCAGGCACTTGTTGCCGTAGACGGTGAGCTGGTTGGTCGAGGTGAGCGACCAGCGCTGGTTGGCACCGCCGTTGCAGTCCCAGATCTGCACCACCGCACCGTCGGTCTGGCTGGCCCCGTTGACGTCCAGGCACCGGTTCGAGCCCGCGCCCCGGATCTCACCCGTCGGGGTGCCCGGGGAGCCGACGGCGGTGACCGAGAGGTTGTCGAACTGGGCGGTGACGCCCTGGCCGGTGCCGTACCCGATCTGGCCGGCGACCCAGGTGGAGTCGGTGGCCGTGCCGACGGTGGTGCCGTCGATGGCGGCGGTCAGGGTGCTGCCGTTGAGCGTGAACGCCAGGTTGTGCCACCGCCCGGTGCCCAGCGCCGAGGTGTTGCCGCTGGCCAGGGTGCGCCAGTTACCGCTGGTGTTGTTGCTGCGGATCGACCAGGCCCCGCCGTCGGTGACCCGGAAGTAGTACCCGTTCATGTTCTGCGGGCCCTGGTGGTTGTAGGTGTTGCCGCGTCCGATGAGCTGCGCGTAGCCGGACTTCTCCAGCAGCACGTCGGACGAGACCGTGTAGTTGCGCCAGGTCAGGTCGCCCAGCAGGGTGTACGGCTCGGCCTGGCCGGAGGTCCAGTAGATCGGGGCCTGCTCGGACATCTGCCTGACGCACTGCCCGCTGCGACCGGCGGCACACCCGACGATCTCGAACGAGCCCTGCTGGTCCATCAGGTACCGCGCCTCACGGCCGGTGGCGTACGAGTCGAAGGTGTCGGCGTACGGCAGCGCCAGGTTGCCCTGCGCCGGGCTGACCGCCGCGCCCTTGCCCTGCCCGCTGGTGGTGGTGATGCTGTAGACGTACCCGGGCTGGACGGTGAGCGAGAAGCGCCCGCCGCTCGGGGTGATGTCGCTGCCCCGCACGAAGTGGTCGGCGGTGTTGTTGGAGCGCACGTTCGTCGACCAGACCCGGACCGTGCCGGTGGACAGGCCGCCGGTGACGGTGAAGTCGAGGGTCTGCGCCCCACCGGCGTCCATCGTCTCGATGATGGTGCTGTAGTCGCTGTTGTTGGTGGACTTCAGCGAGACGTAGCTGCCGTTGTTGCGGTTGCCGCCGATGTACCCGCTCGACGCGTCGAGGTAGCGCCAGCCCGGTGCGGTGAACTGGGTGGTCTGCGCCATCACCCAGGCGTTCTTGCCGATCGAGTAGGCCCCGGACCACGGCTGCTGGGCGACCGCCACGCCCGTGGTCGCCCACGGGATGTTGGGGGTGATGGCGGCGATGACCGGCCAGTTGATGTACCCGGTCATCTTGCCGTCGAGGTAGCCCCGGTTGATGCCCCTTGCGAGCGCCTGCGCGCCGGCGTTGTAGTCGTCGGAGCCGTTCTCGCTGGCCCACAGCGACTTGCCGGTGGACACCGCATTGCTGGAGCTGGGGCAGCTGGTCTGGGCGCTGCGGTAGCCGCAGACGTAGTGGCTGCCGAAGACCTGGACGGCGTTGCCGAAGGCCGGGTCGCGCAGCGAGTCGTCGGCGGCCCCCCAGCCGAAGTCGTCCGAGGCGACGATCTTCACGTTGGCGTAGCCCCGGGCGTTGAGGGTGGAGCGCAGGTTCTTGTACCAGGTGGTGTTGTAGCCCTTCTCGTTCCACCCGCCCAGGTAGTTGATGGTCAGCCCGTGGGTGCCCGCGCAGTCCAGCCAGGCCACCAGGTAGTCGATGGAGTCGTTGGACCAGAAGTTGCCGTTGCCGATCCAGCCGGGAGCGCCCCAGGCCAGGCCGACCAGGGCGATGTTGGGGTTGCGGGTACGGGCCTGCTCCATCAGCCACCACTCGTAGCCCCGGTTGCAGTTGATGCTGCCCCGGGTGTGCTCGTGGCTGGGCTCGGCGCCGGAGGTGGAGTTGGTGTCACCGCCGATCTCCACCTTCATCAGTTGCATCGCCGCGCCGTAGCCCGGCTTGAACAGGTAGTCCAGGATGTCGCTGCGCTGCGGCTCCGGGTAGTCGACCAGCAGCCGGCTGTTGCCGCCGCCGCCGCTGACCGCGCCGATGCCGTCCAGCGCCCGGCCACCGGACCCGCCGTTGATCGTGATGGCGGTCGCCGCCTGGGCGGGCGAGGCGAAACCGGTGAGCACGGCCGCCGCCGCGACCGTCGCCCCGAGCAACGATGCGGCCCACCGGCGCGGACGCCATCCGCTGTGCCACGGTCCGCGCGGTGCCCCGCCGCCACCCACACTCCGCCGACGACTTGATCCACTGAACATTCGACTCGCCTCCCCAGCCGGTCCCCCGGCTCCGAAGCTCTCCGGCGCGGGACGGGACACCGCCCGTCACCCGCGCCACCCTGACATCGTTGATCATCGATGATCAGACGTCACATGTTAGGCACCGTAACGCGCGGCGGTCAACGTCACCAGTGGAGCGAAACCGCCGATCAGCCCGCCTTTAGGCAACCACCACGGGCAGGGGACTTTTGTAATGATCAGACGAATGTTCCCGGCGGAGGCCCCACGCCGGCGGGAGGCGGGCACACCGCCGACCCGGCCGTCGCCGGAGCGGCGGCGGCACGGGTCGGCGACGCGACGCCTGCGGATCAGCCCGGCAGGACCAGCTGCGCCGGGGTCGAGCGGTGGGTGGTGGTGCCGTCACCCAACTGCCCGAACATGTTGTTGCCCCAGCACCACAGGCTCCCGTCGGTACGCACGCCGCAGCTGTGGTAGCTGACGGCCAGGTTCTGCGTCCAGGTGGTCAGGGTGCCGACGCGCAGCGGGGCGGACCGGTGGGTGGTGGTGCCGTCACCCAACTGCCCGAACCCGTTGTTGCCCCAGCACCACAGGCTCCCGTCGGTACGCACCGCGCACGACGAGTCCACGCTGGCGTCCACCTTCGTCCAGGTGGTCGCGGTGCCGACCTGGATCGGGCTGGTCTGCACGCCGGTGCCGGCGCCGACCTGGCCGTACCCGTTCTCGCCCCAGCACCACAGCGTCCCGTCGGTGCGGTTCGCGCAGGTGTGCGCGTGCCCGGCCGTCACGCCCGCCCACGAGGTCGCGGTGCCCACCTGCGCCGGGGTGGACCGGTAGCCGAGGATGCCGACGCCGAGCTGCCCGTCGGTGCTGTCGCCCCAGCACCACAGGGTGCCGCCGGAACGCACGCCGCAGCTGTGCGCGTACCCGGTGGTGACGCTCGTCCAGGTGGTCTCCGTGCCCACCTGCACCGGGCTGGTCGCCCGGGAGGGGGACGTGCCGACGCCGAGCTGCGCGTTGCGGTTCAGGCCCCAGCACCACAGGGTGCCGGTGGTCTGCACGCCACAGGTGTGGTTGGCGCCCGCGCTGACGCTGGCCCAGGTGGTGGCGGTGCCGACCTGCACCGGGGTGCTCCGGCTGGTGGTGGTGCCGTCGCCGAGCTGCCCGTTGTAGTTGCCGCCCCAGCACCACAGCGTCCCGTCGGTACGGATCGCGCAGGTGTTACTGGTGCCGGCGTCGACCTTCGACCAGGTGGTGGCGGTGCCGACCTGCACCGGGGTGGTGCGGTTGGTGGTGGTGCCGTCACCGAGCTTGCCACCGAAGTTGTCCCCCCAGCACCAGAGCGTCCCGTCGGTGCGGATCGCGCAGGTGTGCAGGTCACCGGTGGTGACCTGGGAGACCGTGGCGGCGGCGAGGGCGGCGCTGGACGCGCCCCGTTCCGCGACGGCCGTGCCCGCGACCGCCGCACCCGCCGAGAAGCCCACCGCGAGCGCGGCGACCCCGAGCGAGACCGCCGCGGCGGTGCCCGCGGTGCGGGCCGCCCGTCGCCAACGGGCCCACAGCCGACTGTCCTGTTGTCCGTTCATGTTCTGTTCTCTCCCCAGACGAACGTCGATTTCTGCACGGCGGAGGCAGCGTCGCCCCGGCGGGTCACCTCGACCCACCTCGTACAGCAGTGACCCTATGCATTGAACGGCGTCAATGCGAGATCCCGCCGGGGCGACCTTGGTCCTACCGCTGCCCTCCGCTGACGTCCGCCCGGCTCAGCTCCGGCTCCACCGCTGACCGGCGCTGCCGTTGCAGTCCCAGATCTGGGTACGCGTGCCGTTGGCCGTACCGCTGCCCACCACGTCCAGGCAGCGGCCCGAGCCGACGGCGGTGATCGTGCCGTCGGCGTTGAACCGCCACCGCTGGTTGGCCTGGCCGTTGCAGTCCCAGATGATCACCGAGCTGCCGTTGGCGGTGGCCGCGCCGTTGACGTCCAGGCACTTGCCGCCGAAGACCCGCAGCTCCTGGGCGGCCGTCGAGGTCCAGCTCTGGTTGGCCTGCCCGTGGCAGTCCCAGATGATCGCCGCCGAGCCGTTGGTCTGCGTGCCGCCGTTGACGTCCAGGCAGCGCCCGGAGGACGAGTTGCGCACGGCGCCCGTGCCGCCCGGGGGCGGGGTGGTCGGGTTGCCGGTCGGCGTCACCGTCGGGCTCGGCGTCGGCTCGGTGCCGCCGAACTGGGTGAAGAACCGCCACACCTCGACCTTGGTCCAGGTCCGCACGCCGCTGTCCCCGCCACCGTCGACCGGGCCCGGGGTGTGCCCGCCGTCGAACGCGGCCCACACGACCGGGTAGCCGGCGCGGCAGCCGGAGTAGGTGGTGGTGATGTGGGTCAGGCTGCCGGCGCGCGGCTCGGGCGGGCTCTGCGCCGTACACCCGTTGTTGCGCACGAAGGTGTCCCGCAGGGACCGGCCGGCCGAGACGTTGAGCACCGGGTCCCCGATGCCGTGGATGCCCATGTAGGCGATCGGCTGGCTGCCGCCGCTGCACCCGCTGAGCTGCCCGCCGGAGTAGACCGCGACGGCCCGGAAGACGTTCGCCCGGGAGCAGGCCAGCGAGTAGCTCATCCCGCCGCCGTAGCTGAAGCCCAGCGCGAACAGCTGCGTCGTGTCGACGCACAGGTCGTTCTCGATCAGCCGGACCATGTCGTCGACGAAGGTGACGTCCTGGCCGCCGGGGTTGGCCCAGCCGTTGCCGTTGCCCTGGGGGGCCACGAAGATCGTGCTGTTGTTCGCCTGCTGGCGCAGCCCGTAGTAGGACCAGGCAGCCCCGTCCGACCCGCCCCCGTCGACGTCGTTGGCGGTGCCGCCGTTCCAGTGGAAGCCGAAGATCAGCCGGTACTGGTGGTTGCGGTCGTAGTTGTCGGGGATCCGGAGGATGAAGCTGCGGTTCTGGCCGCTGCTCTGGATGGTCCGCTGGCCGCTGGTCAACGTGGGTGCCTTGCCGCACCCGGCGGTCGCGGCGGCCGCCGAGACACCGGCCGCCGCGGCGGTGGTGCCGGGGTCGCCGGCGAGGGTCGTCACACCCACGGTCACGACGAGGGCCGCCGCCGCCGCGAGGGAACCAAGGATGGGTCTGCGCCTTGTCATGGATGGGGCTCCTGCCACTCGGCATGGACTGCTTCGGGGGTACGGGGTCCACGACGATCCCGACGTGTCGCGCCCGACGTGCTCCCGTTGACCGCACCCGCCAAGGACGGAACACCAGGAGACGCACGATGCGCACACGACGCCGGCCGGCTCGTCGCCGCAGCTGCCAGCCCGTGGTCCCGCTGCCCGGCAGGACCGGCTGGTCGTCGAACCGATCGGTGGTCCACGTCGCGCCCGGACGCCACCCGGTCGAGGCCCGGTGCGGTGGCGCCGGACGTCGAATCGATTCGGCAAGACCCTAGGTCGAATAGTGAAATATGTCAATGCTGTGTCGGGCGGGTTGCGACCCGGGGTCGGCCGCCTGACGGCGGCGAACCGCAGGTCACCAAGCGGTTCCCCGGGGCCGACCCGGCCCCGGGGACGTCCGTCAGTTGCGCAGGCTCCACTGCTGGTTGGTCCCGCCGTTGCAGGACCAGAGGATGAGCTTCGTGCCGTTGGCGGTGGCCGCGCCGTTCGCGTCGAGGCACAGCCCCGACAGGGCGTTGGTCAGGGTGCCGTTGGCGTTGAGGTTCCACTGCTGGTTGGTGCCGCCGTGGCAGTCCCAGATGATGACCGTGGTGCCGTTGGTCGTACCCGCGCCGTTCGCGTCCAGGCACTTGTTGCCGTACGCGGTCAACTGCCTGCCGCTGGTGTACGTCCACTGCTGCCCGGTGCCGCCCGTGCAGTCCCACAACTGCACCTGGGTGCCGTTGGTGGTGCTGGCGTTGGGCACGTCGACGCAGCGGCCGGACTGCCCGCCCACCAGCCGGCCACCCTGCTGGCCGCTGCCGGTGCCCTGCTGGCGGACCAGCGAGCTGGACTCGGCCGACCGGCTGCCCTGGGCGTCCACCACGAACAGCCGGTACTCACCCTGGTTCGTCGGCACCGCGATGGAGGTGGCGGTGCCCGCCGCCCGGGTCATCGTCGGGCCGGCGGTGAAGGTGGTCGTGCCGGCGGGGGCCAGCCAGACCGTCTTGGACGCGTCGCCGGTGCTGCGGATCGGGATGGTCGCCGAGGCGCTGGTGACGAAGGTGCTGGCCGGCAGCACGTAGTTCGGCAGGGACAGGTTGGCCGCCGGGACGATGTCCCGGTACGCGTCCTCCAGCCCCGAGGCGGCGGCGATGCCGTACGCCGCCGCCGGCCAGACGTAGTCGGACGAGACCAGGATGTCGTTGACCGTGCTGTTGGGCAGGTTCTTGTTCGACACCTTGTTGATCGGGCCGTAGATCTGGGTGATGCTCAGGTCGTGCTTGCGCCCGAAGTCGTCGGAGTTGATCATCCAGGTGATGTTCTTGTCCACGCTCAGCACGTTGTCCCGGAACGTGATGTACGCCGACCCCTCGTCCGGGTGCAGGCCGTACTTGTGCCCGGACGGCACACCCTGGAGGTAGTTGTTGGTGATCGTCGTCCCCGGCTGGGCACCGAGGGTGTAGATGGGTGCGGTGTCGCTGAGCCGCTGCACCGTGTCGATGATGTGGTTGTAGCTGATGGTGTTGTTCCGGGCCGTCGTGGTGGGCCGGTTCGGCGCGATCGAACCCGATGAGCCGTCGAAGTTCCACCAGCCCCAGCCGAGCGTGATGCCCGACCACGGCGACTTCTCGATCCGGTTGCGCTGGATCGTCAGGGTGTCCACGAAGTACGCCGAGATCGGGCTGTGCCCGTTGAACAGCACCGCGCTGTCGTACAGGTAGTTGTTCCTGATCTCGATGTTCTTCGGCAGCCCCTCGACCTGCGGCAGCCACTTCTCCCGGTTGGTCGACGTGCCGTCGCCGATGTAGACGTGCTGGGGGTGGCCGACGGTGATCGCGGAACCCGCGATGTCGTTGGTGAAGTTCCCGGTCAACTGGCTGTTCTGCACGTCGTTGACCATGTTGACGCCGTCGGCGCCGCTGTGCTGGAAGCGGTTGCGGCTGAACAGGATGCCGTCGGCGTTCTCCACCTGGATCATGCCCGGGGTGACGTCGACGTTGCGGTAGTAGTAGTCGTGGAAGTTCCGCTTCGCGTACGCCTGCGCCCCGAGGTTGCCCTGCTGCGCCTGCTTGAACGACGAACCGGCGACGGTGAACAGGTTCCAGTCGGAGTGCTGCACGGTGAGCCCGGCGAACGTGATGTTGCGGGCGTGGCTGCCCGTCGAGGTGCCGGCGACCCGCAGCAGGGTGGTCACGTTGTTCGGCGCGAACACCGACGCGGTGGTCATGTTCTCGGCGCTGCTCTTGTAGTAGTAGAGCGTCCTGCTGCCCTTGTCGAAGAAGAACTCACCGGGCGCGTCCAGGAACTCGTAGGCGTTCATCAGCTTGTGGCTGCCGCCGCTCTGGGCGTTGCCGTTGAACGCGCCCTGGGCGATGGCGGCACCCGGCTGCTGGAACAGCGCCACCCGGTTCGCGCCGTCGGAACTCGTGGTGACCTGGCGTACCCCGACGATGGCGGTGGTCCAGGTGGTCGCCGTCTCGATCTCGATGTCGTCGGCGTTGCGCGCCACGGCCGGGAAGTCGTTCAGGTTGTACTTCGCGCCGTCGCACTGCGAGCCCGACTCCCAGGCCCACGCGGCCTGCCCGGCGGTGATGTTGTACGTCCCGTAGCAGCCCGCCGAGCCGACCGTCTTCGTCGCCATGACGGCCCGCTTGTCGTTGACGTAGAGCGCGCGCAGCTTGTTGGCCCGGTCCAGCGGGGCCTTCCAGATGTTCCCACTGTGCTGGGTCCACCCGGTGACCGGCACGCCCCCGTCGAGCACCGGGGTCTCGTCGGGGTAGGCGGCATAGCTGATCCGGTACCCGTTGCTGCCGGAGTCGGCCGCGCCGAACTCGATGGTGCTGCTCACCGGATACCGGCCACCCCGCAGGTAGACCTGGATGTCCCCGGTCATGTTCGCGTTAACAGTACGCACCACGTCCCGCGCGCGTTGCAGCGTCCGGAACGGGGACCCGAGGGTGCCCGGGTTGCTGTCACTGCCGTCCGGCGCGACATAGTACGTCGCCTGGACGGCGGCCGAGGCCGCCAGCGGGTGCGCGATCACGGCCGGCACGGCGGCCGCGACGAGCAGCGCACCTGCCAGCAGCGACCGTCGCGCGACGGAGAGGGCTGGTTTCACGTACCTGTCCTTTCGCATACCGCCCACAGCCATGTCCGCTGGACACTCGTCCCGGGGGTGCGACAGTGAACCCGCCGTCCGAACATGGACCGACCCGGCGGGAGGCGTACGCGCTCCCGGCGGTTCGACAGTTGGCGGGTTCCTGGGGAAGATGCCGTGACCGACGGCGACAGGGTCCACGTGCGAGGCGATCGGAACCGTCCCCTGCCACCGGGGACTCCCGCCGCCCGCGCACACGCTCCTGCCGGTGGTCACGGAATGCTGCCCTGAAGCCTAGGCGTCGCAATCAGCGGAGGCAACCACCAATTGTCAACCGCCTATGCGTAATCGTGATCGACGGCACCACCGTGGGTGCTGCCCGGGTCTCCGCGCGGCCTCAGTGCCGACGTTGCGGCAGGACGAGCAGCGTCACCGAGTTCGCCGGGTACGTCGCGCTGACGCCGCCCCGGTTCACCCGGAGGTCCTCGCCCCGGACGATCGAGGTGAGGTCGGCCGGACCGTAGCTGAACCGCTGCACCCGGTCCCCGCCGCGGAATCCGGCGAGCGCGGTCCGGGAGGTCAGATCCTGGCCCGTCTTGTTGACCACCATCACGGTGAGCGCCCGGTCGGACGAGCGTTGCGCGGCGTAGACCGCGAGCTGCCCCTGGTCGCTGCTGGCCGCCGACACGCTCACGTCGCCGAACCTGCCGCCGACGCCGTCGTAGTTCCGGTACATCCGGAACGCGTACGCGCCGGGGTCGGTCGGTTTCGGTTCGCCCCAGATGGTCGCCAGGTCCAGTCCCTCGCGCCCGAAGATGCCGAGCACGTCGGCCTGGGCGAGCGCGCCGTTGATGTCGTCGAGCGCACCCCAGTTGTACTCGGTGATGGCGACCTTCGTGCCGGGGTACTGCTGGGCGACCCACGCCTTCATCTGGCGGATGAACTGCAACGGCGGGGCGTTCACCCCGCCGGGGCCGATCCACGACTCGTCGACGTACGTCGGGTCCCACAGCGACCTGGTGGACCGCAGCCGCAGCGCGTTGGAATCCGGGTCCTTACCGCCGCTGATCTGCGGGTAGTAGTGCTGGTCGAAGTAGTCGAGGAAGCGCTTGCCGCCGTGGGCGTCGCTGAAGTCCTTCATGTTCTTCAGGTACCACTGGGAGAGGTTGAGCCCGCCGTGGGCCGCCGCGTCCGCGCCGGGCGCGCAGCCGTCCAGCCCGGAGGCGACCCACTCGCAGTAGCCCCAGCCGGACGGGCCGAGCACCTTCGCACGCGGGTCGGCGGCCTTGATGGCCGCGGCGGTCGCCGTGCCCTTGCCGCCCAGTTCGTCGTAGCCCACCGGATCGGGGTGCACGTCGCGGTGGGTGGAGTTCCACAGGACCGGCTCGTTGTCGAGTTCGTAGATCGACACGCCGCCCCGGGCCGCCGGGCCGAACTCGTTCACGAGGTGGGACACCATCTCGCCCGCGAACGCCGGGCCGGCCGGGACCGAGGTGTCCGTGGGGTCCGCGCCGGTCAGGTTCGCGTCGGCGTGCCGGCCGTTGCCGCAGTTGGGGTCCCACTGGTCGAACGAGTCCTGCTCCGGGAAGCGGGTGGCGGGGAAGCCGCAGGCGAACGGGTGCGACGACGGCGAGTCCTTCGCCACCCAGCCGATCAACGGCACGGCGACCACCTGTTTCGTGCCGTGCTCCCGGTTGCGCCTGACGAACGCCTCGACGGTGTTGTCGGGCCCGGCCACGATGTTCTCGAAATACCAGTCGCTGCCGGTGTTGTAGGTGTGGTTCCGGAAGTTGTAGCGGCTGCTCGCGTTGCCGCCCCAGCGGGCCACCGGGGTGCCGAGTTCGGCGACGAGCGCCGGGTCCCCGCCGTTCATGCCGTAGATGTCGGGGCTGATCCGGTGCCGGGCGGCGGCGACGTCCACGGTCAGGGTGGGCCCGTCGGCGGCAGCCGCGGCCGGGCCGACGCCCGCCTGGGTCGCCAGCAGCCCCACCACGAGAGACCCGGCCACCCCGATCGCCGTGGCCGGTCGTGGCCTGCGCCGTCGTCGCACACCCATCGGAGTCTCCTGCCGTCGATTGGCCCCCAGGGGTCGAACCCTCATACACATTACGTGTCGTCCCTATCAAGTCAATCGATTCAAACCATCGATGCACGACGATCTTTAATTGCTGCCGTCACCGCCGCGCCGACGGCAGTTCCGCGCCACGACGCCCGCCCCGCACCCGGGGTACGGCAGGCCCGGGAGGTTACGGGTGGAGCTGGTCCCGTAGCCGCCGGCGCAGGTCACCGAGCGGGCCGGTGGCACCCAGGCGGCGCAGGAAGTCCGGCACGCTCCAGGTGACCAGGGCACCCTGGCGGGACAGGTACAGGCCGACCCGGTCGATGCGGTACCGGTCGTCGTAGTCCAACAGCAGGTAGCTGGCGAGCTGGTAGACCTCGTCACGGCCCAGCCGGTGGGGTCGGATGGTCGCCTTGCAGTCCAGCAGCAGGCCGTCGAGGATGAAGTCGGCGTCCGCTCCGCCGATGTCCCGGCTCCCGGCGAACGTCGGCCCGCAGACCCGGGCGGCGATCGGCAGTTCGAGGAACGGCCCGAAGGACTCCTCGGCGATCGCCAACTGCTGGTTGACGTCCTCGACGGCATAGTCGGGGACCGCCGCCAGGAGGTCGTCCAGGGTGGTGGTGGCGGTGGCGTCGGTCAACATGCTGTACCGGCGGATCTCACCGGTCCGGTAGACGTCCTCGTAGTAGGCGGCCACGAAGCACAGGCGTTCCAGGATCTCCCCGTCGACGCCGTCGTCGCCGCGCAGGTACGCGTCCACCGTGCCGGTCAGGTCGTCGCCGGCCCGGTGCAGCGCCTTCCGTACGGCCGGCGCGGGCGCGCCCCGCAACGGCCGGTCGCTACCGACGGCGGCGACGCCACTGCCGACCGACGCGCCGAGCGGGCTGCCCAGGCAGAGCCGGAACCGGAAGTCGATGGCGTGACCGAGCGCCGACCAGTCGGGGTACCTGACGTCCAGCGGCTGCACCGGGCGGGGCAGGTCGCCGATCCGCCGGAGGTAGTCCTGCACGACCGCCGTGCTGTTCGGCAGGTGCCGGGTCACGAACTGCGACATCGGGGAGTCCGGGTACCTCAGCTGGCGGGTCAGGCTCAGCTCGATCATCGGCCGGCCGGCCACCGTGCCGTCGCCCGCCGCCGCGGCGGCCTTCTCGTACTCGTCGATCCAGGTGATCCCCGCCGGGTCGAGCTGGTGCCGGGCCCGGGTGACCGCCACGTAGATCAGCCGGGCCTCGCTGGGCCGCAGCGGGCGCGGCATCCCGTCGTCGTCGACCGACGGTCCCGCGAAGCCGTGGCCGATCCGAACCCGCGACCACTCCCGGCCCTTGGCCCGGTGCGCCGTGGACACCGTGACCTTCGCGGCACGCTCGTCGGCGAGCCGGTCGACCGCGTCGATGATCACATCCGGCCCGTACGTGTCGACAAGCGTCACGATCGCCCT
This sequence comes from Micromonospora wenchangensis, assembly GCF_002210435.1. Classification (GTDB taxonomy): domain Bacteria; phylum Actinomycetota; class Actinomycetes; order Mycobacteriales; family Micromonosporaceae; genus Micromonospora; species Micromonospora wenchangensis. Next base: position 158,526 of record NZ_MZMV01000001.1, read on the forward strand.
GAGGTCCTGGCCGGCGGTGTCGTTCTCGGCGTACTCCTGCACGTCACCCCAGGAGGTGAACAGGAACAGCTCCGGGTGGGTGGTGCGCCGACCGGCCTTGAGCGCCTGGGCCGCCTGCGCGATGTTGCGCAGTGCGGCCCCACCGCCGGTGAGCGCCACCGGCACACCGCGCTTGAGGAAACCGAGGACCTCCTGCATCGCGTCGGCGTTCCCCCGGCACAGCACGGCGTCGACCTCCGCCACGGCACCGACCCGGGAGTCGGTGGCGCTGTTCCCGGTCAGGTGCAGATCCGACTCGGCGTGCCGGAGCCACCGGTTGGCCGTCCGGGCGATGGACGGGCCGAACCGGAACGACTTCGTCAGGTACAGGTGGTCCGCCGGGAAGCCGGTCATCACGTCCCGGGCGCTGCGCCAGGCGTAGATCTGCTGGGCCGGGTCACCGACGCACACCCGCTGCGCGTCCTGGGCGAGGAAGACCTCCTCCAGCACCGGGTTGGTGTCCTGTGCCTCGTCGAGCAGGACGAAGTCCCCCTCCAGGGTGGGCTCGGTCAGCGCCCACATCTTCAGGTAGTGGTCGTGCTCGAAGCGCAGCCTGCCGTCCGGTGCGCAGATGTCGTCCCAGGCGCGGACCGCGTACGGCAGCAGCGTCCGGGCGACCTGGTCCTGGGCCACCGGGTCCAACCCGTTGACCCGATCCAGGTGCCGGACCGTCAACTGCCGGTCCGTGCCGTAGCAGAACCGACGGACCATACCCATCACCAGGCGCGCCTGGTGTCCGCAGCTGATCGGGCGGGAGCTGACCCACAGGTCCCGGCGGATACCGAGCAGCCGCGCGGTCTCCTTCGACGGGATGCGGGCCGACCGGCCCAGGCGGTCCTGGTACCTGCGCCCGACGGCCCGGTGCGCCAGCGAGTGCGCGGTACGGCAGTCGACGTTCGCCCCGAACCGCCGCCTGGCGTCGTCGGCGATCGACTTGTTGAACGCCACGTAGAGGCCGCGTTTCCTGGTGACCCCGGCCATCAGCACCAGCGTGGAGGTCTTACCGGTGCCGGCCCCGGCCACCAGGGCCAGTTCCCGGCCCGCGAGGAACGTGTCCCGGGCGGCGATCTGTTCCTCGGTCGGCCTGACGTCCATACTCCCCTTCCGGGATCGGTTCCGTGCGCACACCGTCGTGACCGGAAGATATTTCGACGGCGGTGTCGGGCTGCCCGGCGGCTACCGTCGGACCGGCTCCTGAGGCGGCAGCGCTGCCGCCAGGATCTGGAAGTAGGGCAACGGCGACCAGGCCTGCCGGTCACCGATGACATAGAGCCGGCGCTTCGCCCGGCTCACCGCGACGTTGAGCAGGTTGGGTCTGCTCGACGCCCACCGGCGGGCGCCCGCCCGGTCCGGCGCACCGCCGAGCACCAGCACGACGACCTCGGCCTGCTTGCCCTGCGCCGTGTGGACGGTGCCGGCGACCAGACCGGGATACCGCCGGGCCCGCCTGTCGAGTTCGCGGGCGACGTCCCGGAACGGGCCGATCACCATGACCTCGGACATGTCGAAGTCCAGCTCGGCGAGGGTGGCGAGGATACGGTCGAGCTGCCGGCCCTGGTCGGGAATCCAGTGACCCCGCGCGCCGGTTCCCGCGACGTCGATCCACTTCGACGGGGGCAGCGTCGGATAGGCGAGCTGGAAGCGGTCCCGCGCGCCGGTGTCGGTGCCGGTGCCGTCGATCATCAGACCGCCGTAGGCGACCCGGTTGACGATGTCGAACATCGGCTGGTCGCAGCGCCGGTGCACGGTCAGCGGCACGCCCACCCAGGTAGGGTTGCCGTCTCCGTCCAGCCAGGTGCCCAGCGGCGTGAGCCGGTCGGCGAGGCGCTGGACGGAGGTACGGCCGGTCAGCCACTGCTCGTCCACCGCCCGTTCGGTGCGGATCGCCTGTTCGGTGCGGACCGGCAGGGTGGTGATCGGCTCCAGTTGCAACGGGTCGCCGACCACCACCGCCCGCCTGGTGCGCCAGAGCGCCCCGACGGCGTTCTGTGGCGTCGCCTGACCGGCCTCGTCGATGAGCAGCCAACCGAGCGCCTCCCTGCCGAGGTGCCCGAACACCCGGTCGTACGAGGCGAAGGTGGTGGACACCACCGGTACCACGAAGAAGAGGCTCTGCCAGGCCGCCAACGCCGCTTCGGGGGCCAGGTCGGCGGGCGCGTCGCCACCGACGAGATCCATCGCGGCCTGCAGGTTGCGCCGCATCCGGGTCGCGTTGTGGCGCAGGAACGCCTTGTGCAGCGCCAGGGCCGCCAGGAACAGGTCGCTGCGTGCCTCGTTCCACTCCCTGTCGGTCCAGAGCGCCGCCGACTCCCGGCGCTGGCGGTCCGCGTGCCATCCGGGGTCGGGAAAGTGCCGGCCGAGCGCGCTCGCCGCCCGAACCAGCCGCGCCTGGAGGGCGGAGAGGTCGGCCTCGGCCGCCCGGATCGCGTCCTCGGCCGCGCGGTGGGTCCGGACGGCGGTGGAGAGTTCCTGTTCCGCCGACGCCACCGTCCGCCGGGCCGCCGTCAGCGGCGCGTGGTCGACCTGCGGCTTGGGCACGCCCGCCGCCAGGGTGCGCCGGATCTCGTCCGCCTGCCGGCGGGCGGTGTCCACCGCCCGCTGCACGACGTCGATCTCCACCTGCACGGCGGCCCGCTCCGCACGGGCCGCGTCGAGCGCGACCTGGGCCTGACGGACCCCGGCCAGGAGCTGGCCGTCGTGGTACGACCAGCGCCGTTGTGCCTCGCCGAGGGTGCGCAACCACTCCCACGGGCCGGGCTGCGCCCGTTGGTGCGCCGCCTGCGCGGTCAACCACCGGCTCAGCTCCGCCTCACACGACCAGAGGGTCCGCTCGGCGGTGGCCCTGCGGCCGGTGCTCAGGTGCTCGACCTGGCGCTCGGCCGTCGCGAGGGTCTGGTCGGCAGCAGCCGCGCGACGACGGGCGTCCCGTTCGGCCCCGGCCTGGAGCGCGGACGCGATCCGGTCGGCCTCGGCCGCCCGCTCGCGCTCGGCATCCAACGCCGCCCCGTGCCGGAGCCGTGCCGACTCCACCGCGTCCGCCGCCACCTTCACGGCGTGGCGCAGGTCGGCGAGGTGGTTCTCGGGGTGCTCCCGCCGCTCGACGTCGCGGTACACCTCGGCCCGCTTCCTACGCACCGCCTCGACCCGGGCCTCGGCGGCGCGGAACCGTGACACCGCCATCGACCAGCCGACATCCGGGACCGTCTGCTCGTACCCCTTGAGCACCGCCAGCATGCCGGACCAGGTGTGGCCCTCGCCCGGTCCCTTCCGGGACTTGTCCGGCTTGTGGTACCAGAACGTGTTGAGGAACCGGCTCCGGTTGGTCTTGTTCCCCAGCCGCGCCGCGACCAGGCCCCATGCCTGCTCGACGACCTGCGGCTGCTTGGCGTCGGGCCGACCGGTCAACAGTGCGGTGGCGATGTCGGGAAAGTAGTCGGCCGCCGCCGCCCGTTCCCGCCACGAGTCGTCGATCGCGTCGGCGGCGGGGATCTCGTCGGTGACGTTCTGCACGGCACCGTTGTTGGCCGAGGCGACGACCATCTCGAAGCCGGTGAGGTCGGGCTGCCACACGTCGACGACCCGCGTGCGTTGTCCGGTGACGTAGCGCTGCTGCCGACCGGTGAACGCCCGGGCCGGGTCGGTCAGCGCGGCCAGCCGCCGAGCCCGCTCGACGACGAGCGCCGCGACGAGGTCGCGCAGCATCGTGGTCTTGCCGGTGCCCGGCGGGCCGTTGACGCCGAGAATCCCGGCGGACGTGCCCAGCGCGGTGCTGACCGCCAACTGCTGGTTGAGCGCGAGCGCGTGCTCCGGATGGCTGGGCCACCGCCCCGCCGGCACCGCCCGTGGTGCCGTCGCCGCCAACACGGCGTCGATCCGGTCGCGCACGTCCACCCGGCCGGTGGTGGCGAGGTCGGTCTCGGGTCGCAGATAGTCCCGCAGTGCGACGCCGACGTCACCCTTGTCGATCTTCTCCGCGACGCGACCCAGGTCGCGCATAATGGGACTGTTCAGAAAGTCGTGGTTGGCAGCGCGGGCCGCGGGGCGGTTGCACCCGTGGCAGCACTCATTGGCGACGGGTTCGTCCTCGTCACGGCGGACCACGAGCTGGCTCCTGATACGAATGTCGCCGAAGGACAACGCCGCATCGACGCCGGCCGTCTGCACTGCCACCTTCTGATAATCGGAGAGCAGCCGGTGGTCCACCACACCCGAGACCAAAGTCGGCTCGCCGTCCTCCGATTCGATGGTCACCGCCGGCAACCGCTTCTGAAGTGACTCGTCCAGATCCTCGGTGGCAGCCCCCAGGCGGGACAGCAGGTCGGTTCTGACCCGCCTGGTTCGCAACAGCTCGCCGGTGGCCACGGCGCAACTCGACAGCACCAGCGAATCGGGCAGCATATGCCCGTGTTCGTCGACCGTGAAAGCGGCGACGGCGCTCTCTCCCGCAGGCCGTTCGTCATAGCTTTCCGGGCTCGGCCCGAACAGCCGCGACAGCACCTCGAACAGCTCGTCGAGGCGGTAGATGCCCAGGTAAACGACGTGTTGCCAGGTCTGGTCCGGGCGCAGCCTCCACCCCGAAAGCTCGTGACCCGCCTCCCACGGCAACGGCTGTCCCGCAAGGGCCGCGAAGACCAACCGCTCCTTGCTGACCCGCTCGACACGCTGCGGACTGAACATTTCCACGGTCCGCCAGAACCTGACAACCTCTGCCTGTGCGGCTTGCGCGCTCCGTCGCAACACCACTCCGCTCGTCGATCAGATCGTGCCCGGACGGAGGATCGTATCGTCCACAGAACGCCGACCGGCACCCGTCGAGGCCCCCTTTTCGGGGCGACGGATCTTGATCGACTGCCGTCCTCGTGCAGAGCTGCTCTTATGTCGACACCAGCTCTCCTGCGTCCCCCATCGTGGCCGGGCCCGGCCCGACGAAAGCCTCACTGTGAGGGGATTCGCTTTCGCGCGGGGATGGTAGAAACGAACCGACCGAATGGTGTGTGCCCAGCGGAGGGTGAATGGGTGTCTGACATCGCGGACCCGAGCCGGCATCTCGTCCTCACCGTGGACGTGGAGCGGTACAGCGGGCGGGACAACGTGCTTCAGTGGCGGGTCCAGCAGGCACTGCCGAGGATCATGCAGCGGGCCCGGGAGGAGTTGGGCCTGCACCCGGACGGCTGGCTGGTGCAGCCGAGCGGCGACGGGCAGCTCGCGATCCTGCCGCAGGATGCCAGCGAGCGGACGGTGGTGACCCGACTGGCACCGACCGTCGACAGGTTGCTCCGCGAGCACAACCATGGACTGGCCCCCGAGGCACGCATCCGGCTACGGATCGCCGTCCACGAGGGTCTGGTGCACCTAAACGGCGGGAACGGCTTCCCCGGCGAGGCCGTCGTCACGGCCTGCCGGCTGGTCGATTCGCCGCAGCTCAAGGCAGTCCTGCGGCGGTTTCCCGACGCGCAGGTCGCACTGATCGTGTCGGACCGGCTCTACCAGGATGTCGTCCGGCACTACGGTGACCTGCGGCCAGAGCACTTCCTGCGGGTGACCGCCAGCCTGCCCGAGAAGAGTTTCGCCGCCGTCGCCTGGATCCACCTGCCGGGCGAGAACGCCGCCGCGGAACAGCCCCTCCCCGCCGCCACCGGGGACCAGCCCTGCGCCGGTGGTCAGACCTTCCAGCACATCACGGCGCACGGGCCGGCGGCGTTCGGCAACGGCAACGTGGTCACCACGTACGGTTCCGCCGACGGCGTGACCCCGCACCGGTACTGACGATGACGCAGGACCGCCCCCGCACCGACCAGGTGGCACCGTCACCCGGGCCGGGCACCGGCATCCACCAGGCCGGCTACTCCGGGATCACCACCCACGGGCCGGCCGCCTTCGGTAACCACAACATCGTCAACCAGGTCAGCTACCGGAGCGTCCCGCCCACGCACGCCGACGACGTGCTGGTGTCGAGGGCCCTGGAGGCCCTGGCGGGACAGGTGGAGAGCGAGCGACGGCGGGACGAGGAACGCAGCCAGGTGCTGCGACGCCCGCTGCCCGTGCGCTGGGCGGTGACCGCCGCCGGCTCGGCGATGGCCGAGGTCGACCGGTCGTCGATCGGGGTCACCGACGACCGGCTCCCGGCCGGCGGGTTGGACGACCTCGCCGGTCTGCTCGCCCGGCGGCTGCCGCACCGACGGCTGGTGATCCTGGGTACGGCCGGTGCGGGCAAGACCGTGTTGGCCACCCGGCTCGTACGCGGTCTGCTCCGGGAGCGCGTGGCCGGCGAGCCGGTCCCGGTGCTGCTGCCCGCCGACACCTGGCACCCGGGCGAGCAGCACCTGCGGGAGTGGATGGCGCAGCGGCTCGCCCAGGACCACCCCCACCTGGGGGGACCGGCACCGGCTCCGGGCCGCTCGCGCAACCGTCGGACGATGGCCACCCACCTGATCGAGAGCCGGCTGGTGCTGCCGGTCCTCGACGGGCTGGACATGATCGGCGACGGGCTGCTCGGCACAGCGCTCAGCGAGCTGAACGGCCTCGGCGTCGAGGAGCCGCTGGTGGTGACCAGCCGCATCGAGCCGTACCGGAACGCGGTCCAGACCGCCGACTGCGGGTTGTCCGGGGCCGTGGTGGCGGAGGTGCTGCCGCTCACGCTGGCCGAGGCCCGGAACTACCTCGCCCCCGCAGGCGGGAGCGGGCGGTGGCACCGGGCCTTCGCCGCGTTGACGAACGACCCGGACGCCCCGCTCACCCAGGCCCTGCGCACGCCGCTGATGGCCTGGCTGGCCCGCACCAACTACCCGACGGCGGCACCCACGGCCGCCACCGACCCGGCCACCACCGTCGCCGATCCGCAGGAGCTGGGCGACCGGACCCGGTTTCCGGACCAGGACGCCATCGCCGACCATCTCATCGACGGTCTGCTGCCGGCGGTCTATCCGGCCGAGCCGACCCCGACCAGCCGTCGGGGCTCCGACGAGCGGTGGCACCGTCAGGACGTGGAACGGGCGCTGATCTTCCTGGCCCGGCACCTGCGTAGGACCGACACCCACGAGATCGCCTGGTGGCGACTCGACCGGGCGGTCCGGCACCAACGAACCCTGTGGATTCCGCTGCTCATCGCGCTCTACGGACTGTTCTTCGGGCTCGGGCACAGCCTGACCGCCGGCCTGGCGATGGGGACGGTCATGGGCCTGGTCGGGACGAGCCGGCGGGCCCGCACCAAGCTGGGCTGGGTCGCCAGCGAGACGCCGTACCGCACGAAGGTGAGCTTCCGCCGGCTCCGGGTCACCCTCTGGTACGGCCTCGTGTCCACCACGAAGCTGGTCGTGCCGCTGCTGGCGGGGCTGGTCCTGCTGTCCGTGCCGGAACCTGGTCCGCTGGTCATCACGGCAGGCGTGCTCCTGCTGCTGACGACAGCCGTCCTACTCGTCCGGCAGACCTGGCGGCGCAGAGAACGCGACCTGACCCGGGAACTCGTGGTGCCTGCCGATACGTCCCGCGCCGTCAGTCCGATCTCGACGTTGCGCGGCGACCGGGCGGCGGGACTGATGATCGTGCCGCCGATGATCCTGCTCGGCGCACCGCCGGCGATCCTGTTCGGCACCGTCCGCCCGATAATGGTCGCGACCGCGTTCGTCATCGGTTGGATCGGCGCCGGCGCCTGGGCCAGGTACACGGTCGCCCGGGCCGTCCTCGCGGCCCGGGGGCACCTGCCGTGGCGGACCATGGCCTTCCTCGACGACGCGGTCGACCGGGGCGTGCTGCGACGGGTCGGTGCCGCGTACCAGTTCCGGCACCCCCGGCTCCGCGACCGGCTGGCGGAGTATCCCCGGTGACTGCTCAGCCTGGTACGAGGCCAGCACTCGACGACGCCCGCCGGCCGGAGCGCCAGGTGCACCCGACGTGGCCTCAGTCCGTGTGGGAACGGTCCGACGGCTCCCGAGCACAGCGGGCGTTCGCCGCCCGGCCTGCGCATGTCATGTGGTCGCGACCGGCTGTTCCTGGGCCTGGGTGAGGCTCTGCCGGTATTCGAGGGCTTCCGGGACCTCCTCGTACTGCAGCAGGCTGCCGGTCAACGCCAGCAGGTGTTCCTTGGCCTCCTCCGGCGTGGCGTAGAAGAACTCACGACGGTGGTTCACCAGGTTGACCCGCCGGTCAGCCAGCCGTGCGTGCATCTGCGCCTCGATACCGACTGCGTCGTCGGAGAAGAACAGTGCGTGCACATCGAAGTTGAAGGGCACCGAGGCGTCACTGAGTTCGCGCACCCGGTCCAGCGGGTCCAGACGACGGGTCATGCCGACCTTGACCATCTTCTCGCCGAACGCGCCGAGGTTGGAGATCACGTACACGTAGCCTGCCCGGACGTTGGCGGCCCGATGATCCACGTCCTGGATCGCGGTGTCGATCTGGGCCAACCGGTCCTGCATCTGGGCTGCGCCGTCGGCATCGCCCCTGGCCTGTAATGCGGCCAGGGCGTTGGCGTAGTGCTGGCGTTCCTTGTCGAGTCGGGCGCGTTCGCGTTCGATCTCCTGCTGCGCGCGTCGCTCCTCGCGCAGCCGAGCCTTCTCCTCCCGGTCCCGCTCCTTCTCCTCGGCCAACTTCTCCTGGTAATCGGCGGTCAGTTCCAACTCCCTGATCCGCAGCCGGTGGTACTCCCCGGCAATCCGGATCTGCATCGTCTTACCGAGCTTGGCAATGGTGGCCGTCACCTTCCCCAGCCGGTCCACCGCCGAGTCGAGCTTGTACGGCTTCAAACCGCGCACCAGGTTGTCGGCCTCGGCGTTGTAGGCACGGAGCATCAGCTTGGAGACATCCCTGACCATGACCCGCCCCTCGGCGGCCGAGCCGTTGACCGTCCATCCGGTGGCGGCCTTGACCGCGCCGCCGTCCTTCTTGGTCATCGCCTTGATCTGGTCCTGAAGCCGGCTGAGCTGGCTCTTGTAGGCCACGGAGTCCGACAGGGGATGCCGATACTGATAGACACCGGCCTCCTGTAGCAGTGCCGTCTCCTCAGTGACCACGATCTGCTGCCGGAGCTCGCGCAGACGCCGATCGAGCTCGGCCTTCCGCGCTTCCCCCTTGGCTGTCAGGTCGGCGACCTCACGGGCGAGCCGGTCCCGGTGCCGCTCCAGCTCCATCGCTGACAGCACACCGAGCCGTGACATCTCAGCCCGCAGGCCCATTAGCTCGACACGCAACTGGTCCAGCTCGCTGCGGAGTTGCGCGTTCTCCACGGTCAGTTCACGCGCCTTGCCGCGAGCGCCGAACAGAGGAATGTCCGGACTCCCGTTGCGCTGCTGCGGGACGACGGCAGGAGCGCCAGCAGCCTGCGCGGCGGTCGTAACGGGTACCGCTGGTGCCGGTGCCGGTGCCGGCAAGTCCGGAATCCACAACTGCCACCCCGGGGGAGGCGGGCCCCAGGCAGGATCCGGCGTCCAACCCGCAGGCGGCACCCACCCAGCAGGCGGCGTCGGCCAATTCGGCGGCGCATTGAAGCGATATCCCATTACTCTCCCCAGGCATCATGACTGCCCGACGAAAGTAGCGCCGTGGCCGCGGACCGGACATCGACGACTCAGATCAGCAGGGCAGCCATCCAGCCGACCACGGATACCCGAGCGAGGACTTCAGTCTGCTTGCCGACAGAAAGGCATCAGGTTTGGTGAGGCGCGTCGGTCAGCCTGTCTCCCTTCGGCCCCGGCCTCCTGAGAAGGAACGGCCCAACGGCTCCCGAGCACCCACGGAGAATCGGCCCATCAGGTGATCTCCGGGAGGTTGTCAAGCCTGGATGGCAGAATTCGCGGGCGGCAACGCGCTGGGCTGGGTCGGCCGAAGACTCCCGGCGGAATCGATGTCGCCGGCCGCTCCGAAGTTGCCGGCCGATTCGATCCGCTGGTGCAGCAGGACCGCCCCGACCAGGGTGGAGGGTGCGGTCAGCAGGTACAGGGCGACTCCCGGCACCGCGAACACCGGGCTGATCGGCAGCAGCGTGAGCATCCGCAGCGACAACACCGGCAGGATCAGGACGCAGATGCTGGTCATACCGAAGCCGAGCGTGAACCCGAGGTTCCGCCAGGCGAAGCGCATCTGCTCGCCGACACCCCGCACGCCGTGATGGTGCAGCGGCACGGCGAGCACCAACGAGCCGATCAGAAAACCATTGAACAGCAGACCACCCCCGAAGGCCGCGACGAGGTTCACGCCGGGGATCCACAGCAGCGGCAGAACGATCAGCCAGCCCACGTGCAGAACCAGGGTGACGATGACCGTCTGACGCAGGCAGACCGCCGCCGAGCGGTACCACGACGGCGCTCTTTGATTCGTCCCGCCGGTGCGCCGGATCACGTCACGGGTCAGGGCCGGGAAGAACGCCGCGCCGAACAGCATGGTCAGCGGCACAGTGAGCGCGGTCATCGCGCCATGGAAGAACAGGCTGATCGCAGCCCACATCACCTTCTCGATGATCCAACGGACGACCTCGGGCCAGCCGGCCGCGAACCCGAGCAGCCAACCGGTGAGCCGCTCGACCAGCATCCCGGCGGCTTCCTGCAACCCCAGCAGCGCCAGGCCGGTCAGCGCGAGGGGAAGCAGCACGAACGTCCAGAGGCCGGGCGTGGTGACGAACAGCTTGGCTCCGCGGAAGAAGTAGCCGACACCGATGAAAAAGCGCCCGATCCTGGTACCGGCCGCCTTGGCACCGCGTAGCGTCTGGTACCCCGCGACCCCGACGGCATGCCCGGCAGCCCCCGCCATCCGGGCTGCTGCCGAACCAGCCGCGTCCCGTGGCAGCGGCCCGCCCGCAGCCGGCACCGCTTGCTCCCCCGATGCCACTGGCGCCAACTGTGCGCTCGACGGGACCTCGAAGGCCGGGGGGAAGCCATAGGCCGACGGGAGTACCTGGGCGTTCGAGGGATCACTCGGCGCAAACGGACGCGGCTGCGGATCCATGCGTCAGGGCCCTCCAGGGATTCGATCGACACGGCGAGCGGCATGCATAGGGGGCGAGAGGCTTTCTCAGCGGTCCGTTTGGCGGTGGCCGATCCTGCAATCTTCCGAGTTGTCGCACGATGGCATTCCCGACGCCCGATCATGCCCGGACCGCCGGAGCAACGTCCATTCAGGACACTAGCGATCCAGGCCGGCTGCCCGCCACCCCGTCCACGGCCCACTGCCGCAGAACTTGTCTGCCCGCTGCCGGCCTCAGCGCGTGGCGCCACCAGATTGATCTGGCCGGCCTCCGCGACGAAGGCGTACGCATCCTCCTCGGACCCGAACTCGACTGGAGACCGCACCCACCCGGCACCGGCAACGAGCACGACCGCATCCCCCTGGACGACGGCGTTTCACGCAGCCGCCGCGCTCGCCGAGAAAGCACCCCCGCAGAAGTAACGGCCTCCGGGCCGGGCAAACCCGGACCACCTCCGTCGACCGACGGCCCGACGCCTACACCACTCCGACCACTCGGCAAGATCATCAGACGGCGGACGACCGCGCACACAGACGATCCCCTAGGCAGCCCGGATGTCTACCACATGCCGTTCGCCCACCGGCAGCCGTAACGGTCCAACGGCTCCCGAGCACCCACCGAGACACCGAACCACCGACAGAAACGCCAAAAGGCTCTGACCCAGGGTTAAACCCCAGGTCAGAGCCTTTTTGGTGGTGCGCCGCCAGGGACTCGAACCCCGAACCCGCGGATTAAGAGTCCGCTGCTCTGCCAGTTGAGCTAGCGGCGCTCGTTGGCAACGGAGAGAACACTAGCACGGGCCATGAGCGGGGTTCCAATCCGATACCCGGCTCCACCCTTCGGGCGAGCTTAACGGGCAAAAGTGAACACATACCCCCGACAGCACACGTCCGGGATCGAACTGGTGGCCGGCATGGGGCACGATGTCCGCCAGGCACGCGAGAACAGAGGTGGGGATGGGCAGGTTCACGCGGGGCGGGGCGATGGCGGGCGCTCTGGTCCTGGCGGCGTCGCTGGCTCTGGCCGGTTGCGGCGGCGACCAGAAGAAGGAAGTCGAGTTCGTCGGCGGCACCGTGGCCACGCCGAGCGCCGGGGCGGCAACCCCGGCGCAGTCCGACGGCGCGTCGCCGTCGGCGCCGACGGCGGACGGCCTGACGGTCAGTCCGGCGGACGGGGCGAAGGGCAGACCGGTCAGCACCGAGATCAGCGCCGACCTCCCGGGTGGCGGAAAGGTCTCCTCGGTCACCCTCACCACGGGTGACGGCAAGCAGGTCGGCGGGAAGATGCGTCTCGACGGCAGTTCCTGGGTGCCGTCGTCGGCCCTGAAGTACAACACCAGGTACAAGGCCACGGTGACCGGCACCGGCGCTGACGGCCAGCCCCGGCAGGGGGTGAGCACGTTCACCACGATGGCCAAGCCGAAGTCGATGATCGGCTCCGGCCTGTACCTCTTCGACGACCGGACGTACGGCGTGGCCATGCCGGTGGTGGCCGAGTTCAGCCCGGGTATCCCGAAGAAGGACCGGGCGGCCGTCCAGAAGCGGATGTTCGTCAAGACCGATCCGCCGCAGCCGGGGGCCTGGCACTGGGTCTCCAACGGCACGCAGGCGTACTACCGGGCACCTGAGTACTGGCAGCCGGGGACGACGTTGAGCGTCCGGATCGCGCTGGCCGGGATTCCGCTGAGCAACGGCCGGTACGGCAACGTGGACCGGTCGGCCACCGCCAAGATCGGGCGGGCCTTCGAGATGAAGGTGGACAACGCCACCAAGCAGATGGAGGTCTTCCAGGGCGGCCAGCTGATCAAGACGCTGCCGGTCAGCCTGGGCAAGAAGAGCACCCCGTCCTCCAGCGGCACGATGGTGGTGATGGAGAAGAAGGAGAAGACCGTCTTCGACACCATGGACGAACCGGACCCGGCCAACCAGTACCGCACCGAGATCGATTTCGCCCAGCGGCTGACCTGGGGCGGCGAGTACATCCACGCGGCACCGTGGTCCGAGGGGGTGCAGGGCCGGCGGAACGTCTCGCACGGCTGCGTCAACGTGTCGATGGCGATGGGCCGGTGGCTCTTCGCCCAGACGAAGGTGGGTGACCCGATCACGGTCAAGGGCACCCCGCGCAAGCTCGAACCGGGCAACGGGTGGACGGCCTGGAGCCTGACCTGGGCGGATTTCGTCAAGGGCAGCGCGGTGCCGGTGCCGCAGGGCGGTTCGGGTCCACTGGTCTGACCTCCGGTCCGGGTCGGCGTGCCGCGCCGACCCGGACCGGCACGGGCCGTTGACCCAGCGTGGTCACGTACCGCCCGGCGGCGTGTTTCAGTTCACCCTTCGCAACCGATGGGCGTGCCGCCGCGTCTGTGAGGGACGATGGGACATCGGGGACCACGACTGTGAGGGAATCATGCGAGTTGTCCAGGACCACCTGACCGGGCGTACCGGTCGACGCCGGGTGCTCGCGGCGGGGGTCCTCGCCGCGGCGCTGGCCCTCACCTCCGCCTGCACCGGCTCGGGCGGCGACAAGCCGTCGAGCTGGCAGGGCGGCGGCGAGGAGGCCGCGCCGAAGGCCAGCGCGACGATCACCGAGCCGAAGGCCGACGCCACCGACGTCCCGGCCTCCACCGGCATCGTCTTCACCGCCAAGGACGCGAAGGACACCACCGTCGCGCTCACCGACGCCGCCGGCAAGGCCGTCGAGGGCAAGCTCGCCGCGGACGGCGCGAGCTGGCTGCCCGACGGCGCGCTGGAGTACGGCGGTAAGTACACCGCCACCGTCACGGCGACCGGCGAGGACGGCAAGCCGGCCACGGCCACCAGCGCCTTCACGGTGATGGCCAAGCCGGACAAGCAGGTGCGGGTGACCAGCTTCCTCGCCGACAACCAGGTGGTCGGCGTGGGCATGCCGCTGATCGTGAAGTTCGGTCGGGCCGTCCCGGAGGACTACCGCGACGACGTGCAGCGCCGGATGACGGTCACCAGTACTCCGGCGCAGGAGGGCGTCTGGCACTGGGTCAGCCCCACCGAGGTCCGCTACCGGCCCAAGGAGTTCTGGCAGCCGGGCACGACGGTCTCGTACCGGGTGCAGGCCGGTGGGCTGCCGATGGGCGGTGGCTGGTACGGCCGGTCCGACCTGACCGTGGACGTCAAGATCGGCCCGTCGGTGGTGATGCAGGTCGACAACAAGACCAAGCGGATGACCGTCACCAAGGACGGCAAGGTGGTCAAGACCATCCTGGTCAGCCTGGGCAAGAAGAGCACCCCCTCGTCCAGCGGCACGATGGTGGTGATCGAGAAGCTGCGCAAGACGGTCTTCGACACCATGGAGGAGCTGGGCCCCGAGGAGGGCTACCGCACCAAGATCGACTATGCCCAGCGGCTCACCTGGGGTGGCGAGCTCATCCACGCCGCACCCTGGTCCGAGGGGCAGCAGGGCAGCACGAACGTCTCGCACGGCTGCGTCAACGTGTCGATGAAGGACGGTGCCTGGCTGTTCGCCAACACCAAGATCGGTGACCCGATCACCGTCAAGGGCACCGAACGCAAGCTCCAGAACGGCAACGGCTGGACCGACTGGAACATGAGCTGGGACGAGTACGTCAAGGGCAGCGCCCTGCCGTATGAGCCGGATGCCGGGAACACGCCGACGCCGAGCGCCGAGCCGACGCCCTGACCCTGCGGCACACCGCACGGACCGGCCTCCGCCACCCGGCGGGGGCCGGTCCGCGTGTACAGGCACCCCGAACCCGGGGCGGTTCGGGCCCGGAAACGACTCAGGCCCCCTCGGATGAGGGGGCCTGCGGTGGATAACATCCACTAACCGGGTGACTGATGGGAATTGAACCCACGACAACCGGGACCACAACCCGGTGCTCTGCCAACTGAGCTACAGCCACCATGCCGTCCGCGCCGGTTTCCCGGGCGGGTGCGGACTAATAATAGCCACACCCGGGCGGGGCCCGTCCAGCGGGTTCCGCCCATCGGCGGGCACCGGCCTAGAGCTGCGCCGCGATCGCCTTCGCCGTCTCGACGTCCGGGCCGGGCAGCGGCACGAACAGGGTGCGCCGGTAGTACTCCAGCTCGCGGATGCTCTCCCGGATGTCGGCCAGGGCCCGGTGCGCCAGCCCCTTGCGCGGCTGGCCGAAGTACACCCGGGGGTACCAGCGCCGGCACAGCTCCTTGATCGACGACACGTCGATCATGCGGTAGTGCAGGTGGGCGTCGAGCCGGGTCATGTCCCGGGCGATGAAGCCCCGGTCGGTGGCGATCGAGTTGCCGCACAGCGGCGCGGTACGCGGGTCCTTCACGTGGCTGGTGACGTACTCCAGGACCAGGTCCTCGGCTTCGGCGAGGGTGACCGTGGAGCGGCGTACCTCCTCGGTGAGCCCGGACTTGGCGTGCATGGTGCGGACGATCTCCGGCATCGCCTCCAGGGCCGCCTCGTCGGCGTGGATGACCACGTCCACGCCCTCCCCCAGCACGTTGAGGTCGGGGTCGGTGACCAGTGCGGCCACCTCGATCAGCTTGTCGCTGCCGAGGTCGAGCCCGGTCATCTCACAGTCGATCCAGACGAGAAGGTCAGCCACCGGAACAGACTACGCGCAGCCCAGGTGCCCGCGCCTCGGCACCGTCGCGGGGTGGGACCGCTAGGGTTTCCCCGTGCCCGCCGAATCCGTCGCGTCCCCCGTCACCGCCCCGGAGGACCAGCGAAGTCGTACGGTCCGCCGGGTCGTCACGGTGCTGGCGCTGGCGGCCGTGCTGCCGGCGCTCTACCTGCCGGGCCTGGTGCACGACTTCTTCGACCTGAAGATCTACATGCGGGCGATGGACTGGTGGGCGTCCGGGCACCCGCTCTACGACTACGTGCAGCCCGACCGGGTGCAGGGTGAGCTGTACTTCACGTACCCGCCGTTCAGCGCCCTGCTGCTGCGGCCGTTCGGGGTGCTGCCGCTGGGCCTGACCATCGTCATCTTCACGGCGCTGACCTGCGTCGCCGTCGTGGTCACCACCCGCTGGCTGGTGACCCCGGTGATCGCCCGGCACGGTCTGCACCGCAGGTACGCGCTCACCGTGGCGGTGCTGCTGGTCTTCGCGGTGGAGAGCACCCGGGAGACGATCACCTTCGGTCAGATCAACATGCTGCTGGTGGTGCTGATCCTGGCCGACCTGCTCTTCGCCGTACCGCAGGCGCGGCGCTGGGCCGGGGTGGGCGTCGGGCTGGCCACGGCGCTCAAGCTCTTCCCGGGCATCTTCATCGTCTACCTGCTGGTGACCCGGCGGTGGCGGGCGGCGGTGGTGGCGAGTGTCACGGCGGCGGCGGCGACGCTGCTGGCCGGCGCGGTCGCCCCCCGCGACTCGTGGCGGTTCTGGACCCACGAGCTGTGGGCCACCGACCGGGTGGGTCGCACCGACTACACCGGCAACCAGTCACTGTTCGGGCTGCTCAGCCGGATCGACGCGCCGCAGGAGCCGAACCGGCTGCTCTGGCTGGTGCTGGTCGTGGCGATCCTCGGGTACGGGTTGTGGCGGGCGGCCCGTGCCGCCGGGAGCGGCGACTGGCTGACCGGCCTCACCCTCACCGGGCTGGTCGGCGGTCTGGTCAGCCCGATCACCTGGACCCACCACATCTACTGGTTCATCCCGGCGGTGGTGGTGCTGGTGGACGCCGCGCTCGACGCCGACCCGGAGACCCCGGCGGGGGCGCGACGTCGGCGGCGGCTGCTCACCCTCGCCACCGGCACCGGCCTGGTGATCGTCTACGGGGTGGTCTCGTTCTACGACTGGGGGGTGGCCCCGGCCCGTACGGACAACCCCTGGGAGTTCCTGCTGCGCAACGCGTACGTGCTGCTGGCGCTGCTGCTGCTCGTGCTGCTGCCGGTCCGCCGGGAGCGCAGCCGGGAGCGGGAGCCGGTGCACGCCGCCGGCCGGCAGCATCAATAGGACAGATATTTCCTTCTACGACCTTTGGCGCTAATCTGGGGTCAGTCGGTCACGACCCACAGCACACCGATCCCCCGGTGAGACGGCCCTCCGCGTCGGCAGCGCGGAGGGCCGTCACCGCGTCCGGGCCTGTCCGGCACCGCGTCGGGGGGCGGCGACGCGACCGGCCCGCCGGACGGGGTCCGACGGGCCGGTGCGGGTGGTACGGGTCAGGACTTCGGCGTCGGCTCCCGCCTCGTCCGGGCGAAGGCCAGCCCGCCGAGGGCCAGCCCACCGAGGCCGGCCAGCAGACCGGCGACGCCCAGCACGACCGCCGTCGACCCCGCGTCGTCGTCATCGTCGTCGTCCTTCGCGGCCGGCGCGCCCGCCGCCGCCGGTGCCGCCGAGGGGGACGCGGCCGCCGCCGTCAGGGTCAGCACCGGCGCCGGGTTCTCCGGCTCCTCCGCACCCGGGGTGGGCTCCTCGATCCAGCGCGACACGTTGCCGTCGGAGTAGGTCTGGAGCGTCTTGAAGACCATCCTGTCCACCTGCGGCAGCGGACCCAGCGAGATCGGGAACTCCTGGAACTCGCCAGGCTTGACGCCGCCGCCGGCGGCGGCCGTCCAGGTGAGCTTCGACACCGCCTCGGTGAGCTGGCTGCCGTGCACCTCGATCGGCGGGTCCACCTTGCGCTTCTCCACCGCGACCGTCCACCCCGGCACCGGCATCGTGGAGACCGAGCCGACCGGGGCGTTCTCCGGCAGGTTCACCTCGATCTTGACGGTGGAGGCGGTGTCGCTCTCGTTGGGCACCCGGACGGCGAACCGGCCGTAACTGCCCTGGGTCGCCTCCTTCGGGTTGACCGTGACGTGCGCCGCGGCCGGCCCGGCGAAGCCGAGCACCGTGGCGGTGACGGCGGCGAGGGTGAGCGCGGCGGCGGAGGCGGAGCGCCGGAGACGGATCATCTGGGACGGGCCCTTCTTTACTTGATCGGCACGGTGGCGGTCACCGTGGCCTGGTCGATGTCGGACGTACGGACCGTGAAACGCAGTTGCCACTCACCCGCCGACGGGAAGCTGAACTCCCCGGTCGCATGGTTGTCGGTGAGCTTGAGCAGCGGAATGTCGATCGCTTCGACACCGGCCGAGGGCAGCGCGGCCGTGGCCTTCCACTCCACCACCGGCTGCGGCCGGTTGTCCGGCGTGTACGCGTACAGGTGCATCGAGTTGTTGCCCCGCTCGGCCGGGTCCAGCTCCACCTGGAGCGAGTAGATCGGGCTGGTCAACGTGGTCGAGTAGTAGCCGGCCTCGGCACCGGCCCCGCCGTCGACGGCGGTCCGGGCCGGCGGGGTCTGCACCAGGGTCGCCGTCACCCCCAGGATCACCGCGGTGATCGCCAGCTCCACCCACACCGCGCGCCGCACCGGCAGCGGCCGGGCCGCCGCGGTCCGCCGCCGCACCAACTGCCGGGAGTACGCGGCCACGGCCACCACCAGCGCGAACAGCCCGATCTTGGCGAGCAGCAGCCGGCCGTACGTGGTGCCGGTGAGGGCCTGGAGAGTGCCCACCTCGATCAGCCCCTGCACGACACCGGCCAGCAGCAACGCCGCCACCGCCAGCGCCGCCCAGCGGGACCAGATCGGCAGGATCGCCCCCAGCTCCCGCTCGTCGGCCCGGCGCAGCAGGAACCCGGCCAGCATCACCAGACCGCCCACCCAGACCGCCATGCTGCCCAGGTGCACCGCGTCGACGAGCACCGACACCGCCGGGGCCGGGGAGGCCGCCGGGTGCCCGGCCAGCGGCCAGGTGAACAGCCCGGCCACCCCGAGCCCGGTGAGGATGATCCCGTCGGTACGCCCCACCGGCCCCCGGGTCAGCGGCCGGAGCAGGAACACCGCCGCCGCGAGCAGGCCCAGCCGGATCAGGTGCGCGGTGCCGTAGCCGCTGCCCAGCACCTCGGACAGGCCCTCCCCGGTGACGTCGAACAACCCCCCACCGGCGGTGTACGGCACCTGCATCCACACCTCGGCCACCGTCGCGACGGCGAGCAGCCCCACGCCGGACCAGAGCAGCCGGGCCGGCCCCCGCCGGGCCAGCCGCAGCGGCCAGAGCGCGGCCAGCACCAGCGCCGGACCCACCACCAGCAGCAGGCCCGCGTACCCCAGGTACTTGGTCACCTTCACGCCCACGCCGACCACCGGGTCGGCCCGGCTGTCCGAGCCGGAGTCGGTCGGCGGCGTCGACGGCGCACCCACCGAGTAGGTGAACGCCCCGGACACCGGGTGGCTGTCGGCGGAGATCACCCGGTAGCTGACCAGGTAGGTGCCCTGCGGTCCGGCCGGGTCCACCCCGATCGTCACCACCGACCCCTCGAACCGGGGCTCACCCCGGTCGGCCCGGGAGCCGTCCGGCGCGATGATCCGTACCTTGTCGGGTACCTTGCGGACCGACTCGCTGAACGTCAGCACCACCTCTGACGGGGCGCTCGGCACCACGGACGAGGCCACCGGGCTGCTGCTGGAGAGCACGGCGTGGGCGCTCGCCGGCCCGGCCGGGGCGAGCAGCAGGGCGACGAGGGTGACCAGCAGGCCGGCGGCGGCCCCCAGCCGGGCCAGCCGGCGACGATCGACTGCGTTCATCCCGCCATGCTCGCTGACCGCAGGCCGGTACGCCCACCCGGCCACCCCGTGACGGCACGGGTCGTCCACGGCGGCCGGGGCGCCTGCCGCAGGTGGTGGGGCGTCATGAGCAGGTAGTCGTACGGCGGCGGGAAAAAGTTCCCGGCGTGAGCGGGACCATGGAAAGGGCCGAAGGACCCTGCCCGCCCCCACCACGCCGCGTAGCCTGGCTTGTCGTGATCCCCGCTCACCGCGACCCCTCCGCCACCGGCCGTAGCGGGCCACCGCCCGGCCCCGACCGGCCCCCGGTGCCCCGGCCGGCGACCCGGCGACCGGTCACCCCGGGGAACCCGCCGGCCGGGCGGGACGACCAATGAGGGTGACCACCACACGCGGCCCGGCCGGCCGCTGGCCGCTCGTCCGCCCCTGGCTCGGCGTCGCCGCCCGGCTCGGCCTGGCCGCCGTCTGGCTGTACGCCGGCGCGACCAAGGTCGGTGACCTCGCCGCCTCCGGCCGGGCGGTCAACGCGTACCAGGTGATGCCCTACGAGGTGGCGACGGCGATCGGGGCCGCGCTGCCGTTCGTGGAACTGGCGCTGGGCCTGCTCCTGCTCGCCGGGCTGGCGACCCGGCTGAGCGCCGGGATCTCCGCCGCGCTGCTGGTGGTCTTCGTCGCCGGCATCGCCTCGGCCTGGGCCCGCGGCCTGGCCATCGACTGCGGGTGCTTCGGCAGCGGCGGGCAGCTCGCCGCCGGCCAGTCCCCGAGCTACCTCCCGGAGATCCTCCGGGACCTGGGATTCCTGGCCCTGGCCGGATTCCTGCTGATCTGGCCCCGCACCCCGTTCTCGGTGGACGGCTGGCTCGCGGGCGACCCATCCGTGGAGGACGACGATGAGCAGTCGTAAGGGACGCAACCAGGCCGCGCGGGTGGTCCGCGAACAGATCGCCCGGGAGAAGCGCCGCAAGCGGACCCTGTGGACCTCAGTCGGGGCGGTGGTGGTGCTGGTGATCGCCGGCCTGATCGGGTGGAGCGTCTACTCCAGCCAGAAGTCGGACACCTTCACCGCCCCGCCCGGCGCGAACGACGCCGGCACCGGCATCGTGCTCGGCACCGGACCGGTCACCATCGACCTCTACGAGGACTACCTCTGCCCGGCCTGCAAACAGTTCCAGCAGACCAGCGGCGAGACCGTCAACCAGCTGGTCTCCGCCGGCAAGGCCAGGGTGGTCTTCCACCCGGTCGCCTACCTCAACCGGTTCTCCACCACCGAATACTCCACCCGCTCCTCGGCCGCGTCCGGCTGCGCCGCCAAGGGCGGCAGGTTCAAGGAGTTCACCGACGCGCTGTTCGCCCAGCAGCCCGCCGAGGGCAGCGCCGGGCTGAGCAACGACCAGCTGATCGACATCGGCGCGGGCGTCGGGCTGAACAGGGACGACTTCGGCTCCTGCGTCAGGGACGGCACGTACACGGCGTGGACCGAACACGTCACCGACGACGCCAGCAAGGCCGGGGTCACCGGCACCCCGACCATCAAGGTGAACGGCACCGCCGTGGAGGACCGCAGCCCGGCGGGCATCACCGCGGCCGTGGAGGCGGCCGGCAAGTGACCACGGCACCCCTGCGGCGGGCCGCCCTGCTGGTCACCGCCGTACTGCTCGGCCTCCTCGGCGGCGCCGCACCGGCGTACGCGCACGGGGCGGACGCCCCCGACGGCACCGACTACCGCACCACGGTGACCGGGATCACCCCGGCCCGGCCCGGGCTGACCGCGCGGGCCGTCGAGGCGGGCGCCCGGCTGGAACTGGTCAACCACTCCGACCGGGACGTCGAGGTGATCGGCTACTCCGGGGAGCCCTACCTGCGGGTCGGGCCGGGCGGGGTGTACGAGAACGTCCGCTCCCCCGCCACGTACCTCAACCGCACCCTCGCCGGGGACACCGCGCTGCCCGCCGACGCCGACCCGGCCGCCGCCCCGCAGTGGCGTCGGATCGGCGACGACCGGCGGGTCCGCTGGCACGACCAGCGGGCCCTGTGGCGGGAGTCCGGGGTGCCCGCCCCGGTGGCCGCCGACCCGGGCCGGGAACACCGGGTCCGGGAGTGGACCGTCGCGTTGCGCGTCGGCGACGAACCGGTGGAGCTGCGCGGCACCCTCGACTGGGTGCCACCGCCCGACCCGTACCCCTGGTGGGTGGCCGTCACCCTCGGTGCGCTGCTGGTCGGCGCGGCGGGGCTGCTGCCGGCCGGCACCGGCGCGGGGAGCCGGGCGCTACGCGGCGTCGGCGGGGTGCTCGCCCTCGGCGGGGCCGCCGCCGTCGCCCTCGTGCTCGGCCGCGAACTGGACGCCGGGGCGCAGGGCGTCGGCGGGGTGCTGCTCGGGCTGGCCGCCGGACAGCTCTGGCCGCTGCTGACCGGGCTGGGCGCGGTGGCCGCCGGTGGGTGGGCGCTGGCCCGCCGGCCCGCAGCCGACTTCGTGCTCGCGCTGGCCGGGGCGTGCCTGGCCCTCTTCGTCGGCGTCGCCAACCTGACCGTGCTGTCCCGCGCCGTCGCCCCGGTGCCCTGGTCGGGCGGCGTCGCGCGGGTGCTGCTGACCGGGGTGCTGGTCGCCGGGGTGGGGGCGGTCGCCGCCGGCCTGCTCCGGCTGCACGCCGCCGCCCGCGCCGCCGCGCCCCGGCCCGCCGCCGAGCCGGCCCGGACCTGACCCGCCACCGGCATCCACCTGCCGTCGGCGATCAGCCGATCGGTCGGGGGTGGAAGCCGTAGGGCAGTTCGAGGCGGTGGCGGGAGAGCAGGTCGGCGTCGGCGAGCAGGTCGACGGTGGGGGCGTCGGCGACGATCCGCCCGGCGTCCAGGATGACCGCCCGCTCGCACAGCTCCGCCGCGTAGGGCAGGTCGTGGGTGACCATCAGCAGGGTCACCGGCAGGGCACGCAGGATCCCGGCCAGCTCCCGGCGGGCCGCCGGGTCCAGGTTGGACGACGGCTCGTCGAGTACCAGGATCTCCGGGCGCATCGCCAGCACGGTGGCCACCGCCACCCGACGCCGCTGCCCGAACGACAGGTGGTGCGGGGCGCGGTCCCGGTGCTCGGCCATCCCCACCGCGGTCAGCGCCTCGTCCACCCGGGCGGCCAGCTCGGCACCGCGCAGCCCCAGGTTGGCCGGGCCGAACGCCACGTCCTCGGCGACCGTGGGCAGGAAGAGCTGGTCGTCCGGGTCCTGGAAGACGACACCCACCCGGCGGCGGATCTCGGCCAGGGTGTCCCGGTCCCGGGACACCGTCAGCCCGCCCACGCTCACCGACCCTTCGGTCGGGGTGAGGATGCCGTTGAGGTGCAGCACCAGCGTGGTCTTGCCCGCGCCGTTCGGGCCGAGCAGGGCCACCCGCCCGCCGCGCGGCACGGTCAGGTCCACCCCGGCCAGGGCGACGTGACCGTCCGGGTACGCGTACCGGAGGCCACGGACGTCCAGGGAGACAGCGTTCTGCACGTCCCCGATCATGTCAGGACGACGGCGACGGCGGCGATCGCCACCGCCGCCAGCGGCACGGTCGCCGCCGCCACCCACTGCCCGGCGGTCGCCGCCCCGGCGCCCTGCCAGACCGCCGGCATCCGCCCGGTGTACCCCCGGGAGAGCATCGCCAGGTAGACCCGCTCACCCCGCTCGAAGGCCCGCAGGAACAGCGCGCCCACCCCGGCGGCGAACCCGCGCAACTGCCACAGGAAACGCGGGTCGTCACCCCGGGAGATCCGGGCCACCCGCATCCGGCGGGCCTCACCGACCAGCACGTCGAGGTAGCGCAGCATGAACGTGGCGATCTGGGTGACGATCTGCGGGCAGCGCAGCCGGTCCAGGCCGACGATCAGGTCCCGGGTGGTGGTCGTGGCGGCCAGCAGCAGCGACGCGAGCACCCCCAGGGTGCCCTTGGCGACGATGTTCCACGCCCCGTGCAGACCGTCCACCGACAGGCTCAACCCGGCGAACTCGGTGCGCGGGCCCGCACCGAGGAACGGCAGGGCGACCGCGAACAGCACGAACGGCACCTCGATCGTGGCGCGCAGCAGCAGCCAGCGCGGGCCGACCCGGGCCAGCGCGGCGACCACGGCGACCAGCAGGGCGTACCCGCCGAAGGCCCAGAACGCCTCGCGCGGGGTGGCCACCACCGCCACGGTGAACAGCACCATCGCGGCGATCTTCACCTCGGGCGCCAGCCGGTGCACCCGGGAGGGGGTGTCCCGGTAGAGCACGTGCGCGTGTCCGGCACCCACGTCGTACCGCCCGGTCAGCCGGCGGTGCCGGCGGTCTGCCGGTCGCCGGTGTGCCGCCCGTCGGCCGGGGACTGCCCGGTGCCGGGGGTGTCGGCCGGGCCACGACGGCGCAGCAGCCAGAACACGCCACCGCCGACGGCGAAGGTGAGCAGCACGCCGGCCACCCCGGACAGGCCGGTGGAGAGGAAGCCGTTGTCCACGCCCCGGATGCCGTAGTCGGCAAGCGGGCTGTCGGCCAGCTCGTGGTCCTTCGCCTGCTGGGCCGGGCAGGAGCCGCCGGTGATCTCGTCGTCGGCGTTGACCGTGCACCCCTTGAGCAGCGACGAGTCCAGCCCGTCGGGGTGCGACGAGGCGTAGTTGCTGACCACCCCGGCCAGCACCAGGGCGACCAGCAGGCCGGCCGCCACGAACCCCCAGGAACGCTTCCTCACCGGGCACCTCCGACAGCCGGGACGGGTGCCGGCGCGGTCGCCGGCCTCAGCGCGCGCAGCGCGTACACCAGATCGGGTCGGACCTTGGCCACGGTGGCGACCGTGGTCGCGGTGATCAGCCCCTCGCCGATACCGATCAGCAGGTGGACGCCGGCCATCGTGCCGGCCAGGCCGGTCAGGTTGCCGCCCAGGTCGGTGGTGCCGCCGAGCCAGTACTGCACGACGAACCCCTGGGAGGCGACGACCACACTGACCAGCGCCGAGACGAAGGCGGTCACGGCCAGGCCGGTGGGGGTGCGGGGCAGCACCCGCAGCAGGCCGGCGATCAGCAGGTACGCCGCCGCGGTGCCGAGCAGTGCCATGTTGGTGATGTTCAGGCCGAGCATCGCGACGCCGCCGTCACCGAAGACCAGGGCCTGCACGATCAGCACCACCGACACGCAGAGCGCGCCGACCCAGGGGCCCACCAGCAGGGCGGCGAGCGCGCCGCCGAGCAGGTGACCGGAGACCCCGGCCGTGAAGATCGGGAAGTTGAGCATCTGCACGGCGAAGATGAACGCGGCGACCAGGCCGGCCATCGGCGCGAGCCGGTCGTCCAGGTCACGTCGGCCGCGCAGCACGCAGAAGGTCAGGGCGGCCAGCGCGACGGCGGCGAAGATCCCCGCGACCGGACCGTTGATGATGCCGTTCGAGATGTGCATCGCCAGGGTTTCCACGGGACCTCCAGTCGGCTGGCGGGACCAGCCTATTTCCCGGTGCGGGTTGTTGCCAAGATGCGGCAACAAGGCATGGCGTTGTTCACCGCCGGGTCACCACCGCTCCCCCCACGGGCCGCCGCACCGCACGCTGCGGGAACGCCGGGACGTGGCCGCGCGCCGAGGCCGGGCAGGGCCGGGCGGCGGGGGACGCCCCGGGTGTCCCGGCGGGGATCGGCCGGGTCGTCGCAGCCCGGCGGTAGGGTCGTCGCCATGACCGCGCCCGACCGGCTCGCCCCCGGCGACCCCGCACCCGACTTCACCCTCCCCACCGACACCGGGGAGACGCTCTCCCTCGCCGCGCTGCGCGGTCGCCGGGTCATCCTGTACGCCTACCCGGCCGCGATGACCCCCGGCTGCACCAAGCAGGCCTGTGACTTCCGTGACTCGCTCGCCTCGCTCCAGGCCGCCGGTTACGAGGTGGTCGGCATCTCCCCCGACCAGCCCGCCAAGCTGGCGAAGTTCCGCGAGCGCGACGCCATCACCTTCCCGCTGGTCGCCGACGTCGACCGGGCGGTGCTCACCGCGTACGGCGCGTTCGGCGAGAAGCAGTCCTACGGCCGTACGGTGACCGGGGTGATCAGGTCCACCTTCGTCATCGACCCGGACGGGAAGATCGAGCACGCGTTCTACAACGTCAAGGCCACCGGCCACGTCGCCAAGCTGCGCCGCGACCTCGGCCTCGACTGAACGCGCCCGGCCGACGACCGACGATGTCGGACCTCGCCGCTACCGTGCGTGGGTGACCCGGTACAAGTACACGCCGGAAATGCTCGCCCAGGCGGCGGCGCAGTCCCGCAGCATCGCCGACGTCCTGCGCGTTCTCGGGGTCCGGTTCAGCGGTGGTTCGCACGCGCACATCAGTCGTCAGCTCAAGCGGCTGGGCATCGACACGTCCCACTTCACCGGCCGACTGCACAACAAGGGTGGTCGGGGAGTCCGCACGCCCCTGACCCAACTGTTGATCAAGCGTGCAGAGGGGCGGAGGGTCCCGGGATCACGTCTTAAACGGGCCCTGGCCGCCATCGGGCTGCCGGAGGAATGCGAGGCGTGCGGAGTCGGGGCCACCTGGCAAGGTAGGCCGCTGACACTGCACGTTGATCACATCAACGGCGACTTCCTCGACAACCAACCCAGCAATCTGCGGCTTCTCTGCCCGAACTGCCACAGCCAGACGGCCACCTACGCCGGTTCCAACCGGGCGGCGGTGTCCCCGCCGGATGTGGTTTACGATGCGGAGGCTGTGACACCCACCGGTTTTCCGATCGGCAGACGGCTCCGCCGTCGCACGCAATGGCCCTGGAAGGTGACGGTGTACACAGTGAGGGGCCGTAGCCCAAATGGCAGGAGGCATGCGGTTTAGGTCCGCATCAGTGCGGGTTCGAGTCCCGTCGGCCCTACTCCCCCTCTGACGGTCGGTTCTCCGGCTGTCAGGAGGGTCACGATCGTGGGCGCACGACGCGTCGGCGCAGCAGGATCGGCAGGGTGAGCCTGCGTTTCGTCCTCGACCCCGATCTCACCCCCGCGCTGCGTGAGCAGATCGTCGACCTCTGGGTCGACGTCACCAACGCCGGCGGTGCCGTCGGCTTCGTCGCCCCGGTCACCACCGCCGACGTACGCCCCGTCGCCGAGGCCAGCTTCGCCGCCGTCACCGACGGGCCGGACCGGATGCTGGTCGGCTACGAGGCTGACCGACCGGTCGCGGTGCTGTTCCTCGCCGACAACCGGTTCGGGCTGAAGGCGCACTGGGGCATCCTCAAGCGGGTGATGGTGCACCCGGCCACCCAGGGGCGCGGCCACGGGCAGGCCCTGATGCGGGAGGCCGCCCGGCGCGCGCCCGAGCTGGGCTGGCGGGCGCTGCACGTGACGGTGCGCGGCGGGCTGGGCCTGGAGAGGTTCTACGACCGGCTCGGTTACCGCGAGGTGGGTCGGCTGCCGGGCGCGCTGCGGGTGGCGGCCGACGACGACCGCGACGAGATCCTCATGTGGCGGGACCTGGACACCCCGGACTGACCCTCCGACGGACCGCGCTCGACCGACTTCCGGTCGACCCGGCGGCGTCCGGCCGGTCCCACTCCCGAGGGACGGGCCACTCCGGCGACCGGGCGACGCCCGATGGAAGACGCTCCCCCACGGCCGAGCCGGGGTCAGGCGGCCCCCGGTGGGAGTCAGCCCCGGGATGTGCAGTCGACCGGCCGGCCCGCGCCCGGCTCCGCCTCCGACGCGGCGAGCGCGGGCGGGTCGCTGACCTGCGGTGCGCCGGGCGAACTGGCGGAGGCGACCGCCGACGGGCTGGCGGCGGACCGGCTCGGGCTGGCGCCGGGGCTCGGGGAGGACGGCCGGCTGGTCGGGTTCTTCCGTACGGCGGGGGCGGTGCCGCCGTACATCGTCACGGTGCTGCGCTGGACCCGGCCGGGGGACATGGTGACGCCGGTGGCGGTGACGCGGTGGCCGTAGACGTCGGTGACCCGGACGGCGTACGGGCCGGGGCCGGCACCCGAGTCGATCTGCCAGTAGTTGTAGTCCTGCCGGACGGCGGTACGCCAGGCGCCGGAGCCCTGCCGCACCTCGACGGCGCGCAGCGGGTTGCCGTGCCCGGCGACCAGGACGGCGAACCAGTACTGCGACGCGCCCTCCTTGATCCGGAAGGTGAGCGGGCCGGACAGTGGCGGGTCGACCGCCGCCCGGTACCTGACGTCGACGATGCCCTGCACCGGGTCGGCGATCCGGGCGAACGCCTCGCGGGAGAGGTCGACGTGTCCGGGGGCGCACTCCGGGCACTGGTCCATGATCAGGACCCGGACGGTGCCCCGGGGGCCGGTGACGTCGAGGTACCCGCCGCAGGCCGCACCGGCGCTGTACTCGGTGGGGCCGAGCGCCACGTACATCCGGTCGGCCGGGGCGGACGGGTAGGAGCAGTTCCCGCCGGCCCCCTTCGAGTCGTAGAAGGTGGCTTTTCCCTTGTGGACCGTACTGCCGGTGGGTGGGGCCGCCAGTGGCAGCCGCCCGGCGGCGACGGGGCCGGCACCGGCCAGCCCGGCCGGCGGGGCGGCACAGGCGGGGGCGGCTCCGGAGCGCAGCGCGAGGCTCAGCCCGAGCACGGTGGCGAGCGCGGCGACGCCACCGGCGGCCAGCCAGCGGCGGCGTCCGCCGCCCCGGGCGCGGCGACGGCCCGGCCCGGGACGTCCGGCGGGGGCAGGGCCGCCCGACCCGGGGTCGGGTTCCTGGGACACGCTGCCGTCGGTCACGCCGACCGATGCTGCCGCAGTGGACGACCCGGGGACAAGCGGGCTAAGCGAAAGCTAAGCCGGTCAGCCGATCCGGTTGCGGTGGAGCCCCGACGCGATCACGGTGAGCGACCGTAGCGGCTCGGCGGTCTCCGGTCGGGTGCGCAGCAGGTCCTCCAGGCGGACCCGCCAGCGGCCGGCTTCGACGGCGGCAGCCTCGGGCGTGGTCCGGGCCCACGGCTGGAGCCGTCGCCGGGTGTCCTGGAGGGAGCCGGCGTGCTCGGGGCCGAGCAGCGCGCCGACCTCGGCGCACAACCAGTCGAAGAGACGGTCGTCGGGGACGGCCGAGACGATCAGGCGGGCCATGTCCCAGGCCACGCGGGGGTGGTGGAGTACCTGCATGCCGGCTCCTCCGTCGAGGGTGGTGGTTCGGCAATCATCGATCCGCGACGGGCCCGCAGGCAACACCCGGCCGGTGGAGTACGGCTCGGCCGGCCGGTGCCGCCGCTGCGGGCCCACGGCCGGCCCGGGTCACCGTCGGTCGGGCCTCACCAGGCGACGCCGATGCCGTCGCCGGGGTACCAGTGGTCGAGCGGGGTCTCCCGGTAGGCGAGGAACCGGCGGCCGGTGCGTTCGGCGTGTTCGGCGAGCACCCCGGTGGTGGTGACGTTGTCGGTGAGCAGGACCGCGCCGGGGGCCAGCTTCGGCTCGACGGCGTCGAACTCGCGGCGTTCGTGGTCGTGGCTGTGGTCGCTGTCGTGCAGGAACAGGTCGACCGGCCGGTCGAGGGCGGCGATCGCGGCGACCGAGTCGCCGACCACCAGGTCGGTCACGTCGGCCCAGGGCGCGCTGCGGGCGAGGTAGCCGGCCTCGGGGTTGACGTCCAGCGAGGTGAGCCGGCCGGGGTGCCCCTCGGCGGCGTTGCGCAGCAGGGCGGCGGCCAGGACGCAGCTGCCGAGCCCCTTGTCGGTGCCGGTCTCGACGACGTGGGCGGGTCGGGTGGCCCGGACGATCGCGTACCAGCCGACCCGGCGCGCGTAGCGGACCCGCCGGTCGGCCAGGCCGCGTCGGGCGGACCGGGCGGTGGCCTGTTCGATGTGCCGGCGCAGCGCCGCGTCACCGGCGATCTCGGCGAGGTACCCCCGGACCCGGGCCACCGGGACGTCGCAGACCACACTGACGAACCAGGTGAGGTGTTCCCGGCTGAGCCGGGTCAGTTCGTAGGTGTAGTTGTGGTGCTCCCGGGAGGTGGCCAGCCACCGGGCCGAGGTGCGCAGCACCTTCGCGTCGTACCGGGCGACCCGGGCGAGCCGTCCGGGGAAGGCGGCCACCGGTGCCAGCGGGGTGCGGGCAATGGCCCGGCGCAGTCTCGTCGCATCCACCGCGCGGTTCTACCAGCCGCAGGTGACGGGCGGCTGAACGTCCAGCGTACGGCGGCTTTTCGGGCCTCGGGTCGTCGGGCGAACGCGGGCTGCCGTACTGGGTGACGGCTCAGTAACATGCGGCCGTGCCAGCAGGTGAGAACATCTCGGAATCCACTCCGACCCCGTCCGTCGACACCCCGGGGCCGCCACCGGGGCGTCGGCGGGGCTGGCGGATCGCGCTGGTGGCGCTGCTGGCGCTGGCCCTGCTCGGGGCGGGCGGCGTCGGCGCGGGCGCGCTCTATCTGCGCTCGGTCGACAACGACGTCGAGCGGGTGGACGCCTTCACCGGGGTGCCGACGGAGAACCGACCGCCGGTGGTGGCCCGGGACGCCATGAACATCATGATCCTGGGCAGCGACTCGCGGGACCCGGAGCGGACCGAGGGGTCCCGCACCGACACGATCATCCTGGCCCACCTGCCGAAGGACCGCAGAAGCGCCCAGCTCGTCTCGATCCCCCGGGACACCTGGGTCCGCGTACCCCGGTCGGCCGACGGCCGGCACGGCGGCCGGACCGCGAAGATCAACGCGGCGTACGCCTGGGGCGGCATCCCGCTGATGGTGCAGACCGTCGAGGAGTTCACCCGGGTCCACGTCGACCACGTGGCGGTGGTCGACTTCGCCGGCTTCCAGGAGATCATCGACGCGCTGGGCGGGGTGGACATCACCGTCGACCACCGGTTCACCTCGATCCACCCGCCGCTGCGCACCTTCCCGGCCGGCCGGCAGACGATGGACGGGGCGACGGCGCTCGACTACTCGCGCCAGCGCAAGCAGTTCCCCGACGGCGACTTCGCCCGCATCCGGCACCAGCAGCAGGTGATCCGGGCGATCCTCGACAAGGCGGCCGGCGGCGGCATCCTCACCAGCCCGGGCAAGCTCAACGACTTCGTCCGGGCCGCCTCGGCCTCGGTCTCCGTCGACCGGGAGATGTCGCTGCTGGACCTGGCAACCGAACTGCGCGGCCTGCGCGGCGGCAACCTCACCTTCGTCACCAGCCCGTCGCGGGGCACCGGCCGGGTGGGCACCGAGAGCGTGGTGTTCGCCGACGAGCAGAAGGTCGAGGCGTTCTACGACGCGGTCCGCCGGGACGCCACCGCCGAGATCGTCCGCGCCGCCCGCTGAGCCCGGCGTCGCCCCCGGCCGGGAAGCCGGTGTCTGCCTCCTGGCGGGAAGCCGGTGCTTGCCTCTGAAATTTTTCATGCATAGAGTCGCGGCATGAATGACGGAGCCGTCGCCGCGCCGCCGGACCGGCTGCTCGACCTGTTCCACGGGGTCCGGCTCACCCCCACCCAGCGGCGCATCGCGCACTGCCTGGTGCAGCACGCCGCCACCGTGGCCTACCTGTCGGCGGCCGAGGTGGCCGAGCTGGCCGGGGTCAGCCAACCCTCGGTGACCCGGTTCGCCGTCGCGCTCGGCCACGACGGCTACCCGGCGCTGCGCCGCCGGCTACGCGAGCTGACCGCCGGCCCCGACGGCCGCGCCGACGACGGCAACGAACTGCAACTCGCGGTACGCGCCGAGATGGCGAACCTGGACCGGCTGGCAGGCGAACTGGCCGACCGGGACCGGATCGCCACCGCCGGCCGGCTGCTCGCGGCGAGCCGGCCGCTGCCGGTGCTCGGCCTGCGGGCCGCCGCGCCGCTGGCCGCCTACTTCGCCTACTTCGCCGCCAAGGTGCTGCCCGACGTCCGGGTCCTCGACGACGGCGGCAGCCTGCTCACCGACCGGCTCGAACAGGCCGCCTCGGCCGGGGCGGACGCGCTGCTCGCCTTCGTGCTCCCCCGCTACCCCCGGGAGACCCTCGACGCGCTGCGCGCGGCCCGCGACGCCGGCCTCACCGTCGTCGCGATCACCGACTCCCCGGTCAGCCCCGCCACCGAGTACGCCGAGCTGGTGCTCCCCGCCGCCGTCGGCACCGACCTCGTCTTCGACCTGCACACCGCCCCGATGACCCTGGCCATGGTGGTGCTCCAGGCGATCTGCGACGCCGCCCCGATCCAGACCCAGCGCCGCCTGGAGGCGTTCGAGTCGTCCGCCGCCCGCCGTCAGTTGTTCCTCGGCTGAGAGGAGTACGCCATGCACCAGCCCGTCCGTGCCGCCCGTGGCACCACCCGTACCGCGCAGGGGTGGCCGCAGGAGGCCGCCCTGCGGATGCTGATGAACAACCTCGACCCGGAGGTGGCCGAACGCCCCGACGACCTGGTGGTCTACGGCGGCACCGGGAAGGCGGCCCGGGACTGGCCGTCGTACCACGCGCTGGTGCGCACCCTCACCGGGCTGCGTGACGACGAGACGATGCTGGTGCAGTCGGGCCGCCCGGTCGGGGTCATGCGGACCCACGAGTGGGCCCCCCGGGTGCTGCTGGCCAACTCCAACCTGGTCGGCGACTGGGCCACCTGGCCCGAGTTCCGCCGCCTGGAATCCCTCGGCCTGACCATGTACGGGCAGATGACCGCCGGCTCGTGGATCTACATCGGCACCCAGGGCATCCTCCAGGGCACCTACGAGACGTTCGCCGCCGTCGCCGCGAAGTGCTTCGGCGGCAGTCTCGCCGGGACGCTGACCCTCACCGCCGGCTGCGGCGGGATGGGCGGGGCGCAGCCCCTCGCGGTCACCATGAACGACGGCGTCTGCCTGATCGTGGACGTCGACCGGACCCGGCTCGACCGGCGGGTGCACGACCGCTACCTCGACGAGGTCGCCGACGACCTGGACGACGCCGTCGCCCGGGTGCTGGCCGCGAAGCGGGACCGGCGGGCGCTCAGCGTCGGCGTGGTCGGCAACGCCGCCACCGTCTTCCCCGAACTGCTCCGTCGGGGCGTCGCGATCGACGTGGTCACCGACCAGACCAGCGCGCACGACCCGCTGTCGTACCTGCCGGAGGGGGTGGAACTGGCCGACGCCCGGGACTACGCGGCGGCCAAGCCTGCCGAGTTCACCGAGCGGGCGCGGGCGTCGATGGCGAAGCACGTCGAGGCGATGGTCGGCTTCCTCGACGCGGGCGCGGAGGTGTTCGACTACGGCAACTCGATCCGGGGCGAGGCGCAGCTCGGCGGGTACGCGCGCGCGTTCGACTTCCCCGGCTTCGTGCCGGCGTACATCAGGCCGCTGTTCTGCGAGGGCAAAGGGCCGTTCCGCTGGGCGGCGCTCTCCGGCGACCCGGCCGACATCGCCGCCACCGACCGGGCCGTGCTCGACCTGTTCCCCGAGAACGAGTCGCTGGCCCGGTGGATGCGGATGGCCGGCGAACGGGTCGCCTTCCAGGGGTTGCCGGCCCGGATCTGCTGGCTGGGCTACGGCGAGCGGGACGTCGCCGGGGTGCGGTTCAACGACATGGTCGCCGCCGGGGAGCTGTCCGCGCCGGTCGTGATCGGCCGGGACCACCTGGACTGCGGCAGCGTCGCCAGCCCGTACCGGGAGACCGAGGCGATGGCCGACGGCTCCGACGCGATCGCCGACTGGCCGCTGCTCAACGCGCTGGTCAACACGGCAAGCGGCGCGTCCTGGGTGTCGATCCACCACGGCGGTGGGGTGGGCATCGGGCGGTCCATCCACGCCGGCCAGGTCTGCGTGGCCGACGGTACCGCGCTGGCCGGGCAGAAGATCGAACGGGTGCTCACCAACGACCCGGCGATGGGGGTCATCCGGCACGTCGACGCCGGCTACGACACCGCCCGCGACGTCGCCGAGCGCACCGACGTCCGCGTCCCCATGGCGGAGGGGCACGCGTGAGCGGCCTTGCCGTGAGGTTCCGGGAGTTGTGGGACGAGATCGCGCCGATCGGCCGGGACGCCCACAGCGGCGGCTACCTGCGGTACGCGCTGACCGCGCCGGAGCTACGGCTGCGGGAGTGGTTCCGGGCGCAGGCCGACCTGCGGGGCATGCCGGTCAGCGGGGACGGCAACGGCAACCTGTTCGCCTGGTGGGGCGAGCCGCCCACCGGCGGGCCGAACACCGGCGACCCGGACACCGGCGGGCCGGCCGGCGCCGGGGCGGTGCTCACCGGCAGCCACTTCGACTCGGTGCCGCACGGCGGGGCGTACGACGGGCCGCTCGGCATCGTCAGCGCGTTGCTCGCCGTGGACGAGTTGCGGGCCGCGGGCGTCACCCCGGTCCGGCCGGTGGTGGTGGCCGCGTTCGTCGAGGAGGAGGGGGCCCGCTTCGGCGTACCGTGCCTGGGGTCGAGGCTGCTCACCGGCGAGATCGACGCCGACCGCGCGGCCGGGCTGCGCGACGCGGCCGGGGTGAGCTTCGCCGAGGCGCTCGGCCACCGGCCGGCGGGGGCCGACCCGGCGCTGCTCGGCCGGTTCGCCGCCTTCGTGGAGCTGCACGTCGAGCAGGGGCGGGCGCTCGTCGACGCCGACGCGCCGGTCGCGGTGGCGAGCGCCATCTGGCCGCACGGCCGGTGGCGCTTCGAGCTGCGCGGCGAGGGCAACCACGCCGGTACGACCCGGATGGCCGACCGCCGCGACCCGATGCTCACCTTCGCGTTCACCGTGCTCGCGGCGAACAAGGAGGCCCGGCTGCGTGACGCGCACGCCACCGTCGGCCGGGTGGCGGTGGAACCCAACGCCACCAACGCGATCCCGTCGACGGTGACCGGCTGGCTGGACGCCCGCGCCGCCGCGCCCGAGACCCTGGACGGCCTGGTCGAGGCGGTCCGGGCCAAGGCCGCCGAGCGGGCCCGCCGCGACGGCACCGAGCTGACCGTGACCCGGGAGTCGGCCACCCCGCTGGTCACCTTCGACGGCGGGCTGGCCGACCGGTTGGCGGGACTGCTCGCCGCGCCGGTGCTGCCCACCGGGGCCGGCCACGACGCCGGGGTGCTCGCCGCGCACCTGCCCACCGCGATGCTGTTCGTG
The DNA here is from genome assembly GCF_002210435.1 of Micromonospora wenchangensis. Lineage (GTDB taxonomy): Bacteria > Actinomycetota > Actinomycetes > Mycobacteriales > Micromonosporaceae > Micromonospora > Micromonospora wenchangensis. Next base: position 193,013 of record NZ_MZMV01000001.1, read on the forward strand.
CGCAACCCGACCGGGGTGTCGCACTCCCCCGCCGAGTCGGCCACCGACGCCGACTGCGCGGCCGGGGTGGTCGCGCTGGCCCGGGTGCTGGAGGAGTTGGCATGCCACTGACCCGTTGGCTGGCCGAGCAGGCGTGGCTGCCCGACCGTGCCGCACCGACCCCGGACGTGCTGATCGAGGCCGAGGACGGCAGGTTCACCGCCGTCACCCCGCTGGCCTCCGGCGACGCGCCGCACACCGGGGTGGAGGTGCTCGCCGAGGCGGTACGGCTGCCCGGCCTCACCCTGCCCGGCCTGGCCAACGCCCACTCGCACGCCTTCCACCGGGCGTTGCGCGGGCGTACCCACGGCGGGCGGGGTGACTTCTGGAGCTGGCGGGAGGAGATGTACGCCGTCGCCGGCCGGCTCGACCCCGACTCGTACCTGGCGCTGGCCCGCGCCGCGTACGCCGAGATGGCGCTGGCCGGGGTGACCTGCGTCGGCGAGTTCCACTACCTGCACCACGGCCCCGACGGCCACCCGTACGACGACCCGAACGCGATGGGCGCGGCGCTGGTCGAGGCGGCGGCGCAGGCCGGCATCCGGATCACCCTGCTGGACGCCTGCTACCTGACCGCCTCGGTCGCCGGTGAGCCGCTGGCCGGGGTGCAGCGGCGCTTCGGCGACGGGGACGCGCGCCGCTGGGCGGACCGGGTCGACGGGTTCCGCCCGGCCGGGCCGCACGCCCTGCGCGGGGCGGCGATCCACTCGGTCCGGGCGGTGCCGGCCGACCAGCTCGCCACCGTCGCCGGGTGGGCGTACCGGCAGGGTGCGCCGCTGCACGTGCACCTGTCGGAGCAGCCCGCCGAGAACGACGCCTGCCGGGCGGCGCACGGGCGCACCCCGACCGGGCTGCTCGCCGAACGCGGGGTGCTCGGTCCCGACGTCACGGCCGTGCACGCCACCCACCCGACCGGCGCCGACCTGGCCCTGCTGGCCGGGCACCGGACCGGCGTGTGCCTGTGCCCCACCACGGAACGGGACCTGGCCGACGGGATCGGACCGGCCCGGCTGATGGCCGACGCGGGCATCCCGCTGAGCCTGGGCAGCGACAGTCACGCCGTGGTCGACCTGTTCGAGGAGGCCCGCGCGGTGGAGCTGGACGAGCGGCTGCGTACCCGGCGGCGCGGGCACTTCACCGCCGCCGCGCTGCGCGACGCGGCCACCGTCACCGGGCACGCCGCGCTGGGCTGGGCCGACGCCGGCCGGATCGCCGTCGGGGAACGCGCCGACCTGGTGACCGTACGGCTGGACAGCCCGCGTACCGCCGGGGTGCCGCCGGTGGGGGTGTTCTTCGCGGCCACCGCCGCCGACGTCGACCAGGTGGTGGTCGACGGGCGGCAGGTGGTACGCGACGGCAGGCACCTGACCGTGGACGTGCCGGCGGAGCTGCGCGCGGCGGTCGCGGCGGTGACCTGTGGCTAGCCGTACCGGGCCGGCGGCGGTCGCCACGCGGCGGTCGGCGGCGGGAGGTGTGTGGTGAGCAGTCTGCTGGTCGACGACATCGGCGAGCTGGTCACCAACGTGCCGACCCCCGGCGGCGGGCCGCTGGGCCTGCGGCGCGACGTGGCCCTGCTGGTGGAGGCGGGTCGGGTCGTCTGGATCGGGCCGGCGCGCTACGCCCCGGCCGCCGACCGGCGGATCGACGCCGGGGGCGGTGCGGTGCTGCCCGGGTTCGTGGACAGCCACGCGCACCTGGTGTTCGCCGGGGACCGGGCGGCCGAGTTCGCGGCCCGGATGGCCGGTGAGCCGTACACCGGGGGTGGCATCCGGACCACGGTCGGCGCGACCCGCGCGGCCTCCGACGACGACCTGCGGGACACCGTGCGCCGGCTGCGCGACGAGGCGATGCGGCAGGGCACCACCACCATGGAGATCAAGAGCGGGTACGGCCTGACCGTCGCCGACGAGGCCCGCTCGCTGCGGATCGCCGCCGAGGTGACCGCCGAGACCACCTTCCTCGGCGCGCACGTCGTCCCCGCCGAGTACGCCGGCCGCCCCGACGACTACGTGGGGCTGGTCTGCGGGCCGATGCTCACCGCCGCCACGCCGTACGCCCGCTGGGTGGACGTGTTCTGCGAGCGGGGCGCGTTCGACGCCGACCACGCGCGGGCCATCCTCACCGTCGGGCAGGCCGCCGGTCTGGGGCTGCGGTTGCACGCCAACCAGCTCGGCCCGGGGCCGGGGGTACTGCTCGGGGTGGAGCTGGGCGCGGCCAGCGTCGACCACTGCACCCACCTGTCCGACGCCGACGTCGACGCGCTGGCCGGTTCGGCCACCACCGACGACGGCACCGTGGCGACCCTGCTGCCGGGCGCGGAGTTCTCCACCCGGTCGCCGTACCCGGACGCCAGGCGGCTGCTCGACGCGGGGGTGACCGTGGCGCTGGCCACGGACTGCAACCCCGGGTCGTCGTACACCTCGTCGATGCCGTTCTGCGTCGCGTTGGCCGTCCGCGAGATGCGGATGACCCCGGCGGAGGCGGTGTGGGCCGCGACGGCCGGCGGCGCGCGGGCGCTGCGCCGCACCGACGTCGGGGTGCTGCGCCCCGGGGCACGGGCCGACCTGATGATCCTCGACGCCCCGTCCCACCTGCACCTGGCCTACCGGCCGGGTGTTCCCCTGATCCGCCAGGTTCTGCACAACGGAGTGCCGCAATGTCGACTGTGACCGTCCAGCCCACCGGAATCACCCCCGCCGACGTGCTCGCCGTGGCACGCGGCGACGCCCGGGTCGTCCTCGCCCCGGCCGCCGTCGACGCGATGGCCGCCAGCCGCCGCATCGTGGACGGCATCGAGGCCGCCGGCCGCCCGGTGTACGGCGTCTCCACCGGCTTCGGGGCGCTGGCGAACACGTTCGTCGCCCCGCAGCGGCGGGCCGAGTTGCAGCACGCGCTGATCCGCTCGCACGCCGCCGGGATCGGCGCGCCGATGCCCCGCGAGGTGGTCCGGGCGATGATGCTGCTGCGGGTCCGCTCGCTGGCGCTGGGCCGCTCCGGGGTGCGGCCGCTGGTCGCGCAGGCACTCGTCGACCTGCTCAACGCCGACGTCACCCCGTGGGTGCCGGAGCACGGGTCGCTCGGCGCGTCCGGTGACCTGGCCCCGCTGGCGCACTGCGCGCTGGTGCTCCTCGGCGAGGGGTGGGTGCTCGGCCCGGCCGGCGAACGGGTCGACGCCGCCGACGCGCTGCGCCCGGCCGGGCTGGCCCCGATCGCGTTGGCCGCCAAGGAGGGGCTGGCGCTGATCAACGGCACCGACGGCATGCTCGGCATGCTGCTGCTGGCCATCGCGGACGCCCGGCACCTGTTCGCCATGGCCGACGTGACCGCCGCGCTGGCCATCGAGGCGATGCTCGGCTCGGAACGGCCGTTCCTGCCGGAGCTGCACGCCATCCGGCCGCACCCGGGGCAGGCCGCGTCGGCGGCGAACATCCACCTGCTGCTCCAGGACTCCCGGGTGATGGACTCGCACCGCGACGACCTGGCGCACGCCGTGCAGGACGCGTACTCGATGCGGTGCGCGCCGCAGGTGGCCGGGGCGGCCCGGGACACCCTCGACTTTGTCGCGACGGTGGCCGACCGGGAGCTGGTCTCGGTGGTGGACAACCCGGTGGTGCTGCCGGACGGCCGGGTCGAGTCGACGGGCAACTTCCACGGCGCCCCGCTCGGCTTCGCCGCCGACTACCTGGCGATCGCCGCCGCCGAGGTGGGGGCCATCGCCGAACGTCGGGTGGACCGGCTGCTCGACGTGACCCGCAACCGGGACCTGCCGGCGTTCCTGTCCCCGGACGCCGGGGTGAACTCCGGGCTGATGATCGCCCAGTACACGGCCGCCGGGATCGTCGCGGAGAACCGTCGGCTGGCCGCGCCCGCCTCGGTCGACTCGCTGCCCACCAGCGGCATGCAGGAGGACCACGTCTCGATGGGCTGGGCGGGGGCCAAGAAGCTGCGTACCGTGCTGGACAACCTGACCAGCCTGCTCGCCGTGGAACTGCTGGCGGCCGTGCGGGGCCTGCAACTGCGCGCGCCGCTGGAGCCGTCACCGGCCGGGCGGGCCGCGCTGGACGCGCTCGGCGCGGCGGCCGGCGAGCCCGGCCCGGACGTTTTCCTCGCCCCGGTGCTGGCGGCGGCCCGGTCGGTGCTCGCCGGCCCGGACCTGCGGGCCGCCATCGAACGCGAGGTCGGCCCGCTGCGCTGACCGTCCACCCCGGACGGCACCGCCCGTTCCCCGCCGGGGAACGGGCGGCCCCGGTCAGGTGGCGGGCAGCACCTTGGCGGCGAGCTTCGCCAACTCGCGCAACGCCTTGCCCCGGTGGCTGATCGCGTCCTTCTCCTGCGGGGTCAGCTCCGCGTTGGTCCGCTCCTGGCCGTCGCCCACGAAGATCGGGTCGTACCCGAAGCCGCCCTCGCCGCGTGGGGCGCGCAGCAGCCGGCCGGGCTGGCGGCCGTCGACCAGGTGCTCCTTGCCGCCGGGCAGCACCAGCGCCACGGTGCAGACGAACGACGCCCCCCGGTGCTCGTCGGGCAGGTCGGCGATCTGGTCCAGCACCAGTTGCAGGTTGGCCCGGTCGTCGCCGTGCCGGCCGGCCCAGCGGGCGCTGAACACCCCGGGCATGCCGTTGAGCGCGTCGACGGCGATGCCGGAGTCGTCGGCGATGGTGGGCAGACCCGTGCGCCGGCAGCCCTCCCGGGCCTTGATCAGGGCGTTCTCGCCGAAGGTGAGGCCGGTCTCGGGCAGCTCCGGGTACTCCTCGACGTCGTCGAGGCCGAGCAGGGCGATCCGGTGCGCGCCGAGCGCGCCGTCCAGGATGCGCTGCAACTCCACCAGCTTCTTACGGTTACGGGTGGCGAGCAGGACCTTGTTCATGATGCGAGAGCCTTCCGCTGCGCCTCGGCCAGTTCCAGACAACCCAACGACGCGACGTCCAGCAACGCGTCGAGCTGCGCCCGGGAGAAGACGCCGTCCTCGCCCGTGCCCTGCACCTCGACGAAGTCCCCCTCGCCGGTGCAGACGACGTTCATGTCCACCTCGGCGGCCACGTCCTCGACGTAGCAGAGGTCGAGCAGCGGCTCGCCAGCGACGATCCCGACGCTGACCGCGGCCACCGACCGGTGCATCACCCTCTCCGGCTTGCCGGCCAACGACTTGCGGCCGGCCAGCCAGCTCACCGCGTCGTAGAGGGCCACGTACGCGCCGGTGATCGAGGCGGTGCGGGTGCCGCCGTCGGCCTGGAGCACGTCGCAGTCCAGCACGATCGAGTTCTCGCCGAGCGCCTTGAGGTCGACGCAGGCGCGCAGGCTGCGGCCGATCAGCCGGGAGATCTCGTGGGTCCGCCCACCGATCTTGCCGCGCACGCTCTCCCGGTCGGAGCGGGTGTTGGTGGCCCGGGGCAGCATCGCGTACTCGGCGGTCACCCAGCCGAGCCCGGAGCCCTTGCGCCAGCGGGGCACACCCTCGGTGACGCTCGCCGTGCAGAGCACCCGGGTGCCGCCGAACTCGACGAGCACCGAGCCCTCCGGGTGGGTGCTCCAGCCCCGGGTCAACGTCACCGGTCGGAGTTGGTCGGGCCGCCGCCCGTCAGGTCGTGCCATCCCTGCACCCTATGCGGTCGCATGATCGGCGCATGCCCGGGTGGGCTCAGACGTCGTAGCTCGCGCCCGCCCGCACCACTTCCAGCGGCCCGGTGAACGCCCCGGCCGCCGAGGCGACGGTGTGCGACTCGCTGCCCCAGGCCGCCACCAGGTGGGTCAGCAGCAGCCGGCCCACCCCCGCCTTGGTGGCCGTCTCGCCCGCCTCCCGGCCGGTCAGGTGCAGATCCGGCGGGTTGTCCACCCCGTCGAGGTAGCTGGCCTCGCAGAGGAAGACGTCGGCGTCCTGGGCGAGCCGCAGCAGCGCGTCACAGGGGGCGGTGTCCGAGGAGTAGCAGAGCACCCGACCCTCGTGCTCCAACCGCACCCCGTACGTCTCGATCGGATGGTTGACCCGGTCCACGGTGACGGTGAACGGGCCGATCGGGAAGGTGCCCGGCTGGAGGCCGTAGAACTGGTAGACGTCCTCGACGGTGCTGTCGTCCTGGCCGTAGGCGGTGGCGAGCCGGTCCGGGGCGCCCGGCGGCGCGTAGACCGGCAGCGGCGGGTACGGGCCGTCCGGGGCGTACCGGCGGACCACCACGTACGACGCGGCGTCGAGGATGTGGTCGCAGTGCAGGTGGGTCAGGAGGATGGCGTCGGGGGCGTGCAGGCCGGCGTACCGCTGGAGGGTGGACAGCGAGCCCGGCCCGAAGTCGACGAGCAGCCGGAAACCCTGCGCCTCGATCAGGTAGGCGGAGCAGGGGGATTCGGGGCCGGGGAAGCTTCCCGCACAGCCCAGGACGGTCAGCCGCATCCGGTCGCCCCACAATTACGGTACGTAGTCGACACGCCGGAGTCAGCACCGATTATGATCTCTACCGACGCGTACGCCACGGTGCGCAGCCTACGCGCAGCGACGGCAGGGCAAGAATCATCTTCTGGAAGTTGTCATCAACGTGACACCCGCGGGGGCCGGCCGATGGTCCGCCGACCGGCCCCGCGCCGGGTCAGGCCCAGAGCTGCCCCTCCAGGGAGCTCTCGGCGTCCGCGAGGGTGCCGCCGTACGCCCCGGTGGAGAGGTACTTCCAGCCGCCGTCGCAGACCACGAAGGCGACGTCGGCCCGTCGGCCGTCCCGGACCGCCTCGTGCGCCACCGACAGGGCGGCGTGCAGGATCGCCCCGGTGGAGAAACCGGCGAAGATCCCCTCCACCTCCACCAACTGCCGGGTACGCAGCACCGCGTCCCGGGTGCCGACGGAGAAGCGCCGGGTCAGCACCGAAGCGTCGTACAACTCGGGGACGTAACCCTCGTCGATGTTGCGCAGGCCGTAGACGAGTTCGCCGTATCGCGGCTCGGCGGCCACCACCTGGATGCCCTCGACCTTCTCCCGCAGGAACCGCCCGGTGCCCATCAGGGTGCCGGTGGTGCCCAGGCCCGCCACGAAGTGCGTGATGGTGGGCAGGTCGTGCAACAGTTCCGGGCCGGTGGTCTCGTAGTGGGCGCGGGCGTTGGCCTCGTTGCCGTACTGGTAGAGCATCACCCAGTCCGGGTGGTCGACCGCGATCTGCTTCGCGGTGGCGACCGCCTGGTTCGAGCCGCCCGCCGCCGGCGAGAAGATGATCTCCGCGCCGTACATCCGGAGCAGCTGGACCCGCTCGGTGGAGACGTTCTCCGGCATCACGCAGACCAGCCGGTAGCCGCGCAACTTGGCCACCATGGCCAGCGAGATACCGGTGTTGCCGCTGGTCGGCTCCAGGATCGTGTCCCCGGGCCGGAGCCGGCCGGACTGCTCCGCCGCGCGGACCATGAACAGGGCCGCGCGGTCCTTGATGCTGCCGGTCGGGTTCCGGTCCTCCAGCTTGGCCCACAGCCGCACCGGCGGTGCCCCGTCGGGCACCGTCGGCGAGAGCCGGGGCAACCCCACCAGGGGGGTGCCGCCGCAGGCGTCGAGCAGGCTGTCGTACCGCGCCATGACGCCCGCCCTCAGCGGGCGGCGACGGCCGCGCGCCGTGCCGCCACCGCCGCGGTGGCCGCACGGTGCTGGCTGATCGCCGCCGCGGCGGCGAAGCCGAACGCCCCACCGGCCACGGCCGGCAGGACGGTCACGCTGTCGCCGTCGTTGAGCTTGGCGTCCAGCGCGCCCAGGAAACGGACGTCCTCGTCGTTGACGTAGACGTTGACGAAGCGGTGCAGCGCACCGGCGTCGGTGACCAGCCGGGCCTTCAGGCCGGCGTGCCGGGTGTCCAGGTCGGTGAGCAGGTCGCCCAGGGTGTCCCCGGTGCCCTCGACGACCTTCGCGCCGCCGGTGTAGCTGCGCAGGATGGTGGGGATGCGAACCTCGATGGCCATGACGTACTCCTTGGTCGGGTGTGCCTCGGTGCCGGACGGAACAGGGTGTGCGGAGCTGGGGGTCAGCTGCCGGAACACTCGTAGTCGACCGTCGCCGGGCTCTGCCCGAACATGTAGGACTGGACCGCGTGCGGGTCCACCCCGGCGTCCACGATCCGCACCGGCTCCTCGGTCACCACGCCGTCGACGATCCGGAAGGAGCGGATCTCCTCGGTGTCCGGTTCGCGGGTCGAGACCAGCAGGTAGTGCGCGCCCGGCTCACCGGCGAAGGCGACATCCGTGCGGGACGGGTACGCCTCGGTGGCGGTGTGCGAGTGGTAGATGACGACCGGTTCCTCGTCGCGGTCGTCCATCTCCCGCCACACCCGCAGGTGCTCCATCGAGTCGAACTCGTAGAAGGTCATGGAGCGGGCCGCGTTGTCCATCGGGATGTGCCGGGTCGGGGTGTCGCTGCCGACGGGTCCGGCGACCACCCCACACGCCTCGTCCGGGTGGTCCCGGCGCGCGTGGGCGACGATCGCGTCGACGATCGACCGGTCGATGCTCAGCACGTCGCCCAGCCTAGCGCCCACCCGCCGCGCCCGGCGAGGCGGTGACCGTCACAGTTCAGTCGATCATGGCGTTGAGCAGGGATTCCTGCAGATAACCCAGATAGGCGTAGACCGACAGTTGGAACACCCGTGACGACGTGGGGTCGTCGGCGACCGCGTCGTCGAGCTCCTCACCCAGGTCGGTGCCGTCCCTGATCTCCAGCCGGACGCCCATCGCCAGCCGGGCGTCGTTGAGCGCCCGCAGCCACGCCTCGGCCGCCTCGGCGTCCAGCCGCACCTCGCCACCGGCCGACTCGGGCAGCGCGGCCAGCACCGCCCCCGCCTGGTCGATCTTGGCGGTCTTCAGGTCGCCCTCGGTGTACCGGCGGAACTCCGCCGTGCCCGCCGGATCGTCCGGGTAGGCGTCGGGGAAGAGCCGCCCGACGACCGGGTCGGTGTGGTCGAAGCCGTCGGTGAGCAGGCCGACCACCTCGGTGGCGACCTTGCGCAGCACCCGGACCTCGTCAACGGCGAAGGTCGCCACGTAACAGCCGCCCTGGCGGCGGAACATGCTCACCGCGTCAACCCCCATCGCCGCCGCCGGACCCGCGGGCCCGGCTCACTCCTCGCGCTCACCAGACCCGCCGTGGTTCGCGACTGCGGGGCTCGCAAACCCGGCTCACTCCTCGCGCTCACGAACGGTCCACCGTCGCCCAGAGGCCGTAGGCGTGCAACTGCGACGCGTCGTGCTCCATCCGCTCCCGGGCGCCGCTGGAGACCACCGCCCGGCCCTTGTGGTGCACGTCCAGCATCAGCTTCTCGGCCTTCTCCCGGCTGTAGCCGAACAACTTCTGAAAGACCCAGGTCACGTACGTCATGAGGTTGACCGGGTCGTCCCAGACGATCGTCACCCACTGCCGGTCCTCGACCGGCACCTCGTCGGTGTCCGGCGTCTCGACCGGGGCAACCTGTGGAGCGGCCATGCCCCCCATCGTGCCACCGGAAGCGGCGATCCGATGAACCGGAACGCCGCGACGGCCCCGATCACCCTCCCGAGCTGCGCAAATCGGGAGGGCTGCGGACACGGCGGGGATTCGCACCGGGACGCTCGGTTCAGGCGAGCAGGATGCCGTGGTCGAGGGCGTCGGTGAGGACCCCGTCGAGCGCGAGCCGGAACGCCTCGAACCGCCGGGCCACCTCGCGGGACAACTCCAGCTCGACCTCGCGCAACGCCCGTTGCGCCCAGGACCGGGCGGCGTTCGGATCGTCGTTGCCGGGGCTGCGCCAGTGCTGCCAGCAGCCGCCGGACAGGGCGACCCCGATCCGGGGCAGCACCTCGGTCCGGGGTGCGCCGGGATGACCGAGCAGGGCGTCCAGGGCGCCGGCCCCGGAGAGCACCGCCACCCCGGCGGTGCCGGTGACCAGGAGCACCCGGTCCAGCTCCTGACCGGTCGGATGGTCGGCCAACCCCCACCGGACGGCCGCGCCGATGCGGTGGCGCACCCCCTCGGCCAGCGGTGCCCCGAAGATCCGGGCGGTGGCCCCGTCGAGGATGTCCCGTACGGCCCGGTCCTGCTGCTCGGTCGCGAGCAGGGAGAGCGCCTCCAGCTCCCGGTCGAGCAGTTGCGGCAGGCCCGCGCAGCCCACCCCGAAGACGATCTCCTGGACGGTGCGCAGGTGGATGTTGGCCAGTTCGAGCGCGAGCTGCTGGCGGATGCCCCGGGCGCGGAGCCGGCTCTGCCGCTCCAACCCCTCGGCCCAGTCGTCGCCGGGTGGTTCGGGGGCCACCGGCACCCGCCCGTGCGCGCCGGGCGGCACGGGTGGCCGGGAACTCGCCCGGCGCAGTCCCTCGATGGCCGACCAGCCGACCAACGCCCGGCGCAGGTCCGGGTGCTCGGCCCGGTGCACCGGGTACCAGTTGGCCTCGGCCAGCCCCGGCACGGCGGCCAGCAGCGTGGCGCGGTGCGCCGCGACGGTCACCGCCACCGGGTCGACCGGGCCGCCGGCCGGGGGCCCGTCGGGCGACGTCGGGAGGGCCACCCCGGTGTCGTCGGTGGCGGCCGGCTCCGCCGCCGCCCAACCGCCCGCGCCGGGGGTCACCACGAAGAAGACCCGGGCCCGGGTACGCGCCACCTCGGCGAGCAGGTGCAGGTCGGCGGCGGTGAAGGGCTGGTCGGCACCGATCACGAACAGCAGCGCGCCGGACCGGACGACCGCGTCGAGCAGGACCCGGCCGCCGGCCACCCCGAGGGTGTCGGTGTCCGGTGTGTCGAGCACGGCGAAGTGCCGCAGCAGCGGTTCCGGCAGGCTCAGCTCGACCCGGCGTGGGGCGCGGGCCAGCGCCGGGCCGGCGGCGGCCTGGTCGGCGCCGTAGGAGTGCGGCTGCCGGTAGCCGGGCACGTACGCCGCCCGGGTCGCCACCCGGGCGTACCGCACCAGCAGGCTGCTGCCCGCCGGGGTGACGAGCATTCCGGAGGGGACCCCGAGCAGCGCGGCGAGCACCTCGCGGCGGGCCGCCCCGGCGGGGCCGGCGGCCACCACGGCGAGCGGCTCGTCGGGGTCGACCTCGGGGGCCTGCGGGTGGGCCGGGAGCGGGCTCCGGGGCGGCAGCCCGACGGCGTCGGGATGGTCGGACGGGTCGTCGGTCATGTCGACCCCGGGGAGTGGACCGGGCTTCATTCGGCCTCCGCTCGACGCGGGCGGCTGACAGCACCCGCGGTAGGACGTCCGATCGGTGACGATGGGCTGCGGGAAGGTTACGGGCCGCACCCGGTTCCACCGGAACATCTCGGATACTCAGCAGTAACTGCGACATTACTCAACTTCACAGCGTGACCAGGTGTGTCCGGACCGATTTACATCGATATGCTGCTCGGATGAGTCGGTGGAGTTTCGTCGGCCGAACGGATGAACTCAACCGTCTGTTGGCAACGGTGCACGAGGGCCAGGGGCACGGGCTCTTCTTCAGCGGCAGCGCGGGCGTCGGCAAGAGCCGGCTGCTCCGCGAGGCGGTGGCCGCACTGCCGCCCGACCGGTACGCGCTGTCGTTCGTCGCGGCCAGCACGGCCACCGCGGCGCTGCCCTTCGGCGGGCTCGCCCCGGTGCTGCCGGCCGAGCAGCCACCCGGGCTCTCCCCCGCCGGGGTGCTGCGCTGGGGCGTCGACGTGCTCCAGGAGCAGGCGGCCGGGCGGCGCATCGTGCTCGCCATCGACGACGCCCACCTGCTCGACCCGCCCTCGGCGGCGCTGGTCCACCTGCTCGCCCGCGCCGAGAACACCACCGTGCTGGGCACCCTGCGCAGCGGCGAGCAGATCCCGCTGCCGATCCGGGCACTGTGGACCGACGACCTGGTCGCGCACGCCGAGCTGGCCCCGCTCGGCCCGGGTGAGACCACCGGCCTGCTCACCGCCCTGCTGGACGGGCCGGTCGACGCCTGCTCCGCCGAGCGGCTGTTCCGGCTCTCCGCCGGCAACCCGCTGCTGCTGCGGGAACTGGTGCTGGCCGCCACCACCGGGGGCGAACTGGTCCGCACCTACGGGATGTGGCGGTGGACCGGCCGGCTGGAGCTGGCCCCCAGCCTCACCGACCTGATCGACACCCGGATCGGCCGGTTGGACCCGGAGGTCCGGGCGGTGGTGGAGCTGGTCGCCTTCGGTGAGCCGCTCGGCCTGCGCCTGCTCGACCGGGCCGCCGACCCGGCCGCCGTGGAGGTCGCCGAGGAACGCGGGCTGATCAGCGTCGTACCCGACGACCGGCGGACGGACGTCCGGCTCGCCCACCCGCTGTACGGCGAGGTGATCCGCCGTCGCTGCCCGGTCAGCCGGACCCGCCGCCTGAAGGCCCAGCTCGCCGAGCGGGTGGAGTCGGCCGGCGCCCGCCGCCGGGGCGACCTGCTCCGGGTGGCGGTGTGGCGGCTCGACTCCGGCACCGCCCAGGACCCGGCCCTGCTGCTGCACGCGGCCGTCCAGGCGTTCACCCGGTACGACGTGCCGTTGGCCACCCGGCTGGCCCGGGCCGCGCTCGACGCCGACGGCGGCTACGACGCCGCCGAGTTGCTCGCCACCATCCTGATGTTCGGCGACCGGCCGGCCGAGGCGATCGGGGTGCTCGACGCGGTGGCCGACGACATCGCCTGTGAGGAGCGCCGCAGCCGCTGGCTCACCGTACGCGGGATGGTCAGCTACTGGGGCCTCAGCGAACGATCCACCGTGGACACCATCGCGGCGGCCGGGCACGCCCTGACCGACCCCGGGCACCAGGCCCGGGTCCGCGCCTTCGAGGCGATCATGCGGCTGCACGGCCTGGAGGTCGACACCGCGCTGCGGCTCGGCCGGTCGGTGCTGGACCGGCCGGCGGCCAGCGTCGCCGCCCGGGAGCTGGCCCGGTGCACCATCGCCCACGCCGACGCGGTGCACGGCCGGTTCCGGGCCAGCGCCACGGCGATCGACCGGGTGCAGGCGGAGGCGGCGAACTGGCGGGCCGACATGCCGTACCTGCAACTGGCCATGGAACTGGCCCGGGGCACCCGGCTGGCGCTCTCCGGGGACCTGGCCGGCATCGACGCCATCGTGGCCGACGAGTTCGCCGACCAGGCCGGCGCCGGTGACTTCCGGCTCGGCACCGGTTACCTGTCCATCCTCCAGGCGTACGCGGCGCGGCTGCGCGGTCGTGGCGACGACGCGCTCAAGGCCAGCCTCGGCGCGTGCGCGGTGCTCGCCACCAGCCGGGTCTTCGCGGGACTGGCGCACGCCGAACGGGCCCAGGCGGCGGTGCTGCGCGGCGACCCGGCCACCGCCGCGGAGGCGATGGCCGAGGCCGACCGGACCCAGGCCCCCGGCATGGCGGTGCTCCAACCGTGGCTGGAGCAGGCGCGGGCCGCGGTGCTGGCCGCCGGGGGCGACCCGGCCGGGGCGGCGCGGCACCTCGGCACGCTGGCCGACCGGTTGCGCGCCGACGGGTTCGCCGGCCACGAGGTGCTGGTGCTGCACGACCTGGTACGGCTCGGCCGGGCCACCGCCCCGGTCGGGCCGACCTGCACCGACGGCAGCCGGCGTACGGTGGCGCAGCGGTTGACCGAACTCTCCGAGACCGTCGACGGGGCGCTGACCCCGCTGCTCGCCCGGTACGCGCGGGCCGCCGCCGCCCGGGACGGGGAGGCCCTGCTGGAGGTGGCGGACGGCCTCACGAAACTCGACCTGACGGTCTGGGCGGTCGACGCCACGGCCACGGCGCTGCACGGCTGGCGGCGGGACCGCTCGACGTCGGCCGCCGCCGCCCACGAACGGCTCGCCGCCCTGCTCACCCGCTGCGACCAGATCCGTACCCCGGCGCTTACCGCGTTGCGGCCCACGCTCAGCGGCCGGGAGCTGGAGGTCGCCGCGCTCGCCGCCGCCGGGGTGACCAGCCGGGCCATCGCGGGCCGGCTGTTCCTGTCGCCCCGGACGGTGGAGAACCATCTCCAGCGGGTCTACAGCAAGCTCGGCATCACCGGCCGGGCCGAGTTGGGTGCGGCACTGCGGTCCGTCCCGGGCCACGGCGACGCTCCGACCGGCTGAACTCTAGGCTGGGCTGGTGAGCCACCTTCGCCCCGCGCTGCTGACCGACCACTACGAGCTGACCATGGTCAGTGCCGCCCTGCGCGACGGCACCGCCGACCGCCGGTGCACCTTCGAGGTGTTCAGCCGACGCCTGCCCGCCGGACGCCGGTACGGGGTGGTCGCGGGGACCGGCCGCCTGATCGACCTGGTCAGGGAGTTCCGGTTCGCCCCCGAGGAGGTCGAGTTCCTGCTCCGCACCGGGGTGGTGGACGAGCCGGCCGCCCGCTGGCTGGCCGACTACCGGTTCACCGGCGACATCGACGGGTACGCCGAGGGCGAGCTGTTCTTCCCCGGCTCCCCGATCCTCACCATCTCCGGCGGCTTCGCCGAGTGCGTGGTGCTGGAGACGCTGGTGCTGTCGGTGCTCAACCACGACTGCGCGGTGGCCGCGGCGGCCGCCCGGATGGTCACCGCGGCCCGGGGCCGGGCCCTGATCGAGATGGGCTCCCGGCGGGCCCACGAGGAGGCGGCGGTGGCCGCGGCGCGGGCGGCGTACCTGGCCGGGTTCCGGTTCACCTCCAACCTCTCCGCCGGCCAGCGGTACGGCATCCCCACCGCCGGGACCGCCGCGCACGCGTTCACGCTGCTGCACGACGACGAGCGGACGGCGTTCGCCTCGCAGGTCGCCACGTTGGGCCGGGACACCACGCTGCTGGTCGACACGTACGACATCAGCCAGGGCATCCGGACCGCCATCGAGGTGGCCGGGCCGCAGCTACGGGCCGTCCGGATCGACTCCGGCGACCTCGCGGTCATCGCCCAGCAGTCCCGGGAACTGCTCGACTCGCTCGGCGCCACCGAGACGAAGATCATCGTCTCGGGGGATCTCGACGAGTACGCCATCGCCGCGCTCGCTGCCGAACCCGTCGACATGTACGGCGCGGGCACCGCCGTGGTGACCGGCTCCGGCGCGCCCACCGCCAGCCTGGTCTACAAGCTGGTCGAGGTGGACGGGCGGCCGGTGGTCAAGCGGTCCGAGAACAAGGGCACCATCGGGGGCCGCAAGGTCGCGGTGCGCCGGCACAAGCCCACCGGCACCGCCACCGAGGAGGTCATCGTCTCGCAGGGCGTGCCGGACCGGCAGGCCAACGACCGGCTGCTCCAGCACTCGTACGTGGTCGACGGCGAACCGGTCGACCTGCCGGGCATCGAGCAGTCCCGCGAGCACCTGCGCCAGTGCCTGATCTCGATCCCGTGGGAGGGGTTGAAGCTCTCCGCAGGTGATCCGGCGATCCCGGTCACGGTCGTGCCGGCCGGTTGAGCCGTCGGGGCAGACTGGGTCGTGCCGCAGGTGGATCACCGGCGGCGAGCGGAGAGGAAGGGCACCGATGGCCAACGCGCTGATCATCGTGGACGTGCAGAACGACTTCTGTGAGGGCGGTTCCCTCGCCGTCACCGGGGGCGCGGGCGTGGCCGCCGGCATCTCGGGTCTGTTGGCCGGGGAGCCGCGGCGGTGGGACCACGTGGTCGCCACCAAGGACTACCACGTCGACCCGGGGGCGCACTTCGGCGACCCGCCGGACTACGTCGAGTCGTGGCCCCGGCACTGCGTGGTCGGCACCCAGGGCAGCGAGTTCCACCCCGACCTGGTGACCGACCGGGTAGAGGCGGTCTTCCACAAGGGTGAGCACGCCGCCGCGTACTCCGGGTTCGAGGGGCACGCCGACGACGGCGAGTGCCTGGCCGACTGGCTGCGCCGGCACGACGTGGACCGGGTCGACGTGGTCGGGATCGCCACCGACCACTGCGTGCGGGCCACCGCCCTGGACGCCGCCCGGGAGGGCTTCGCCACCACCGTGCTGCTCGACCTGACGGCGGCGGTCGCGCCGGCGACGCTGGACGTGGCGCTGCGGGCGATGGACGGCGCCGGGGTGACCCTGCGCGGGGAGCCGGTGATCAGCGCCGCATGAGCCGGTAATCGCTTGCCGATGTCGTACCCCCGGTCCAGGATGACCGCCGGAGGTACGGAGCATCATGACGTTGACGCCTTACCGGCAGGCCCTGGCCCAGCCCGGCCTGCGGGCCCTGCTGCTGGTCGCGGTGCTGGCCCGCATCCCGCTCACCGCGACGGGGGTGACGCTCACCTTCTACGTGGTGCTGGAGCTGGGCCGGGGTTACGGTGCCGCCGGCCTGGTCGGTGCCGCGTCGGTAGCCGGCACGGCCATCGGCTCGCCCCTGCTGGGCCGGCTGGTCGACAGGCGTGGTCTGCGTCCGGTGGTCGCGGTGACCACCGTCGTCGAGGCGGCCTTCTGGGCGAGCGCCCCGTCGTTGAGCCTGCCGCTGCTGCTGCCCGCCGCGTTTGTGGCCGGGCTGTTCGCGCTGCCGGTCTTCTCGGTCGTCAGGCAGTCGATCGCCGCGCTGGTGCCGGCCCAGCGCCGCCGCCCGGCGTACGCGCTGGACTCGATGTCGATGGAGCTGTCCTTCATGATCGGGCCGGCGCTGGCCGTGGCGCTGGCCACCGCCGTCTCGCCCCGGGTCACGCTCTGGGCGGTCGGCGCGGGCATCGTCGGCGCGGGCGTCGTCCTCTGGCTGCTCGATCCGCCCACCCGTAGCGTGGACGAGCCGGTCGGTCCGCAGCCCCGGGTGCCCCGGCGGCAGTGGCTGACCACCCGCCTGCTCGCGGTGTTCGCGGTGAGCGCCGCCGCGACCCTGGTGCTCGGCGGCACCGACGTGGCGGTGGTGGCGGTGTTGCGGGCCGGCGGCGAGGTCGGCTGGACCGGCGCGGTGCTCACCGCCTGGGCGATCGCCTCGCTGGTCGGCGGCTTCGCGTACGGGGCCGTCCGCCGCTCCTTCTCCCCGCTGGCCCTGGCTGCCCTGCTCAGCCTCTGCACCATCCCGGTCGGGTTGGGCGGCGGCCACTGGTGGCTGCTCTGCCTGACCCTGCTGCCGGCCGGCGCGCTCTGTGCCCCCACCATCGCCGCCACCGCCGACGCGGTCAGCCGGCTCGCCCCCGCCGGGGTGCGCGGTGAGGCGATGGGCCTGCACGGCTCCGCCACCACGGTCGGCATCGCGCTCGGCGCTCCGCTGGCCGGCGCGGTGATCGACGCCTCGGTGCCGCTCTGGGGCTTCGTGGTCACCGGGGCGGTGGGGTTGCTGGTGACCCTCGCGGTCCTGCCGACGGAGCTGCGTCACCGCCGCCCGCCCGTCGCCCCGGCACCCACCCTGTCCACGCCAGCACCAGAACCGGCACCGGCCGCCTGAGCCACCGCCCGCCGACCCGCCCCGTAGCCGCGTCACGACCGGCACCGCCCGGACGGCCGGCGACGCGCGGTGCCGGCGGCCACCCGGCTGCCGTAGGTGCGCGGTGGCCGGTGGTCCGAGTGGCCATGGGTGCGTTGCGGGCGTCACGCGCCCCGTCCCGTCATGGGGGTGCATGCGTAGCGGGCACACCCGGAGGTCCGCCGCCACCCGGGCACATACCTTCACCGTTGAGCGGTATGCCTCAGAGTCATAGATATGACTCTGAGGCATACCGCTCAACCGGGAGTGGGTCACCCCGGCGGGTTCGCACCAGTGGGAGGCGGGACCGGAACGTGCGCTCCACCGGGCTCCCCGGCCCCCGTCATCGCGAGGAACGGCGAAGGGCACCGCGCCCCGGTGGGTTGCGGTGCCCTTCGGTGGTTCGGGCGGGGCGTCAGCGCTGGTCGAGGTTCCCGGCGGTGTCCTCCTGGTAGCTGGCGCCGCCGTTGACCTCGCTGGTCAGCGGCTTGGCGCCACCCTCCGGCGGGCCGGCGATGCTCTGCCCGGCGGCCAGCTCGGGGAACTTCGCGTCGAACGCCGGGCGCTCGGAACGGATCCGGGGCATCCGGTCGAAGTTACGCAGCGGCGGCGGGGAGCTGGTCGCCCACTCCAGCGAGTTGCCGTGGCCCCACGGGTCGTCCACCTCGACGACCGGCCCGGTCTTGTACGACTTCCAGCAGTTCCAGATGAACGGCAGGGTCGAGATACCGGTGATGAACGCGCCGATCGTGGAGATCATGTTGAGCGTGGTGAAGCCGTCGCTGGGCAGGTAGTCGGCGTACCGGCGGGGCATGCCCTCGGCGCCGAGCCAGTGCTGCACCAGGAAGGTGGTGTGGAAGCCGATCATCGTGAGCCAGAAGTGGATCTTGCCCAGGCGCTCGTCGAGCATCCGGCCGAACATCTTCGGGAACCAGAAGTAGATGCCGCCGAAGACGGCGAACACGATGGTGCCGAAGAGCACGTAGTGGAAGTGCGCCACGACGAAGTAGTTGTCGTGCAGGTGGAAGTCGAGCGGCGGGCTGGCCAGCAGCACCCCGGTCAGACCACCGAAGAGGAAGGTCACCAGGAAGCCGATGGCGAACAGCATCGGCGTCTCGAAGGTGATCTGGCCCCGCCACATGGTGCCGATCCAGTTGAAGAACTTCATGCCGGTCGGCACGGCGATCAGGTAGCTGAGGAAGCTGAAGAACGGCAGCAGCACCTGGCCGGTGGCGAACATGTGGTGCGCCCAGACGCTCATCGACAGGGCGGCGATGGCGATGGTGGCGGCGACGAGACCCTTGTAGCCGAAGATCGGCTTGCGGGAGAAGACCGGGATGATCTCGGTGATGATGCCGAAGAACGGCAGCGCGATGATGTACACCTCGGGGTGGCCGAAGAACCAGAAGAGGTGCTGCCACAGCATCGGGCCGCCGGTGGCCGGGTCGTAGACGTGCGCGCCGAGCAGCCGGTCCGCGGCCAGCGCGAAGAGCGCGGCGGCCAGCAGCGGGAAGACCAGGATCGCCAGCAGGCTGGTGACCAGCATGTTCCACGTGAAGATCGGCATCCGGAACATGGTCATGCCGGGAGCGCGCAGGGTCAGGATCGTGGTGATCAGGTTGACCGCGCCGAGGATGGTGCCCAGACCCGAGATGGCCAGGCCGACGACCCACATGTTCGCGCCGACACCTGGCGAGTGCTCGATGCTGCTCAGCGGGGTGTAGGCGGTCCAGCCGAAGTCGGCGGCGCCACCCGGGCTGAGGAAGCCGGCGGTCGCCATCGTGCCGCCGAACAGGTACAGCCAGTAGGCGAAGGCGTTCAGCCGGGGGAACGAGACGTCGGGGGCGCCGATCTGCAGCGGCACGACGTAGTTGGCGAACGCGAACACGATAGGCGTCGCGAAGAACAGCAGCATGATCGTGCCGTGCATGGTGAACAGCTGGTTGTACTGCTCCGGCGACAGGAACTGCATGCCCGGCCGCGCCAGCTCGGCTCGCATGACCAGGGCCATCAGGCCACCGATCATGAAGAACACGAACGCGGTGACCATGTACATGATCCCGATCTGCTTCGCGTCCGTGGTGCGCAGCAGCCGCGCGATGGCCGACCCCTTGACCGGCTCTCGGACCGGCCATGGCCGGGTCACGACCGGCTTGGGTGCGACGGTGGTCACGAATGGCCTCCGGTTCTCGGTTGTCCCGCTCGGCACGCCTCGTCAACTGCGGGCCGTCATCCGAAAGGATGTTAGTCCCCGGCAGGTGGCAGCACCGCTCGGGGTGCTCTGGCACCATGTCCGGTCACCCGTGGCACCTACAGCGGGTCGACCAGGAGCCGGTAGTGCTCGCCGAAGATCCGCCCGCCCCGCCCGCGCAGCAACGGGTCGCGCAGCGCCGGCGGCACGTCCCGGGTGCGGTTGCGGTCGCGGGTCCGGTCCCGCACCCATCGGGTACGCGGGCGACGGCGGCTCTCGTACGCGACCAGGGCCGCCTCGACGCTGCCGGCGGCGCGGAGCGACTCGGCGAGGACCACCGCGTCCTCCAGCGCCATCGCGATCCCCTGGGACAGGGTGGGCGCGGTGGCGTGCGCGGCGTCGCCGACCAGCAGCACCCGGCCCCGGTGCCAGCGGCCCAGTTCGACCTCGTCGGTGAGCCCGACCTGCACGTCGCGCCAGGCGGCCAGCACGGCCGGCACGGGACCGCCGTAGCCGCCGAAGAGTTCGTGCAGCCGGGCCACCGGATCGGCCGGGGCGACGGTGCCGGCCTCGTCGGCGTAGCAGTAGAGCCGGCCGGCGCCGAGCGGCACCACGAGGAAGCCGGCCCGCCGGCCGAGCAGGGCCGTCCAGTCGGCCACGTCCGGGCCGTCGCGCACCACGCCCCGGTAGACCACCTGGCCGGCGAGGCGGGGCGGACCGCCGAGCGCGGCCAGGGCGCGGACCGCCGAGCGGGGGCCGTCGGCACCGATCACCAGGTCGTACTCGCCGCCGGTGCCGTCGGTGAAGGTGACCGCGACCCCGGCGGGCAGCAGTTCGACGGTGCTCACCTCGGCCCCGTGCCGGACGGCGCCCCCGGCACCGCTGAGCAGCACCTGGTAGAGGTCGCGGCGGGGCAGGGCCCGGCACTCCCCCACCTCGGCCCAGAGCGCGTCGAGGTCCACCTCGCAGAGCGGGTCGCCGGCGGCGTCGAGGAACCGTTGGCGGTGGATCACCTGCCCGAGCGGGCGGACCGGGCCGTCGAGGTCGAGCCGGCGCAGCGCGCGGGCGGCGTTGCCGGGCAGGTAGAGGCCGGTGTCGGCCAGTTCGTTCGGGGGGAGTTTCTCGGTGACGTCCGGCCGGAAGCCGGCCAACCGCAGGGCCCGGGCGACGGCCAGACCGGCGATGCCCGCGCCGACGACGAGGATGCGCAGGGGGGAGCCACGCATGGTGGTGTACGCCTCCGGAGGGGATCGGTACGCGGTGAAGGCAAGACACTACTCCGAGCGATCGGCGCACACCAGAGCCGATGATCCCTCACCCGGCACGCTCCGGACTGGACAGAAAGTTGTTCAGCCAGCTGAACGAGGTTCGATCGAAGAATACCCATCGGCCGGATGTCGTCCGTCTCACTACAGTGACGGCGTGACGACGGACGAGTCATACCGCTCGGTCAAGTCGGCGGGCCGGGCGCTGGACGTGCTGGAGGCGCTCGCCACCCCGGACGGCCCGCGCTCACCGGTGGAGCTGAGCCGGGCGCTGGGCATCCCCAAGAGCAGCCTGCACGCCATCCTGCGGACCCTGCTGGACCGCGAGTGGGTGGCCGCCGACCCGACCGGCACCCGGTTCTCGGTGGGGTTGCGGGCGCTGGAGGTCGGCGCGACGTTCCTGGCCGGCGCGGACGTCGCCGCCCTGCACGAGGTGACCCTGGACCGGCTGGCCGAGTTCTCCGGCGAGACGGTGCAGCTCTACCGGCTCGACCGGGGCGCGGTGGTGCTGTTGGCCCGGCGGGACTCGGCGCACATCGTCCGGCCGGTCTGCGCGGTGGGTCGCCGGCTGCCCGCGCACGCCACCGCGGCCGGCAAGGCGCTGCTCGCCGCGCGGTCCGACGAGGAGGTGGACCGGCTGTTGCAGTGGCCGTTGCCGGCGGTCACCGGGCGGACGGTCACCACGCCGGAGGCGCTGCGTGCCGAGCTGGCCGCGGTTCGGCGGCGGGGCTGGGCCGAGGAGTGGGAGGAGTGCAGTCCGGGGCTGGCCGCGGTGGCGGTGGCCGTACCGCTGCTGGAGCCGGCGGTGGACGCGATCTCGGTGGCCGCGCCGGTGGACCGGCTGGGGCCGGAGGCGCGGACCCGGCTGGCGGCGGTGTTGCGGGAGGCGGCGGCGCAGGCCCGGACGGCGCGCACGCTGCTCGCGCCCAACCTGTAGGACGCGGTTCACGTACGTGGACGAGATCGGCAGCGCACTTAACCGGTTCAGTTGCATGACAGTTTCAAGTATGTAAATGTGTTCGGGACCGTGGGAGCGCTCCCGGTCACGTCCGAGACACTCCGGCGCCCCCGCGCCGCAGCCAAGGAGCATCATGAAGCGTCCATTGCGGGCCCTCGCCGCCGCCGGCCTCCTGGCCGTCGGCACGATCGTGGCCGTCGCCGTCGGCGGCACCGCCTCCGCCGACACCCAGATCTGTGAGCAGTACGGCTCCACCGTCATCGGCGGCCGGTACGTGGTCCAGAACAACCGCTGGGGCACCACCGCCCAGCAGTGCATCAACGTCACCGGCAGCGGCTTCAGCATCACCAGCCAGCAGGGTTCCGCGCCGACCAACGGCGCGCCGGTGTCGTACCCGTCGATCTTCGTCGGCTGCCACTACACCAACTGCTCGCCGGGCACCAACCTGCCGGCCCAGGTGAAGTCGATCAGCAGCGCCCCGGGCAGCATCTCCTTCAACTACGTCGGCGGCGCGATCTACGACGCCGCCTACGACATCTGGCTCGACCCGTCGCCCAAGCGGGACGGGGTCAACGCCATGGAGATCATGATCTGGTTCAACCGGCAGGGCAGCATCCAGCCGATCGGCTCGCCGGTGGGCAACACCAACATCGCGGGCCGCAGCTGGGAGGTGTGGCGCGGCAACAACGGCGGCAACAACGTCATCTCGTACGTCGCCCCGTCGGCGATCCAGAGCATGAGCTTCAACGTGCTGGACTTCATCGCCGACACCCGCAACCGGGGGGCGATCACCAACGACTGGTACCTGACCAGCATCCAGGCCGGTTTCGAGCCCTGGCAGGGCGGTGCCGGGCTGGCCGTCACCAACTTCTCCCAGACCGTCAACACCGGCGGCACCCCGCCGCCCACCACCGCACCGCCGACCACGCCCCCGCCCACCGGCGGCGGCTGCGCGGTGAAGTACACGTCCAACTCCTGGAACAACGGCTTCACCGCCGACGTGACGATCACCAACCGGGGCGCAAGCGCCATCAACGGCTGGACGCTGACCTACAGCCTGCCCAGCGGGCAGCAGATCACCAGCTCGTGGAACGCCACCGTCACCCAGAGCGGGTCCACGGTGACCGCCCGCAACGCCGCGCACAACGGCAGCATCTCCCCCGGTGGCACCGCCAGCTTCGGCTACCAGGGCTCGCTGAACGGGACGTACTCCGCGCCGACCAGCTTCTCGCTCAACGGCGTCGCCTGCTCCCGCGCCTGACCCCACACCACCCACCACCACGCGGGGGCGTGACCTGCCGGTCACGCCCCCGCACCCCGTCCGGGCTCAGCCGCCCAGGGCGTCGATGTCGCGCATCTCCTCGGCGGTGAGCGAGAAGTTCCAGATGTCGACGTTGGCGCGGATGCGCTCCGGGGTCACCGACTTGGGGATCACCACGATCTCGTGGTCGACGTGCCAGCGCAGCACCACCTGCGCCGGGGAGACGTCGTGCGCGGCGGCGATCCGGGTCAGCACCGGATCGGCCAGGTCGCTGGTCTTGAACGGGCTGTAACCCTCCAGCACGATCCCCCGGTCCCGGTGCTCGGCGTGCCGCTGCCGGTCGTACAGCGACGGGCTCCACCGGATCTGGTTGACCGCCGGGTTCTCCTCGGTCGCCTGGATCAGCTCGTCGAGCTGGGCGGTGGCGTAGTTGCTCACCCCCACCGCCCGGGTGAGGTCCGCGTCCCGGGCGGCCAGCAGCTCCCGCCAGACCGGGATACTGTCCGCCGGAGACGACGGCGGCCAGTGGATCAGCCAGAGGTCGACGTGGTCGGTGCCCAGCGCCCGCAGGCTCGCCTCGATCGTCTCCCGCTCCCGGCCGACCCGGTCCGGCGGCAGCTTGGTGGTGATGAAGACGTCCTCACGGCGCAGGCCGCTCTCCCGCACCGCCCGGCCCACCTCCTCCTCGTTGCCGTACATGGTGGCGGTGTCGAGGTGCCGGTAGCCGGCGTCCAACGCGGCCAGCACGGCGTCGTAGCCGGCCCGGCCGGTCGCCTGCCAGGTGCCGAAACCGAGCAGCGGCATCCGCACGTCGCCGGGGAGCAGGACGGTGGGTTGGTCGAGGTCCATGCCGACCGTTCTACCCATGATCGGCGCGGCCATGCCGGGCGAGCGGCGAACCCGGGCCGATTGCCGGAGAATGCCGGTGTGCCGAGCACCGACCGGGCCGACGGCGAGGAGCATCGTGTACCTGACCCACCTGGAGTGTCCCCGCTGCGGCCGGGAGCACGACGCCCACCGGCTCACCAACCTGTGCGACTGCGGGTCACCGCTGCTGGCCCGCTACGACCTGGCCGCGGTGGCCGCCGCCGTGACGCCCGAACGGTTCGGGCTGCGCCCGGCCGACCTGTGGCGCTACCGGGAGCTGCTGCCGGTGGCCGACGAGCGGCACGTCACCACGTTGGGTGAGGGCTGGACGCCGCTGTGGCGCGCGCCGGCGTACGGCCACGAGATCGGCGTGGCCGACCTGATCGTCAAGGACGAGGGGCTCACGCCGACCGGGTCGTTCAAGGCCCGGGGTGCCGCCGTCGGCGTGAGCCGGGCCCACGAGCTGGGCGTACGGCGGTTCGCCATGCCCACCAACGGCAACGCCGGAGCGGCCTGGGCGACGTACGCGGCGCGGGCCGGGATGGCGGCGACCATCGTGATGCCGCTGGACGCCCCGACCATCTGCCGCCGCGAGTGCGTGGCCGCCGGCGCCGACCTGCTCCTGGTGGACGGGTTGATCAGCGACGCCGGACGCCGGGTGGCCGAGCTGGTGGCCGACGCGGACGGGGCGGTCTTCGACGCCGGCACGCTGCGCGAGCCCTACCGGCTGGAGGGCAAGAAGACGATGGGGTACGAGATCGTCGAGCAGCTCGGCTGGCAGGTGCCCGACGTGATCATCTATCCCACCGGTGGCGGGGTCGGCCTGATCGGCATCCACAAGGCCCTGCACGAGCTGCGCGAACTCGGCTGGGTGAGCGACCGGCTGCCCCGGCTGGTGGCGGTGCAGTCGACCGGCTGCGCGCCGATCGTCCGGGCGTTCGCCGCCGGTGAGGACCGGGCCCGCCCCTGGGCCGACGCGCACACCGCGGCGTTCGGGATCACCGTGCCAGCCCCGCTCGGCGACGAGCTGATCCTGACCGCGCTGCGGGAGAGCGGCGGGACGGCGGTCGCCGTCGACGACGCGGAGATCCTCACCGACCTGCGGGAGTTCGCCGCCCGGGAGGGGCTGCTGCTCTGCCCTGAGGGGGCGGCCTGCCTGACCGCCGCCCGGCACCTGCGGGCCGGCGGCTGGATCCGCGCCGACGAGCGGGTGGTGGTGCTGAACACCGGGTCGGGGCTGAAGTATCCGGAGACGGTGGACGTCGCCGCCGTACCCGTGGTCTGACGTCGCCGGCCGGTGTCCCCCCGGTGGGCGGGACACCGGCCGGTGACTGCGGGTCAGGGGCTGCGGGTCAGGACGTCGGCGGTTCGTCCTCGCCGGCGGCCTCCGCCGCGTCGGCCTCCTCCTTGGTGTGGTGCACCACCTGGTCGGCGTGCTCCGGCGGGCCGTAGACCGTGTAGAGCACCAGCGGGTTGGGCCCGGTGTTGACGAAGTTGTGCTTCGTCCCGGCCGGCACCACCACCAGGTCGCCCTGGGCCACGTCCCGGGTCTCCCCGCCGACCCGGGCCTCCGCGGTGCCGCTGACGAAGGTCAGGATCTGGTCGATCCCGTCGTGGACCTCCTCGCCGATCTCCCCGCCCGGCGGAATGGTCATGATCACCAACTGGGTCTTC
This sequence comes from Micromonospora wenchangensis, assembly GCF_002210435.1. GTDB lineage: Bacteria > Actinomycetota > Actinomycetes > Mycobacteriales > Micromonosporaceae > Micromonospora > Micromonospora wenchangensis. The sequence continues at coordinate 218,532 of NZ_MZMV01000001.1, forward strand.
TCGCCGGTCCAGAGCACCCGGCGGAAGTCCGGGCTCTTCTGGGCGACCGTCGCGATCGTGAAATGCTCCATGTCCCGCCCATACCCGCAACGGCGACGGATCACGCCGGGTCGTGCAGATGAGGCAATTCCCGGCCCCGGGCAGGTTTGCGCGCCGCCGGATCGGGCATCGAGCACCCCAGACCGGCGCGGGTGCCGCACCGGTCGCACCAGGTCCCCGCTGGCGTACCGCCGGAATGGCTGCGGTGGTGGGAGACGGTCGGAGCGCGGCGACGGACGGCCGGTGTGCCGTACGGCGCCGTGCGCCCGTATCCGCCGGCCTCAGGCCAGGACCGCCAGGTGGAACGGACGGTCCGAGACACTGCCGTCGGTGGCGAACGTCTTGACGAACACCCCGTTCGGGATTCCCGTCCGACCGACCACGCTGATCCCACCGGGGGGCGCGAGCCCGGCGCTGCCGGCCAACCCGATCGTGCCCACGTAGCCGGCGTAGCTGACGTCCTGGTCGAAGACGACCTGGTACATGCCGGGGGCGAGCCGGGTGGCCGACGCCGCGCCGAGCCCCCGGGCCAGGGTGCCGTTGGCATGCACCACGGCGTAGAGCATCCGGGCCGAGGGGGGCAGGCCCACCCGCCGGTCACCGGCCAGTTGGGAATCGGCCAGGGCCAGGTCGTTGCGGCAGGGTACGGGCTGGTTGACCGGGCGACGCCGGGAACCGGTGCTGGACATCGTGGTGCTCCTGCCTGCCGACCACCTGCTCGGGCCGGCAGCGATGGGGGATGGTGATCCGCGCCGACCGAGCGGATCCGTACTTCGAAAATATGTCGGTTACACCTTTTGCGACCACTCGCCCGACTGTCCGTTACCTGACATCCAACCCTTTGAGCTGCGAAAACATCCCCCGCACGGGCCGCCGCCCACCGACGGCCAGGGTGGCACCGCCCGATCAGCCGGCACCGGACCGGCCGGCCCCGCCCGGACGACGGCCGGGGCCGCCGACCGGGGCTAGCCTGCTGGGGTGGCCCGCCTGCTGCTCGTCGAGGACGACCTGACCATCCGCGCCCCGCTGGTCCGGGCGCTGCGCGACCGGGGGCACGCGGTGGCCGCCGCGTCGACCGCGATGGAAGGGCTGCGGCACACCCTCGACGACCGGCCCGACCTCGTCGTGCTCGACCTCGGCCTGCCCGACCTCGACGGCGGTGAGCTGCTGCGGATGCTGCGCGCGGTCAGCGCCGTACCGGTGATCGTGGCCACCGCCCGGGACGACGAACGGGAGATCGTCCGGTTGCTCGACGCCGGTGCGGACGACTACCTGGTCAAGCCGTTCACCGCCGCCCAGCTCGACGCCCGGGTCCGGGCGGTGCTGCGCCGGGGCGGGGCCGAGCGGCCCGACGGCGAGCCCGTGCTGGTGGTCGGCGGCCTGCGGATCGATCCGCGCGCCCGTCAGGTCACCCTGGACGGCACGCCGGTGGAGCTGACCCCGCGCGAGTTCGACCTGCTGCACCACCTCGCCGGCCGCCCCGGCACGGTGGTGACCAAACGGGAACTGCTCACCGAGGTCTGGCAGATCCCCTACGGCGGCGCGGACAAGACCGTCGACGTGCACCTGTCCTGGCTGCGCCGCAAGCTCGGGGAGAACGCCCAGCAACCCCGCTACCTGCACACCGTACGCGGGGTCGGGGTTAGGCTCGCCGCACCCGGGACCTAGCGCCGGGCGCGGTGACCGGCCCGCCACCACGGGCGGGCCGGTCACCAGGGGGTCACCGGACGGCGCAGGTCACCACCGTAGGGGGCTGGTTGTCGCCGGTGACGACCATGCCCCAGCTGGTGGTCGCGCCGGGGATCAGACTTCCGTTGTAGGCGGCGTTGGTCGCGGTGACCTGCCGGCCGGACTGGCTGACCGTGGCGCTCCACGACGAGGCGACCTGCTGGCTTCCGGCGAAGGTCAGCGCGGTGGCCCAGCCGGTGATCGCGCCGACGCCGAGGTTGCGCACGGTGACCTCCGCCTGGAAGCCGCCCGACCACGAGCCGGTCACCCGGTACGCGGCCGAGCAACCGGTCACCGGGGCCGGGGTGCCGGTGGGGGTGGGGGTCGCGGTGGGGGTGACCGGCGGCGTCGCGGTGGGGGTGGCCGTGGGGGTGCCGGTCGGGGTCGGGGCCGGCCCGTCGGAGGTGGTGTAGTCGACCCGGGTGTACGCCGCCGAACACGTGCCGCCGCAGGAGGCGGGCAGGGCGAACCGGTAGACCCGACCGTCGTTGATCAGCGCGCCGGCCGCGTCGCGGACCCGGATCTGGAAGTCGGTGCCCCCGGCGGCGGTCGCCCCGATCACGTACGACTGTCCCATGTCGCTGTTCATCGTGGCGGCCGTCCACACCCCGCCGGCCAGGTACTCCACGCCGTGGATGCCGTTGGCCAGGTGCGAGACGGCGATCGCCGGCCAGTACCGCTGGGCGCCCTTCATGAAGCCGATCCGGATGTCGCCGGAGTAGTTCGGGGCGGGCACGAACGACCAGGAGACGTGCCGGTTGTTCCAGTGGGTGGGGTTCATGTCCCCCACCGGCGTGCCGTTGCGCACGAAGCGGTTCAGCGAGGCGGTGGAGAGGTCCAGGTGGTAGGGGTCGTCACGGCACCAGGCGTTGCCGTCGCCGCAACTGTCCGCCACCACCATGGTCAGGGTCGCCCCGCTGTAGGCGTCGGCGGTCCACGAGCCGTTGCGGCAGAACGGCTGGCCGGGCGCGCCGTCGTTGACGCCGGTGCAGTAGTCGCCGACGGTGACCCGGACGAACCGGCCACAGTTGAGGCCGTTGTTCCACAGCCCGATCTTCGCCGCCTGGCTGGCCGGGATCGGCCGCATCGGGTACGACGAGTAGTCGCCGGGCAGGTCGTAGGCGTTGAGCGCGACGAAGTCCGGCGCGTCCAGCTCCGCCTGCGGCAGGCCGCAGCCGCCGTACGGCGCGCCGAGGGCGTCGAAGTGGGTGGCGTTGCCGGTGACCGGGGTGGTCGGCTCGGGTACCGCGAGCGCCCCGACGGGCAGCGGGAGGACCAGCAGCAGCGCGGCGACGGCGGTCAGCGCCGCGAGCAGGCCGGCACGGTGACGCGACGGTGTCATGAGGGGGTACGCCTTCCGGGCAGCAGGGAGCGGGGACATGGGTTTCGGATGCCCTTCCACGCCCGGCGTACCGCCCACCCATGCCACCACCGTCACCGACCACTGTCAATGTCCAAGGTGGAGATGACCTGGTCCGTGGCGGTCGACGGGTACCGGGCGGTCGGGGACTCGACCGCCGTCCCCCTGTGGCGGAGGCGTCCGGCCCGGTAGATTGAGGTATGGTGCCCGCCCCCGGGGGTCGGGTGGCGGAGCCCGTCTACCGCCCCATCCTCACCAGCAGACGCGGTGAGCTGGAGGCGCTGGGTCATCTGGACAGCGCCCACGCTCCCCTGGTCGTCCCGGTCCTCGACGTGTCCCCGGCCGACACCGGCCTACCCCAGGTGCTGCGCCGGCTGCCCGCCGGGCTGGTGCCGGCCGTCGACGTGTGCGCGCTGCCCGACGGACCCGGCGGCGAGCTGGCCCGGTGGGGCGTACCGGTGCAGCCGGTGATCGGGTTGACGTGTAGCGACGGGCGGCTGGCCGCGCACGGCGCGGCGTGCCGGGCGTACGCCAGGGGGGCGGTGGTGCGGCTGCGGCCCGGCCGGGACCGCACCGGCCCGGACGCCACGACGGCGGTGGAGCGGGTGTGGCGGCGCACCGGGCTGGTCCCGGAGCAGTGCGACCTGCTGGTCGACGCCGCTGACGTCTGCTGCCCGGCGGACCTGCGCGTCGCCGAGCCCCGGGTGCGCCGGGTGGTGGACTGGGCCCGCCGGCACGCCTGGCGCACGGTGACCGTGGCGGCCGGCGGGATGCCGCCGTCGCTGTCCCGGCTGCCCACCGACGAACCGGTCCGGGTGGACCGCTGGGACTGGCTGTTCTGGCGTCGGCTGGCCGACCTGGGCGTGGGGTACGGCGACTACGGGGTGTCGCCCGCGCCGCCGGGCGGTGTGGAGCCGGGCGACCGGCTGCCCACGGTGCGGTACACCGCCGAGGACGGCTGGTGGATCTACCGCTGGTCACGGCGGGGCGGCCGGGGCGACGAACGGTTCGCCGACCTGTGCCGAACGCTGGTCACCGCCGGGCACTGGCCCCCCGCCGGGGCGGGCTTCTCCTGGGGCGACCACGAGCTGCTGCGCCGGGCCCGCCGGGTCACCGGCGCGGGCTCACCGGCGAACTGGACGGCGTGGAGCACGTCGCACCACCTGGCGCACGTGCTGGCGGCGCTGACCGGCCCCGCCGACGGGCATCGTCGCGGCCCGCCGGCACCGGCCGAGGACCGCACCGGGTTCACCCGCCCGCACCGGGGCGGTGCGCACCGGCGGGGCCGCTGACCGGGTCACTCCTGCTCGGTGAACCCGAACTGCACCACGCCCTCGTCGTCGACGGAGGCGTCCACCGAGCTGTCGTTGAGCAGTTCGGCGGCCTCGGCGTCGAGGAAGATGCGCGCCCCCTCGGTGTCGACCACCTGGTCGCCCTGCGCCGGCACGGGCACCAGCTCGATGGTCAGCGCGCCGGCCTCGGTGTCGGCGGCGATCCGCAGCCCACCGTCCTGGGCGACGTCCTGCTGGGCCGCGAGGTCACGGATCACGAGCACGGCGTTGTCGGTCATGGTGAGCATGATGGGACTCCTCGGGAGTTGTCGGGCGGAACGTGGCGCGACGACAGATGCGCGCCCCTGCGGCGGACCGGTGCCGCCGGGCGGTCCCGGCGGTGCCGCCGCGCGGCCCTCTCCCCCCACCGTGCCCCCTGACCAGGGGTTCGTCAAATAGAGCGGGGTCTGTCGGAGATCCCCGTTTCCGCTCCGTACGGCCCCACGGCTTTCTACCCTGAGCGCATGGACGCTGCCCGACGGTACGCCGCCGAACTGGTCGGCACCCTGCTGCTGGTCTTCGTCGGGGTGGGCACCGCCGTCTTCGCGCAGCTCCAGGGCGGTGTGGTGGTCGTGGCGCTGGCCTTCGGCTTCGTCCTGGTGGGGCTGGTGTACGCGATCGGCCCGCTCTCCGGCGCGCACCTCAATCCGGCGGTGACGTTGGGGGTGCTGCTCTCCGGCAAGATCTCCGCGGTCGGCGCGGTGGCGTACTGGCTGGCGCAGTTCGTGGGGGCCACCGTGGCCGGCTTCGTCATCTGGGGGCTGGTCCGCTGGGGTGGCGTGGCGGACCAGACCGGGGTGTTGGGCACCAACGGTTACGGGGTGCACATCAACCAGGGCGGCACGGCGGTGCTGGAGGTCGTCCTGACGTTCCTGTTCGTGCTGGTGGTGCTGGTGGTGACGAGCCGGGTCGAGCACGCCGGCTTCGCCGGCCTGGCGATCGGCCTGGCGTTGGTGGCGGTGCTGCTGGTGGGGATCACCCTCGACGGCACCTCGATCAACCCGGCCCGGTCGTTCGGCCCGGCCGTGTTCGAGGGGGGCGCGGCGCTGCGCCAACTGTGGGTGTTCATCGTCTTCCCGATGCTCGGCGGGGCGCTGGCCGCGCTGGCCGCGCCGCTGCTGGTGAAGCCGAGCCGGCACTTCCGCGCCGAACCCGACGCGCCCGACCCGGCCGCGCCGGACCCGACCTGACCGCACCGGCGGACCACCGACCGGGACCACCAGCCACGGAAGAAAATCTACGGTACCGAGGCTTGCCCGACGGAAACCTTCGTGGCAGCGTCGGCGCATGCATCGTCGTCTCTTCCCCCGGACGCTCGCGCTGGTGGCGCTGGTCGCCACCGTGGCCGCCGCCGGCGCGCTGCCGGCGACCGCCGAGTCACCCACCCCGGCGGCCACCCGGTTGCACGCCACCATCGACGCCGTCCTCGCCGACCCCCTGCTCGCCGGGGCGCAGGCCGGGGTGGTCGTGGTGGACACCACCACCGGCCGGACCCTCTACGACCGCAACGGCGACCGCCGCCTGGTGCCCGCCTCCAACACCAAGCTGTTGACCTCGACGGCGGCCCTGGCGCTGCTCGGCCCCGGGCACCGGTTCGGCACCGACGTACTCACCGACGGCCGCCGACGGGCCGGCCTGGTCTCCGGCAACCTCTACCTGCGCGGCGGCGGCGACCCGACGATGCTGGCCGCCGACTACGACGCGCTGGCCGCCCAGGTCGCCGCCAGCGGGGTACGGATGGTGACCGGCAACCTGGTCGCCGACGACACCCGCTACGACGCCACCCGGCTCGGCCCCGAGTGGTCCTGGGACGACGAGTCGTACTACTACGCGGCGCAGGTATCCGCGCTGACCCTCGCCCCGGACACCGACTACGACGCGGGCACGGTGATCGTGCGGGCCGCCCCGGCGGGGAAGGCCGGGGCGGCGCCGGTGGTCACCATGACCCCACCCAACGGCTACCTGCGGATCGACAACCGGGCCGAGACGGTGGCCGACGGCGAGACGACGCTGTCGTTCGAGCGGACGCACGGCGGCAACACCATCGTGGTCACCGGCCGGATCGCGGCCGGCGCGGCGGCGGTCAGTGACTGGATGACCGTCTGGGAGCCCACCGGCTACGCCGCCGACGTCTTCCGGGACGCGCTGCGCCGCCACGGGGTCCGGGTGCTCGGGCGCACGGTGCCCGGCCGGCCCACCCCGGCCGACGCCACGCCGGTGGCCCGGCACGACTCGATGACCCTGGCCGAGCTGCTGGTGCCCTTCCTCAAACTGTCGAACAACGGGCACGCCGAGGTGCTGACCAAGGAGATCGGCCGGGTCGTCTCCGGGTCGGGAAGCTGGCCGGTCGGGCTGGCCGCGATCAGCGAGTACGTCGCCGACACCGGAGTGGACACCGGCGTCCTGCGTCAGCTCGACGGCTCGGGGCTGTCCCGGCGCAACCTGATCCCGGCCGGCGAGTTCGTCGCGCTGCTCGCCGCCGTCCGCCGGGAACCCTGGTTCGACACCTGGTACGCGGCCCTGCCGGTCGCCGGCAACCCGGACCGCCTCGTCGGTGGCACCCTGCGCAGCCGGATGCGCGGCACCCCGGCGGCGGACAACGTGCACGCCAAGACCGGCAGCCTGACCGGGGTGTCCGGCCTCTCCGGTTACGCCACCGACGGCGACGGCCGGCTGCTCGCCTTCTCGGTGGTGTTCAACAACCACCTGACCTCGTCGGTCAAGGGGCTGGAGGACCAGATCGCCATCGCGCTGGCCAGCTACCGCGAGGGCGACGGCGGGTCGGCGCGGGCCATCCCGCCGGTGGCCCCGGAGGCGCCCCGGGTGCCCGAGGGCCGGGAGTGTTCCTGGGTCAGGCCGACCGTCTGCTGAACCCCGGCCGGCCCGGTCAGCGCCGGTGCAGCACCACCACCGGGATCTCCCGATCGGTCTTGCTCTGGTACTCGTCGTAGGCGGGCCAGGTGGCGGTCATCGTCGGCCACATCCGGGCCCGCTCGGCCGGCTCGGCGATGCGGGCCCGCACGCCGAACGTCTCCGGGCCCACCTGCACCTCGGCCTCGGGGTCGTCGAGCAGGTTGAGGTACCAGGAGGGGTGCTGGGGCGCACCGCCCTGGGAGGCGACGACCAGGTAGTCGTCGCCGTCCCGGCCGTAGATCAGGGCGGTGCGGCGCAGTTTGCCGCTGCGCCGGCCCCGGGTGGTCAGCAGCAGGGTGAACACGCCCGGCTGCCACTCGTGCCCCTCCGCGCCGCCGGTGGCGACGTACCGGCGGATGTGGTCGGCGACCCAGCCCTCGGGGCTGTCCAGCACCTGTTCGTCGGTCGGCATCGGCATCTCCGGGTGGCTCGTGGGCATCGACCCGCACACGCTATCCCGACCCGACGCCCGGAGCCGGACGAACGACTCAGCGCACCGCCGCCGCCTGAAGGTTCACGTTGCCGCAACTGTTGCGGAAGGTGCCCTCGACGGTCCAGCGGATCAGCAGTTTCTCACCCCTCGGCACCCGGAACTTGATCACGAACTGGGCGGTGTGCGTGGTGTGCGGGTCCTCCAGCCGCAGCGTACGGGTCGACCCGCCGGTGGACAGCCGCACGTCCAGCCGCCCCTGGGCCATCCAGATCCCGGCGAACAGGTGCACCGTACGCGGTTCGCCGTCGCCGGCCACGGACAGCGCGAACCCGTTGCCCGCGCCGCAGACGAACACCCCGGTGCCGGTGGCGGAGACGGCCGGCACGGGCGTGCCGTCCCGCCATCCGAACAGCTCGGGGTTGGTGTCGTACCGGTCGCGTGCGCCCCGGCCGCCCTCGTCCCGGATCTCGCCGGTGCCGCCGCCCTTGCGGACCACGGTCTCCGGCCGGTTGAGCCCCCAGTGCACCCAGTCCCGGGTGCCCAGCGCGGTCAGGTCCACCTCGGCGGGCACGTCGGACCGGGAGACGCTCAGCGTCGGTGCGGCCGGCGACGAGGACGCCGCCGGGGTGACGGTCGGCGTCGGCGGCTCGCTCGGCGGCGGGGTGCGTTCCCGGGGCTGCAGGCCGGGGGCGGCGATCCCCGCCTCGGGCGACACGCCCACCCCCGCCGCCCCGGTCGGATAACCGGCCGGGGTCGGCGCGCCGGCCGGCAGCACCAGCTCGGGCTCCGGCGGGTCCGCATCCGGGCCCAGATAGGTCACCAGCACCGCGAGGCAGGCCAGGGTGGCCACCGAACCGATCGCCCAGCGGCGGCGTTGCCGACGACGGGCCTCCCGCCGCTGCGCGCTGCGCGTCGTCGGGCCCGGCCCGATCCGCCAGGTCTCTTGGTCGTTCACGCGTGTCCCACTCCCCAGCCCGACGCCCGCGACCGGTCGGGGAGGGGGTTCGGTCGCGGCGTGAGCGTTCTCACGTTTTCATTTCAAGGCCGGGATGCGCCATATGCCAGCGGGAGGGCGTTTCCAGTTTGTTACCGAGTGATCCCGATGGAAAGTTTCCTACCCGATGAGAAACCGCAGCTCAGGGCCGAAATGCCAGGGAGATCGACAGGTCGCGGCGGGTCAGCGGATCTCGAAACCCAACGCCTGCGCCAGCACCAGCGCCTGCTGCGGGTCGATCACCGCACCGGCCCGCTCCACCGCCGTCGGGTCGAGCCCGGTCAGGTCGCTGCCCCGCAGGTCGGCCCCGGTGAACCGCGCCCCGCGCAGGTGGGCGGCCGAGAGGTCCACCCGGGCCAGGGTCGCGCCGGACAGGTCCGCCCCGGACAGGTCGGCCTCCCGCATCCGTACGTCGCCGAGCTGCGCGCCCCGCAGGTCGGCGCCGGGCAACCCGACGAACGACCAGTCCCCGCCCGAGACCCGCAGCGGACGCAGCGCGCACTGCTCGAACGTGCTGCCGACCAGCTTGCAGCCGGTGAACTCGGCCTCGAACAGGTTGCACCGGCGGAACCCGCAGCGGACGAAGGCCGAGTCGGTGTGCCGGGAGGCGTTGAACGACACCCCGCCGAAGTCGCACCCGGTGAACGAGGCGCCCCGGCTCACCGCCTCGGTCAGGTCGACGTCGGTGAAGACGCAGCGCACGAAGTGCCTGTCGGTCAACTCCTCGGCGTACCAGTCGGTGTGGCGGAACGTCTCGTCCTCGATGGTCTGCGGCACCGCCCCACCCTAGGTGCGAGCACCGACACCGCCGCCGCACCTTCCGTCCGGCGCGTACCGGCTAGTAGGTTCGGCGGGTGAGCGTGGCACCCAGCAGCGACCCGGCCCGCACCGGCTTCGACCCGGCCCGGCTGGCCCGCATCGACGAACACTTCGGCAGGTACGTCGACGACGGCCGGCTCGCCGGCTGGCAGGTCGTGGTCACCCGCCGCGGTGAGGTCGCACACTCCTCGGTGTACGGGCTGCGCGACGTGGAGGCGGGCACCCCGGTCGAGCCGGACACCATCTGGCGGATCTACTCGATGACCAAGCCGATCACCTCGGTCGCGGCGATGATGCTGTGGGAGGAGGGCCGGTTCGAGCTGACCGACCCGATCAGCCGCTGGCTGCCCGAGTTCGCCGACGTCCGGGTCTTCGACAAGGGGTCGGCGCTCAAGCCGTACACGGTGCCGGCGGTCGAGCCGATCCGGGTGTGGCACCTGCTCACCCACACCGCCGGGCTGACCTACGGGTTCGCGCAGACCTCGGTGGTCGACGCGCTCTACCGGGCCGCCGGCTACGACCTCGGCGTCCCGCCGGGCCTCGACCTGGCCGGGGCCAGCGCCGGGATGGCGAAGCTGCCGCTGCTGTTCCAGCCCGGCACCGGCTGGAACTACGGGGTCTCCACCGACGTGCTGGGCCGGCTGATCGAGGTGGTGTCCGGGCAGAGCCTGGCCGACCTCCTCACCGAACGGGTCCTCACCCCGCTGGGCATGACCGACACCCGGTTCTGGGTCGACCCGGCCGACGCCAAACGGCTCGCCGCCCTCTACACCCCGCACCCGGGCACCGGCCGGGCCGTCCGCGCCGACCAGCTCGAGGCCGCCGCGCTGACCCGCCCGCAGTGCTTCTCCGGCGGGAGCGGGCTGGTCTCCACCGCCGCCGACTACCACCGGTTCACCCAGCTGCTGCTGCGCGGCGGCGAGCTGGACGGCGTACGACTGCTCGGGCCCCGCACGGTGCGCTACATGACCCGCAACCACCTGCCCGGTGGCGGCGACCTGGCGTCGCTGCAGCCGCAGGGGTTCGCCGAGACGGTGCTGGACGGCATCGGGTTCGGCCTGGGCTTCGCCGTGGTGCAGGACCCGGTCCCGGCCAAGGTGCCGAGCAGCGTCGGCGAGTACTACTGGGGCGGGCTGGCCAGCACCGCGTTCTGGGTCGACCCGGCCGAGGAGATCACCGCGCTGCTGTTCACCCAGCTGATGCCGTCGAGCACCTACCCGTTGCGTTCCCAGCTCCGCCAGCTCGTCTACGCCGCCCTGGTCGGCTGAACCGGCGGGCCGCCACCGCCGGGTGACGGCCCGCTCGCGGCTCAGAGCAGGTGCTGGACGCGGGTGGCCCGCACGGTCGCCGGGCCGCCGGCCGACAGGCCGGAGACGAGGTACGCCCGGACGGTGCCGTCCGGGCGGACGGCCCACAGGTCGGGGACGCCGTCGGCGTTGACGTCGGCCACCGAGATCGTGGTGATCGTCGTGGCGGTGTTCCAGTTGCTGGCGACGTGGTACTGGGTGCGGGTCAGCGAACCGGTGCCGTCGCCGTTGTCGACCAGGGTGACCCCGGTCCAGAGGAAGAGGTCGCCGGTGGCCGCGTTGCGCAGGTACATCGCCACCCCGGTGGCCGTCTCGGTGCTGGCGATGGTCCAGTTCTGCCAGTCCGTACCCCCGGTCGGCGTGGCGTCGGCCAGCGCGACCCGGAAGAGGTAACCGCCGGGCATCGGAAAGCTGGGGTGGTAGACCAGCCGGTGACCGTTGACGGCGTCGCCGGTGACCGAGATCAGATCCGGATACTCCGGGTTGACGCCGTCGGCCCCGTAGGCGTTGGCCACCTGCAGCGGCGCGTTGCCGTTGTCGTCGACGAGCTGATCGCTGAAGACGGACGCCTGGTTGCCGCTGAGGTACGGGGTGAGCATGGTGCCGTCGCCGGCGCCCCGGATGATGCTGGCGTACCCGGCAGCGGGGCCGCCGGGGTAGTAGGCGAGGAAGTCCTGCCGGTCGCCGCCGAAGAAGCTTCCGGTAATCACCTGCGCCCCGTCGAACTCGGTGGGCGAGTTGGTGCCGCCGACGCCGTTGCCGGACAACCCGATGTTGCCGGCCGGCGTGTGCACCCGGCCGGTGCCGACGCCGGTGCGGCGGGACGTCAGGCCGGTCGCGGACCAGACACCGGAACCGAGGCCGGCGGTGCCGCCCACGGTGACCAGGTCCGGCACGCCGTCGCCGTCGAGGTCCCGGTCGACCGGGCCGACGACCGCCGGCGTCGGGTGCCGGTCGGCCGGGGCGGCCAGGGCGGGCGCGGCCGGCACGGTCGCGGCGAGGGCGAGGGCCGCCGGGGCGCTCCAGGCGAGCAACCGGCGTGGTACGGAAAGATCGGCCATCATGTTTCCCCCGTGGTCGATGGAGCACAATCGACCCGACCGTAGTCGATGTCCGCAACGCGTCCGGCGTACCGGCCGGATCGCCCGTTACCGCACCGCGACGGCGACCCGCTGCCTAGCCTGGACGGCATGGGCAACGTGGTGGTGTACGGCGCCGGGGGCACCGCAGGCTCACGGATCGTCGCCGAGGCGGCCGGCCGGGGGCACCGGGTCACCGCGGCGGTCCGCCGTCCGGAGGCGGTCACCTGGCTGCCGGCCGGGGTGCGCGTGGTGACCGGGGACGTGACCTCGGCGCGTAGCGTCGCCGAGCTGGCCCCGGAAGCCGACGTGATCGTGGTGGCGGTCGGCGGTGGCGAGCGGGCGCTGTGGCGTACGGCGGCGGAGAACCTGGTCACCGTCCTGCGGGACCTGCCCGACCCGCCCCGGGTGATCCACGTCGGCGGCGGGGCGACCCTGCTGACGGAACGGGACACCCCGTTCCTCGACGAGCCGGACTTCCCCGCCGGGTACCGGGAACCGGCGCTCGGGCAGGCCGACGCCCTGGCCCTGTACCGTTCCTCCGCCGACGGGGTGACCTGGACGTACGTCTCGCCGCCGCCCGTGGAGTTCCACCCGGGCGAGCGGACCGGCCGGTACCGCACCGGCACCGAGCACCCGGTCACCGACGGGCAGGGCCGTTCGGTGCTCAGCTACGAGGACCTGGCGGTGGCGATCGTGGACGAGATCGAGGAGCCCCGCTTCGAGAACATGCGGTTCACGGCGGCGTACTGAGCCGGCCGGTGGCAGCCGGTACGGCTGCGGCCGGCGTACCGGAAAATCAGTCGGCGAGGCGGGGCGGGAAGCCGCCGGTGGCGATCGGGCCCCAGCCCTCGACGGTGATCCGGATCAGCGACTTGCCCTGCGCCACCATGGCCGCCCGGTACTCGTCCCAGTCCGGGTGCTCCCCCGCGATGCTGCGGAAGTACTCCACCAGCGGGTCCAGCGCCTCGGGCAGGTCGAGCACCTCGGCCACGCCGTCGACCTGCACCCACGGGCCGTCCCAGTCGTCGGAGAGCACGCAGGCGGAGACCCGGGGGTCACGGCGGATGTTGTTGACCTTGGCCCGTTCCGGATAGGTGGAGATCACCAGCCGTCCGGCGGCGTCCACGCCGCAGGCGACCGGGGAGGACTGCGGCCGGCCGTCGGCGCGGGTGGTCATCAGCAGGACCCGGTGCCGGGGCCGGACGAAATCGAGCAGGGCGTCCCGGTCGACCCGGGTGTTGGTTGCGACGCTGCGTGCCATCCCCCGGTTCTACCAGGCCCGGCGGGCGTCAGCCGGACCGGCCGCCGACCCGGCCCGGTTGGGCGGGGACCCGGGGCCGGACGGCGGGCCGCCAGGCGCGGCCGTTGGCGTAGATCACCCGGAAGCCGAGATACGCCGCGAGCGGCGCCCAGTGCGCCGAACCCATCCGTAGTTCGGCGGCGTTGTGCCGCTGGCCGTTGGCGAGCACGTCGAGCAGCACCGTCTCGAAGGCCGCCGACTCGACCCAGTCGACCTCGCGGGTGAAGCCGCAGATCAGGGCCGCGCCGGTGACGTCGAGGAAGTCGCGCAGGGTGGCGTCGGAGGCGCGCAGCACCGAGCAGCTACCGAAGTAGAGCCGCCGGCCCTCGCCCCGGCCGGCCATCCGCTCGGCGACGTCGGACAGCTCGACGGAGTCCCAGTCGGTGAGGCAGAGCCGGCTGGGTTCGCCATGCATGGCGAAGAAGCCGACCCGGTGGTCGGCGTACTGCTTGAGCAGCCACCGGTCGAGGAAGTAGAACAGCTCGTCGCGGGTGGCGGCGTCCTTGTGGATGTAGCGGATGCGGCCGAGCCGTTCGAGCAGGTCGAGGGTGGGCAGCACGGACCCGCGCTCGTTGAGGTCGCGGTGCCACTGCCCCTCGACACAGAAGACCCCGCCCCGCGCCACCGCCCCACCTCCCCGTCCCCGCCGGGACGACGTTACCGGGTCCGGGTCACGGACCCACATCACCCTCGGTGCCCGGCTGATCCGTTTCGGGACACTTCACCGGTGTCGGAATTGGCGTCCCTCCCGTCACCGGCTGGCACCTACTGCCCGAATCGCCATTCATCGCCATTCACAGGCAATACCCAGCTATCACCGACTGTGAGGACGATTCCCCTTTATTGCCGCGAATCGGCCGGCTTGCTGTCAGGGTGGAAGTTGCAGGACGTCCCGGGCGATGCCCTGTTCACCACCCCATTCACTTCCAATCGGGAGGACTTCTGTGCGCCAGAACACTGTGAAGCGGGCACTCGTCGCGTTCGCCCTGGCTCTGCCGGGAGCCGCGATCGCCACGGTGGTCGCCGCGCCAGCGGCCCACGCCGACGGCTGCTACACCTGGAAACGCGACCTCTACCAGGGGCGCTCCGGAGACGACGTCCGACAGTTGCAGATCCGGGTCGCCGGATGGGCGGCCCGAGGGGGAATCGTCCGGATCGACGGCGACTTCGGCCCCGAGACCGCCGCCGCGGTCAAGCGCTTCCAGACCGCGTACGGGCTGCGCAGCGACGGCATCGCCGGCAAGCAGACCTTCAGCAAGCTCTACCAGTTGCAGGACAACGACTGCACGCCGGCCCACTTCAGCTACCGGGAGCTGGACGGCGGCTGCGGCAAGGGCGGCTGGAGCGGCGGTCCGCTCTCCGCCACCGAGACCAAGGCCAACGCGGTACACACCATGTGGAAACTGGAGGCGCTGCGGCGTGGCCTGGGTGACAAGCCGCTCTACGTCACCAGCGGCTTCCGCGACGAAAGCTGCAACAAGCAGGTCGGTGGGGCGTCGAACAGCCAGCACCTCTACGGCAACGCCGCCGACGTGACGTCGCAGAGCAGGTCGCTCTGCGAGATCGCCCGCGCCTCCCGCGACCACGGGTTCAGCGGCATCTACGGCCCCGGCTACCCGGGGCACGACGACCACGTCCACGTGGACTCCCGACGGGAGAACAACCGGGACAACCTGACGAACCGCACCAGCTGGGCGGCGCCGGACTGCGGCGTGAGCCGCTGACCGACGCGACGGCCGACGCCGGCCCGGCCCCACGGGATCACCAGGGCCGGGCCGGCGTCGGGGCACCGGGGCCGGGCGCTCAGCTCGCCCGGGGCCAGCGCGGCGCGGCGGTGGGGGGCGTCACCGGCCGGCCGGGAACGCCGGGACGCACGCCCGGCCGCATCCCCGCCGCGGCGGACCGGGCTCCGGGGGCAACCGGCCGACCGGCCTGGCCACGGGCCGGGTAGCCGGCCGCCGGGGCGGTCCGCGCCGGGGCCGCGCCGGGCCGGGGTGTGGTGTAGGTGAACGGGAAGGGCACGTGCACGAACGGGTTGCCGTGCCGGATCAGCGCGTCGATCTGACGCTCGTTCAGCCCGTGGTTCTCCAGCACCCGCCGCCCCCAGCGGTGCAGCCGGCACGGGTACGACGCCCCGTCGTTGCGGCACAGCGGGCCGTTGGGCCACTCCTCGGCGGCGTGCACCACGACCGCTCGCACCGCGAGCCGGACGTCCTCGGGTGTCAACGAGGCGGGCACCGGCACCTCGCCCAGAACCTGATCGATGGGGTCCGTCGACTGCTCACCAACTCGCACGGCAGGCCTCCCGCAACTCGGCAGCGACTGCGGCTGAATCGCCGCAACGCATCCTCGCGCAGTGGTACGGGCGGTGACCGGCGGCGGTTCAATCCCCCACGCGGTGAGCAGATCCTCCGGCGTCGACACCCGCACCCCGGGCATGGACGCCGATCAGACCAGGCCCGCGTCGTGGACCAGCAGCGCCACCTGCACCCGGTTGTTCAGCGCCAGCTTGGTCAGCAGCCGGGACACGTACGCCTTCACCGTCGCCACGCTCATGAACAGCTCCGCCGAGATCTCCGCGTTGGTCCGGCCGTGGCCGAGCGCCACCGCGACCTCGCGTTCCCGTTCGGTGAGCCCGGCCAGCAGCCGCAGCGCCCGGTCCCGACGCCGGTCCGGGCCCGGCGTGGGCCCTACGGTCAGGTGGCTGATCAACTGCCTGGTCACCGTCGGCGACAGGGTGGCCTCACCGGCGGCCACCCGCAGCACCGCCCGGACGATCTCGGCGGGCGGGGTGTCCTTGAGCAGGAAACCGCCCGCCCCGGCCCGCAACGCCCGCAGCACCTGCTCGTCGGCGTCGAAGGTGGTCAGCACCAGGACCTCCGGCGGATCCGGCAGCGCCCGCAGCGCCTCGGTGGCGGCCAGCCCGTCGACCCGGGGCATCCGGATGTCCATCAGCACCACGTCCGGCGTGCACCGGGCGACGGCGGCGGGCACCTCGTCGCCGTCGGCGGCCTCGCCCACCACCCGCACGTCCGGCACACCCCCGAGGATCATCGACAGCCCGGCGCGGACCAGCGGGTCGTCGTCGACGATCAACACCCGCACCGGGGCGGCGTCGCCGTCCGTGGTCACCGGGCACCGCCCTGCCGCGGGTCGGCCGGGCTGCTCACGCCGGCCACGGCAGCCGGGCCGCCAGCCGGAAGTCGCCGGTCGCCCCGTCCCGGCCGTGGGTCAGCCGGCCACCGGCCAGGGTGACCCGCTCGGCGATGCCGACCAGCCCGGTGCCGGCACCCGGCAGGGCCGGCGCGGAGGTGCCCACCGGCCAGGGGTTACGGATCTCCACCGCCAGCTCCCGCCCCGGGCCGCCGGCCAGCCGTACGCCGACCGTCGTGTCGGGGGCGTGCTTGCGCGCGTTGGTCAGCCCCTCCTGCACGATCCGGTACGCGCTGCGCCCCACCGCCGTCGGCACCCGCGTCGGTTCGGCGACCTCGTCGACCAGGGTGACCCGGACCCCGGCGGCCCGGGACTCGGCGACCAGCTCAGGCACGTCGGCGAGGGTGGGCTGGGGGCGTTCCGGTGCGGCGTCGCCGTCGGCGGTGTCGGCCCGGAGCACCCCGATCACCTCGCGCAGGTCCTGCAGGGCGGCGTGGGCGCTGCCCCGGATCACCCCGGCCGCCCGCGCCACCTCCTGCGGCGGCGCGTCCGGACGGAACTCCAACGCCCCGGCGTGCAGACTGAGCAGCGAGATCCGGTGCGCCAGCACGTCGTGCATCTCCCGGGCGATGCGGGTGCGTTCGAGCTGGCGGGCCTGGTCGACGCGGAGCTGCTGCTCGGCCTCGGCCCGGTGGGCCCGCTCCCGCAGCGACAGCACGAGCTGCCGGCGGGCCCGGACGAACAGCGCCCACGCCACCACGATCCCGACGAACATCACCGTCCAGGCCACCGTCGCCCAGTAGGGCAGCGTCGGGTCGGGGCGCACGACGGTGTAGACCGGAATGACCGCCAGGTGGAAGCCGACCAATGCCGCGCCGATCGGCAGCGGCCGGTGGACCAGCACGGTGAACACCACGACCAGCAGCGCCAGCCCGGCGGTCACCGAGAACAGCGCCAGCGGCAGGCCGGCCACGGCCAGCCCGACCGGCCAGCGCCGACGCAGCCACAGCGCCGCGCAGTAGCCCAGGCCCGCCGCCAGGTCCACCCCGACCAGCCAGGACGGCCCGGCGTTGTGGGCGAACTGCGGGTCGGGCGACGTCGCGTCGCCGAACGCCAGCAGCGCCCAGCCGACGGCGAGCAGGAAGGCCACCGTGTCGACCAGCCAGTCCCGCGGCGTCCGCCGGGACGCCCTCGCCTCGGGCGTCAGCGCCCCCGGCAGCAGCCAGGGATGATCGGGTACGACGGCAGCACTCACCCACCCATGCTAGAAAGCCGGACGGCACCGCGGACACCAACCAAAGTCGAGGTCTGCGGGTAGACCGAGGTAGGGGCGGCTCTCGACGGTCGGCCGCAGCGCCCGGCCGGGTGGCTGGGACAGGCTCGACGGCATGATCGCAGTCGACCACCTCACCAAACGGTACGGCCCGCACCCCGCCGTCGACGACGTCTCGTTCCGCTGCGAAGCGGGCACGGTGACCGGTTTCCTCGGCCCGAACGGGGCGGGCAAGTCCACCACCATGCGGATGCTCTGCGGGCTGACCCGCCCGACCTCCGGCACCGCCACCGTCGCCGGCCGGCCCTACCGCGAACTGCCCAACCCGGGCCGCGAGGTGGGTGTGCTGCTGGACGCCTCCGCGCAGCACGTCGGGCGCAGCGGGCGGGAGACGTTGTTCCTGGCCGCCCGTACCATGGGCGTGGACGCCGACCGGGTGCCCGCGGTGCTCGACCGGGTGGGCCTCAACCCGGTGGCGGCGAAGCGGCGGGTCGGGGCGTACTCGCTGGGGATGCGGCAGCGGCTCGGCCTGGCGCTGGCGCTGCTGGGCGAGCCCCGGGTGCTGGTCCTCGACGAGCCGGCCAACGGCCTGGACCCGGAGGGGATCTTCTGGATGCGCGGCCTGCTGCGCGACTTCGCCGACCGGGGCGGCACCGTGCTGCTCTCCTCCCACCTGCTGCGGGAGGTGGAGGCGGTCGCCGACCGGTTGGTGGTGATCGGCGGTGGCCGGGTGGTCGCCCAGGGCGGCAAGGACGAGCTGCTGGCCGGGGCCGGCACCCTGGTCCGGGCCCGCGACCCGCACGCCCTGCGGCTCACCCTCGACCGGGCGGGGCTGGACGCCACCGCCGGGGCCGACGGCGGGTGCGTGGTCCGCGCCGAACCCGACGCCGTCGGGCAGGCCGCCGCCGACGCCGGGCTGGTCCTGACCGAGCTGCGGCCGGCCGGCGGCGGTGGCCTGGAGCAGCTCTTCCTCACCCTGACCGCCGGCGCGAGCACCAAGGAGGCCGTGCAGTGACCACCATGACGACCACTCCCCCCGCCACCGTCCGCGAATCGCTCCCCGGGCCGTCCCTGGCCCGGCTGGTCGGCGTGGAGCTGCGCAAGCTCGGCGACACCCGGGCCGGCCGTTGGCTGCTGGCCTCGATCGGGCTGATCGCCGCCGCGATCGTCGCCCTGCAACTGCGCTTCGTCGACGACGCCGGGCAGACCTTCACCAACTTCTTCACCGCGTCGCTGGCGCCGGTGGCGCTGCTGCTGCCGGTGCTGGGCATCCTGTCGATCACCGCCGAGTGGTCCCAGCGCACCGCGCTGACCACGTTCGCCCTGGTGCCGCGCCGGGAACGGGTGATCGTCGCCAAGCTCGCCGCCGTGCTGCTCGCCGCGTTGGCGTCGGTGCTGGTGAGCCTGGCCGTCGCCGCCGTCGGCACCCTGCTGGCCGGGGTCACCGGCGGGGCGGGGAGCTGGGATTTCGACTGGACGCTGGCCGGGCACGCCGCCGTGTTCCAGGCCATCAACGTGCTGATCGGCGCGGGGTTCGGGTTGCTGCTGCTCAACACCCCGCTGGCGATCGTCACCTCGCTGCTGCTGCCGACCGTGTGGGGCATCCTGTCCGCGATGATCGAGGCGCTGCACGGCCCGGCCCGCTGGCTGGACACGTCGATCACCATGGAGCCGCTGCTCGGCCCGGACATGACCGCCGGGCAGTGGAGTCGGCTCGGGGTGTCCCTGCTGGTCTGGGTGGTCGCGCCGCTCGCCGTCGGAATGGTGCGCACGCTGCGGCGTGAGGTGCACTGACCATGCGGGCTCGGGAGCCGGGCGGCCCGACCAGGGTCGGTGGCGATGTCGGGGAGCTGGTGGTGCTGTGGGTCGGCGTCCCGCTGCTGGGTGCCGCCGTGGGTGGGCTGCTTCCGCTGGTCGCCGACTGGGTGGCGGGGCTGCCCTGGGCTCCGGTGCAGGGGTGGTTCGAGCTGGTCGCCGGGCTGCCGTACCGGCGGGCGCTGGCCGGGGGCGTGACGCTCGGGGTGCTGGCCGGCCTGTTCGTCGCCCACGTCGGCACCCGGGAACGGTTGATCGTCACGGTGGACCGTAGCGGGGTGCGGTGGCGGCGGGACGGCGTCGACCGCGAGCTGCCCCGGCACACCGTCACCGCCGTCTTCGTCGACGGCAGGGAGCTGGTGCTGCTCGGGCCGGCCGGTGCGGAGCTGACCCGGGAACGCTCCGACCTGAGCCGGCGGCGGCTGCGGGACGCCTTCGACGGGCACGGGTGGCCGTGGCGGGACGCCGACCCGCACCGGGACGCGTACCGGCGGTGGGTGGAGGGGTTGCCCGACCTGCCGCCGGGGGCGGACCCGCTGCTGCGCGCCCGGCAGCGGGCCGTCGACGCCGACCGGGGACGCGACGTCCGGGAGCTGCGGGGGGAACTGGCCCGGATCGGGGTGGTCGTCCGGGACGAGGGGGGACGGCAGTACTGGCGGGTGGCTCCGCGCCCGGGTGGGCAGGCCCCACCGCAGCCGTAGCCCGGTGTCCCCGGTCCGGCCACCCGGCACCTCGTTCGCGGGTGACCGGGCCGTCGCCGATTGTGCATTCGCCGCGCAGGGAGTATCAACCTAGGTGGATATCTTACGGCGGAGGGGGCGACGATGGTCTCCACGGTCGACCGCGGCGGGATCTTCCGCCGCAAGCCGGTCGAGGAGACCGCCGACGAGACCGACCAGGGGTTGTCCCGCTCGCTGGGGCTGTGGCAGCTCACCGCGATCGGCGTCGGCGGCATCATCGGCGCCGGCATCTTCGCCCTGGCCGGAGCGGTCGCCAACGAGACCGCCGGGCCGGCCGTGCTGGTGTCGTTCCTGATCGCGGGGCTGGCCAGCGCGGCGGCGGCGCTGTCGTACGCCGAGTTCGCCGGCATGATCCCGAAGGCCGGCTCGGCGTACACCTACGGCTACGCGGTGCTCGGCGAGGTGGTGGGCTGGTTCATCGGCTGGGACCTGCTGCTGGAGTACACCGCGATCGTGGCGGTGGTGGCGATCGGCATCTCCGGCTACTTCGGCTTCCTCGTCGGGCAGCTCGGCGTCGACCTGCCGGCCTGGATGCTGGGCGCCCCGGGCACCGGCGACGGGCACCGGGTGGACCTGTTCGCCGTGCTGCTCTGCCTGCTGATCGCCTTCCTGCTGACGTTGGGCATCCGGACCGCCGCCCGGTTCGAGACGGTAGTGGTCGGGGTGAAGGTGGCCGTGGTGCTGCTGGTGATCGTGGTCGGCTTCTTCCACGTCCGCACCGCCAACTACTCGCCGTTCTTCCCGTTCGGGCTCGGCGGGGCGTTCACCGGAGCGGCCACGGTCTTCTTCGCCGTCTTCGGCTACGACGCGATGAGCACCGCCGCCGAGGAGTCCCGCGACTCCCGCCGGCACATGCCGAAGGCGATCGTCTGGTCGCTGGTCATCTCGATGGCGCTGTACGTGCTGGCCACCCTGGTGCTCACCGGGATGCAGAACTACCGGGACATCGACCCGGAGAGCGGCTTCTCCTCCGCGTTCGCCTCGGTCGGGCTCTCGGGCCTGGCCAGCGTCATCGCCGTCGGGGCGATCATCGGCATCCTGACCGTGATGTTCACCTTCATGCTCGGGGTGACCCGGGTGTGGTTCTCGATGAGCCGCGACGGCCTGCTGCCGGCCTGGTTCGCCAAGGTGCACCCGGTACGCCGGGTGCCCACCCGGGTCACCTGGATCGTCGGGGTGGCCTCGGCGCTGATCGCCGGTTTCCTGCCGATCCGGCAGGCCGCCGAGCTGACCAACATCGGCATCCTGCTCGCCTTCGTGGTGGTCTGCGTCGCGGTGATCGTGCTGCGCTACCGCAGCCCGGACACCCCGCGCACGTTCCGGCTGCCCGGGATGCCGGTGGTGCCGGCGCTCGGGGTGATCTTCTCGATCTGGTTGATCAGCTTCCTCGACCACGTCACCTGGCTGCGGTTCGCCGTCTGGTTCCTGCTCGGCGGGCTGATCTACGCGTGCTACGGGTACCGGCGCTCCGCGCTGGCCGGTCGCGCCGACCCCCCGGCCGACGGACCCGGGCGGTGACCGGGCCGCCCCGGGACGCCTGCCGTCCGGGCCAGCACCAGCGCGGTGCCGAGGCCGGCGAACAGGCCGGCCAGCGAGGGGAGCACGTCCGGGTCGCCACCGCCGACCGGGCTGTTGCCGGCCAACGCGGTCAACGCCGCGCCCGGTGAGAGGGCCACGCTGACCAGCAGCGCGACGTGCCACAGCGCGAGCGGGGCGAGCAGGGCCACCGGGACGAGCACCGGGTAGCGCCGTGCCGGCAGGGCGGGCCGGGTCAGCAGCGTCACCCCCAGCAGCAGGACCGCCCCGAGCAGCGCCGCCGGCACGGGCCGGGCGGGCGGCCCGACGAGCCGGACCAGCGGCAGGCCGACCCCGCCGGCCACCGCCAGGCCCGCCGCCGCCGCGAGCCGACGTCGACCCCGGGCGGGGGCGGCGGCCACCGCGCCGGCCACGGTCACCGCCAGCAGGAGCAGGGCCGTGACCAGGGCTGCCGGGTCGAGTGCCGGTTCCCGGCCGGTCGGTGACCGGGTCAGCACGGCGGTCAGCGCCAGCACCGCCGCGACGGCGGCCACCCCGGCCAGGACGGCCCGGTCCCGGCCGCCCGTCCGGAGCGGGCCTGCCGCAGAGGCGGTACGGTCCGACCCGGCCACGACCGCCGCGCCTGACGTGTCTCCCGGGCCGGTCCCGGCCGCCCGGCGGTGGGGACCGTCCGCACGGGTCGCGCCGTCCCGGCGTACGGCGAGCAGCACGGTGACGCCGACGGCCAGCCAGCCGGCGGCGACGAGTGACACGGTCGCGCCGGGGCCGGTGGGGTCGGCCCGGTCGACGGCGACGTCGGCGGCCAGCGCGCCACCACCGAGCAGCACGGCCGGCACCAGCCACGAGCGCCGGCCGGCACCGGCCAGCACCAACCCGGACGCGACCGCCATCAGCGCCAGGAAACGCAGGTCGCGGGCCCAGTAGGTGGACGCCTCGGGAAGCCGCTCCGACCACGGGCCGACCGGTTCGGTGAGCGGTTGCCACCTGGTCATGCCGACCGCCCAGAGCGGCACGGCCAGGGCCGCGAGCCCGGTGCCGACGGCGGCGAGCCGGCCGCCCGATCGCGGAGCGTGACCGGTCGGAATGGGCATCATGGATGGTCAGACGCCATCCGGGCGGCTACGGTTCCCCCTCTGGGGAGGTGCCGTCGGTGTACGTCGTGTCCGTGATCAACTACAAGGGCGGGGTGGGTAAGACCACCGTGACCGCGAACCTCGGGGCCGAACTGGCGAACCGGGGGATGAAGGTGCTGCTGATCGACCTCGATCCGCAGACCAGCCTGACGTTCAGCTTCTACGACCCGGACGACTGGCGGGAACGGCTGCGCGACGGCCGCACCGTGAAACGCTGGTACGACGGCCTGCGCGGGGACACCCCGGCGGTGACGCTGGGTGAACTGGTGGTCTCCCCCGGCCCGGCCAACGCCCACCTGACCGGGGCCGGCCGGCTGGACCTGATCGCCTCGCACCTCGGCCTGGCCGACATCGACCTCGCGCTGGCCCGGGGCGTGGCCGACGGCGAGGACTACGACCGGGAGCTGTTCCGGGTCCGGGGCGCGCTGGCCGAGGGGCTGCACGACGCGGCCCTCGACGGCTACGACCTGGTGCTGATCGACTGCCCGCCGAACTTCAACGTGGTCACCCAGTCCGCCGTCATCGCCAGCGACCACCTGCTCATCCCGGCGAAGGCCGACTACCTGTCCACCCTCGGCATCGACCACCTCTGCGGCAGCGTCGGGGAGCTGGTGGACCGGTACAACGCCGACGCCCGCCGGTTCGCCACCAGCCGCCGGCACCACAAGGTCGCCCCGGACGTGGCCGGGGTGGTCTTCACCATGATCCAGTTGACCGCGCAGCGGCCGATCGCCGCCCACCAGGGCTACCTGGACCAGGTACGGGCGCTCGGGCTGCCGGTCTTCCCCACCGCGCTACGGGAGAACGTCACCCTGTTCGCCGGGAACACCCCGCGCGGCGTCCCGGTGGTGCTGCGGCACCGGGTCACCTCGCCCGTGGTGCAGGAGGAACTGCGGCAGATCACCACCGAGTTCATCGCCCACCTGCAACCCCGCGAGGTGACGGTGTGAACGGCCCGGAGCCGGCGGGGGACGTCGCGGTCGGCGTCCTGGCCCGGGTGGGCGAGTTGCTGGCCGGGCTGTCGGCCGCCGACGCCGTCGCGCTGGCGCAGGGGCGGGCCCGGCTGGTCGTCGCCCCGGTGACGCCGTCCCCGGAGGTTCCGGACCGGCCGGTCGGGGCGGGGCCGTCCGCCCCGTCGGGCGTCGACCTGGCCGCCGCGTCGGCCACGTTGGACGCCTTCGCGCACCGCCGGGACGGCATGGAATACCTGACGCCCTGGGCGATGCGGGACCTGCGGGCGTTGGCCGTCCGGCTCGGCCTGCGCGGGGTGACCGGCCTGCGCAAGGCGGAACTGGTGGAACGGCTGGTCGACCGGACGATCGGGTTCCGGGTCGCCTCCGCCGCCGTACGCGCCCGCTGAGCCGGACCGGCCCCGACCTGCTCGTCCGTCCGGGCCGAGCCGTCAGTCTCGATCTTGTGTGACGTCGGGACGGTGGATACGCTCCCGCGGCTGTCTCCACCCGAGAAAGGACCGCAGTGACCGCTCCTGTCACCACTCAGAAGTCCTGGGTCGTCGCCCTGCTGCTCTGCTTCTTCGTCGGCGTGCTCGGCGCGCACCGGTTCTACACCGGCAAGGTCGGCACCGGCGTGCTCCAGTTGATCACCATCGGCGGGTTCGGCATCTGGGCGTTCATCGATCTGATCATGATCCTGGTCGGCGCGTTCCGCGACAAGCAGGGTCAGCCGCTGGTCAAGTGAGGCGCCGGGCGACGCCGGGGCCCGCACGGCCCCGGCGTCGCCCGGCCCGCCGGACACCTGCCGGTGTCGGGGGAACCGGCGGCGAGACGGTCGACGGGAATTAACCCCGACGACCTCCCGCCGGACGGGTCCCGGCCGATAACATCGCCGGGCATGGATATGAAGAGCAGCATCCGCCCGCGAACCGGGCGGCTGGTCACCGTGCTCACCGCCGCCGTCACCCTGGCGGTCCCGGTGGCGGTGGCCGCGACGTCGGCGTCCGCGGCGGCCACGTCGACCGTGGCGCAGGCGCTCGCCAGCCAGGACGGCCGGACCGCCACGGTCACCGGGTACGTCATCGGCCAGCCGACCGCCACCAGCACGGTGCTCACCTCCGGCTACACCGCCGACACCGCCATCGCCCTGGCCGACACGGCCACCGAGACCGGCACCAGCCGGATGCTCTACGTCCAGATCACCGCCGACTACCGCAGCACGTTCGGGCTGCTGACCAACCCGTCGCTGCGCGGCCGGCAGGTCACCGCCACCGGGACGCTGACCGCGTACTTCAGTCACGGCGGGTTGAAGAGCCCGACCGCGATGAGCCTCGGCGGCGGCAGCAGCACGCCGACGCCCACCGCCACCGCCTCCCCCACCCCCGGGCCGACCGGCTCCACCGGGCCGTACGACTCGACGTACTACGCGAACGCGATGGGCAAGACCGGCGGCGCGTTGCGCACGTCCCTGCACACCATCATCAAGACCCAGACGAAGCTCAGCTACGACCAGGTGTGGGAGGCGTTGAAGGACACCGACCAGGACCCGGCGAACGCCAACAACGTGATCCTGCTCTACAGCGGACGGTCGCAGAGCAAGAGCAGCAACGGCGGCGGGGCCAACGACTGGAACCGGGAGCACGTCTGGGCCAAGTCGCACGGTGACTTCGGCACCGCCACCGGGCCGGGCACCGACGTGCACCACCTGCGCCCCGAGGACGTGACGGTCAACTCCACCCGCGGCAACAAGGACTTCGACACCGGCGGCAGCGCGGTCGCCGAGGCCCCGGGCAGCTACAGCGACGCCGACTCGTTCGAGCCCCGCAACGCGGTCAAGGGCGACGTCGCCCGCATGATCATGTATATGGCGATCCGGTACGAGGGCGACGACGGCTGGCCGAACCTGGAGATGAACAACTCGGTCAGCAACGGCTCCGCGCCCTACCTGGGCCGGCTGCCGGTGCTGCTCCAGTGGCACCGGCAGGACCCGCCCGACGCCTTCGAGCAGCGCCGCAACCAGCGCATCTACGAGCGGTGGCAGGGCAACCGCAACCCGTTCGTCGACCACCCGGAGTGGGCCACCGCGATCTGGGGCTGAACGGGCCGGTTGTCGCAGATCACCCCGGTCGGGCGGTGAGGAAACCGCCCGACCGGGTAACCCACGGGCATGGCCAACACCGTTCCCGACATCAGTCTCAACGACGGCAACACCATCCCGCAGCTCGGCTTCGGGGTCTACCAGATCGAGCCGAAGGACACCGCCGAGGCCGTCGGCCGGGCGCTGGAGATCGGCTACCGGCACATCGACACCGCCGAGATGTACGGCAACGAGGCGGAGGTCGGTGAGGCGGTCCGCGCCTCCGGGCTGGACCGGGGCGAGGTCTTCGTGACCAGCAAGCTGAACAACGGCTTCCACCGCCCGCAGGACGCCCGCCGGGCGTTCGAGTCGACGCTGTCCGCGCTGAAGATGGACTACGTCGACCTGTTCCTCATCCACTGGCCGCTGCCCACCCGCTACGACGGCGACTTCGTCTCCACCTGGAAGACCCTGGAGGAGTTCCAGCGCGACGGCCGGGCCCGCTCGATCGGGGTGTCGAACTTCCAGGTGCCGCACCTGGAGCGGCTGGCCGCCGAGGCCGACGTGGTGCCGGCGGTCAACCAGATCGAGGTGCACCCGTACCTCACCAACGAGCAGGTGCGCGCGTACGGCGGCGAGCACAACATCCTCACCGAGGCGTGGTCCCCGATCGCCCAGGGCCTGGTTCTCGACGACCCGACGATCGTCGACGTCGCCGAGCAGGTGGGCCGCACCCCCGCCCAGGTGGTGCTGCGCTGGCACGTGCAGCGCGGCGACATCGTCTTCCCGAAGTCGACCACCCCGAAGCGGGTCGAGGAGAACTTCCAGCTCTTCGACTTCACCCTGGACGACACGACGATGGAGCGGATCAGCGGGCTGGACCGGGGCGAGGCCGGCCGGACCGGACCGAACCCGGACGAGTTCGACTACATCCCCGCCTGAGCGGGCGGGGTTCAGCCGGTGATCCGTTCGCCGAGACGGCGGAAGACCTCGCGGGTCGGCGAGCCGGGCGCGGCGGTGTAGACGATCAACCGCTGGTCGCTCTCCGGCACCAGCAGCACCCGGCACTCGAACTCCAGCGGTCCCAGCTCGGGGTGGGCCACCCGTTTGACCACCGGTCGGCGGGTGGCCACGTCGTGTTCGGCCCACAGGGCGGCGAACCTCGGCGAGACGCCGAGCAGCTCGGTGACCAGCTCGGCCAGCTCCCGGTCGCCCGGGTAACGCCCGTAGGCGGCGCGCAGGTCGGCCACCGAGTCACGGGCGAAGCGCAGCGTCTCCGTGTCGGTCCACGGCACGGACGCCTCCTGCCGGAACCACCACCGGATCATGTTGCGGTCGCCGGGCGGCAGGTCGCCCACGAAGTGACCGGCCAGCCGGTTCCAGGCCAACACGTCGTACCTGGCGTCCGCCAGGTACGCCGGGGTCTCCGTCATCGCGTCGATCAGGTGCCGTACTCCCGGCGCCACCACCGCGCTGGGGCCGGCCACCGGTGGCGGCCCCTGACCGGCCAGCCGGAACAGGTACTCCCGTTCGTCCCGGCTGAGCAGCAGCGCGCGGGCCAACGCGGCCAGCACCTGCCCCGACGGGTGTGCTCCCCGGCCCTGCTCCAACCGGACGTAGTAGTCGACGGAGATGCCGGCGAGCTGGGCGACCTCCTGCCGGCGCAGGCCGGGGGTGCGGCGGCGCAGCCCCTCGGGGAGGCCGACCTCGACAGGACGTAACCGGGCGCGGCGGCTGCGCAGGAAAGTGGCGAGTTCGGCGCGGCGCGACGTCATGCGTTCAGCCTGCCGCAGCGGGGGGCGCGCAGGGTGGTACCACCGGTACCAGGCTGCGCCGGCCCCTCCCGCGCCCGGCGTGGAGCCGGCACGCTCGACACCATGACGACGACGCCACTCGCCCTGGTCACCGGGGGCAACAGGGGAATCGGGTACGCCACCGCGCGGCAACTCGCCGCGCGGGGGATGACGGTGCTGGTCGGGGCACGGGACGCCGACCGGGGCGCGGCGGCGGTGGCCGCGCTGCGCGACGGCGGGGCGGACGCCCGTCCGCTGCCGCTGGAGGTGACCGACCCGGTGTCGGTGGCCGCCGCGGCGGAGCAGGTGGAGCGGGAGCACGGCCGGCTCGACGTGCTCGTCAACAACGCCGGCATCGTCCGGGCCGACGGGATGGCGCGGCCCAGCGAGACCACCCTGACCACCATCCGCGAGGTGTTCGAGACGAACGTCTTCGCGGTGGTCACGGTGACCAACGCGTTCCTGCCGCTGCTGCTGCGCGCGCCGGCCGGACGGATCGTCAACGTCTCCAGCGAGGTCGGCTCGATCACCGCGATGACCGACCCGGAGAGTTCCGTGTGGCCGTTGACCTCGGTGCCGTACCCGTCGTCGAAGGCCGCGCTGAACATGGTCACCGCGATGTACGCCAAGGAGCTGCGGGACACCGCGGTCAGGGTGAACGCGGCGAACCCGGGCTACTGCGCGACCGACTTCAACGGCCACAGCGGCTACCGCACCGCCGAGCAGGGTGCCGAGGTGAGCGTGCGGCTGGCGACGCTGCCGGCGGACGGGCCGACCGGGCAGCTCTGGGGGCATCTCGCCGCCGACGACTCGTACGGGGTGCTGCCCTGGTGACCGGCGTGCGCCCCGCGGGGCCGTTCCGGGTCCTCGATGGTCGGCGGTGCCGTGGGGTGATACGGATGCTGTCGAGCTGATGACGCAAACGAATCACCGGTTCTGTCATTGATGAGCGTGCATGGCACTCCGTACCATCCGGGGTATGCGTGCCCGTCGTGCCACCGCCACCGCCGCTGCCGCCGCGCTCGTCAGCCTGGTCGCGGTCGGCGCCGCCCGCGCCGACGACACACCGGCGCTGACCACCCCCGGCGCGCCCGTGGTGGTCGCCAACGACCCGCACCGGCTCAGCCTGACCTGGACCCCGTCGACGTGGAAGGGCGAGCCGGGCGGCCCGATCACCTACGACGTGCGCTCGCCGATCGGGCCGAACGCCTACCGGGGCCTGGGCAGCACGCAGACCAACGCCGTCACCCTGACCGACCTCGCCCCGGGCACCGACTACCGGATCGCGCTCCAGGCGTACGCCGTCGGCGGCTACTCCGACACCTCGGCGGTCACCACCGTGCGCACCGCGTACGGGCGGGCGAAGGTCGACTACCTCAACCTCGACTGGGCGCCCACCGACAACCAGGCCCAGTTCCGCCTGAACATCACCAACACGGGCGGCCGGCCGCTGGACCTGACCACCGTACGGGTCCGCTACCACCTGCGCTTCGAGAACGGCAACGCCGCCCTGACCACCGAGTGCGACTGGGCGACGCTCGGCTGCGACCACATCCGGCGTACTCTCCAGTATTTTCCGCCGCCCGCGCCGCCGCCCGGCCCCACGCCGACCCCGACCGTCTACCCGGTGCCCGGGACGCCCTTCCCCGGCTGGGTGGAGCTGACCTTCGACACCGGCGTGCTGGCCCCCGGCGCGTCGTCCGGGCCGATCCAGCTCCGGCTGCACCGGCCCAACTGGACCACGATCGACGAACGCGACGACCCGAGCTGGCAGGCGGCCACCGGCGCGTGGACCCCCAACAGCCGGATCACCCTCGACGTCGACGGGGTCCGCGAGTACGGCGACAACTGGGGCTGACCGCCGTCAGGCGTGGGCCTCCCCGGCGACGGCGCGCTGGGCCGCGACGATCGTGTCGACCGGCAGTCCCAGGCCGCAGAGCACGGCGGCCAGGTAGTCCAGCACCCGCCAGTGTTGCTCGTCGGTCAGCCCGAGCCGCCGCCACGCCCCTGCGGCCGCCCGCCCACCGCCACCGCCGGAGGCCGGGCCGCCCAGGGCCGAGGCCAGCTGGGCGGTCAGGCGGCCGGCCAGCCGGGGCCGGTCCAGCCCGATCAGGTACGGGGCCAACTCGGCGTCCGCCGCGACCAGGCGCAGCCAGCGGATCACCACCGCACGCACGCCGGCCGGGCCGAGCCAGTCGAACACGTTCCGGGGGCAGGTGACCAGTTCCGTCGTCCGCACACCCTTCAGTACGGATCGTCGCGTACCCGCAGTTCACCGTCCCGGACGCTGCCCCGCCAGGAACGTCATGGTGGTCTGGTTGGCGGCCCAGCCGTCGGGGAACTTCACCGGCACGTCCAGGTGCACCGACTCTGTCGACGGATGGGCGTCCAGCAGCTCACCGATGCCGGCGCGGGCCACCACGATGCAGGAGTGCCGGTGCCGGGAGGTCAGCACGCACAGCCGCCCCGACTCCAGGTGGAAGTTCGTCGCGTCCCGCCGGCCGGACAGCGGGTGCAGCACGATCGTCACGTCGTACTCACGGCCCTGGAGCCGGTTGGCGGTGTCCACGGTGACGTCCGCCCCGGCCGGGCCGAGCTGGGCGCGGATCGCGGCGACCTGGTCGCGGTGCGCCGCGCCGACGGCGATCCGGTCGGCGGTCACCGGAGCCCCGGCCGGCGCGTGCTCGGAGACCGCGACCGCGCCCCGGTGCAGCACCCGCAGGGCGAGCGCGGCGCACGCCGCGGCGGCCTCCGCATCGGTACGCAGGGTGTGCCGGGCCGGCAGCTCGTGCAACGCCCAACCGGTGCCGGCGGCCAGCTCCACCGCCGCGTCGAGCGCGTCGCCCGGCCCCGGCCGGGTCAGCGTCAACGCCCGGTCGGCCGGGCCGGTGCCGGCGCGGAACCCGGTGAAGGGGTAGAACGCCGCCGCGACCACCGGGGCCGCCGACGCCGGCAGCCGCCAGGACACCGGCAGCCGGTGCACCGGCAGCTCCGGGTTGTGCCGCAGCAGCACCGCCACCGCCGCCTGCATCGGGTTCCAGCTCAGGCCCGTCCAGCGCGGCGTCTCGACGGTGGAGAACGGGTCGAGCTGCCCCGGATCGCCCACGAACAGCGCCCGCTCGAACCGCCCGGCCACCCGCAGCAGGGCATCCGAGCGCATCTGGTACGCCTCGTCGACGATCGCCCACGGCCACCGGCCGTCGGTGACCGTGGCCCACTTGGCCGCCGTACCGATGGTGACGGCCGGGTCGCCCAGGTCGGCGACCTTCGACGCGACCCGGACCGTGTCGTGCCCACGCACCCGCTCCGACGGCCGGTAGTCGGTCGCCGACAACCGGCCGATGCGCAGCTCGGGGGCTTTGGTGGCGAGTCGGTCGATGAGATCGTCGACCTGCTCGTTGGTCTGCGCCACGATCATCAGCGGCTCGCCGGCGGCGGCCAGCTCGACGGCGGCCCGCACCACGAGGGTCGACTTGCCGGCCCCGGGCGGGGAGTCGACGACGACGCCCCGGTGGTCGCCGGAGCGCAGGTCGGCAAGGACGGCCGCGACGACCCGTTCCGCCTCTACGGCGGGCGGCACCTCAAGCCTGAGCATCGGCCTCTCCTCCCCAGCGTTCCCGGCACCCTACCGGCCTGCGCCGACAGGACGTCGTAGTCACACCTTCCTGGTACGACAGCGCTACCAGGAAAGGACGCCCGAATGATCATCTTGAGCGACGGTGACCTGCTCACCGCCGACACCGAAGCACTCGTCAACGCCGTCAACACGGTGGGGGTGATGGGCAAGGGGATCGCCCTCCAGTTCAAGCACACCCACCCCGCCAACTACGCCGCCTACCGGGCCGCCTGCGCGGCGGGCGAGGTGCGGCTGGGCCGGATGTTCGTGGTCGACTCCGGCCGGCCCGGCCGCCACCGCTACGTCATCAACTTCCCCACCAAGGGGCACTGGCGGGCCGGCGCGAAGCTGCCCGACATCCAGTCGGGCCTGTCCGACCTCGCCCGGGTCGTCCGGGAGCGGCAGATCCGTTCGATAGCGGTGCCCGCCCTCGGCTGCGGTGCCGGCGGCCTCGACTGGACGGTGGTCGAGCCGATGATCACACAGGCGTTCGCCGACCTGCCCGACGTACGGGTGCTGCTGTTCCCCCCGGCCGGCGCTGTTGCCCGGTCCTGAGCCTACGCCCGGCGGACCTGCTCTCCTGCCTCACCACGGAGCCTGCGGGGCTGCCGGATCGGGCAGGTGGAGACGATCCACGGGCACCCCGGCCAGGGGCAGCCAGCGGCGGGCGTCGTCGAGCATCGCGGGCGGGCCGCAGACGTACACCTGCTGGTGGGGTTGGTGGTGGCGTAGGGCGGTGGTGAGCGCGTCACCTTGCTCGGTCGGGTGCGCCTCGGGGTCGTCGGAGAAGACGGGCACGATGGTCAGCCAGTCGTGGGCGCACTGGAGCTTGTCGAGGACGATCGGGTCGTAGAGGTCGAAGAAGGTGCGGGCACCGACGACCAGGGTGACCCGGCGGCCGTCGGGGGCAGCGGCGACCTGTTCGACCAGGGCGCGCAGCGGGGCCAGACCGGTGCCGCCGGCCACCAGCAGCAGGTCACCGTCGCGCAGGTGCTGGCCGGTGTCGCGGGGCGGCCCGAGCCAGACCACGTCGCCGGGGTTCATCTCATGGGCGAGGCTGACCGAGACGCTGCCGGCGGGGATGGCACGAACGTGCAGCTCGACGGTGCCCTCGGGGCGGGGCGCGTTGGCGGGGGAATACCAGCGCCACCGACCGGGATTGCGCGCCGTGCTGACGGCGACGGCCTGGCCGGGCCGGTAGCGCAGCCGCCGCCACGGCCGTACCGTCAGGACGGCGATGTGGTCGCCGGGGTTGTCGCGGGCGAGCACCTGGGCGGGCCGCCACGGCGGATCGTCGTCGGCCCGCGCCGCCGCCTGCCGCAGCAACTCCACCGGCACGTCGGCACCGGCCAGCGCGCTGATCAGCTTGGCGTGCGGCAGCAACGCGAACCGGCGGAAGGCATGGCCCAGCACGGTCAGCGTCACCGCCTGCGCCGCCGGCTCCGGGTCGGTGGCGAGCCGGCGGAGCGTGGCGATCAGCAGCTCGGCATCGTGGGCGGCGAGCCGATCCGGCAGCGCCGACCGCAACTCGTCGGCCTCCCTCACCGGGCCACCGCCCGCCGCACCCGGGCGATCCGCCCTTCGGGCAGGTCAGCCGCCCAGCACACCCCGAACAGGTAGTCACCGATGCGCCGATGCTGCTCCTCGGACAGGCCGAGCCCACCCCAGGCGTCCGCCGGCTCCCCGGCGAGCGCGGCGGTCACGCTCGCCGTCAGGTGCACGGCCAGCCGGACCTGATCCACCCCGATGAGGTACGGCGACAGCTCCGCGTCCGCCGTCACCAGCCGCAGCCAGCGATGGACGATCTCCTCCGGCGTCATGACTGCGCACCGCCCTCGGGTGCCCTGCTCACGATCGGACAGCAGGCACGGGTACGGGGTGTGTTCGCTGGCGCGCTGCGTTTCCTCCTCCTCGTCGGTGGCCGGGACGGGGAGGTCTGTAGCGGCGGTTTTCATGGTGTCTGCGGCCCCTGTTTCTCGGCGGAAGGGTGACGGGCACCGGGGCGGGCGGGGACGAGGTCGCGTCGTTCGGATCGACACGCCCCGGAGCCCAGCACCCGCCCCGGGCCATGCATCAACCCTGGTCGCAGATCCGTAGCCGGTTATGCCTGGATGATCGTGGACGCCATGCGCGCTCGACATCCAGCCGACTACCCAGTCCGGCCGAACCAACGATCTCCTACGTCCCGGCGACGAGATGACGTCCGACTGCTGACCGCTGTCGACTCCTTCCGGCGCGCGATGCACCCTGTGGATGGAGAAGCGTGAACGTCCTCGATATGCGCGCTGCGTATACCGATCCCGCACAGAGCGGGTTGAATGGATACGCTCGACTTCAATTTCAGCCGTCCGTGATTGGCGAGGTTGCCGGTGACATCTGCGAACTGCCCACGCTGTGGCGGACGGCTCGCCCGCGACAACGACAGCGGACGGTGCGCCCCCTGCCAGGCCGCCGAGCGCGACCGGCTGAGCGCGCCACCCGAGGTGCCGACTTCCTTCTGGGAGCATCCACCGGTACGACAGGCGCTGGCTGAACGGCACCTCGGGCAGGTGATCAGGGCGTACCGATGCCATCCGTACCACGGACGAAACCCGTTGCCCCAGACCGTGGTGGCGGGGTGGATGGGGATCACCCAGGCGCAGTTGAGCCGAGTGGAGAACGGCCCGCCACTGGTGCACCTGGACCGGATGGCGCACTGGGCGCAGCTATTCGGTATCCCTGGGGCCTACCTGTGGTTCACCCCGACCGGCCGGAACCACATGACGGGTGTTGCCGGGGCAGGCGAGCCACCCTCCCCAGAACCGGACGAGGGCCGGCGGTCGCTGTTGGCTGCCATCGCCGCAGTAGCTGCGGGAGCGGGCCTGATCGGCAGCACGAACCTCGTCCCATCCCGGCGCATCGGAGCTGCGGATGTCACACGCCTCAACGCCGTGCTGACTCTCTACCGATCGGTGGACCGCGAGAGCGGAGGCGGCCTGCTGTATCGAGAGGTCGCCCGCTTCGCCGAGTCGGTCTACCGCATGCTCGACTGGACGCACCCGGCCGGGCTCACCCCGCGTCTGGTGGCTGCGGTCGCCGCAGCTCGCCAGTTGGCCGGTTGGACGGCCTTCGATGCGGGCAGACACGACGACGCTCAACGGCACTTCATCGCCGGCGAACGGGCTGCACTCACCTCCGGCGATTCATCTTTGGCCGCGATGATCCGCTATGCACAGGCCAAGCAGCTTCAACACCTGCGACACAACCGGGACGCCCTGGCGACGCTTCAGCTCGCACAAGCCCAGCTCGGAGCGCAGGCCACCCCGGCAGTCAAGGCACTCCTCTGTGGTGCGGAAGCCGCCTCGGCCGCAGCCCTCGGCGACCACCGGACCGCAGTGTCGACCCTGGGCAACGCGAGCGATCAGTTCGATCGCATCAGCCAGGAGCGCGAGCCGGACTGCATGGGGTTCTACGACCGGGGCGAACTACTCGCCCAGTACGGCCGCGTCTACCGGGACAGAGCGCGGCAGGACAGCAGACATGCGCCCGAGGCGGTGCGCTGGGTCGAGGCCGCCATCGCATCCTTCGGCACAGCCAACGTACGCAGCACGGTCCTGAACGAAGTCGGCCTGTGCAGTGCGTTGTTCCTCGCCGACGAGCCGGAGCGAGCCCTCACTGTGGGTGCCCGGGTGATGGAACAGGCGCGCGGGATCAGTTCCCGACGGGTACGAGATCGGGTCGTCAACCTACGCCGCGATCTGGTACGCCATCGCGAACTCCCAGAGGTGGCCGCGTTCGAGCGTGCCCTCACCGCCCGTGCTGCGGCAGCGACATGAGCGGGCGGTTCTCCGAACAGGCAATGATGGAGGCGATGCGAGAAGTCGCGGCCAGCCTGGGCGTTTCCTCAGAGGACGCGCAGTTGCTGCGGTTGACCAACAATGCCGTCTTTGCCCTGCCGAGGTCCGGCCTCGTTATTCGGATCGCACGCACTCATCGACTGCGCGACCGGGTGACCAAGGTGGTCCGACTCGCACACTGGTTCGCCGACATCGACGCGCCGACCATCCGCCTGGCACCGGGTGTCGAGCAGCCGGTCGAGGTCGGCACCCTGGCCGCATCCGTTTGGGAGTACCTCCCACCCGGATCACCCACCCCGACGCTGGAGGACCTTGGCCATGTCCTGCGGGAGTTTCACTCTCTCGGCCTGCCACCGTTTCCGCTCCCCACCTGGGACCCGGTAGCTGACGCACGCAAACGACTGGCCGACGCCGACGGCCTTGGTGGGAGTGACCGTGACTTCCTGACGCAATGGTGCGACCGCCTTGAGCCGCAACTCGTTGCCCTGAACCAGCGCACGAAAGAGGGACTCATCCACGGGGACGCCCATCTCAGCAACCTGCTCAAAGAGCCATCGGGCCGGACGGTGCTGTGTGACTTCGACGCCACCTGCGTTGGCCCCTGGCAGGCCGACCTAGCGGCGGTTGCGGTGGGCGAGCGTCGGTTCGGGCGGACGGGGGCACACGAACTGTTGGCCGCCGCATACGGCCACGACGTGACCTCTGATCCCTCTTGGCCGCTGCTGCGGGAGGCACGCGAGTTGAAGATGATCGTCGCCGCCGTTCCTCTCCTGACGACCTCGGCAGAGGTCTCTGCCGAATTCGATGACCGTCTTCGATCTATTCGAGAGGGCAACCACGGGAAACACTGGAAGCCCTTCGCTGACCTGGCCACTCCAGGCAGCCGCAGCCCCTGTTCAAACAGGGGCTGCGGCTAAGAGATTGGGTTAAAAACCCCGGAGTCCATCGAGGTGGACCTAACCACCCCCAACGAAGCATCGAACTGGCAGTCGACTTCATATCTCAACGCGCAGGAGTGGCTCCGCCCCTTGTGGCGCACCCTCGACGACGTCGGCAGCCGGCAACCCAATAGCAGCCATGACCCTTTTCGCCGCCAGACGCCCTGGCGCCCGAGTAGTGCTGATCTTGTCACCTGAAATAATCGCGCCTTGCCAAATTTCGGCGTCGCGCCGCCAATCAATCTTCGTGGAAAGCCGGAGGTATTGATCAGTACGCCAGCCCGGATCTGGGTTCTTCTCAATCTCGTATGCGACATGGCCAATAATCACGAGCCCGGTGGCGGTCATGTTAATGTAGTGCTTCCGATAGTCGACAACCTGATTAGCAGGCCCACCGGAGGTAGGCAGTTCTGCGATGGCCTGCCACGGCGTCATGTGCGTCGTCAGCATTTCCATCATCGAGAGCGTGCGCTCAACAAAAGCATCCTGCCGCTCCGTCGTGCCGATCACCTGGTTGCTCCGCGCAGGGATACTAGACTCGCTAAGCGCGTAATCCCGGAACAACAACTCCTTGACCATACCGCGAACCTGGTTGAGCAGGAATATCGCTGGTGAGTTCTTCGACAGACTCTTCGAGGTCTCATCGATGCGGGAGCGGAACAAGGTGGAACCATCTACGATCTTAGTGAGAACCCGATTGAGCGGCTCCCTGGTGTTAAATGCCGCCAGAAGGCTGGCCGGAATTTGCTTCGTCTGCGCCGCGTCGGCAAAATCCTGATGAATCCGGGCGAGGTCCGGCTCAACAACGATGACCACCGAGACACTGTCACCCATGAACGTCGAATCAGGATCACTGAGAAAATCCTTTGCCCTGCTGATAGCGGCCAGGCGATGTTGCCCATCAGTGACCGAGAACTTCGTTTCGTCGCCGATGACAACGAATCCGACCGTCGTGGCGAAGTTTCCACGCGGCACGTGAATCGCGGGCACCGAACGAACATTCAGGGTCACGGGCGGAAGGATGTAGTTCCGCTCGTTCTCAACAAGGTATTTGCTGATCGCCCGAACATGCGTCGTATCCATGGGGCGGTTCGTTGCCATACGGGGATTGCCACCCTTAGCGGCAGGTTCAGCCACAACGTGATTGATGAGGAAAGCATTCGAAAAGGCGGTGGTGAGCATGAGTCGCCCACCTTGCTGAAATACGACGCAGGTGAAAGAACGGCCACCAGATGCCGAGGCCGCCTCACTCGCGGCCTGCTGGGCAGCAGTCAATGAATCATGCTGAGTAAGACCCATCTCAGCGAAAAACATCAGCGCCTCACTCCATCCTCTTCACCCTTGCGGATTCAAACTCAGTGGGGCTGCGCGGGAATCCCACCACATTGACAGCACCATGAATCGAAAGTTTGTCAATCAAAAATCCAGCGTGCACAATGAATATGACGTTGCGTAGCATGCAGCAACGTCGATCCATGCCCAAGCCTTGCGCCTCACTGACGCAAGCGCTCCGGGAACTTTACAGCCACGGGACCGACAACCAGAACCCGAAAACCAATCCCATTAACTGCGCCGCAAAAACGAGGCCTAGCAGTGAGCGCCCCACGGGCTAAGCACAGGTCTTGCGCTACCGCCACAAGGAGGGTTTCCCCTGTTCAACCGCCACTACGATGCCAAGGCTTATCAGTTGAAGAATCGCAACTCTTCGATTCATGAGATCTCAGACTGTCGTAGAACCGACAGCTGATCCAGAGATACGGCGTCGGCAGCTACCGTGCCTGAGTGACGGATCTTGAGCTGGGTAGCTACGAGCACCTAATCACTGAACAGCTCGCCGCACGCCTCCGCCACCTCGACCCGGCCCACGTCCAGCACCATCCCCTGGACC
Source organism: Micromonospora wenchangensis (assembly GCF_002210435.1). Taxonomy (GTDB): domain Bacteria; phylum Actinomycetota; class Actinomycetes; order Mycobacteriales; family Micromonosporaceae; genus Micromonospora; species Micromonospora wenchangensis. Next base: position 256,589 of record NZ_MZMV01000001.1, read on the forward strand.
CCGCCGACGCCCACCACCCCCTCACCCGCCACCTCGCCGCCCTGATCAGCCGTGCCCTGCAAGCCGTTCCCAACGGCGACGACAAGCTGCGCCACCAGGTCGAGCTGACCAACCGGATCGCCGAGGCCATCGCCACCCTCAGCCCTGCCGCGACCGACCACCACGACCAGATCGCCGACGCCAGAAACCTCCTGCACGCCATCGCAGCCCCACCCACACCTCCGGCGCAGCCGACCTTCCCGCAGCGCCCCACCACCCCGCTCTCCACCGGCGCGCTGCTGGTCAACGGCAAGCACCAGCCGCGCATCGGCCACGAGGTCAACCACGAGATGGCCTCGGCGCAGCGCGTCGACCTGCTCTGCGCGTTCATCAAGTGGCACGGCCTGCGCATCGTCGAACCGGCGATTCGGGAGCTGATCCGGCGTGGGGGCACACTGCGGGTCATCACCACCACCTACCTGGGCGCGACCGACCAACGCGCCCTCGACCGGCTCGCCGAACTCGGGGCCGACATCAAGGTCTCCTACGAGACGCGCACCACCCGGCTGCACGCCAAGGCGTGGCTGTTCCGCCGTCACCATGGGCTGACCACCGCGTACGTCGGGTCGAGCAACCTGTCGAAGGCCGCGCTTGTCGACGGGGTGGAGTGGAACGTCCGGATCTCGAACGTCGAGCAGCCGCACGTCATCGACACGTTCACCGCCACCTTCGAGGACTACTGGAACGACCCGGCGTTCGAGACCTACGACGCCGGGCGGGACGCCGAGCGGCTGCGCAACGCGCTGCGCGGGGAACGCTCCGGCGACGAACCGACACCCATTGCCAACCTGGACGTGCGGCCGTACCCGTACCAGGCGGAGATCCTGGCCGACCTGGACGCCGAGCGGCAGGTGCACGGCCGGCACCGCAACCTGGTGGTGATGGCGACCGGCACCGGCAAGACGGTCGTCGCCGCCCTGGACTACCGGCGGCTACACCGAAACAAGACCGTCGACTCACTGCTGTTCGTCGCGCATCAGGAGCAGATCCTGCGGCAGAGCCTGTCGACGTTCCGGCAGGTCATGGGGGACGGCAGCTTCGGCGAAACGTTGGTGGGCGGGCAGGTGCCGACGCACTGGACGCACGTCTTCGCCTCCATCCAGTCGCTGCAACGGCGGGAGATCGACCCGCAGGCGTACGACATAGTGATCGTCGACGAGTTCCACCACGCGGAAGCGCCGACGTACGCCCGGTTGTTGGAGCGGCTCGCGCCGCGCGTACTGCTGGGGCTGACGGCGACGCCCGACCGGGCCGACGGCGGCGACGTGCGGCGGTGGTTCGACGGCCGCGCGGCCGTGGAACTGCACCTGTGGGACGCGTTGGAGCGGCAACTGCTCGCGCCGTTCCAGTACTTCGGGGTCCACGACGACACGGACCTGTCGCACCTGCGCTGGCGGCGCGGCCAGGGGTACGACCTAGCCGACCTCGACCGTGTATACACCGGTGACGACGCGCGGGCGCGGATCATCCTGAAGGCCGTCCGGGACACCGTGGACACCGGGCGGATGCGGGCGATCGGGTTCTGCGTGGGCATCGGGCACGCCGAGTTCATGGCGAACTGGTTCACCAGGCACGGCGTACCGTCGGCGGCGGTGACCTCGCGGGCGGACCGCGCGGAACGCGACCGGCTGCTGCGGGAGTTCCGGGCCGGCACGCTACGGGTGCTGTTCACCGTCGACCTGTTCAACGAGGGTGTCGACCTGCCGATGGTCGACACGATCTTGATGCTGCGGCCCACCGAGAGCGCCACCATCTTCCTCCAGCAGCTCGGCCGTGGGCTGCGCCTCGACGACGACAAGCCGTGCCTGACCGTGCTCGACTTCATCGGCGCGCAGCACGCCAACTTCCGGTTCGACCTGCGCTGGCGGGCGCTGACCGGGGTCAGCCGCCGAGCCGTCAGCGCCGCCGTCGAGCAGGACTTCCCGTCGCTACCCAGCGGCTGCCACGTGCAGCTCGACCGGGTCGCCAAGGAGATCGTGCTCGACAACCTGCGCACCGCGCTGCCCACGTCCAAGAAGGGCCTGGTGGCCGAGCTGCGGCAGCTCGGTGACGTGAGCCTCGCCGAATTCCTACGGGAGACCGGCCTGGAGATCGAGGACGTCTACCGGTCGGCGTCGGCCGGCGGATGGACCGGGCTGCGGCGGCTCGCCGGCCTCGACACCTCCGCACCCGGCCCGGCCGACCGCGAGTTGGGCCGGGCCATCGGCCGGATGCTGCACCTGGACGACGTCGACCGGCTCGACCTGCTGGCCCGGGTCGCCGCCGGTGACCCGCCGCCGGACGGGCGGCTGTGGGACATGCTGCACTTCGACCTGTGGGGGCCCAACGTGCCGCTGACCGCTCGGGACGACCAGCTGAGCCGGCTCTGGGCGACGCCGGCCCGCTGCACCGAGTTGCGCCAGGTCGCCGAGGTGCTGCGGGAGCGCATCCACCGGGTCACCGCGCCCGTCGGCGTGCTGCGGGTGCACGCCCGGTACAGCCGCAACGAGGCGTGCGCGGCGTTCGGCATGACCAACCCCGGGTCGCTACGGGAAGGGGTGAAGTGGCTGGAAGCCGAGCAGGCGGACCTGTTCTTCGTCACGCTGGTCAAGTCGGAGCAGCACTACTCCCCCACCACGATGTACGCCGACCGGGCGATCACCGAGCGGCTGTTCCAGTGGGAGTCGCAGAGCACCACCTCGGAGTCGTCCCCTACCGGTCAGCGGTACGTCCACCACGCGGCACGGGGCTCGACGGTGCACCTGTTCGTGCGGGAGACCCGGGTTCCGGATCGGGACCTCGGCGCACCGGCCTACCTGTACGCCGGGCCGATGACCTACCGGCAGCACAGCGGGGAACGGCCGATGCGGATCGTCTGGGAGTTGGCGACCCCGCTACCCGCCGACCTGTACGCGGCGGCCCGCACCATCGCCGCCTGAGGGACGATGACAGATCCTCTGGTGGCGGAGGACCCATGGATGGTCTGCCTCGTACGGCTGGGGGAGCGTCGTCGGCACCGGGCGCCCACACCCGTGGCGAGGTGGGCTGCCCGGTGCCCAGCCCAAATCAGCTGTGTTGCGCCCGCTCGAAGAGTGGGCGGGTGATCGCCGTGCTGAACTGCGGCCCCACCAGGTAACGCTTCCCCGGGATATAGCCGTGGGAGTTGTCGCCGACGACGGTGCCGAGCCCGGTGTGCCGGTCGAAGTGCGCGAAACGCGGGCCGCCGCTGGAGCCGCCGCCCATCACGCACGCGGTGCCCCACTGGCCGGGCGGCTCCGGCCAGTCCTCGGTCGACTGCTGCTCCACCGCCCGGCCGGCGCAGTAGGCGAGGCGCTCACCGGTGTATTCCGGCAGCCCCTCGCGGGCCTCGTCGGAACTGGCCCGGGGGTAGCCGAACTGGTGCACCACCCGCGCGCCCGGCACGTCGTAGCCGATCCGCTGGGCGACGCCGACGGCGTCCTGCACCCGGCGTCCGTCGCTGTTCGGGTTGAGCACCACGAACGCCTGGTCGTACGAGTCGTACAGGCTCTCGATCTGGTCGTTGAGCAGCCACGTCGACGGGGCCACCGACAGCCGGGCGACGAACCTGCCGTACGGTGCCCGGCCGTCGGTGTAGCCGGGGACGAACAGCACGTTGGCCGACCACTGGTTGTTCTCACCGATGAGATCGGTGTTGTTGACGCAGTGCGCGGCGGTCACCACCGTGCTGCGGTTGGCGCTGTCCAGCACCGTCGCCGTGCAGCTGGCGTCCTCGCCGTGGTCGGTGAAGAAGAGCCTGCCGACGGTACGCGACACGGCGTCCGCCCGGGTCCATGGTGCGCCGTCCGGCTTCGCCACGGGCGGCACCTGCGCCGACGGGGTCTTCAGAGCCGCTATCCGCTGCGGCGTCCAGTACGCCAGCACCGCCTGCCGTTCGGCGGCGGTGACGGCGACGGCGTGGGTGGCGACCGTTCCGGGAGCGGCGGTGGCGGGCTGCTGAGCGAGCCCGGTCAGAGTCGTCGTCACGAGCGCGGTGACCGCTCCCGCGACGCCGACGCGACGACGCAGACCGGGGGTTGGCTTCGATGTCATGACGGGGAACGTACGGCCGAATTGTCAGAAAATCGTTGTGCGCCTTCCCCGGATCGGTCTCGACTCAACGTGCTCCGGTGCGAGGGGGTCGGCTCTCAGGCCGCATCGGTGTTCGGTGTGAACCTGACATCGAGCCGCATATCGAGGGCGCCGGCCAGCCGCTCCAGGACGGGCAGAGTGGGTATCGTCCCACCGGCCTCGAACCACGCCACGGCGGACTGCGTCATCCCGGCGGCTCGGGCCAACTGACTCTGGCTCCAGCCACTGCGCTCACGCAGGTGCCGAACCTCCTGGCCCAGCTCATGGGCGATTCGGGTCGCCTCGTATGCCTCGGCTGCTCCAGGTTCGGCCAGCCGGCGGTCACGCAGGTCGTTCCAGTCGACGCGATCAGGACTGGTGCTCCTCGACCTTCCGATGGCCCCCGATGCCCAACTCCTCGATGCGTTGCCACAGCGGTGCCAATGCCGCCTCCGGGTCCCGGCTGAACACGCTCCCCCGGATCCGGACGAACACGCAGTTGCCGACCCGCTCCAGCACCGCCTGCCGGCGCATGTCGCTCTCCCACTGCTCCGGCCCGTGGTAGGCGTCCCCGTCACACTCGATCGCCAGTCGCCGCCCGTCCGGCGCGGGCAGCACGAAGTCGATCCGGTACGAGCCGACCCGGAACTGCGGCAACGGCCGGAACCCCCGGCGCAGCATGCGGCGCAGCACCTCGCGTTCGAAGTCGCTGTCGCAGCGCCGCTCCAGGTCGTCGTACGCTTCCTCGGCGGTGGTGACGTTCTGGCAGTAGCGCAGCAGCAGGCCCCGGGCGTCGTCGGGGCGCAGGTCGTCGGGCTGCACGGAGTGGAACACCCAGAGCTGGTCGCGGGCCCGGGAGGCGGCGACGTTGACCCGGCGGTGGTGGTCACGCTTGGTGAAGGCGGCGACCGGTCCCTGGTGCGGGGAGACGACCGTCGACACCAGCACCACGTCACGTTCGTCGCCCTGGAAGGTGTAGGAGTCGCCGACGCGCAGCCGGCGGCGTTCCATCTCCTCCGCGCCGATCTCCTCGCGCAGCCGGGCGAGGAGATAGAGGGCCTGCCCGCTGGTGCTGAGCAGGCTGACCACGCCGACGCTGCGGCCCGCGTACGCCGGGTCGGCGACGATCGCGACGACCCGGGTGACGAGGGCTTCGGCCTCGGCCACGTTGACGTTGCCGTATCCGGGCAGCTCCTGGCGGACGCCCTCGGGTACGTGCACGGCGACGACGGGGTCGCCGATGCCGGCGGGCCGGTCGGTGCGCAGCGGTTCGATCTCGCCGCCGTAGTAGGTGTCGCTGGAGAAGCCGATGATCGCCGGCACGGACCGGAAGTGCTCGGTGAGCAGGATACGTTCGGGCGAGCGACGGACCGCGTGGTCGTAGAGGCTGCTCTCCGGGTCGAAGTGCTCGGCCGACGGCACGTCGACCAGGTGTGAGTTGATCAGGCCGGTGACGCTGCCGACGAAGGAGAGCTGCGGGCCGATCTGCTGGTCGTCGCCGACCACGACGGCCCGTTGCGCCAGGGTGAGCACGGGCAGGGCGAACAGGTCGGCCTGCGACGCCTCGTCGACGATGACCACGTCGAACCGCGCCCCGCCGGCGAACTGTTCGATGGCCCGGTCGACGGACATCACCCACACGGGCACGGCGTCCACGGCTGCGGTCATCGCCTTCTGGGCGTGGGCCTGCCACTGGGCAGCGTTCTTCCCCGTGCCCTTGCCGATCTTGCGCAGGGCGGTGGTCCAGTCGGCGAGGGCGGCCCGCCGCCGGTCGTCAAGCGCCAGCGACACCTCCAGCCAGGCGGACGCGACCACGAGTTCCCGGGTGAGCTGGCGGATGCGTTCCCGGGTGCGGTCGACGCGCCGGCCCAGGGCGACCGGGTCGACGCTGCCGACGACCTGGTCGAACCAGGTCTGCGCGCGTCGCCACCGCCACCGGTCGAGGCAGTCCGCGCCGGTGCCGTGCAGGGCGGCGGCGGTGCCGTCCTCGAGCTGGGCGGTCCAGTCCGGGGCGACGGGCCGCAGCCGCCCGGTGAGCTGGGCGAAGCGTTGCGCCTCGGGGCGCAGGGCGGCGAGCCGGCGCACCTCGTCGAGCAGGGCGTCCCAGCCGTCGAGGTCGCCCTGGTAGCTGTGGTCGAGCAGCCGCCACAGGTCGCTGGCGTCCACGCCGGACATGCCGCGTTGGAGCAGCGCGTCGAGCCGGTGCTCCTCGGCCACCAGCTCGTCGTGGACGAACACCGCCGTGGCCCGGCCGAGCAGGGCGATCAGCGCGGTCAGCCGGCGTACGTCGACTGTGTGTTCGGCGCGCGGCAGCACCCGGCGGACGGTGCGCAGCAGCGTCGGCCAGCGCCGCCGGTCCCAGTCCAGCGCGGTGGCGGCGGCGGTGAGCAGCCGGCCCGTCCAGTATTCCGGTTCGTCGCCGACCTCGGCGGGCAGGCCGAGCGGCGCGCGCCACTCCGCCCACCGGGTGGCCAGCGCATGCCGCAGCCGACGCCGGGTGACGTACGCGACGACGATGTCGACGTCGTCGGCGCTGCGCAGCACCTCGCCGTCGATCCGGCAGTCGGTGGCGATCCGGGCCAGGGTGCCCTGGAAGAGCTTGTTGACGCCCTTGCCGGCGGCGAAGCGTTGCCGCAGCTCGTCGAGCAGCGCCAGCAGCCGGCGCGGTTCGGTCAGGTGCAGCTCGGCGACGGCGACGTCGTGCCCGGCGATGACCCGGGCGGCGGCGGCCAGGTCGGCGAGCGCCTGCTGGCTGGCGGCGACGTGGTCCTCCCACCGGATCCGCCAGTTCGCGTCGGCCTGCGACAGCGCGCCGAGCCGGTCGGTCCACGCGCCCTCCCGCTCGGTGAGCAGGGTCAGCGCCTCCCGGAGCTGCCCGCCGAGCTCCTCCAGGGCGGGCTGACCGACGGCGCGTACCTCGGCGACCAGCACCCCGGCGTCGGCGAGCCGGTCCAGTTCGTGCCGGGTCGCGGCCAGCTCCCGGCGGTCGTCCCGGATCGCCTCGGCGGTCGGCAGGTCGGCCGCCGTCGGCAGCTCCCGCAACGCCTGTGCCCGGTCGGATCGCCGGGTACGCCGGGCCACGTCGAGCAGGTCGCTGAACTCCTCCCCGGTCAGCGGAGCGTCCAGGTCGGGGGCGAGCGGGTCGGGGATGTCGCCGTACCGGTCGGCCCGTTCGCGCAGCCACCCGCCGACGTCGCCGGGGGACAGCCGGACGCCGTCGATCTCGTACCTGGCGGATTCGTGTTCGGCGAGCGCGCGCAGGCCGGCCAGGGCGAGCCCGAGGTCCCGCTCGGCCTCCTCCAGTTGCCGGCGCAGCCGGTCAACCCGCTGCTGTTCGGCGCGACGGTCCAGGGTGGCGCCCCGGTCGGAGAGTTCCCGGGCGGCGAGCTGGAGCTGCACGAGCTGGTCGGCGGAACGACCGAGCACGGCCAGGCAGAGCGGCTGGATCTCCGGCGGCAGGCCGTCGCGCAGCACCCGCAGCGGGTCCTCCTTCTGCGCGACGACGAGCACCCGCTTGCCGTGCGCCATCAGGTGGCAGATCAGGTTGCGGATGGTGTGCGTCTTGCCGGTGCCGGGTGGCCCCTGCACGGCGACGTTGCGGTGCTGGGCGAGCCGGCGGGCGATGGACTCCTGCGCCTCGTTGGTGGGCAGCGGCATGAGCAGCCGCTCCCCCAGCGGCTGCCACCGTTGCGGCTCGTCCTGCGGCATCTCCAGCCGGCTCGGCTCGTGGGCGAGGATGGCGGCGAGCGCGCCGATGCCCGTGGTGTCACCGGTGAGCAGCCGGGCCCGCAGCTCCTCCAGGAACCGGCGCAGCATCCGCTGCCGGGGCCGCACGAACAGCACCCCGGTGTCGTGCACGTGCGGGCCGGTGGGGGCGGGGGCGTCGGCGTCGCGCAGCACCGGGTCGTGGCCGAGGCGGCGCAGCGCCCGCTCGAAGAACTCCCGCCTGTCGAACTCCGCCCAGACGTCGAGGTCGAGCTGCCCGCCGGACCCGGCCAGGGCCAGCAGTTGCCGCAGGTACCGTTCGTCGAGGCCGGTCAGCGGGTCGGTCTGCAACCGGGCCGGCCCCTGCGGCACCACCCGCACGACCGACCGGTCGGGGTCGTACTCGACGGCGACCGGGGTCACCACCAGCGGATACCGCACCCGGTTACCGGCGACCTCGGTGTGGATGACGCCGTGACCCCAGACGAGTTCGTGGCTGGCGGCGGTCATGTCGACCCGGTGCATCAGGTCGAACAGGGCGCGGTGCAGCTGGCGTACCCGCTCGGTGCGGGCGGCCTGCTCGGCCCAGGGCCGCCAGTCCTGCTCCCGCCACTGCTCGAAGCGGGGCCGCAGCCGCGCGATGGTCTCCTCGTCGCCGGTCAGCCTCGGCTCGGCCGGGTAGGGCGGGGTGTCGGCGAGGTGCGCGACGAACTCGACGGGGGTCTTCAGCCGGCGGGGTGCCGCCGGCAGGCCGACCTGGAGCCAGCTCACCCCGTCGGCCGAGACGCCCACCTGGCAGTCGGGGTGCTCGGGCAGGTCGTGCTGCCAGAACACGTCCGCTGTGGGCACCGTGCGGGCCGGCTTCTCCAGTTGGGCGCGCACGGCCATCAGGTAGTCGACCAGCGCGGTGGTGCGCTCCAGGATCAGCGCGGGCGATTCGATGTCGGACGTGGCGCGGGAGAGCATGCGGCACCTTTGCTGGCTGTGGCGGTCCCCGGCACCCTACCGGCGAATTCCTCCCGGACGGGATCTCCGGTCGGCATTCTTCACCTCTGACGGCTGCCTGGTGGTCGTTCTACCGTGCGGCGCTGCGCCGGACGTGACCGGGAATCCCCAACCACCAGGTTGCCGCCCGTCGGACGACGTCCGGCGCGTCGCAGGTGTCGCGCACCCGTCGGAGCAGGATGTCGTCGCCACAGATTCCGAGGCTGTAGACGATGCCGGTCAGCGCGGCGAGTCGGGTGTCGTCGCCGGTTCGTGTCCAGGAGTCCAGGTGCCGTGTCACGGCGTCCGTCCAGAAGCGTCTCGTGCTGGCCCCCCTGAGGTGCCCCAGGCCGAAGCAGGCAGCCCGGACCAGTTCGGCGGGCAGGTTCGCCGCGACGACGATCCGCTCCACCGCCGGACGTTCCGGATCGTCGCCGAGCACCCGGACGGCGGTCAGGATCCGCAGGTTCGCCGCCAGCCGGTCGCCCCGCGTCGGTTCGAGTTCCGCGGCGAGTGCCCGGGCGAGCGGTGGTCCACACGGGGTGGCGGCGACGAGCATCGCCGTATAGAGGCGGACGTCGTTGACCGGGTGGAACAGGATTTCAGCCACCAGGCACGACAAGGTCTCACCCAGGGTCACGGTGGGATTTCCGCCCAGCTGCGCCATGACCGTTCGGGCGATCCGACCGGCTGTGGCGGCCTCGGCCGGTGTCGGGACGGGTCCGTGGGCACCCGGCGCACGCCGCGGAGGGCTGTTCGTCGCAGCGCGGAAGCGGTGACCGCGCCGGGTCAGCAGGCCGGCCAGAACCTGGGCGTCCTCGGCGTGTACGGGGTCGGTCAGCAGATCGTCCACAGTGCCGGCGACAACGCGGAGTTGTTCGGGTGTGAAGTGCCCGAAACGGATCTTACGTTCACAGGCCAGCAACGCGCCGCAGAGCGCACGGTCGTTGGTGGGGTCGTCGAGTTGCCGCAGGACCCCCCGGTTGGCGTCCGGATGCCCGGTGGCGTCCAGCGCACCGACCACCTCGATGAAGATCTGGTTCTCCCGGTCCGCCCCCAGATCCGCGCACGCCGCCACGGCGGCCGGGCCGCAGGACGGGTGCCCGAGCAGCCGGTTGAGCGCCTCGAACCGCTGCTGCCACGGCACCCCGCTGGCGATGATCATTTCGCTGACCAGCCGCTCGGTCATCCGGGCCCGGGCGGACCGGGGCGTCAACACCAGGCCGGGTCGCGCAGCGACCAGCCCGGAGAGCCGGTCCCACTGCGCCCCCGTCATCACCGCCGGAGACAACGCCCGGTCGAGTAGCTCGTCCAACTGCTCCTCGTCGCCAGGCGTCACGGGCCACCGGTCGGCCGCCGTCGCCGCCCCGTCACGGCCCCTGGCGTGTCGACGGAGGACGGCGACGACGGCGGCGAGCTTGCCCTCGGGCAACTGGAGCAGTTCCTCGTAGCGGGTGACCGCCGCGGAAGGCGGTCGGACGACGCCGGTCTCCCAACGGGAGATCCTGCTCTCGGTGACCGAGCCGGTCCAGGAGCCACCACGGAAGGCGGCGGCGAAACGTTTGGCCTGCGCCCACCCCCCGTCTGCGCCGAGCAACCGGTTGCAGCGCAACAACCAGGCCACGCGCTCGGTGGCGCTCGGCATCGTCCCGGTCCGGCCGAAGGCTGCGGGTGGCGTCAGGTCACTCATGGCAAGTCCCGATGCGGAGAGAGTTCGCCCGTGCAATCGATCTTTTAAGACGCTTGTCTATACGTAACGTCATTATGGCGCGCACGTCCATCGACCGGCCGGTGCCACGTCTCGACCAACCGAGGAGTTCCCCGATGAAACGTTCCTTCGTGGTCCTGGTGACCGCGGCGCTGTTCGCCGTCACCGCGTTCCTCCTGCCGTCCACCTCCGCCTCCGCCGGTCCGGGCAGCGGATCAGCAGTCAGCGGGATCGGCATCCAGGCCGGCTGCTACGGCGACTACTGCTCCGGCAAGGACCCCGAGGCGATGGGGTGCAGCGCCGACGCCTACACCGTCACCAGCGCCTGGACCGGCAGCTACACCGTCGAGCTGCGATGGTCACCGTCCTGCAAGACCAACTGGGCCAGGATCGGGGCCGGCTACGGCGGCTCGCTCTGGGTGGTCCAGACGACCGGCTACAAGCAGAGCAGCAGCGGGTCCAACGGCTCGTTCCGGTGGACGGCGATGATCTACAGCCCGTCACTGCTCTGCCGGGGCGAGGCCGGCTCCACGTACACCAGCTGGGCCTGACCTGACGACCCGGCCCGCCGGGTCTCCCCCCGCCCGAACCGGTCCGCCGGCCGTCGTGGAACGTTCACGACGGCCGGCGGTCAGCCGGTTTCGGCGCTCGTCCGCGCCAGGTTCTCCGGCACGTCCCGGTCGTGGTAGACCCGCTCGCTCGGCTCGATGCCGGCGAGGAACATCGCGTACACCGCCGCCATCCGCAGCCACGCCACCGGCCGCAGCAGCGCCACCGCCCGTTCCGGCCGGCAGCCGGGCACGTCGGCCCGCCAGCGCGCGCACCAGTCGGCGACGAGGGCGGCGGCCGGCCCGGCGGGCAACTGCTCGGTCAACCGGAGGATGTCGAAGGCCGGGTGGCCGACGAACGCGTCACCCCAGTCGATGACGGTGTGCCGCCGCCCGTCGGCGCGGACGTTGCCGGGGTGCAGGTCGCCGTGCACGAGGGTGTCGGGCAGCCCGCAGCGGGCCACCTCGTCGAGCCGCGTCCCGACGCCGGCGAGCTGCCGGTGCGCCGGATGCAGGGCGAGCGTCGCGCACAGCCACCGGGCCAGGGCGGCGCCGCGCAGGTCCGGCACTCCGGCGGCGACGAGCCGGTCGACGGCGGGCAGTGTGCGGATCTGGAGGGCGTGGTGCCGGACGGCGATCGTGGCGCGTTCGGCGGCCTCAGCGCCGTAGCGGTCCTCCCCCGGCACGTGGTCGAGCAGCATCCGCCCCTCGTCGTCGGCGGCGAGCAGGGTGGGGGTGGCCGGGTCGTCGGCCAGCAGCCGCAGCACCGCCGCCTCGTGCCGGAAGAACACCGGCACCTGCTTGAGCCAGGCGGTGCCGTGCGGCCCGTCGAGCCGCCAGATCGCCGACAGGTTCCAGGTACGCTGCTGGGCCGACACGGTCGCCGGCCGGCCCAGCCGGTCGAGCTGCGCGGCGGCCCAGGCCAGGCTCGCCGCCGGCCCGCCCGGCTGCGCGTAGGGCGCGCGCAGCGGATGCGCCGCCGGCTGCACCGCCTCCGCCGGCAGCAGTGGTACGCGGACCGGGCCGGCCGCCTCGGCCAGGTAGCTGACGTGTCCCCCGGGTGGGCGGCCGCGCCGTCCGGCGAGCAGCCGCAGCACCGTCACGTCGACGTCGTACGCGGCGCGGGCCCCGGCGACGACCGCCGCCGCGTCCTGCCACCAGGGCACCGGCACGTCGAAGTCGGGTAGCGCGCCGAGCGTCCGGCCGGTGGCGTCGACCAGGACGAGGCGGACGGTGCGGGACATGCCCGGACGGTAACGGTGACCCCGGCAGCGGGCGAGCCGATTAGCGCGCCGGAGCGGGCCACCTGGTCACGGGAGGGGTCAGCGTCCCGGGTCGATGGCGAGGATCGCGTCGAGGCCCCGCAGGAAGAGGTCGTCGTCGCTCCACCGTGTGCCGTCGAGGTGGCCGGAGGCGACGAGGGTGGGATAGGCGGCGGGGTTCGCCACGAGGTGGCGACGGGCGTCGGCGCGTACCTGGGGATCGTCGGTCTGCCGCCAGGTGGCCTCGGTGAGCGCCGCGCCGATCACGTAGTTGGCCACCAGCCTGGTCACCACGGCCAGGTGGACGCCGGTGAACCCGGCGCGGACCAGCGCCGACTGCAGGAACTCCGTGCGGGCGAGGACGTGCGGGCCGAGCATGGGGCGGCCGATCAGGCTCGGCGCCCAGGGGTGGCGGAGCATGGCCGCCCGCCATCCGGACGTCAGTGTGCGGACGTCGTCGCGCCAGTCGGGGCCGGCGGCCGGCAGCGGCACCTCGCCGAAGATGTGGTCGACCGCCAGGTCGAGGACGTCGTCCCGGGTCGCGACGTGCCAGTAGAGGGCGGTGGGGGTCACGGCGAGGAGTTCGGCCAGCCGGCGCATGGTCAGCCCGTCGACGCCGGTGCGGTCGAGCAGGTCCACGGCCGCCGTCACGATCCGTTGCCGGGTCAGCGGGGTGGTCCGGCGGTTGCGGGCCGGCTCCGTCCGGAGCCAGATCGGGGCGGGCCGGCCGTCCGGTCGCCCGGCCGGTCGGTCACTGAATTCGGTCGCGTCCACCCGCAGCAGCCTAGTACCGTGCACAGTTAATTTAACGCTGTTAGATTAATGTTCGCCGGGCCGCGTCCCCGGTGGACGGCGGGTACTCGCGGAAGGGCGGTGACGACCGTGCCGCTGATGCGCATCCAACTGGACAGCGACCGGTACACCGCGCGCCGGGTGGTGGGACTGCACCGGGCCGGGAAGGTCCACCGCGAATCCCGGGACGCCGCCCGCGCCGAAGTGTGGCGGCGGGGGCGCACCCCCGCCGCGGAACCCGTCTTCGTCGGCACCACCAACGGCGAGCCCGTCCGGCTCGTCTACGACGTCGAGGTCTACCGGGACGTCGTCGGGTAGACCCCCGCCGGGCGGTCAGCGGACCGGGTCGTGGGTGCCGCGCGGGACACCCGGGCGGCAACGGCGCAACCGGTCCGCCGCCATCCGGCCACCGACGGCCAGGCCGTGCCGCTCGACGGCGGCCAGCCCGTACGCGCTGCACGTCGGGGTGTAGCGGCACTGGCCCGGCCAGCGGTGCGACAACCACCGCCGGTAACCGAGGATCGCCGCCCGGCCCGCCCGGTCCACCACCGGCGCCCGGCTCACCCGGGCCGCGCCCGCGCCGAGGGTGAGCAGCAGGGAGAACAGGCCGAAGTCGCAGCAGGGCAGGCCGTCACAGTCGCAGCCGTCGCAGTCGGCGTCGCACCAGTCGCGCTTCTTCTTGCGCTGCTTACGCTTGAAATGGATCACGCCGTACATGATGCGACGGTCGCGCCAGCCCCGCTGTCGGGGCCGCCGGTGGGCCGAAGTGGCGGCATCAACCGGGGCCGGACACCACTACTTCGCCCCAACCGCGAGGAACACCCCAGGGGTCAGCGGTTGACGGTGCGGCGGACGCCGTCGTGGCCGGCGCACGGCTTCGGCAGTCCACCGGTCAGGCTGACCGCGCCGTCGCGGCACAGCACCAGGTAGCCCCGCCCGGCCCAGAACTGCGGCACACAGTCGAACCAGTCGCAGACCCGGTGGTCGGGCTCACGGACCCGCTCGCCGCCGCAGTAGTCGTACCCCATCGGGTTGGCCGGCGCACCGCAGCGCCGCTCCCGCACCACGGACGGTGACGGGGACGGCTGTGGCGGCCCGGTACGCGGCCGGGTGACGACCGGAGCGGGCGCGGCGGTGGCCGCCGACGCCACCTCCGGGGTGACCGGCGGATCGGACTCGACCAACACGGCCGGCACCACCAGGGTCAGCGCGGCGGCCACCGCGACGGTGCGCCGCCCGCCGGGGACGCGGGCGCTGATCCGGGCCTGCGCGGGGGTGGCGATCGCCGGCCGGAACGGCGCGACCTCGGCATGGGTGGCGATCAGCTCGTCGAGCTGGGCGAGGACGGCGGGCCGCTGCTCGATGGCGTCGGCGAAGGCCAGGGTCAGCACGAACCGGAACTCGGCCGCCGCGCCCGGCGGCAGTAGCACGCCGGAGGTCTGCCGCCGGTCCAGGACCTGGATCAGGGTGACCGGGGCCGCCGGGTCGTGCAGCAGCCCGGTCATCCTCCCGTACGCCCAGTCGCGCCGGCCACGCCCGCCGACCAGGACCAGCCGGCGGTTGGTGACCACCGCGATCCCGGCGTCGGTGGCCCGGACCCCGTCGGGCAGCCGGTGGCGCAACGGCCCCGGCTCCGCCTCGACGACCAGGTCGGGGGCGGGCAGCACGGTGGTGTGCCGGACCTCGACCAGCTGCGCGCCGGGCATCGTCCACAGGACCGCCTCGCCGGGGCTCAACGCCAACGGCAGGCCGACCCCGGCCGCCGCGGTGCCCCGCAGGCCGACGGCGAGGGCCCGCAGCCGACGGAGTTCGTCGTCGCGGCGTCGCCAGGCCCGCTCGACGGCGCGGTAGGCCCGCCGTCGTCGTTCGTTCTGCTGCCGCGCCCAGGTGTAGCGCCAGGTGGAACCCGTCGAATCAGTCATCGCCACGCCGACCCCTCCGCCGTGCGAGCCACCAACCGGGGTGTTCACCCGGCACAACGGCAGCGACAAGACCGACGGACCCGGCATTACGGATTTACCACCCGATCGGGGGATGGAAATCCACCCGACCGCAGCGACCGCACACCGGTTCACCTTCCGGTTCTCCGCCGTGCGGGGTGCTGCCGGCGTCGGTAACGTCAGCCGCAGCCGGGCGACGCCGACCGCGCCGCCGACGCGAAGGGGGGCCCGTGACCGGTCCGGACCAGCGCCGCCGCGTGGTGCTCGGCGTCGACATCGGCACCACCAGCACCAAGACCGTGGCCTACGACACCGACGGCCACCAACTCGCCAGCCACTCCGTCGGCTACCCCCTCGACGAGCCGCACCCCGGCTGGGCCGAGCAGGACCCGCAGCTCATCGTCGACGCGGTCGTGGAGACCATCCGCCGCGTCGTCACCGAACTCGGCGACGGCATCGCCGGCCTGTCGTTCAGCACCGCGATGCACAGCCTGATCGGCCTCGACCCGGACGGCGTACCACTCACCCCCTCGGTGACCTGGGCCGACTCCCGGGCCAGCAGCCAGGCCGAACGGCTGCGCGCCGCCCCGTGGGGGCTGGCCCTGCACCGGCGCACCGGCACCCCCGTGCACCCGATGGCCCCCCTGTCGAAGATCCTCTGGTACGCCGAGCAGGAACCGACGCTGCACGAACGGGTCGCCCACTGGGTCGGCATCAAGGACCACGTGCTGCTGCGGCTGACCGGCGCGCTGGTCACCGACCACTCGGTCGCCTCGGCCACCGGCCTGATGGACATCCACCAGCTCCGCTGGGACGCCCAGGCGCTGCGCGTCGCCGCCATCACCACGGAGCAGCTCCCCCGGCTCGTGCCCACCACCACCGTGCTGCCGGGGCTGACCGCCCGCGCCGCCGTCGCCACCGGACTGCCCGCCGACACCCCCGTCGTGGTCGGCGCGGGCGACGGTCCGCTGGCCAACCTGGGCCTCGGCGCGGTACGCCCCGGCGTCGTCGCCTGCTCGATCGGCACCTCCGGGGCGATGCGGGTCGCCGTCGAACGTCCCGCCGTCGACCCGCTGGGCGGGGTGTTCTGCTACGCGCTCACCGAGGACCGGTGGGTCGTCGGCGGAGCGATCAACAACGGCGGGATCGTGCTCCAGTGGGCCGGCGACACCCTCGCCCCCGAGTTCGGCGAGCACGGCGAGGAGGAACTGCTCGCGCTGGCCGCCACCGCCCCGGTCGGCTCCGGCGGGCTGATCATGCTGCCGTACCTGCTCAGCGAGCGTGCCCCGCACTGGAGCGCGCTGCCGCGCGGGGCGTACGTCGGGCTGACCCACGGGCACCGCCGCGAGCACCTCGTCCGGGCCGCGTTGGAGGGGGTCTGCCAGCAGCTCGCCCTGGTCCTGGCGTCGGTCCGGGCGGCCGGCAACGAGGTCCGCGAGGTGCGGGCCAGCGGCGGCTTCGCCCGCAGCCCCCTGTGGCGGCAGATGCTCGCCGACGCGCTCGGCATGCCGGTGCGGTTCCCCGCCGGCCACGAGGGTTCCAGCTTCGGCGCGGCGCTGCTCGGCATGCAGGCCCTCGGCCTGATCGACTCCGTGGACGTCGCCGCCGACCTGGTCCGCATCGACGAGACGGTACGCCCCGAACCGGCCTCCGCCGCCACCTACGCCGCCCTGCTCCCCCTGCACTCCGAGCTGTACGACGCGCTGGTGCCCACCTTCGCGTCGCTGCGCCGACTGGCCCCCGGCCTGCCGGCGGAGCCACCACCCACCCCCGCACCCATGTGACCGCCCGCCCGGACCGGGTCGGACCGGGTCGGGTCGGCGTTGATCAACTCAGTGTCGCCGCAAGAGCGGTATCGGAGCGCGCGGACACCGCAACTGTGGCGACGTTGCGAGCCGGGCCCGCCGGGCGGCCGGGGCGAGCCGGGCCCGCCGGGCCGGGCGGGGCGGGGCGGGGTCAGGCGCCGGGGATGTTGCGGGGCGGGTCCTCGCCGATCAGGTCCGCCGCCGGCTTGTCCGCCGACACGGGCAGGCCGAAGTCCGCGTACGTCAGGTCGAGCGCCGAGACCTTGCCCTGCTCGCCGGACAGCTCGATCCGGTAGTGGGCCAGCCGCCCCTGCGCGTCCACGGTCGCGGTGAACGGCACCGCGGCGGCCCGCTCCCCGAGCACCCCGCCCACCCCGTCGCCGAGCACCTCGGTGCTGCGCCGCAGGTCCAGGGTCCCGGCGTAGGCCCGTTCGCCGGTGGCGCGCACCTCGGTGGCCGTGCCGAGCGTGCTGGCCAACCGGGTGTTGTCCAGCCCGGTCCGCTTCGCGGCGGCCGCCTCGGCGGTGCCCAGGTGCCACCAGGTACGCCCGTCCCAGACCGGCACCCGCCGGTCCGGGGCGGTCACCTTCACGTACACGTCGGTGCCGGTGACGAGCCGCTCGATGACCACCTTGCCGTTGGCCACGGCCAGCGTCGTGGTCTCCCGCCCCCGCCGGCCCTTCGGGTCCCAGACCAGGGTGGTGACGTCACCACCCGTGCCGCCGTCACCGAGGTCCAGCCGGTAGGACTGCTGGTCGACCCGCTGCGCGGCGGCGGCCAGCACGGCGGCCGGCGTGGTCGGGGCCGGGCCGGTCGTGGACGACCCGGCGGCGGGTGTCGGCCCCGCGCCGCCGTCGTCCGAGGTGCAGCCGGCCGCCGTCACCAGCGCGACGAGGGCGGCGGTGGCGGCGGCCAGCTTCGGGTGCTTCACGGCGGTCTCCCCGGGAGGCGCGCCCGCCGGCCGAGCCGATCGACGCTGGTGACAGAGCGGTCGCGCCAGCCTAGCCCGGCGCCCGGCCACCGACAGGCCGGGGCCGGTCAGGGGGCCTCGACGGCGGAGATGCGGTAGCGGTGCATCTCCGCGCCACGGATCGCCGCGACCTGCTCCTGCTCCGGGCCGGACCCCCGGAACGCCAGCAGCTCGTCGTCGGACTCCCAGCGTTCGTACACGTTGATCCGGCCCGGCTCCACCATGTCGGCGCCGATGGCGAAGTCGACACAGCCGGACGCCGAGCGGGCCTGCCGGACCACCTCCACGCAGGAGGCCAGATAGGTGTCCCGCTCGGCGGGGTCGACGTAGAGACTTCCGGCGACGATGAACACGGGGCGACCTCCGGTGGGTGGGCGGGACGAACCCCCATCCTCACCCACCGCAGGCGGCACCGCTCAGGCCCGGCTGATCGCGTTCGCGTGGATCGCCTCGGCCAGGTACTCCGCCAACCCCGGCGCGATCTTCTCGTAGTAGGCGGTGAACCGGGGATCGGCCAGGTACATGTCGGCCAGCCCGGTGTGCACCTCGTACGAGCAGTCGTAGAACCAGCGGACGATGAGCTGCCGGTGCTCCTCGGCCAGCGCCATCGCCTCCGCCGAATCGGCGGGCGTCCCGGCGGTCAGCGCCGCCACGATCCGCCGGCCCCAGTTGTCCTGCTCCGTCTTGATGCGCAGCCAGTCCTCCTTCGAGTAGCTCGCCGCCCGCCGGGTCGACACCCGGTACGCCTCGGTGTCGCCCCAGCGCTGCCGCGCCTCCTCGGCGTGCTCCTCCGGATCGGCGTCACCGAAGACCTCGAACCGTTCCTCCGGGGTCAGGTTGATCTCCATCCGTCTCGCCTCCATCGCGATCTCGATCGCGGCGACCATCTCCTGGAGCTTCCCGATCCGCCCGCTCAACAGGTCGTGCTGCCGGCGCAGGTGCGCCGCCGGGTCGGCATCCGGGTCGTCGAGGATCACCGCGATCTCCTCCAGCGGAAACCCCAGCTCCCGGTAGAAGCGGATGTGCTGCAACCGCTCCAGGTCCGCGTCGTCGTAGCGGCGGTAGCCGGCCGGCGTCCGGCCGCTCGGCGAGAGCAGCCCGATCCCGTCGTAGTGGTGCAGCGTCCGGACCGTCACCCGGGCCGCCTTCGCCACCTGACCCACCGTGTACGCCATGGTTTCCTCCCTTCCGGCACCAAGGCTCCGGCCTGCCGCGACGTGAGGGTCAAGCCCGATTCTGCGCCGGGTTCCCCGGCCGGGGCGGCACGACCGCCGGCCCGCCCGGGTCGGCGGCGGGAGCGGGGCGTCAGCGCGGGGCGGCGAGGGCGTGCAGGGCGGACAGGCCGCCGGGACGGCCGTACCGGTAGCCCTGGCCGTGGACGCAGCCGATCGCGGTGACCGCCGCGTGCTGCCCCTCGGTCTCCACCCCCTCGGCCACCACCGCCAGGTCGAACGCCCCGGCCAACCGGGTGACCATCTCCACCGTGGCGTACGCCCGCACGTCGGTGTCCAGCCGGGCCACGAACGACCGGTCGATCTTGAGTTCGGTGGCGGGGATGCGGTGCAGGTAGCTCAACGACGAGTAGCCGGTGCCGAAGTCGTCGATGGCGATGCGGATGCCCAGCTCACGAAGCTGGGCGAGGCGTTCCAACACCGCCTCGCTGCCGTCGATGAGCGCCGACTCGGTCAGCTCCAGGGTGAGCGCACGCGGGGCCAGGCCGGCGGAGGCGGTGGCCGCCGTGACGGTGGCGATCAGGTCGGGGCGGCGCAGGTGCGCGGCGGCGATGTTGACCGCCACGGTCGCCTCGGGCACCCGGGCCCGCCAGGTCGCGGCGGCCCGGCACGCCTCGTGGATCACCCACCTGTCGATCGGCACGATCAGCCCGGTCTCCTCGGCCAGCGGCAGGAAAGCCGCCGGGGCGAGCAGGCCGAGCCGGGGGTGCCGCCACCGGACCAGGGCCTCCGCGCTACGGACCGCGCCGGTGGCGAGGTCCACGATCGGCTGGTACTCCAGGTGCAATTGCCGCTCGTCGACGGCCCGCCGCAGGTCGGCGATCAGCTCGGCCCGGGTCACCGCCGACTCCCGCAGCGCCGGCGTGCAGGTGCGGTACGCGGACTTCCCGGCGGCCTTCGCCGCGTACATCGCGATGTCGGCGTCGCGCAGCAGGTCGGTGTGGGAGGCGTGCTGCGGGCCGAACTCGGCGATGCCGATGCTGGCCGACGGGTGGACGCCGACGTCCTCCTCGCCCGCCGACGGTTGCAGCGCGGCGAGCAGCCGCTCGGCGAGCCGTTCCGGCACGACCGTCCGGTCCCCGGCGACCAGCACGGCGAACTCGTCCCCGCCGAGCCGGGCGACCGTGCCGTCGTCGCCGACGGCCGCGCGCATCCGCAGCGCGATGCTGGTCAGCAGGGTGTCGCCGGTGGCGTGCCCGAACCGGTCGTTGACCTGCTTGAAGCCGTCCAGGTCGAGGAGCAGCACGGCCACCGGCGGCCCCTCGCGCAACGCCTGACGGAGCTGCCGGTTGAACATCAGCCGGTTCGGCAGGCCGGTGAGCTGGTCGACGTAGGCGAGCTGACGCAGCCGGGCCACCAGCCGCAGGTTCTCGTTGGCGGCCAGCCCCTGCCGCAGGGCGAGCACCCCCAGCAACGCCATCATGCCGACGAAGACCAGCGGCGGGGTCTGCCCGGTGGGGCGACGGGCCAGCACCACCGCGATGATCGCCCCGCCGACCGGCAGGTACGGCAGGGCCACCCGCCACCAGGACGGGAGCGGGGACTCGCCGATCTCCTCGGCCCCCTCGCAGGTGGGCGGCGGCGGCCGGGTGGTGGCGATGCCGATCAGCAGGTAGCTCAGCGGCCAGCAGACGTCGACCGGGTGCCCGGGGGCGTAGCTGCCGTGCGCGACAAGCGAGACGTAGACCGCGTCCGCGCCGGCCCGGGTGACCAGGCCCGCCCCGATCAGGGTCAGCGGCGGCCACACCGAGCGGGCCGGGCCGGCCACCGCCACCAGGATGGTCAGCTGCATCAGGTCGATCATCGGGTAGAGCAGGCCGAGGGTACGCAGCGGATCGTCGAGGTCGGCGGCGGCGACGTCGCGGAACACCACCACCCAGCCGATCGGGAGCAGGGCCAGCCCGACGATCACCCCGTCCAGCACGGTGCGGGCCCGGCCCACCGCGCTGCGCGGCGCGGTCAGCGCGGCCAGCAGCGCGGCCGTGCCGGTGACGATGCCGGCGGTGAAGACCGCCCCGATCAGCGGGGTGTGCGGCAACTCGTCGGCGCGCAGCCGGTCCACCGTCCACAGCAGCCGGCCGGCGGCGGCCAGCCCCATGGTGAGCGCGAGCAACGCCCAGAACCGGCGCAGCGGGGCGGGATGCCGGCGCATCGTACGGACGCAGGCGTAGCTGGCCCAGCTCGCCACGGCGGTGGCGGTGACGTCACTGACCAGGGCCGCCTCGGGCAGCGCGGCGAGCAGCCAGACCAGCTCCAGCACGACGGCCACCGCGGCGACGACCGCACCCACCCGGGGGAGGGTCAGCGGTCGGGTCGGCGCGCCGGAGACGGCGTCCTGGGGTAGCACGGTGATCGCTCCGGCTCTCTCTCCAACGCGCACCTCGACCGTGCGGACGGCCCACGGACGGCGAACCATCGAAGCCTAGCCAGCCGGGCGGGTCGCCGCCACACTCACCGGGTCGGCTATCCGACCACTGAGGACACGACGTCGGGTGGGTCATAGGTCGGCGGCCCCCCGTGCGTCCACGGTGTCTCCTCCGCGGCGGGGAACGTCCCGGCAGGCAGGTACGCCTCCGACAGGGTGGTCAGGCAGAGCCGCTCCCCCACCTGCGGCACGCTGCCCGGCGGCGCGGTCAGCCCCCGTCCCATCCCGCCCGACAGCTCCAGCACCACCTCGGTCCGGCCGTCCGCCGCCGGGGTCACGAAGACCACCTTCGCCTTCTGGCCGGGCCGCGCCGTCGACCACAGGGTCGCCCCGACCGGCATCCGGACCGGTTCGGTGGTCACCACCTGGATTCTCGGCCGCAGCACCGGCCGCTTGCCGCTGTCGTCCACCCGCCCCGGGTCGGCCAGGGTCACGTCGGCGACGAACGCCTCCCCGGCCAGCCGGTGCTCGGCCATCACCAGCGGGTCGTCGTAGGCACGCTGCACGGCGTAGCTGGTCGCGGCGCGTTCCAGCCGGTGCAGCCGGACCGCCGCCGCGACCGCGCCGTCGTGCCGGGGCTGCGGCCCGCCGTCGGCGTCGAGGTGCTCGGCGTAGCCGGTGAAGGCGTCCCGGTCGCCGGCCCAACGGCCCGCCACCCGCGCGCCGGGCGGCAGGCCGCCGAGCAGCCCCAGGCCGCGCCACATCAGCTCCCAGGTGGGCGCGAGCTGCCCGCGCAGCAACCGCACCAGCTCCGCGTACGCCTCGTCGCGGGCGGCCGGGTCGTCGTCGGCCGCAGCCCAGGCCGCCATCACCGGGGCGAGCGCCACGTTGTCGAACTCCGGGTCGGTGGCCGGGCCGGCCGGCGGGCACACCTGCGGGTCCTCGGCCCGCGCGGCAGCCTCGACACCCGTCGAGCCGGCCGGCGGGTCGATCCAGCCGAGCAGCGCCGGCAGGTGCTGGTCCTCCACCGCGCTCTGCCCGGTCGCCCAGTGCAGGGTGAGCGCGTCGGTCATCGCCAGCAGCGCCGACGAGCCGGGCTGCTCGGCCCGCTCGGCGAAGAACGTCAGCCAGCGGCCGAGCAGCGGCACGGCCGGGTGCACCGGATACTCGCCGTCCGGGCGGCGGAACCGGGTGGAGCGGCCCAGCAGCCGCAGGAAGGTGATCCCGGCCGGGTTCGGCACCCAGAGCTGCGGGGCGTCGGCGTACCGGTAGCGCACGTCGCGGCCCCGGTCCACGGCCACCGCCTCCGAGACCCCCCGGAAGCCGTCCAGCCAGGGCAGCACGGTCCCGGCCAGCTCGGTGACGAACCGGAACCGCTGGTCCCGGTTGCGGGGCTGCGGCACGACCAGCAGCCGGGCGTCGTCGGGGGCGGTGCCGACCAGCGCGGCGAGCGGGGCGTGCGCCTCGCCGGCCATCGCCAGCGGCACCAGCACCAGCGGGCGCTGCGCCAGGTGCAGGTGCCGGACGGTGGCGACCGGCTGGGCCACCCCGGCGGCGAGCGCCTGCGCCTTCGCCAGCGCGCGCAGCGTACTCATGCCGGGTGGCCGGCGAGGGCGTCGGCGCGCAGCCGGGCGGCGGCCCGCAGCAGCGCGGCGGCCTCCTCCCGCTCCGGGTCGGCGGCCCGCTCGCCGGTCGCCAGGGCCAGCACCTCGGCCACCTCGGCGATGCCGCCCAGGGCCTCCCGCACCGGCCGGCCCAGCGCCCCGGTCTGCCCGCGCGCCTCGTCCCGGCAGAAGTACGCCAGCTCGCAGCCGGCCAGGCAGTCCGGCGCGTACCGGGCCGGCACGGTGTGCAGCGCGGCGGTCAGCGTCACCGAGTCGACGGCCGGGTCGACGGTGAACCCGACCGGCACGGCGGTGAGCAGGTCGTCCAGCCGGGCCATCCGGTCCAGTTGGCGGCGCAGCACCAGCAGTTGCTTGCGGACGTCGATCAGGCTGGCCATCGGCTGGTTGGCGAAGTCCCGCGGGCAGACCAGCACCACGTCGTGCGACACCGACTCCGGGTCCCGTCCCGCGGCGGCGAGCAGGTCGCGCAGCGCCAGCACGTAGACGGCGGACTGGACGGCGGCGGCGGACACCTTCGCCGGGTCGGCCTGCCCGTCGATCACCGGGAACGACTTGATCTCCACCACGTGGAACCGGCCACCGAGCCGGGCGGCGACCAGGTCCGGTTCCAGGTGCACCCGCTGGCCGGCCACGTCCAGGCCGAGCAGCGGATGGTCGAACAGCGCCGCGTCCGGCCCGGTGGCGGTCAACGCGGCCCGTGAGCGTTCCCGCCGGTCGGGCAGGTCGTCCGCGCCGCCCAGGTCCGTCCAGCTCGCCCGGTGCGGCACCGGTACGCCCAGCCGCTGCGCGACCAGCCGCAGCAGTTCCGCCCCGCCGTCGGCCTTGACCTGCGCCTCGAAGGCGTTGCCCCGGGTGATGGCGAACCGGGACTGGCCGAACCGGGCGGGGAAGCCGACCCGCTGCGCGAGCGCCGTCTTGTCCACCCCGGCCCCGTCCAGCACGGCCCGGCGGGCGCAGCCGGGGTTTCCGGTGAGCGCGGCGATGGTCCGGGCGTTGTGCCGTTTCGGGGGCACGTCGCCCCGGATCGCGGCCAGGCGTTGTGCGGTGCTCGTCACGACAGGCCACGATAGCGGCACCGACCGACCCCGGCCGGCAGCCAACGCGCCTGCACGGGGCGGGTGGGGTCAGCGGCCGGCGGACCGGTTCCAGGGCGACCGGGGCGAACGCGCACCGGCGGTGGGCCGGCGGCGACGACGCGACGGGCGACGACCGGGGGTGCAGGGCGGGCGGGCGGCGGTGTGCACCGGCGCGGTCGGCGGGCGGCCGATCAGCCAGCAGAGGAAACGGGCCACGGTCAGCCGACCGGGAGGCGACGGGCCTCGTCGGCGTCGACGACGGACTCGGCCCCGCAGAACGAGCACTGCCGCACGTAGCGTGACCGGATCGGGATCAGCGGGACGAAGAACAGGGTGAACTTCGTCGACCGGCGGCTGACCACCTGCGCGGCCTGGTTGCCGCAGTGCCGGCAGACGGCGGTCACCACCCCCGACCGGGTGACCCTGGTACGGAGTCCGAAGATGAAGAACATCGCCCGGCAGTACCCAGCCCGACGTCCCGGGAACCCCGGGCGGGGAATTCCGCCCGGGGTTCCGCGCCGGGTCAGCTCGCCGTCAGCCGGGCCACGACCGCGCGGACGGTGTCCGCCGCAATGGCGAACCCGAGGCCCACGCTGCCCTCGTCCTCCCCGGTGGTGGCGATGGCGACGTTGATGCCCACCACCCGCCCGGCGGTGTCGACAAGCGCGCCGCCGGAGTTGCCGTGGTTGATCGCCGCGTCGGTCTGCACCAGCCCGGTCAGGCCGTCCACCGACCGGTCCAGGGCCGACACGATTCCGGAGGTGACCGTCCCGGCCAGCCCGAGCGGACTACCGAACGCCAGGACGGTGTCCCCGACGGTCAGGGTGGCGTCGCTGCCCAGCGGCGCCGGGGTGAGCCCGGTCAACCCGGTCGCCCGCAGCAGCGCGATGTCCGCCGCGGCGTCCTGCGCGACCACGGTCGCCGGGGCGGAACGGCCGTCGGAGAGGGTCACGGCGACCTGGCCGCCGGAGTCCACCACGTGCTGGTTGGTGAGGACGAGACCGTCGGTGTCGAGAATGACGCCGGATCCGAGGCTGGACTCCCGGGTCCCGGTCACCTCGACGGTGACGATGCTGGGCGACACGACGGTGACCACCGTGGCGAGGGAGTCGATGGTGGCGGCGGAGACCGGGGCGACAGACGTCGTAGCGGTGACGGACGAAGCCTGGCCGGCGAACCGGTCCACGACCAGCGCGCCGGTGCCGCCGCCCGCGAGCATCAGTGCCATCGCCGCGCCGCCGGCCACCAGCCTTCGACGCCATCGCGACGACGGCGGCGTCGATTGCGGTGGCGAAAGCGGCGGCGGTGCGGACGTCGGTGGCGGCCCGGAGACCGGGACAGCCGGTGGGATCGGGTCGCTGGGTGCCGGTGCCGGGCGCAACACGGTGTCGGACATCAGGGTCACCGCCCCTCGACGAGGATCCGGCCGAGCCGAAGGCGGTCGGGTCGGTGGCTGTCGGACAGCTGGCGGCGGTTGTCGGGGTGCGGCATGGGCCCTCCTCGGTACGGCGATGAAGACACCGTGCCGCGCCGCGCTGAGGCCCCTTTGTGGCGTGCCTGTGCGTCCGCCGTGCATGGCTTGCGGACCCGGCGACGCGGCGCCTGCCCGGGTCCCCACCTCTGTGCGGCGTCCTTTCGCGCTGAGGACGTTGGCGATTCAGGCGGCATCACCAGCGCGGACACCGACAGGAGCGGGGCTGGTACAACCCGGGCCGGGGGTAGCGCCGCAGCCAGGGCGACTGCGGGTCGCATCCGGCCGGGGCTGAAGGGCGGGCCGGGTCCGCGACCTGCACCCGGACCTCGAAGACCGGCCCGGGTGCAGGTACGGGGTGGTGGTTCAGGTGCCGGGGGCACCGGTGTGGATCTCCTCGGCCACCCAGATCGGCTGCCAGTCGGCCATCTCGTGGAAGCGGCGCAACTCGGACAGGCCCGCCACCGACCCGCTCCACGCCGCGTACGGCGGGTTGCCCTCGTCGAAGCCGCTCTGCACGAAGGTGAGCCTCGTCTTTCCGCCGGACTCGGCCAGCTCCCAGGTGGTGACGCCGACCGGCCCCCAGTCCACCGACATCTTCCGGCCGGGCTCCAGGTCGATCACCTTCGCCGGGTACCCGCTGTCGAATCCGCCCATGGCGTACCGGCCGCCGACCCAGGGCTCGATGCCGATCGGGTAGCCGAACCAGGCGCTGGCCTGCGCGGAGTCGGTCAGCGAGGTCCAGACCCGGTCGATCGGCGCGGCGATGGTCAGCTCACCGCGCAGGTCGGCGGAGGTGAAGTCGGTCCTCGGCAGCAGCGGACGCCCCTCCAGGTGCGCGGCGAGGTTGGCGATCGACAGCGACCACCAGGTCTGCAGGACGCCACGGATGCTGCTGCCGTCCATCGCCTCGGCGAAGTCGAAGTGGCTCTGGCTGAGGGTCAGCGCCGTGTTGTCCGGCCCCTGCGCCGTCAGACGCAGCTCGCTGGTCGTCTCGACCCCGTCGAGCAGCCAGTCGAAGCGCAGCGTGTACGGGTCGGCGTGCCGCAGCCGTTGGTGGGGCGCGTCACCCTCGGGCGTGTGCCGGCCCCAGAACTCGAATCGGCTGGGCAGGTCGACCTCGGCGTGCTCGGTCAGCCAGACGCGCAGCTCGGCCGGGTCGGTGAGCGCCCGCCACACGGCCTCCACCGGAGCGGCGAGCCGGACGCCCAGCGTGAGTGGTTCAGTCACGGTCTTCCCCCTTGGGGTAACAGGCCACGGCGAGCTTGAAGGCGTCCCCCTCGACACCGCCGTAGCGGGTGAACAGGTCCTGCAACGTCGACTGCAGGTCGTGCAGGAACTCCTGCCGGCGCTCGGCCGGCACCCGGATCTCGCCGGAGACCCCGATCGAGGGCAGCTCCGGCGCGTCCCGGTCGAGCGCGGCGACGTCGGCCTGGACCTCCTCCATCAGGTCGAGCAGGTGGCCCAGGCTCAGCTCGTCGGAGACCCGGCGGGCCCCGCCGATCCGGCCGACCAGCCGGGGCGAGAGCCAGTACGACCGGGCGACGGCCTGCCAGATGCCCTCGCTGATGCCGCGCACCTTCCGGCTGGCCACCTGCTTGACCAGGCCGGCCGCGGCGAGCTGCTTGACGTGGTAGTAGACCCGCTGCGGGGTCTGCTCCAGCCGGGCCGCCACCTCGGTGCAGGTGCGGGGCTCGGCCAACTGCCGCAGCACGTCCACGCGCTGCGGTTTGAGCAGGGTCTCGGCCTGCTCGATCTGCTCCAGGTACAGGACGTCTCTCATCTCAAAAACAATCCTGTACGTAAAAATTCTCCTTGTCAATCGGATCGACGAAAGCCGCGCCGAGGTGGCGCGGCTTTCGTCAGGGCGTGCGGCGCGTGCGGTCAGGGCATGCCGCGCAGGCTGGTCAGGGCGTCCAGTTCGGCCGCAGCGGGTAGCCGTTCACGCCGTGCGGGCCGTTGCGGGTGGCCAGCACCTGGTGCAGCTGGATGCCGTTGCGTTCGAAGGCCAACCGCGAGCCGGCCATGTAGAGGCCCCAGACCCGGGCGGTGCCCCGGCCCACCTCGTCGACGCAGAAGTCCCAGTTCGCCACGAGGTTGCGACACCAGGCGGCGAGCGTCGCCGCGTAGTGCTGCCGCAGGTTCTCCTCGTGGTGCACCTCGAACCCGGCGTCGTGCACCTCGCTGATCAGGCGGCCCGGCCCGGCCAGCTCACCGTCGGGGAAGACGTACCTGTCGATGAACGCGCCGGAGCGGTGCGGGGCCCGGTTGTCGGCCCGGGTGATGCAGTGGTTGAGCAGCCGGCCGCCGGGACGCAGCCGTTCCCGCAGCGCCCGGAAGTAGGCCGGATAGTTGCGAACCCCGATGTGCTCGGTCAGCCCGATCGAGGAGATCGCGTCGAACTGCTCGCGGGGGGCGTCGCGGTAGTCGAGGTGGCGCACCTCGGCCAGCCCGGTCAGCCCCTCCCGGGCGATGGCCTCCTGCGCCCACTGAGCCTGCGCCCGGGACAGGGTCACGCCGAGCGCCTTGACGCCGTACTCACGGGCCGCGTGCCGGACCATGCCGCCCCAGCCGCAGCCCACGTCGAGCAGGCGCATCCCCGGCTGGAGCGCCAGCTTGCCCGCGACCAGGTCGTACTTGGCCGACTGGGCCTGCTCCAGGGTGTCGGTCGGGCTGTGGTAGACCGCGCAGGTGTACGTCATCGAGTCGCCGAGCACCTTCTCGTAGAAGGCGTTGGACACGTCGTAGTGGTGCGAGATGGCGGTGCTGTCCCGGCTGCGGGAGTGCCGCAGCCCGCCCATCACCCGCCGCCAGCGGGGCAGCGCCTCCT
Organism: Micromonospora wenchangensis; assembly: GCF_002210435.1. GTDB lineage: Bacteria > Actinomycetota > Actinomycetes > Mycobacteriales > Micromonosporaceae > Micromonospora > Micromonospora wenchangensis. The sequence continues at coordinate 285,009 of NZ_MZMV01000001.1, forward strand.
GCGGCGGGGCCGGCGGGGGCCGCAGCCGCTCCCAGCCGAGCCCGCGCACCAGGGCCAGCCCCTCGGCCAGCGAGGGGATGCGCAGCCGCAGGTCCTGGAGCACCCGCAGGGCCTCGTACGGGTCGCCGGGGTGCACCCCGCCGAGCCCGAGGTCGCCGCTGACGTAGGCCCGGGCCATGCCCAGGTCGCCCGGGGCGGTGAGCAGGTAGGACAGCCCCCGCTCGGAGCGGATGTCGAGGCTGATCCCGGCGTCGGCCGGGCCGATCGCGCTGCCGTCGTAGCCGGTGATGCGGACCGGCAGGTCCCGCGTGGTGACCGCGCGGACGACGTCGGCGACGGTCGGCGCCCGCCGACCCCCCGCCGGCGGGCTGGCCGGGGCGCTCGCCGCCCCCTGTTCTCGGTCGGTCAGGCTCATTTTCGTGCAACCGCCTTCTCGTAGAGTCCGGTGAGCCGATGGTCCGGGTCGTAGCGGTCCTTCACGGCACGCCAGGTCTCCCCGCCGTAGAGCCGGTCGAAGGCCGCCCGGTCGTAGTACGCGTCGGAGTAGAGCGACTTGTGTCCACCGAACTCCGACACCATCCGCTCGATGGAGCGGTTCACCTCGCCGTCCGCGGCACCCTCCGCGATCGGCACGCTGCCCCAGAAGCCGATGTTGACGTACGTCTGGCCGGGGCGTAGCGGATACAACGGCCAGGCGCGGGCGGAGCCGGGGCCGTCGGGCTCGCGCAGCCGCAACGGGCACAGCCACACCGGGGTCATCCCCACGTTGCGGTCGAACCAGCGCAGGAAGTCGGCCGTGCCGTCCAGCGGGATCTCGACGTCCTGCACGACGCGTTCCCGGGCCGGCCGGCCACGCCACCGGTCCACCCGGGCGGCCACCTGGTGGCGGTGTTCCAGCCGGACCAGCCGGTGGTAGACGTCACTGCGCCGCCAGCGGGCCGGCCAGAGCCGGCGTACCACCGGGTGCTGCACCCCGAACGCGGCCGAGCACCAGAACCAGTCGGTGTCCCACCGCCACAGGTAGTCGTGGCCGCTGAGGGTGTCGCGCACCCGGCGACGCAACGAGCGGTAGTAGATGTCCTGGCCGGTGTAGTCGCTGGGCCGCTCGGGCTCGTCGGTGAACGAACCGAGGACCAGGTAGGACTCGCCGGGGCTGAACATGACGCCGTCCATCGCGTCGACCGGCCGGCCCTCCCACTCGCCCTTGGCGACCACGTCGGCGACGGCGGCGGTCAGCTCCTCCAGCCGGGTGAACCGGACGTTGCGCAGGGCCACCGCCCGCCCGACCGGCTGGAGTTCGATGCGCAGCCGGGTGGCGTACCCGAGGCTGCCCAGCGAGTTGGGGAAGGCGGCGAACAGCTCGGCGTCCGGGCCGTCCGGGCGGGCGGTGACGATCTCCCCCGCGCCGGTGAGGACGTCCAGCTCGACGACCGACTCGTGCGGGAGCCCGTTGCGGAACGACGTCGACTCGATGCCCAGCCCGGTGACCGCGCCGCCCAGGGTGATCGTGCGCAGCTGCGGCACGACCAACGGCATCAGCCCGTGCGGGAGGGTCGCGTCGACCAGGTCCTCGTAGGTGCACATGCCCTGCACGTCGGCGGTGCGGGCCACCGGGTCGACCGACAGGACGCCGTCCAGGCCGCTGACGTCGAGTCCGGGGGTGCCGGTGGCCGACCGGGGGCGGAACAGGTTGGAGGTGCGTTTGGCCAGCCGTACGGGGTGCCCGGGGGGCACGGCGGCGTACGACCGTCGCAATGCGTCCACCGCCAGCTCATGATCACGCAGCGCGCGCATGAGATCACCTTACGCGCGAAGCGCCGTTCTGGGGGACCGCACCGCTGACCGTTTCGGATCAGCCGGCAACCTCCCCGGCACGGTCGTCGCCGGCCCGGCCGGCGGGCCGGCCAACCCCGCCCGGCACCGGGCGCAAGGGACGGTCCACGAGGGGCCCGCGACCGGGGCAGGCCGGGGGCGTAGCGTGGTGACATGCCGAAAGCCGTGTGGAACGACCAGGTCGTGGCCGAGAGCGACGACACCGTCCTGGTGGAGGGCAACCACTACTTCCCCCGAAGCACCCTGCGCGACGACCTGATCACCGAGTCGGCGACGCACACGGTCTGCCCCTGGAAGGGCACCGCCTCCTACTACTCCCTCACCGACGGTGAGCACACGAGCGCCGACGCCGTCTGGTACTACCCCGATCCGAAGCCCGAGGCGGAGCAGGTCCGCGACCGGGTGGCGTTCTGGAAGGACGTCCGGGTCGTCGACTGATCCCGCCGGCTCGCGGGCCGACTGGCCGTCGGCCCGCCCGGTGGGTCACCATGCTGGCATGGCCGTCCCCGATCCCCGCCACGACCCGTCCGGCACCGTGTACGGGGCCCGTCGGGCCGCCCGCCCCGGGCTGCCCGCCGATCCGCTGATGCGGTTCGCGCTGGCCGCCGGCCTGGCGGGCGTACTGCTGGGGGTCTTCTTCGCCACGGGTGTGCTCGGCGGCGGCGACTCCCGGCCGCCGGTGGTGCCGGCCGCCGCCGCGCCGACCCCGGCCGCCCCGACCCCGGCGGCCCCGACGACCGGCCCGCCTGCCACGACCACGCCGCCGCCCAGCCCGACCCCGCCGCCCACCACCCCGGCCACGGTCACCGGGCCGGTCGCGTTGCGGGCGGTCACCTCCGGCCTCTGCGTCGGCACCGACGGCGCGGGCGAGACGGCCACCGCCGAACTCGCCGTCTGCACCGGCGGCGCGGAGCAGCAGTGGGTCGCCAACCCGGTCGCGCCCGACGTGGTGACGCTCACCAACGCGGGGCACGGCCAGTGCCTCGACGTCGACGGCGGCAGCGGCGACGACGGCGCACGGCTCCAGCAGTTCGGCTGCCACGGGCAGGCCAACCAGCAGTGGCGGGTGACCCCGGTCGGCACCGGTCCGGTCCTGCTGGTCGGCGTCGGGTCGGGCAAGTGCGCGCAGGTCCGCGACGACGGCACGGCCGCCGGCGACGACCTGGTGCAGGCCACCTGCACCGCCTCCGCCGGCCAGCAGTGGACCCTCGGCTGAGCACGGCCGGCAAGCTGCCGGCCCGCGCCGGTCAGCCCCGGTAGCTCCAGGCCCCGGCGGGCCGGGCCGGTGTCAGGACCGGCACCGGCACCGCACGGCGGCGACGCAGCAGCAGCGACAGCAGGGCGGCGCCGACCGAGAGCGCCCCGGCCGCGTACCAGGCCGGCGCGTAGTCACCGAGCCGGTCGCGGACCAGGCCGGCGGCGGTCGCCGCGAACGCCGCCCCGAACTGGTGCGCGGCGAAGACCCAACCGAAGACCACCGCCGCCGAGTCGCCGAAGTACTCCCGGCACAGCGCCACCGTCGGCGGCACGGTCGCCACCCAGTCCAGGCCGTAGAAGACGACGAAGACCAGCATGCTCGGCCCGGTGCCGCCGGTGAACAGGGCGGGCAGCAGCAACAACGACAGCCCGCGCAGGCCGTAGTAGCCGGCCAGCAGCAGCCGGCTGTCCATCCGGTCGGTGAGCCAGCCCGAGGCGACGACCCCGACGATGTCGAACAGGCCGACCAGGGCGAGCAGGCCCGCCGCCGTGGTCTGCGGCATGCCGTGGTCGTGCGCGGCCGGCACGAAGTGGGTGCCGACCAGGCCGTTCGTGGTCGCCCCGCAGATCGCGAAGCCGCCCGCGAGCAGCCAGAACGGGCGGGTCCGGGCGGCGGCGGTGAACGCGGCCACCGCCCGCGCGGCGGCCCCGCCGGCCGACGGCGGCCGGGGCGTCACCGCGGTCGCGCCGTAGGCGGGCAGGCCGAGATCCGCCGGGTGTTCCCGCAGCCACCGGGCCACCAACGGGACGACCGCGAGCGCCGCCCCGGCCACCACCAGCGCGGCCGCACGCCAGCCGTGGTCGCGGACCAGCACCGCGAGCAGCGGCAGGAAGACCAGCTGGCCGGCGGCCCCACCGGCGGTGAGCACCCCGGTGACCAGCCCCCGGCGGTGGACGAACCAGCGCCCGGTGACGGTGGCGACGAACGCCAGCGCCATCGAGCCGGTGCCCAGCCCGACCAGGACGCCCCAGCAGAGGACGAGTTGCCAGCTCGCCGTCATGAAGACGGTCAGGCCGCTGCCGAGCGCCACCAGCGCCAGCGCGCCGGCCACCACCCGACGGATGCCGAACCGGTCCATCAGGGCGGCGGCGAACGGCGCGGTCAGGCCGTAGAGCAGCAGGTTGACCGAGACGGCGGCGGAGATGGTGGCCAGCGGCCAGCGGAACTCGGCGTGCAGCGGGTGCAGCAGCACCGACGGGGTGGCGCGGAAGCCGGCCGCGCCGACCAGCGCGACGAAGGCGACGGCGGCTACGGTCCAGGCCGGGTGGAGACGACGGGCTCGGGTCACGCTCCGAGTCTCGGGTACGCCCCGGCGACCGACGAGTGGCCGGAAAGCCATGGTGCGCAATAATCGGGCCATGACCATCAGGCCGCACCGGATCGGTGTGCTCGCCCTCGACGGCGTGGTCGGCCTCGACCTGGGCACCCCGGCCCAGGTCTTCGGGGCCGCCCGTACCGCCGACCGACGCCCGCTCTACTCCGTCGACACCTGCACCCCGGGCGGCCGTCCGGTCCGCAGCTCCGCCGGTTTCCGGGTCCTCCCCGACCACGGGCTCGACCTGCTGGCCACCGTCGACACGGTGGTGGTGCCCGGCCTGCACGCCGGCCCGCCGATGACCGACGGCACGATCGACCCGGCGGTCACCGGCGCGCTGCGCGACGCCCACCACCGGGGCGCACGCATCATGTCGATCTGCACGGGCGCGTTCGCGCTGGCCGCCGCCGGGCTGCTCGACGGACACCGGGCCACCACCCACTGGGCGCACGCCGACCGGTTCCGCCGGCTGTACCCGCAGGTCGACCTCGACCCGGACGTGCTGTTCATCGACTCCGGCCGGGTGCTCACCTCGGCCGGGGTGGCCGCCGGGATCGACCTGTGCCTGCACGTCGTGCGTGGCGACCACGGCAGCGAGGTGGCCAACCGGGCGGCCCGCCGGTGCGTGGTGCCGCCCTGGCGCGACGGCGGCCAGGCCCAGTACATCGAACGGCCCGTGCCGCGCACCCCGGCCAGCGGCACCGCGGCCACCCGGGAGTGGGCCCGGCAGCGGCTGCACGAACCGGTCGCCCTGCGGGAGTTGGCCGCCCACGCCCGGATGAGCGTGCGCACCTTCACCAGGCACTTCCGCTCGGAGACCGGCCTGAGCCCGGCGCAGTGGCTGCTCCAGCAGCGCACCGACCACGCCCGGCTGCTGCTGGAGACCACCGACCTGGCCATCGACCAGGTGGCGCGGCGGGCCGGCTTCGGCACCACCGCCGCCCTGCGCCAACACCTGAACACCCGGATCGGCGTCTCCCCCTCGGCCTACCGGCGCACCTTCCGCCGCACCCCCGCCGCCGGGCCGCCCGGGGTGGAGTCAGGCGGGCTGCGGCTGGTCGCGGAGCATCCGTAGCTGCGCCAGGTGCCGGGGCAGGTGCACCCGGGCGTGCAGGTCGAGGGTGCGCGACCAGGGCAACGGCTCGTCGACGACCAGGTCGAAACCCTCCCGCAGGTGCGTCTCGACCGGGGTGTCGGCGGCCGGGCCGAGCCGGTCCACCAGGCCGCACAGCCGGCCGCTGGTGGCGCGCAGCAGGGTGGCCAGGCCGGGCAGCCCGCCGCACCGCTCGACCAGGGCGTCCAACTCGGGACGGTGCACCCCGGTCAGGTCGTAGTAGGCGAACGGCGCCCCGGCCAGCACCGCCTCGGTCGCCTCGCTCATCAGCTCGTCGTTGGCGACCAGGTGCGCCACGATCCGCTCCGCGTCCCACCCGCCCGGCGGGGCCGGCCGGAACCCGCCCGCCTCGACCTCGGCGAGCAGGCTCCGGTAGACCGCACGCAGCTCCACACCCCCAGTCAACCCCGTACCACCGGGGCGGGTGGACGGTTGTGCCGCCGGGATCACCCGGACGGGCGGCCCGGTCCCCACCGGCCGGGCGGGGTCAGCGCCCGGAGCTGCGCCGGGAACGGAGGTAGTCGGAGACCACGTACTCGCCCAGGTCACCCAGGTCGGGGGTGAACAGGCGGCCCCGGGACCGGCGGGCCACCGCGTCCATGAACCGGCGCAGGCCCGGGTCCTCACCGAGCAGGAACAGGTTGAGCGTGACCCCGGCGCGGGCCAGCCGGTCCACCTCGTGGATGGTCGCCTCGACCGTCTCCGGCAGCGACGGCCAGTGGAAGTACGCCTCACCGTCGTCCGGGTCGAGGTGGGCGGTCGGCTCGCCGTCGGTGACCACCAGCACCACCGGCTCGGCCCCCGGATGCCGGCGCAGGTGCCGACCGGCCAGCCGCAGCGCGTGCTGGAGGTTGGTGCCCTGCCGCAGGTCCGGTTCGACCGCCGCCAACTCCTGCTGGGTCAACGGCACCGCCTCCAGACCGAACCCGACGATCTGCAACGCGTCCTGCGGGAACCGGGTCGCCATCAGGTGCGACAGCGCCAGCGCCGTCTGCTTCATCGGCCCCCACCGCCCCTGCGACACCATCGAGTACGACAGGTCCACGCAGAGCGCCACCGCCGCCGACGCCCGCCGTTCCGTCTCCACCACCTCGAAGTCCTCGACGGCGAGTTGCAGCGGCACGGTGGGGCCGGCCCTGCGCACCGCCCGGGTGAGCGTGCGCACCACGTCCAGGGGCTGCTCGTCGCCGTACTCCCACTGCCGGGACGCCCCGCTGACCTCGCCGGCCGCCCCGGCCGTACGCAGGTCGTGCTGGCCGCGCGGGCCGGCGGTGAGGTCGGCGAAGACCCGGCGCAGCGCGGTGCCGGCGAGTCGGCGCAGCGCCTTCGGGCTGAGCGTCAACCCGTCGGCGTCCCGGCTCACCCAGCCCTGCCGGCGCAGCTCCCGCTCCAGCTCCCGCAACCGGCGTACGTCGTCGGCGGCGTCGCGGCCCAGCGTGCGGGCGACCGCGTCGACGTCCACGTCGTCCAGGGTGGCCCCCGGGTGCTCCTGGTCGAGGGAGTCGAGCAGCTCGTCCAGCTCGGCGATCTCGTCCAGCGCCCCGGTGGCCTCGCCGTAACCGAGCGGCTGGTCGCCCCGGACCCGCTCGCCGCGCTGCCAGTTCAGGTCGGGACGCAGCGCACGCAGGTGGCCGTCGAGGGCGGACAGCTCACCGGCGAGCCGGTCACCGAGCGACTGCCGCATCAGCCCGGCCAGCTCCTCGCGCTGCCGGTCGGACAGCGACCGCATCAGCCGCTCCCCCGCCGCCGCCCGACGGGCCAGCACGTCGACCAACTCGTCGACGGTGCCCGGCTGCTCCGGGAAGAACTCGCCGTGCCGGCGCATGAACTCGGCGAACGCGTCGGTGGTGTCCTCCGCGCGGGTGTGCCGGGCCAGCAGGTCGTTGAGGTCCCGCATCATCTCGGCGAGCTGCGCCTGCACCGCCGGGTCACCGGCGGCCCGCGCCGCGTCCCGCAGCCCGGCGAACCGCTGCTCCAGCACCTCGCCGCGCAGCCCGTCGAGAATCCGCTGGTACGCCTGCCGGGCCTCGTCGCTGGTCCACCGGTACCCGGCCAGCTCCTGCACCGCGCGGGCGGTGGAGCGGGGCAGGTTGTCCAGCACCGTCTCGGCGAACCGGGCGTCGTCGTCGGTGCGCCCGCGCAGCGCGTCCCGTTCCGCCGCGAGGGCCTGGTCGAGCAGTGCCCGGGACCGGGTCACCGCCCCGTCCAGGTCACCCCGGCGCAGCGCCTCCCGCCGCAGCCGGCGGGCGCGGGCGGCCAGGTCGTCCAGGCCGCCCCGGTTGTTCGGCCCCCGGCGCAGCAGGTCACGCAGCGCCTCCCGGAGGCTGCCGCCGGCCAGCACCTCCGCGCCGACGGAGTCCACGGCGGCACGCACGTCGTACGGCGGGGCGAGCGGGTCGGGGCCGCCCTGCCACTGGCCGTACCGGAACCGGTTGCCGGCCATGCTCAGCTCCGACCGCCGTAGACGGTCCGACCCGACTCGGTGACGTCCTTGCCGAGCCGGCGGGTCAGGTGCAGCCCCTCCAGCACGAACTCGACCCCGGCGGCGGCCTGCTCCGGGGTGGGCGCGTCACCCAGCCCCAACCGGTCAAGCGCCTTGGCCAGCCCCGGCACGGTGCCGACCTGGCGCAGCAGTTCCGCCGAGGCGACCAGCTCCCCGGTCTCGATCACCGCCCCCTCGGCGACCAGCGCGGTGAACCCGGACAGGTCCAGTCCGGCCAGCCGGGCCCGGAACGTCTCGGCGGTCGCGGTGCGCAGCAGGTGGGCCAGGATCTCGGTCTCCCGCCCCTCCTCGCCGCTCTCGAACTCCACCTTGCCGCGCAACGTCGAGGTCACCGACACGGCGTCGCCGACCCGGGCGACCGGTGCCTCGGGCCGTACCGTGGCGTCGCCGTCGGCCGGCGCGGCACCGGCGAGCAGGCCGGCGCGGCGCAACGCGGCGGCGGCGACGGTCTCGGCGGCGGCGATGGCGAACCGGGCGGAGACCCCGGAGCGCGGGTCCACCGACGACGACTCGCGCACCGCGCGGGCGAACCGGGCCAGCACCTCCAGCACGTGCTCCGGCACCTCGGCGACCAGGTCGGCCTCCTGCCTGATCAGCGCCAGCTCCAGCTCCAGGTCGACCGGGTAGTGGGTGCGGACCTCCGCGCCGAACCGGTCCTTGAGCGGGGTGATGATCCGGCCCCGGTTGGTGTAGTCCTCCGGGTTGGCGCTGGCCACCAGGAACAGGTCCAACGGCAGGCGGAGCTGGTAGCCGCGGACCTGGATGTCCCGCTCCTCCAGCACGTTGAGCAGCGCCACCTGGATGCGTTCGGCCAGGTCGGGCAGCTCGTTGACGGCGAAGATCCCCCGGTTGGTGCGGGGCACCAGCCCGAAGTGGATGGTCTCCGGGTCGCCAAGGGTACGCCCCTGGGCCAGCCGGATCGGGTCGACGTCACCGATCAGGTCACCGACGCTGGTGTCCGGGGTGGCCAGCTTCTCGCCGTAGCGCATCGAGCGGTGCAGCCAGCCGACCGGCAGGTCGTCGCCGGCCTCGGCGACCAGCGCGCGGGAGGCCGGGGTGAGCGGGTGCAGCGGGTGCTCGTTGAGCACCGAGCCGGGCAGCACCGGGGTCCACTCGTCGAGCAGCGCCACCAGCGAACGGATGAGTCGGGTCTTGCCCTGGCCGCGTTCGCCGAGCAGCACCATGTCGTGGCCGGCGAGCAACGCGCGCTCGACCTCGGGCAGCACGCTGTCGTCGTAGCCGACGATGCCGGGGAAACGGTCCTCGCCGGAGCGCATCCGGGCCAGGAGGTTATGGCGGAGTTCCTGCTTGACGGTCTGGTACCGGTGTCCGGCGGCGCGCAGTGCGCCGAGGGTGCCCGGCAGGTCGGCGGGCGGGACCGGGAGAGCCTGGTTGGGCGCAGTCACCCGACCCACGCTAGCGCGCTCGGGTGGCCGGCGGTTGCCTTCGTCGGGTTGGCCGTCAGCGGTGGTCGGCGACGTACCGCTGCGGGTCCTTGTCGGCGAAGCGCAGGTTGCGGCCGGACCTGTGCTCGCCGTAGAAGGTCAGCCAGCGGGCGCCCAGCTCGGCCCGCAGCTCGACGGAGGCGTGGCGGCGGAAGTCCGGCAGCGCCTCGTCCTCCTCCTCGGCGAGGTGTTCGCTGTTCTCCCGGCGGGCCTGCCGCACCGCCGCCCACCACTCGTCGGAGCCGACCGGATGCCGCTTCGACTCGGCGATCGCGTCGCGGATCTTGTTGTGGTCACCGATCGCGTCCGCGGTCTCGTCCTCGCCGTCGTCGCCGTGCCGGACCAGGTGCGGGTAGAGGATCGCCTCCTCCGCCTCGGCGTGGACGTCCAGGTGCAGGGCGAGCGCATCCCAGACCGCGAGCAGTTCCGCGTCGTCGCGGGCGTCGTCCAGGCGGGCGAACCCGCGCCGGAAGGCGGCGTGGTCGTCCAGGATCAGCGCGGTGATGTCGTCCATGATCGGTTCACTTCCCCCATGTCGGGCGGCAGGTGGCGCTGCCCGAAGGTACCCCGGCCGACCGGCCGGCATGCCCGTCTTGCCGGGCCGACCTCGGAGCCGACCCGCCCCGGGCTGCCCGGCACCCGGCCGGCGGCGTCCCCGGCCGCACTAGGGTCGAGATCATGACCTACCTCGCCGCGGACGACCGCTACGACCAGATGACCTACCGCCGCAGCGGGCGCAGCGGCCTGCGACTGCCCGCCCTCTCGCTCGGGCTGTGGCACAACTTCGGGCCGGACCGGCCGTTCGACCGGCAGCGGGACACCGTCCGCCGGGCGTTCGACCTCGGCATCACCCACTTCGACCTGGCCAACAACTACGGCCCGCCGCCCGGCGCGGCGGAGGAGGCGTTCGGCCGGCTGCTCGCCACCGACCTGAAGCCGTACCGGGACGAGTTGGTCGTGTCCAGCAAGGCCGGCTACCTGATGTGGCCCGGCCCGTACGGCGAGTGGGGTTCCCGCAAGTACCTGATCTCCTCGCTGGACCAGTCACTGCGCCGGATGGGGCTGGACCACGTCGACATCTTCTACTCCCACCGCTTCGACCCGGACACCCCGCTGGAGGAGACCATGGGGGCGCTGGACGCCATCGTCCGGTCCGGCCGGGCGCTCTACGTCGGCGTCTCCAACTACGACTCGGAGCAGACCCGGCGGGCCGCCGCGATCCTGCGTGACCTGGGCACCCCTCTGCTGATCAACCAGCCGTCGTACTCGATGGTGAACCGGTGGACCGAGGACGACGGGCTACTCGACACGCTGGCCGAGGTCGGCGCGGGCTGCATCGCGTACAGCCCGCTGGCCCAGGGGCTGCTCACCGACCGTTACCTCGACGGCATCCCGGCCGACTCCCGGGTCCGCACCAGCGTCTTCCTCGACGAGAGCGACGTGACCGACGAGAAGCTGACCACCGTCCGGGGCCTCGCCGGGATCGCCGAGCGGCGGGGACAGACGCTGGCCCAGCTCGCCCTGGCCTGGGCGCTGCGCGACCTCCGGATGACCAGCCTGATCATCGGGGCGAGCAGCGTGGCCCAGTTGGAGGGCAACGTCGCCGCCCTGGGCCACCTCGACCTCACCCCCGACGACCTCACCGAGATCGACCGCCTCCTCCCCTGACCCGGGCCCGCCCCACGCCGGGCCGGCCGGGTCCGGGCCGGGCCGGCGGGTCAGGGCTGTTGGGTCGGAGTTGCGGTATCCGGGCCGGGTGATACCGCTGCCGGGCCGACGTTGTGCCGATCATGCGGGCGGGTTGATCTTGCAGGGGCGGGGCGGCCCGGCGGGGGTCACCAGACGCGGCGGCGGCCGGCCCGGTGGTTACGGACGCCGCAGGGGCGACCGGGCGGGACGGGTGCCGGGCGGCGCAGCCGGGTCGCCACCAGCGCCACCAGCAGCACGGTCACCACCACCGCCGCACCCACCACCAGTCGGAGGTTGCCGCCGCCGACCTGGGTCACCGACGCCACCGGTACGCCCGCCTCCCCGGCGGAGCCGTCGTCGCCGGCCGGAGTCGCCCCGGCGGAGGCGACCTGGTCCGGGCCGGCGTCGGTCGTCGTGCCGTCGGTCGGGGCGGCGGCCGGGGCGGAGTCGACCGGGGTGGCCGCCAACACGCCGCCGGCGGGGCGGAACAGCACGTCGGAGCAGGAGTAGTAGGTGTCCGGGGTGTCGGAGTTCTGCCACACCGTGTAGATCAGGTGCCGCCCGGTCAACCCGGCGGGCAGCCGCCCCGGGATCTGGTACGACCCGTCCCGCAGCGGCGGGTCGGTCACCGACAGGAACGGGATCGTGTCGAGATCCGCCCAGCGCAGCGGGGTCCGCGGGTCGTACCCGGAGCGGGTGGTGTAGAGCCGGAAGGTGCCCTTGTGCGGGATGGTGCCCCGGTAGCGGAACGTGTACCTCGCCCCGGCGGTCAGCTCGGTCGCCGGCCAGTCCGCCCGCGCCAGGTCCAGCCCCCGGTAGGCCGACAGCCCGCCGCTGCACAACTCGCCGTCCGGGATGCGCTGCCGGTCGCGGCCGTTGACGCCGTACACCCGGATGTTGTCCCATTCGCGCACCGCCGCGCCGGCCGACACCGCCGCCAGGCAGGCGGGCGTCGAGACGTGCGGCCCCTCCGGGCCACAGGCCGCCGAGCGGCTCAACGGGCTGGTCGGTGCGCCGTGCGCGGCGGCAGGGGCCGCATCGAGCAGCACGGTCACCGCCACGACCGCGAGGGCGGCGAGCGTTGCGCGTACGGTCATCTGGTCGACCTCCCGCCCTTGGTACGGACGCGGGCGGGCAAAGGTTCGACGGTACGGCGTGCGGGCCGGCGGCGGAGGGGCGGTTGCCTCTACAGTGACCGCACTTCCCGCATCTAGGAGCGTGCGTGTCCGAGCCGGAACCGACGTCAGACTCCCCCGGGGGCAGCCCGCCGCCGCCCGGACCCCCGCCCGTCGGCGGGATGCCGTACCTGTTGACGGTGCCCGCCCAGGACGGGCTGCCACCGGCGATCAGATGGCCCGGCCGGGCGGGCGAGCCCGGCTGGGCCATCCCGGTCCAGGTCCCCGACGGCACCCTCGGGTACGCGCTCTTCCTGCCCCTGGTGCCCGCGACCGCCGACACCCTGCCCGGCGTCGCCGGACCGGCCGCGGCGGTCCTCCCGGCCGGCGACGGCCCGGCCGGCGCCCCGCCACCGGTGACCTCGACCGGTGCGGTGGCAGCGGCCCCCGCGACGGCCGGGGCCACGGAGGGCGGCGCCGCACCGGCCGGCGTCGTGAAGCCCGGCTCGACGAAGGCCGCCCCGACGACGACCGAACCGGCACCGACCGAACCGGCACCGACCGGCCAGGCGGCGGCCGAGGTGGCACCGGCCGGCCAGGCGGCCGTCGACGCGGTGACGGCCGGTCGGCCCGGCCGGCCGGTGAGCGTGCCGGCGCCGCGCACCGCGGCGGGCTCGGCGGACGACGCCCCGACCCTGGCCGGCCAACCCGCCCCGGCGACGCCCGGCCCACAGCCCGGCCCGGGTCGGCCCGTACCCCCCGGCCAGCAACCGCCCCCCGGGTCCGGCGCGCCCGTCCCCGGCCGGCCGGTTCCCGCCGGGTTCGGTACCGGCGGCCGACCGGCACAGTGGGGTGGGGTGCCCGGGACCTGGACACCGACCCCGCCTCCGCCGTCGTTCCTGAGCACCCGGTGGCCCGGCCCCCGACCCGCCACCGGCTGGGCGGTGCCGGCGGCGGTGCTGGCCGGGGCGCTGGGCGTGGCGTTCTTCGTCCCGCTGACCCGCACCGGCATCGGCTGGTTCCTCGGCTGGCTGGTCCTCACCGTCGGGGTGGTCGCCGCCGTCCGGCGCAACGCCGACGCGCTGACCCGCACCGACAGGCTGATCCGGGGCGGCTGGGCGGCGGCGGCGCTGGCGCTGCTGGCCGTGCTGGCGTTCCGTAACGCCTGGTGGCTGGTGACCTTCTGCGTCCTCGGCGCGCTGGGCTGCGCGGCCCTGGCCATCGTGGGTGGAAGACAGGTCCGTTCCATCCTGTTCAGCCTGGTCGCGGCCCCGTTCGCGGCGCTGCGCGGACTGTCCTGGGTACGCCGGCACGTGACGGCCACCGGCGGCGGCCGGTTGGTGCCCCGGGTCGTCGGCTCGGTCGCCGCCACCGCCGTGGTGCTGCTCGTCTTCGGGCTGCTGCTGTCCTCCGCCGACGCCGCGTTCGACCAGGTGCTCAGTGCGGTGGTGCCCGAGGTCAACGTCGACACCGTGGTCCGCTGGCTGTTCCTGGCCGCCGTCGGCGGGTCGATCGCGGTCGCCGCCACGTACACGCTGGCCGCGCCACCGGACCTGTCGACCGTCGACCGGGAGGGCCGGCGGCGGTTGGGCATCCTGGAGTGGGCCCCCGCCAGCGCCGCCCTGACGCTGCTCTTCGTCGGGTTCGTCGCGGTGCAGTTCACCGTGCTCTTCGGCGGTCAGCGGCACGTCCTGCGTACCGCCGGGCTGAGCTACGCCGAGTACGCGCGCAGCGGGTTCTGGCAGCTCACCGTGGTGACCCTGCTGACCGTGGCCGTGCTGGGCGGGGTGAGCCGCTGGGCACGCCGCGAGACCCGGGCCGAACGGGTCCTGCTGCGGGCCCTGCTCGGGCTGCTCAGCGCGCTCAGCGTGGTGATCGTGGTGTCGGCGCTGTCCCGGATGTACACCTACCAGAAGGTCTACAGCTTCACCGGGGAACGGATCTTCGTGATGGCGTTCGAGCTGCTGCTCGGCGCAGTCTTCCTGATGATCCTGGCGGCGGGCGTACGGTGGCGGGGCCGCTGGATTCCCGGTGCCACCGTCGGGCTGGCCGTGGTGATGCTGCTCAGCCTGGCCGTGCTCAACCCGGAGGACTACGCGGCCCGTCGCAACATCGCCAGGTACGAGCAGTCCGGCAAGATCGACGCCTGGTACCTGCGGGCGCTCTCTGCCGACGCCACCCCCGCCCTGGCCAACCTGCCGGACCGGGTCCGCCGCTGCACGCTGAGCTGGATCGACGACGACCTCGCCGAGCCCGACCCGTGGTACGCCTGGAACCTGGGCCGCACCCGGGCCCGCGCGGAGCTGAAGCGGCTGGGCCCCCGCGCGGTCGGCGGGCAGAAGGACTGCAAGGCCGCCGACCAGTTCGACCTGCCGAAGACCCGACGCACCCCGCGCTGACCTTCCCGTACGGCCCGGCTCCGGTCGTCCGACCGGGGCCGGGCCGCGCGGGCGGCGGACGGACCCGGGCGCGGCGACGACGGGTCGACCGGCGGTACGGTCAGCGGCCGGTGCCCGCCGCGCGGATCGGCTGGGCCCGCCACCCGGCCTCGTCCCGGGGCGGGTGCGGCGGGCGGGCACACAGGACGTACGAGTCGGGGGCCATCGCGCCGTGCCGGCCACCGAGCGTGGCCATCACCGCCGCGTGCAGTTCCCGGGGGCCGACGCGCGGGTCCGCCGGGGCGGCGTAGCCGACGAGCGACCGGCTGCCGCCGGGCCCGCCCCGCAGGACGATCCGGGCGGTCGGGTCGCCGGCCGCGGCCCGGAGCACCTGTTCGCTGGCGGTGATGTCGATCCAGGCGGCGTCGATCTCCACCCACTCCGGGCCGCGTACCACCCGGTCGAGTTCGACGAGATCGCCCAGCCGGGCCAGGTCGATGTCCCGGTCGGCGGCGGTCAGCAGGATGCGTTCCATCGACCACAGCAGCGCCGCGGCCTCGTCGGTGGTCACGTGCCGCACGTCGTGGGTGAGACCGACCACGACGGTGGGCCGGGTGTGCAGGATGGTGAGCCGGACCGGGTCGGTGGTCGTCGCGTCCAGGCCGCTCTCCACCTCCGTCCCGTGCACCGGCACCCCCGCCCGTCCGTCGAAGACGCCGCCCCGGGTGCTGCTCATGTCGTTGATCACCAGGTCCCGGTGCCGCTGGCAGCCCCGCTGGGAGCCGATCGACTGGACCGACTCCTCCACGGCGGTCGCGTCGAAGTAGGCGTACTGGTAGGCGTTGAAGATGGCCAGGTGGGTCCGGCGCAGGGTCTCGTGGAACGACGGGGCGGGGCTGAACGGGACCAGCGCACTCTGCGCGATGCTGCCGACGAAGTTCTGCATCCGGGGTAGCGCGCGGTTGCTGTAGAGAGCCTCCAGCGCGGCCAGTTCGGTGCCCGTCCACCAGGACAGCAGGGTCGCCGTGGTGGTGACGAGGACGCTGGCCGGGGTGACCCTGGTCCGCCTGGCGACCGCGTCGATCGCCTCGGCGACCGGACCGGACCGCAGGGTCGCGAGGCGGAACTCCGGCGGCCCCTCCCGACGGGCCGGCACTGAGAGCAGGCAGGGCGGGATGGTGTGCAGTTGCTGCCGCCAGTAGGCGAGGGTCCTCGCCATCCGACGCCGCGCCTGCGGGGTCCGCTCGTACTCGGCCTGGTCGGCGGGCTGCCAGACCGGGGGGCCCACCGTGCGGTCGGCGGGGGACGCGACGAGCCCGACGAGTTCGTCAAGCACGAGGTTGGCGGTCACCAGGTCCGCGACGGCGTGGGAGAACTCGAAGACGGCCCGGACGGGAACCCCCGCGTCCGTGGTGACCGCCATCCGGACGGGGAACTCGGCACCGTGGTCGAACGGGCGGGGCGGATCGCTGATCCAGGTCCGGTCGTACGCCCCCGACCCGAGTTCGAGCAGCAGCAGGTCGACGTGCCCGTCCCGGGTCACCACCTGGGCCCGTTCCACGCCGGGGCCCACCTCGTACACCGTGCGCAGTCCCTCGTGGCGGGAGACCAGGACGCCGACCGCCGCGCGGACGTCGTCGACGGTACGCCCGGCGGGCAGGTCCGCGTACCCGACGAACACCGCGCCGCTGCCCTCGTGCGGCAACCAGTCGAAGACGTTGCTCTGACCGTGGGGCATCGGCCACCGGCCCGAGCGGAGCCCGGCGAAGGGCACCCGCACCGTCCGTACGGCGGTCGACGTCTCGGCTGTGGTCATCTGGCTACCCCCGGGTCGGGACGGGTCGGGCGGACACGGGACCGGTCACTCCCGGCGACCGGGTGCCACACCGCCGGGCACCGCGTCCCGGTCGGCTGCCGGTCCACCGGCGGGTGCCGCGTCCCGGTCGGAAGCAGCGTCCCGGTCGGGTGTCGGGTCGGCGTCGGTGGCGACGGGGTCCGGGGCCGGTTTCGGGTGGGTCAGCAGGCGCAGCCCGGCCAGCAGGATCACCAGCGACAGGACGGCGAGCAGGAGCCGGTGGTCGACGACGACGATGAGGGCGGCGGCGACCCCGATGGCCGCCGTCTGCGGGATCGTCACCAGCATTCCCGCCGTGGTGAAGGCCCGCCCCAGCAGCCGCGACGGGGTGTGCCGCTGCAACAGGGTGTTCCAGCCGATCGAGAACCAGGTGACCGCGAGCCCGATGCCCACCGCCCCGCCCAGCACCACCGCTGTCGCGCCGACGGCCAGGGCGGCGCAGCCCACCCCCAGGCCGATCAGGGCGCCGCCGATGGCCCTCGCCTCGCCGACGCGGCGCAGCAGCCACGCGCCGGTGAAGCCGGCCACGATGGAACCGACCCCCTGGACGCTGACGATCACCCCGAAGAACGCCGCCGGCCGGTGCAACCCGTCCTCGACCACCACGAAGATGATCGGCTCCAGGAAACCCACCGCCCCGAACGCGACGGCGCTGACCACGGTGACCTGGGACAACAGCGGAACCGACCGGATGTGACGCAGGCCGGCGAGCAGTTCGGTGCCGAACCGTTCCCCGCTGCGTTCCGGTGGCGACTCGACGACCCGCACCGTGGCCAGCGCGGTGATGGCGACGAGGAAGGTCAGCGCGTCGATCAGCGCCAGCAGGTGACCGCCGAACGCGGCGTAGATGCCGGAACCGACGAGCGGCGCGAGAATCCGGGTGAACCCGAACAGGGTGCCGAACGCCGCGTTGGCCGACCCCAGGTCACTGTCGGGCAGCAGGTCCTTGAGCAGGGCGTTGCGTCCCGCCATGAGCACCGTGGCGACACAGCCGTGCACGATGGCGACGCCGTAGATGATCCAGGTGTGTTCGGCGGTCCGTACCAGCAGCAGCGCCAGCACCGCTAGTCCGGCGATCGCGTTGGTCGCCATCAGCAGCGGCTTGCGGCGTACCCGGTCGATCTGCCGTCCGGCCAGCGGGGCGAACAGCACCGGCAGGCCCATCGCCAGGAACACGGCACCGGCGGCCGAGTTGCTCCCGGTGAGGTCCTTGACCCAGATGCCGAGGGCCAGCAGCAGCGCGGTGTCCCCGAAGCCCGACAGGGCGTCGCCGACGTACAGCCGGCGGAACCGGGCGTCCCTGAACGCGGTCACTCAACTCAGCGCCTCTCGGTGGTTGGTGGCACGGCCGACGGGTTCCAGCCGGACCTGCAGGTGGCGGTAGCCGTGGACCAGGTTGGAGCGCAGCGGCACCGGTTCTCCGACCACGGACACCGAGTCGACGAACTCGGCCAGCGCGAGCAGCAGCGCCCGCAGTTCCAGCCGGGCCAGCGCCGCCCCGAGGCAGTGGTGCGGGCCGTAGCCGAACCCGAGGTGGTTGGCCGGGCGGCCGGGACGGAACTCGTCGGCCGCCGCGAAGTGCCGGGGGTCGCGGTTGGCCGCCGGCAGCCAGGCCACCACCGCCTCGCCGCTGGCCACCCGCTGACCGGGCAGCTCGACGTCCTCGGTGGCGACCCGCAGCACGTGCATCGCGGGTGAGGTCCACCGGATGACCTCCTCGACGAGCGGCCCGACGAGGTCCGGGTCGGTGCGCAGCCGGTCCAGGGTGCCGGCGGCGGTGGCCAGCGCGTGGAAGCAGCCGGCGATCGCGTGCCGGGTCGTCTCGTTGCCGCCGACCAGGACGTTGTCGCAGTTGAGCAGGACCTCGCGCAGGTCGAACCGGGGGTCACCGGCCAGCGCGCTGATCAGGTCGTCACCCGGGCTGCGCCGCCGCTCGGCCACCAGGTCGGCGAGGTAGAGGATCATCTCCGAGTGCGCCGCGTCCGGGGGCATCCGGTCGAAGGAACTGTCCGCGCCGCCGAAGGCGTGGCTGGTCAGCTCGATCAGCATGTCCCGGTCGGTCGCCGGCACGCCGAGCAGGCGGCAGACCACGCTCGCCGGGATCACCGGACCGAGGGAGGCGGCGACGTCGAGGCCGCCGGCCGCCACGGCGTCCGCGACGAGCTGGCGGACCTCCTGCCGGACGGTGTCCTCCAGCGACTCGGCCATCGCCCTGGACAGGAACGGCATGATGACGCTGCGCAACCGGGTGTGCCGGGGGCCGTCCGCGACCACCAGCATCCCGCCGCCCGCCTTGTCGGGGTGGTCGCGGTCGAAGCCGATCATCATGCCGTACTCGGAGGTGAACGCGGCCTTCGGCGCCAGCACCGCGCGGCACCCGGCCAGCGAGAAGACCGACCAGAAGCCGCCAGGTGAGGTGCCGGCGTCGCTCCACAGCACGGCGTCGTCGGCGGCGTACCGACGCCACCGGGCGAACCGGCCGGGGTCGAGGTACAGGTCAGGGTCACCCAGGTCCATCGCCGTTCCCCCTCTGCTCGGTCCGCACCAGGTCGGCGATCTCCCGGGCCAGGTCGGCGAAGGACGGCCGGCGGAACACGGTGACGATCCGCAGGTCGACACCGAACCGCCGGTGCACCGCGCCGACCAGGTGCAGGGCCTTGATCGAGGTGCCGCCGAGCGCGAAGAACTGGCTGTCCGCGCCGAACTCGGTCACCCCCAGCAGGTCCCGCCAGATGTCGGCGAGCCCGGCGGCGACCTGGTCGCCCGACGGGGAGGCGGCGTCGGGGACGGGCGGTTCCGGGTCCGGGTCGCGGCCGAGCGCCGCCAGCAGCGCCGCCCGGTCCACCTTGCCGTTGGGGGTCACCGGCAGGGCGGGCAGCCGGTGGCACCGCGCCGGCACCATGTAGGCGGGCAGGTTGGCCCGCAGGAACTCCCGCACCTCGGACGGCTCGGCCGGGCCCGTGGACACGGCGACCAGTTCCACGGGTTCGGCGTCGGTGACCGCCACCACCGCGTGGTCACCCACCTGCGGGCAGTCGCCGAGGACCCGTTCCACCTCGCCCGGCTCCACCCGGAACCCACTGATCTTGACCTGGTCGTCGCGGCGGCCCAGGAACACCACGTCCCCGTCGGGCCGCAGCCGCACCAGGTCGCCGGTGCGGTAGAGCCGCTGGCCGGGCGCGTCGGCGAACGGGTCCGCGACGAACGCCGCACAGGTACGCCCCGGATCGCCCACGTAACCGTCGGCCAGCCCCTGCCCACCGACGTACAGCTCACCGGTACCGCCGGGGGCGACCGGGGCCAGCCGGTCGTCGAGCACCCGCAGGTAGCCGCCGTCGATCGGGCCGCCGATCGGGATGACGCCCCGGTCCAGGTCGGCGGGGACGACCTCGTGCGCGGCGGAGAAGGTGGTGTTCTCCGTCGGCCCGTACGCGTTGACCAGGTGCTCCGGCGCACCGGCGGCCAGCATCCGGCGGATCTGCGCCAGCGCGTACTGGTCGCCGCCGACGAGCAGCACCCGGAGCCGGGCGAAGGCGTCGGGCACGTGCGTGACGATCGCGTTGAGCAGCGCGTTCGTGGTGAACATGACGCTCACCCCGGTCTCGGCGAGGAACCGCCCCAGCCGGTACGGCGACAGGGCGACCTCGCGGGGCACCACCACCAGCGTCGCGCCCGCGCACAGCGCGCCCCAGATCTCCAGGGTGGCCGCGTCGAAGGCGGTGTTCGACAGGTGCGCGACGACGTCGTCCGGCCCCAGCCGCAGGAAGTTGGAGTGCGGCACCAGGCGCAGGATCGCCTCGTGCGGCACCACCACCCCCTTCGGCGCACCGGTGGACCCGGAGGTGTACATGACGTACGCGGGGTGCCGCACCGTCACCGGGACGTGCGCCGACCCGACCGGTCCGGCGGCACCGGCCGCCCCCGCCGCAGCACCGGCCGGCACCCCGGGCAGCTCGATCGTCGGCACCCCGGGCGGCACGTGGTCCTCGCGGCCCCGCTCGCACAGCGCCAGCCGTACCCCGCTGTCCCGCCCGATCGCCCGGCTGCGGGCCGGCGGCTGGGCCACGTCGACGGGCACGTACGCCGCCCCGGCACGCAGCACGGCCAGGAACGCGGTCACCGCGTCCGCGCCCCGAGCGGCGGCGACCGCCACCCGGTCCCCCGGTCGTACGCCCGCCGCGACGAGCCGCCCCGCGAGTACGGCGGCGGCGGTGTCCAGCGCGCCGTAGCTGAGCTCCCGGTCGCCGTGCCGGACCGCGACCGCCTCCGGGTGGGCCCGCGCCCGCAGCGCCACCACCTCGTGCACCGGCAGCTCGGCGGGCTGACGGACGTACCCGTGGACGACCTCCCGGGCCGTCGACGGGTCCGACGCCACCGCGTCCACCACCGGGGCGTCCGGGGTCGCGCTGAGCCGGGCAAGGTCCGCCAGCAGGGTGGCGTGCAGTTCCCGGGCCCGGTCCGGAGTGAACAGGTCGGCGGCGACCTCCAGGGCGGACGTCGCCGACGTCGTCCCGGTGGTGACGGTCCACAGCAGCTCGAACTTGGCGGTGCCGGTGGACAGCACCTCCCGCACGGCCGGTGCGCCGGCCGGCGCCCAGCGCCACCCGCGGTCGTCGACGTGCGAGATGCCGACCTGGGTCAGCGGGTGCCCGTCCGGCCCGGCGGCGTCGGCCAGCTCCGCCACCAGCTCCTGCAACGGCGTCCACTGGTACGCAAGCGCCGCACTGACCTGCGCACGGACCTGGGCGACGAGGTCCCGGAAGGTGGTGTCGGCGTCGATCCGGGCCCGGACCGGCAGGACGTTGACGAACATGCCGACGGTGTCCTCGTCGTCCACCGTCCGCCCGCCGAAGGGTGCGCCGACCACCACGTCGGACGCGTGGGTCGTGCCCTCGGGCGCGGCGACCCGGCTGAGGAAGGCCGTGTAGGCGGCGAGCAGCACCATGAACTCCGACGCCGCGCAGTCCCGCGCCAGGTCGGTCAGCCGGGTGCCGAGCGCCGGGTCGAGCGGCGCGGTCACCACCGCACCCGCCGGGCCCACCACCTCGGGTCGGGGCCGGTCCGCCGGCAGCGCCAGCCGGCCGCCCAGCCCGGCGAGCTGATCCCGCCAGTGGGCCAGTGACTCCGCCGCGTCGGGCCGGTTGGCCAGGCCCCGACGGCGTACCGGTGGCAGCTCCCGGGCGAGGCCGACCCGGGCGCCGTACGCCTGCTGGAGCTGACTGTCGAGCAGGTCCAGCGAGTGCTGGTCGGCGATCAGGTGGTGCAGGGTGAGCAGCAGCACCGCGCGGTCGCCGGGCTCGGTGACCAGGCAGGCACGGGCCAGCGGCGGCACGTCGGTGGGGACCGGGCGGCGGGCCTGTGCGTCGAGGTGCCGCCGGGACTCGGCGGCGGCCCGGTCCGGTTCCTCGCCGGACAGGTCGACGACAGTCCACGGCAGGGTGGCGGCCGTCCGGACCAGTTTCCGCCCGTCCGCCGGGAAGCAGGTCCGCAGCGCATCGTGCCGGTCCACCAGCTCCTGGAGCGCGGCACGCAGCGCCTCGGCGTCGACCGCACCGGCGAACTCGTACCGCACCGGGACGCAGTACAGCGGCGAGTCCGGGTGCAGCCGGTCGAGGAACAGCAGCCGCTCCTCGGTCGGCGAGATCGGCACCCGGCGGGCCGGCGGCGCGAGCCGGGCCAGGTGCGCCACCAGGTCGACCGGCCGTCGGTAGCGGAACAGCAGGTCCATCTCGACCGGTACGCCGATCCGCCGGCGCAGTTCGAGCGCCACCTCCACGGCCTGTAGGGACTGCCCGCCGAGGTCGAAGAAGTCGGCGTCGGGGGCGATCTCCGCCCGCCGGAGCACCTGACCGAAGGCGGCCCGGACGATCTCCTCGTACGGCGGGGTGTCGACCGCCGCCGGCTCGTGGTCGACGCTCACGCGGGCCCCCCGGCGGTGCGGCGGACCAGGTGGCCGTCGAGGACGAGGGCGTCCAGGGTGGACCGGGCGAAGGTGGCGACCGCCTCGGCCGGGGTCCGGACGATGGGCTGACCCCGCAGGTTGAACGACGTGTTGACCAGCACCGGCAGCCCGGTCCGCCGGCCCATCTCGCGCAGCAGCCCCCAGAACAGCGGCGCGTCCTCGCGTCGTACCACCTGCACCCGGGCCGACCCGTCGACGTGCGTGACGGCGGGCAACCGGTCCCGGTAGGGCTCCCGGACGCCGGTGACCATCAGCATGTGCCGGAACGCCGCCTCCGTGCCCGGCGGGATGTCGAAGTACCGGGCGGCGTCCTCCACCGGCACCGCTGGGGCGAACGGGCGGAACTCCTCACGCTGCTTGACCACGGTGTTGAGGTGTTCGCGCATGGTGGGCGAGCGCGGGTCGGCGAGGATGCTGCGGTTGCCCAGGGCACGCGGGCCGAACTCCATCCGGCCCTGGCACACCGCCACGGTGGCCCCGCCCTCGATCAACGCGACGGTCTCGCGGACCAGGTCAGCCTCGGCGTGCCGGCGGACCTCGAAACCCGGACCGAGGTCCCGCAGCGCCGCCGCCACGTCGTCGGCGGTGCACCCGTCCCCCCAGTACGGCATCCGCATCCCGGTCGGCGTCGCCGGCCGCGCCTCGCGCAGCGCGGCCAGGGCCGCCCCCAGCGCGGTGCCGTCGTCCCCGGAGGCCGGCTGGACGAACACCTCGTCGAAGAGGCCGCTGCGCAGGATCACCCCGTTCGCCGAGCAGTTCAGCGCGACCCCGCCGGCCAGGCAGAGCCGGCGCAGCCCGGTGCGGCGGCGGTACTCGGTCAGCACGTGCAGCAGGGTGCGTTCCAGCGCGTCCTGCAGGGCGGCGGCCACGTCCATGTGGTGCTGCCCCAGCTCCGCGTCGGGCTCGCGGGCCGGGCCGAGCTTCTCCTCCAGCCGGCGCAGCACCCCCTGGTGCGTCTCGCGTTCCAGCGGGGACTTGTTGGCCGACAGCAGCGGTACGGCGTACCCGCCGTCGGGGTCGAGCCGGACGAACTCGTCGAGGGTGGCCCGGTAGCGCTGCCGGTCGCCGTACGGGGCCAGGCCCATCACCTTGTACTCGTCCATCCCGGGCTGGAAGCCGAGATAGTGGGTGAAGACGCTGTAGAGGATGCCCAGCGAACTCATGATCGGGTAGCTGCCGAGCGGGTCGAGCACCGCGCCCCGCCCCGCGAACACCGTCAGCGACTCCTGCTCGCCCATGCCGTCGGCCACCACCACCAGCGCCTCGTCGAAACCGCTGAGGTAGTAGCTGCTGGCGGCGTGGGCGACGTGGTGCCCGACGTGCACGAACCGGGGTTCGGCGACGGCCGGCGGGTAGTGGGCGGCGAAGACCTCCCGCTGGACGCGCTGCGCGTACACCTCCTCGTACCAGCGGGTGGAGAGGTGGTCGAGCTGCCAGACCGGGGACGGTTCGTAGCGGAAGCCGTGCGCGACGACCGCGACGTCACGCATCGTCGCCCCGGCCGCCCGCAGGCAGGCGTCGATCGCGTCCCGGGGGAAGCGGCCGGTGCCCTTGTCGCCGTCGTAGCGTTCCTGGGCGGCGGCGGCGATCACCCCGGTCTCGTCGACCAGCGCCGCCGCCGAGTCGAGGCCCTGGACGATCCGTTGTTCCCGCCGCCACCCGTCGCCGAGTATCGCGCGCTTGAGCGCCGTGCCGCGGTCGAGGCCGCTGAATCCCAGCGTCAGCATTGTCGTCAACCTTCGTTCGCAGGGGTGGTCGGCCGACTGACGGCCGCTGGTCGGTAGGAGGGCGGCCGGGTCAGTCGGCGGCCGGCACCGGTTCGGGCAGGCGCGCGGCCAGCCGGGCGGGGGTGGGGTGCGCCATCAGCTCCACGACCTCCAGGTCGACGCCGAGCGCCGCCTCGACGCCGTGCACCAGCCGCATCGCGGTCAACGAGTCCCCGCCCAGGTCGAAGAAGTCGTCGTCGACCCCGGCCGGCACCCCCAGCACCTCGCTGAACAGCTCGCACAGCCGGGCCGGTAGCCCGTCGACCGGCGCGGCGGCCACCGGGTCGGCGGTGGGCGTCGGCGGCGCGGGCAGGGCCGCCCGGTCGAGCTTGCCGGTCGGGCCGAGCGGCAGCGCGTCGAGCGCGACGAACGCCGCCGGCACCTGGTGCGCCGGCAGGCTCGCGGCCAGCTCGTCGCGCAACCGGCCCGGATCGAACGGGACGGCCGGCGTCGGCACCACGTACCCGACGATCCGGCGGATGCCCGGCACGTCCTCGCGGACCGCCGTCGCCGCCGCCAGCACCCCGGCGCAGCGGGCCAGCGCCGCGTCGATCTCGCCCAGTTCGACGCGGAAGCCCCGCACCTTGACCTGCTGGTCGTCACGCCCGTGGAAGACCACCTGGCCGGCGGGGTCCCAGGCCGCCCGGTCCCCGGTGCGGTACATCCGCTCCCCCGGGCCGCCGAACGGGTCGGCCAAGAACCGTTCGGCGGTCAGCCCGGGGCGGTCCAGGTAACCCCGGGCCAGACCGACGCCGGTCAGGTACAGGTCGCCCACCACCCCCGGGGGCACCGGGCGCAGGAAGCCGTCCAGCACGTGCACCCGGGTGTTCCAGATGGGCCGCCCGATCGGCACGTACGCCGCCCGCCCGCCCGCCGGCACCGGCCAGTGGGTGACGTCCACGGACGCCTCCGTGGGCCCGTACAGGTTGTGCAGGTCCGCGCCGCAGGTGGCGTGGAACCGGTGGGCGAGTTCCGGGTCCAGTGCCTCCCCGCTGCAGATCACCAGGCGCAGGCCGGCGCAGTGCGCGGCGACCGGCTCGGCCAGGAAGGCGGCGAGCACGGACGGTACGAAGTGGGCGGTGGTGACCCGCTGCCTGTCGATCAGCCGGGCCAGCCGGGTCGGGTCCCGCTGGTCGTCCGCGTCGGCGACGACGACCGCCGCGCCGGTGGACAGCGGCCAGAACATCTCCCACACCGACACGTCGAAGCTGAGGCTCGTCTTGTGCAGGACCCGGTCGGCGGCGGTCAGCCGGTACCGGTCCTGCATCCAGGCCAGCCGGTTGACGATGCCGGCGTGCGGCACGACGACGCCCTTGGGCCGGCCGGTCGAGCCGGAGGTGTAGATGACGTAGGCGGGATGGGCGGCGCGCAGCGGCGTGGACCGGTCCCGGTCGGTGGGGGCGGTCGCCGGTTGCCGGGCGAGCAGTTCCCCCACGGCCGGGGCGTCGACGTCGAGGCAGCGGTCGGCGGGGCAGCCCGCGGCGACCAGCCGCCCGGCGGTCTCCCCGGTGGTCAGCACGCAGTCGGCCCCGCTGTCGCTGACCATCAGGGCCCGCCGCGCCGCCGGGTACTCCGGGTCCACCGGCAGGTACGCGGCACCCGCCTTGACCGTGGCGAGGATCGCCACCAGGCTGGCCGTGGAGCGGGGCAGCGCGACGGCCACCACCCGTTCCGGGCCGACGCCGCGCCCGATCAGCAGGTGGGCCAGCCGGTTGGCGGCGGCGTCCAGGTCGGCGTAGCTCAGCTCCCCGTCGCCGTCGTGGACGGCGACCGCGTCCGGGGTACGTCGTACCTGCGCCTCGAACCGGCCGACCAGGGTGTCCGGGTCGGTCCGGGCCGGCGGGACGGTCGTGTCGTTGGCCTCGGCGAGCAGCCGCCGGTCCGCCCCGGTGAGCGGGGACAGCCGGGCTACCGGGACGCCCGGGTCGGCGACGACCGCCCCCAGCAGCGCCCGCAACCGTTCCAGCACCGCGTCGGCGGTCGCCGGGGAGACCAGGTCCGGCTGGTGGCTGACGCGGATCCGCATCCGGGCCCCGGGGAGCACCACCACGGCGAGCGGGTAGTGGGTGGCGTCGCGGCCCTGCACGTCGGTGATCCGGGCCTCGCCCAGGGCCGGGGTGCCGTCCAGCGCGACCGGGTAGTTCTCGAAGACGTACAGGGTGTCGAAGAGGGTGCCGGGGGTGCCGGCGAGCCGCTGCACCGCGCCCAGCCCCAGGTACTGGTGCGGCACCAGCGCGGACTGCTCGCCGTGCAGCCGGGTCAGCAGGTCGCCGAACGCCTCCCCGGGGGTGGTCCGCACCCGCACCGGCAGCGTGTTGAGGAACAGCCCCACCATCGTCGCGACGCCGGGCAGCTCCGGCGGGCGACCCGCCACCGGCATCCCGAACACCACGTCGGCGCGCCCGGTCAGGTAGCCGAGCAGCACCCCCCAGGCGGCCTGGAGCACGGTGTTCACCGTGACGCCCCGCTCCCGGGCCAGGGCGGTCAGCGCCGCCGTCAGCCCCTCGTCCAGCTCGACGTCGAGGTCGCGGGGCAGCGCCGTCGGGTGGGCCGCGCCCGGCCCGGCGAGCAGGGTCGGTTCGGCCAGCCCGGCCAGCGCCGTCCGCCACGCCGCCTCGGCGGCCGGCCGGTCCTGCCGGGCCACCCAGTCCAGATAGGTACGGAACGGCACCGGCGGCGGCGGGGCCGCGGCCCCCCGACGGTGCTCGTAGAGCGCGATCAGGTCGCGGACGACGAGCGACAGCGACCAGCCGTCGAGCAGGATGTGGTGGTGGGTGAAGTCGAGGCGGTACCGCTCGGCACCCAGCCGGACCAGACTGAACCGCAGCAGCGGCGGCCGGGCCGGGTCGAAGCGTCGACGCCGTTCGGTGTCGGCGATGCGGGCGGCCTCGGCCTGCGCCTGCGGAGCGGGCAGCGCCGACAGGTCGACCTCCTGCCAGGGCGGCTCGACGTCGTCGCCGATCACCTGCACCGGGGGGCCGGTGAGCTGCTGCCGGAACGCCGCACCCAGGTTCGGGTGCCGGGTCAGCAGGTCCCGGGCGGCCCGGCGCAGGGCCACCGGGTCCAGCCGGCCGGTCAGCTCCAGGGTCAGCTGGGCGGTGTAGACGTCCGCGCCGGTCCCGGCGTACGTGGCGTGGTAGAGGATGCCCTCCTGCAACGGGGCCAGCGGCAGCAGGTCGGTCAGCCGGGGGTGTTCGGCCCCGATCGTGTCCAGCTCCCCCTGCCCGATCGTGACCAGCGGAAAGTCGGAGGGGATCCGGCCCACCGCCGGGGTCGCGGTGCTGTCCGCCAGCACCCGCAGCGCACGCAGCCACCCGTCGGCCAGCTCGCGGACCCGGGCCTCGGGCACGGCGTCACCGGCCCAGGTCCAGGTGGCCCGCAGTTGCGGGCCGTCGGCGAGGTCCACGGTGACGGCGTTCAGCGACACCGCGTGCGGCAGCGGCATGTCCGCGTCGACGTCACCGCCGAGGGCGTCCTGCGGTACGGGGGTCCAGTCCGCCTCGGACGTGCCGCCGCCGAGCCGGCCCAGGTAGTTGAAGCCGAGCTGCGGGCGGCCCAGTCCGGCCAGTTCGGGGCCGGTGGCCAGGTTCAGGTAGCGCAGCAGCCCGTACCCGATGCCGTGGTCGGGTACGGCGCGGAGCTGTTCCTTGACCCGCCGCACGACGGTGCCCACGGCGGGCCCGGCGGCCCACACCTGCGCCCAGTCCACCGCCCCCGGGTCCAGCCGCACCGGGTACAGGCTGGTGAACCAGCCGACGGTACGGGCGACGTCGACGTGCTCGGCCAGCGGTTCGCGGCCGTGGCTCTCGACGTCGACCAGCAGCCCGCCCGGCCGGCCCGACGCGACCGCGACGGTCAGCGCGGCCAGCAGCACCTCGTCCACCCCGGCGTGCAGCGCGTCCGGCACCCGGCGCAGCAGCGCCGCCGACAGCTCCACCGGGACGGTCTGCGCCAACGAGCGGGCGGTCCGGGCGGTGTCCCGGGCCGGGTCCAGGGCGCGGGTGCCGACCGGCGGCGGGGGCGCGGCCAGCATCCCGCGCCACAGGTCCAGTTCGGCGCTGCGGGCCGGTCGGGTCGCCTCCTCGCCCAGCAGCGTCGACCACCGCCGGTACGAGGTGGTGACCGGGGCCAGCTCGGGCCGTCCACCGGCGGACACGGCCGCCCACGCGGCGGCCAGGTCGGGCAGCAGGATCCGCCAGGACGTCGCGTCGACGGCGAGGTGGTGGGCGGCCAGCAGCAGCCGCCCGCGGTGCCGTGGCCCGGCGTCGAACCAGACGGCCTGGAGCATCATCCGCGCGCCCGGCGCGAGCCGGGCCTGGGCAGCCGCCGCGTGCTCGGCGACGATCCGGCGGCGGTCCGGCTCCGGCGTGTCCGGGTCGACGGGCACCCGGGTCAGCACCGACGCGGCCGGTACGCTGCCCGGGGCAGCCACGTCCAGCCGCCACGGGCCGTCGGGGCAGGACGGCCGGTCCAGCCGCATCCGCAGCGTGTCGTGCCGGTCGAGCACCGCCTGGAGGGCGGCACGGAGATCCGGTTCGGTGAGGTCGGCGGGGACCCGGACCACCATGGACTGGTAGTAGCCGTCGACCGGTCCGCCGGCCGCCCGCAGCCACTCCATGATCGGCGTCGGCTCGAACTCGCCCACCCCGTCGTCGGCACGGCTTTCGGCGGCGTCCCGGCTGTGGTCGGCGGCCAGGTCGGCGACGGCGGCGAGCCCGGCGACGGTCGGGTGCGCGACGACGTCCCGGGGCCGGATGGCCAGCCCCTCGCTCTGCGCCCGGCTGACCAGTTGGATCGACGAGATGCTGTCGCCGCCGAGGCCGAAGAAGCTGTCCGTGACGCCGACCGTGGGCACCCCCAGCACCTCGGCGAACAGGTCGCACAGCAGTTTCTCGGTGGCGGTGCCCGGCTGGTCGGCGACGGTCGTCGGCTCCTGGTCGGGTGCGGGCAGGGCCGCCCGGTCGACCTTGCCGTTGCGGTTGAGCGGCAGGGCGGCCAGGGGCACCAGGACGTTCGGCACCATGTACTCGGGCAGGTGGCCGGCGACGAAGGCGCGGACCGTGGCCGGGTCGGGGGCGGGGCCGTCCGGCGGGCCCACCAGGTAGCCGACGAGCTGCCGCCCGCCCGCGCCCACCTCCCGGACGACCACCGCCGCCTGGGCGACCGTGTCGTGCCGGGTCAGCACCGCCTCCACCTCGCCCGGTTCGATCCGGTGGCCGCGCACCTTCACCTGGTCGTCCACCCGGCCGACGAACTCCAGCTCGCCGTCGGGACGCCAGCGCACCAGGTCACCGGTGCGGTACATCCGCTCCCCCGGCCCCGCGTACGGGTCGGCCAGGAACCGGGTCGCGGTCAGCCCGGGTCGGCGCAGGTAGCCCCGGGCCAGGGCCCGGCCGGAGACGTACAGTTCACCGGCCACCCCGGCGGGGACCAGCCGCAGGGCGTCGTCGAGGACGTACACCTGGCAGTTGCGGACCGGGCGGCCGATGGGCACGGCGGTCCCGGACCCGACCCGGTCGGCGCGCAGGTCGGCGCTCATGGTGGCGCAGACCGTCGTCTCCGTCGGGCCGTACGCGTTGACCATGCGACGGCCCTCCGCCCAGCGGGTGACCAGTTCGGCGGGGCACGCCTCGCCGGCCAGCACCAGGGAGCGCAGGGTGGGCAGGGGCTGTGCGGCCAGCGGGGTGAGCACCGCCGGGGGCAGCGTCGCGTGGGTGATCCCGTGGGCCCGGACGAAGTCGGCGAGCAGGTCGCCGACGAGCAGCCGTTCGGTCGGCACGACGAGGGCCGCGCCCGAGGTCAACGCCATGCACAGTTCCCAGAACGAGGCGTCGAAGCTGGGCGAGGCGAACTGGAGGACGCGGGCCCGACCGTCCACGCCGAGCCGGTCGGCCTGGGTGGCGGCGAGGCTGCTGACGCCCTGGTGGGTGACGACGACACCCTTCGGCCGCCCGGTGGACCCGGAGGTGAAGATCACGTACGCCGGGTGGGTCGGCAGCAGCGGGGTGCGGCGGTCCCGGTCGGTGGGGTCGCGGTCCGGGTGGCCGGCCAGCTCGGCGAGCAGCGCCGGGTCGTCGAGGTCGATCCGGGGCAGGTCGGCGGCCTCGGCGGCGGCGCGGGCCGTCGGCGCGGCGTCCGCCCCGGCGAACACCACGCCGGCCGGCGCGGCGTCGGCGAGCATCTGCGCGACGCGCGGACCCGGGTAGTCCGGGTCGACCGGCAGGTACCCGGCACCCGCCTTGGTCACCGCGAGGATCGCGGTGACCAGCTCCACCCCGCGCGGCAGCACCAGCGCGACGAGCTGCTCCGGGCCGATCCCCCGGGCGATCAGCGCGTGGGCGAGCCGGTTGGCCCGCGCGTTCAACCCGCCGTACGTCAGCAGGTCCGCCCCGCAGCGGACGGCTACCGCGTCGGGCGTGCGGGCCGCCCACGCCTCTACCAGGGCCGGCAGGGTCGCCACCGGCACCGGATCGGGGTTGCGGCCCTGGGTCGACAGTCGCAGCCGCTCGGGCACGTCGAGCAGGTCGAGCCGGCCGGTACGCGTCCCGAGCAGGGTGGGCAGTTCGGTCAGCAGCCGGGTGAACCGGCGCAGCAGCCCCCGGGCGAACCCCACCGGGAACAGGTCGGGCCGGTAGGACAGCCGCATCCGCAGCCGGGTGCCGGCCGCCGCGTTCAGGCTCAGCGGGTAGTGGGCGGCGTCGGCGGCGCCCGCCTCCACCCGCAGCGGCCCGCAGCGCAGCTCACCGGACTCGGGGAAGTTCTCGAACGCGACGCAGGTGTCGAACAGCTCGCCGGTCCCGGCCACCTTCTGGATGTCGGCCAGGCCC
This sequence comes from Micromonospora wenchangensis, assembly GCF_002210435.1. GTDB lineage: Bacteria > Actinomycetota > Actinomycetes > Mycobacteriales > Micromonosporaceae > Micromonospora > Micromonospora wenchangensis. The sequence continues at coordinate 316,069 of NZ_MZMV01000001.1, forward strand.
AGGTGGTGGTGCTCGATGAGCTGCGCCTGCTCGTGCTGGAGGCGGGTCAGCAGCGCCGACAGGGGCTCGTCGCGGCGCAGCCGGACCCGTACCGGCACCACGTTCATCAGCAGCCCGACCATGTTCTCGGACCCGGGCAGCTCGGGTGGCCGGCCGGAGACGGCCGCGCCGAACGTCACGTCGTCGCGTCCGGTGAGCTGGCCGATCAGCAGCGCCCACGCGCCCTGCACGAGGGTGTTGACGGTGAGGTCGTGCCGCCTGGCGAACGCCACCAGGTCCGCCGTGGCCGCCGCGTCGAGTTCGGCCGGCAGGTCACCGGGCCAGACCGGGACGCGGGTCGGGTCGGCCGGGGCGACGAGGGTGGGCCCGGCCAGGTCCGCCAGCGCCACCCGCCAGGCCGCCTCCGCGCCCGGCCGGTCCCGCCCGGCCAGCCAACCCAGGAAGTCCCGGTACGACGGGGCGGGTGGCAGCACGTCGCCCTGCGCGTAGAGGGTGCACAGGTCACGGATCAGCAGGCCGGTGGACCAGCCGTCGAGCAGGATGTGGTGGTAGGTGACGACCAGCCGGTGCCGGTGGCCGTCGACGCGGATCAGCCGGAATCCGATCAGCGGGGCCCGGCGCAGGTCGAACCGCCGTCCCTGGTCGGCCTCGGTGTGCCGGGCGAGGGCGGCGTCCGGGTCCTCCTGCGGCGCGACGGTGACCTCCGTCCAGGACAGTTCCGGCCGGCGGACGACCACCTGCACGGGTGGGCCGGAGCGGCGTTCCCGGAAACTCGCCCGCAGGTTGGGGTAGCGGCGCAGCAACGCCTCCGCCGCCGCCCGCAGCGCGGCGACGTCCAGCGGACCGTGCAGGTCCAGGATCAGCTGCGCGGTCTGCACCTCCGGCCCGCTGCTCTGGTGCCAGGAGTGGAACATCATCCCGGCCTGCAGGGGGGCCAGCGGCAGAATGTCCTCGATGCTCGACGTGGTCATGACACCGCTCCCTGTTCCGCCGCCAGTTCCTGCTCAAGGTCGTCGATCTCGTCCTGGCTCAGCGTGACCAGCGTCAGGTCCGACGGCGTGGGGCCGCCGGCGGCCGGTGCCGTCGCGCCGGCCACCACGGCCTCCAGGGCGGCGTGCCAGTCGTCCGCGAGGTCGGCCACGTCGGCCTCGGCCAGCAGCTCCGCCGGCCACGACCAGGTGGTCCGCAGGTGCGGGCCGGCCGGGCCGTCGACGGTGACGGCGGCGACCTCCAGCACGTGCGGCACGGGGTGCCGGGGGTCGGCCCCGCCCCGCAGCACCGCGCCCTCCTCGGCCGGCCCCCAGTCGTCGGGTGCGGCGGCGGGGAACCGGCCCAGGTAGTTGAAGGCCATCTGGGGGGCCGGCATCCCGGCCAGCACCGGGCCGGTACGCGGGTCGAGATAGCGCAGTACGCCGTACCCGCCGACGGGTGGCAGGGCGCGGAGCTGCTCCTTGATCCGTTTCACCGCGGCGCTGACCGCCTGACCACCGGAGCGGACCTGCGCCCCGTCCACCGGGCCCGGATCGAGCCGGACGGGGTGGATGCGGGTGAACCAGCCGACGGTGCGGGACAGGTCGGCGTCCGGCACCAGACCGTCGCGGCCGTGCCCCTCCAGGTTGACCAGCACCCCGTCGGTGCCGCCCCGGCCCCGCCGGGCCAGCCACGGCGGCAGCGCCAGGGCCAGCGCGGTCAGCATGATCTCGTCCACCCCGGTGCGGTACGCGGCCGGGGCGGTGGTGAGCACGGCCGTGGTGCATTCCGTCGAGGCGCTGCGGGACAGGCTGCGCAGCCGGCCGAAGACGTCGACCCGGGGGTCGAGGGGGCGGTCGCCGAGCGGCGTCGCCGGCCGGTCCAGCAGCCGCGTCCAGCCGGCCAGTTCGTCCGCGCGGACCGGTCCGTCGGTCAGCGCCGCGACCTGCCGTGCCCAGCCGCGCAGGGACGTGCCCACCGGCTCCAACGTCGGCGGTCTCCCGTCGCCGAGCGCGGCGCAGGCGGCCCGGAGGTCGGCGAGCAGGATGCGCCACGACACCCCGTCGACGGCGAAGTGGTGGACGACCAGCAGCAGCCGGTTGCCGGTCTGCGGGCCGGCCGGGAACCAGACGGCCTGCACGAGCACCCCGTCGGCGGGGCGCAACCGGTCCCGGGCGGCCTGTGCCTGGTCGGCGAGGACCGTCGCGCGCCCGGCCGCGGTGGCGTCGGTCAGGTCGACGGTGTGCAGGCAGTCCTCGGCGCGTACCGCCCCGGCGGGCGGGATGTCCAGCTCCCACGGCCCGTCCCCGGTGCGGGCCCGCATCCGCAGCGCGGGATGGTGGTCGAGCAGCGCCTGCAACGCCTGCCGCACCTCGTCGACGGTCGTCGTGGCGGGCACCCGGACCAGCATCGACTGGCTGAACGCGTCAAGTGGGCCGCCAAGCTCCTCCCGGGCCCAGGCCAGGATCGGCGTCACCGGCACCGCACCTGTCGCGTCGTCCGGACGTTCGACGGTCCGGTCGTCCACGGTGGTCGCCACGGCGGCCAGGGCGCGGACGGTGCGCTGCTGGTAGACGTCCTTCGGTTTGAGGTGCAGGCCGGCGCGGCGGGCCCGGCTGACCAGTTGGATGGACATGATGCTGTCGCCGCCGAGGCCGAAGAAACTCCCGTCGATGCCCACCTCGGGCACGCCGAGCAGTTCGGCGAACAGGTCGCAGAGGATTCGTTCGGCCGGGGTCCGGGCGGCCGGGCCGGTGACCGCGCCGTCGAGGTCGGGTTCGGGCAGCGCCGCCCGGTCGACCTTGCCGGTGGGTGTCAGCGGCAGCGCGTCGAGCACCATGAGCCGGGCCGGCAGCAGGTACTCGGGAAGCTGGTGGCGCAGCCACTCGCGTACCTCGGCGGCGGTGAGGGGGGCGGTGCCGGCCGGCGTGACGTAGCCGACCAGGGTGACCCGACCGGGCCCGTCGGTGCGGGCGGTCACCACGGCCGCGCCGACCGCCGGGTGCCGGGCGAGGGTGCCCTCGATCTCGCCGGGCTCGACCCGGAAGCCCCGGATGTTGACCATGTTGTCGACCCGGCCGGCGTACTCCAGGTCGCCGTCGGGGCGCAGCCGCACCCGGTCGCCGGTGCGGTACAGCCGCCCACCGGGCCGGCTGCCGTACGGGTCGGCGACGAACCGCTCGGCGGTCAGCGCCGGCCGGCCGGCGTACCCCCGGGCCAGCCGCGCGCCGCCGACGTACAGTTCGCCGACCGCGCCGATCGGGACGGGGACCAGCATCGGGTCGAGGACGTGGGCGGTCAGCCCGGCCACCTCGCGGCCGATCCGGCTCAGACCGTCCCCGACGTCGTCCGGCCCGAGGGTACGGGCGGTGACGTGCACGGTGGTCTCGGTGATCCCGTACATGTTGACCAGCCGGGGCCGGTCCCAGCCGTGCCGCGCGGCCCAGCGGCGCACCGACGCGTGTTCCAACGCCTCGCCGCCGAAGACCACCCAGCGCAGCGCGTGCGGCTGGTCCGACCGGGAGTCGACCTCCTCGAACTGGGCGAAGGACGAGGGGGTCTGGTTGAGCACGGTCACCCCGGCCCCGGTCACCAGCCGGTGGAAGTCCTCCGGGTTGCGGGAGACCCAGTAGGGCACCACGACCAGCCGGCCGCCGGTGCTCAACGCGCCCCAGATCTCCCAGACGGAGAAGTCGAACGACATGCTGTGGAACATCGACCAGACGTCGTCGGGGCCGGCGTGCAGGAAGTCCCGCCCCCAGTGCAGCAGCCGGGTGACCGCGGAGTGCGGGACGGTGACGCCCTTGGGTCGGCCGGTCGAGCCCGACGTGTAGATCACGTACGCCGCACTGTCCCCCGTCACCACCGACGACGCCGACGCCCCATCCACCGGGGCCGGCTCCCCCACCGCCGCCCCCTCGGCATCCACCTCCACCACCCGCCACGGACCCGACGGCAACCGCCCCGCCACACCCGAACCCCCCAACACCACCGACACACCCGAATCCACCAACATCAACGACAACCGCTCCACCGGATAATCAACATCCAACGGCACATACGCCGCACCAACCTTCAACACCCCCAAACACCACACCACCGCATCCACCGACCGCCCCACACACACCCCCACCAACCCACCACCACCCACACCCAACCCCCGCAACAACCCCGCCACCCGATCCGACAACACCCCCAACTCCCCATACGTCAACACCACCTCCCCACACACCACCGCCACCGCACCCGGCGAACCCACCACCCACCGCCCCACCAACTCATGCACCAACTCACCGTCGGGAAGGTCCACCGGGGACGGTGTGGTCCAGGAGCGCACCAGCGCGCGTTCGGCGTCGTCCATCGCCGTGAGCTGCCCGATCGCCAGGTCGGGCCGGTCGAGCGCGCTGCCCAGCAGACTCGACCAGTGCCGGAAGAAGTGCTCGACCGTGGCGCGCAGGAACAGGTCCGTGCAGTACTCGATCTCGACGTCGTACCGGCCGGCGACGTCGTAGACGGTGAACGTGAGGTCCAGCTTCGCGGTGTCCGTCGGCACGAACTCGCGGCTCAGGAACGACCCGCCGACCGCGCCCGGCCCGTTCTCGTGGAACGCGAACAGCACCTGTACGAGCGGGCCGTGGCTCGGCACCCGCGTCGGCACCAGCCGGTTGACCAGGTGGTCGAACGGCACGTCCAGGTGTTCCAGGGCGTCCAGCACCGACTCCTGGGTACGCGCCACGACGGTTCCGAACGTCGGTTCGCCGCTCAGGTCGGTGCGGGACACCATCGTGCCGGCGAACAACCCGACCACGTCCAGGAACCGGCTGTCCCCCCGGCCGGCGACGGGCGAACCGACGACCACGTCGGTCTGGCCGGTCTGCCGGTGCAGGAAGACGGTGAAGGCCGCCAGCAGCACCACGTACGGCGTGACCCCGTGCCGTCCGGCCAGTTCCCGCACCCGGTCGCGGAGCTGCGACGGCACGGTGAACCGCAGGGTCTCGCCGCGGTAGCTGAAGTCCCGGGGGCGGTTGCGGTCCCGCCCGAGTTCGAGCAGTTCCGGCGCGCCCCGCAACTGCGCCACGCGGCTGTCGAGTTCCCGCTGCGCCTGCGGGCCGGCCGACCACCGCCGCTGCCGGAGGCAGTGCTCGACGTAGGCCGGCACCGCCGACCCGACGGCGTCTCCCGGCCCGCCGGTGGCACCGGCCCCGGCGGCGTGGCCCGGCCCGGTGGCATCGCCCGGCCCGGCGGCATCCCTCGGCCCGGCGGCGTCGGCGAGGCCGGCGGCGTCGCTCAGGCCGGCGGCGAGTTCGCGTTCGATGATCTCCAGGGAGAGGCCGTCGACGGCGATGTGGTGGAAGGTCAGGTGGAGCAGCCGCACCTGGCCGTCGACCGCGAAGACGGCCGCCCGGACCAGGGGCCCGACGCGCAGGTCGAACGGGGCACGGGACACCTCCCGGACCACCTCGGCGCTCCGCGCGTCGCGCTCGGCGGCGGGGTGGTCGGTGAGGTCGTGGACCGTCAGGGGAACCTCGCGGGTGGACACCAGCCGCTGCACGGGCTCGCCGTCGACCTCGTCGAAGGCCAGGAACAACGCGTCGTGCCGGGCCAGCAGGCGGCCGACGGTGGCGACGAGCGCCGGCAGCGGCACGTCGACCCGCAACCGCCACGAGACCGGGACGTGGTACGCGGCACTCGCCGGCGTCAGCCGGTCGAGGAACCACAGCCGCTGCTGCTCGCTGCTCAACGGCCAGCGCCGATTGTCCTCAGCCATACGAAACTCTCCTGACAGAAGGTGCACCTGCTGCGCCACGGCGAATGGGTGCTGTTACTCGGTACGAAGGGTGGCTTCATCGGCCCGAGCCATCGCGAGAGCGAGGCTTCTCGGCCGCATGTCCTGCCAGTTCTCCTCCACGTACCGGAGCGCCCCGTCCCGATCGCCCGGTCCCCATGCCACGGTCCAGCCCGCCGGCACCTCGGCGAATTCCGGCCACAGCGAGTGCTGCGACTCCGCATTCACCAGCACCAGAAACGTGCCGTCCGCATCGTCGAATGGATTCATGTCCGCCTCCGGTCCGCATCGATGGCCGCAGGAGTCCACAAAGCCTCCGGAAGCGGCGTGCAGAATCCTGCCCGGCGGTGCGGGCGGCGGCCAGAAATTGCCACTTTCCTAAACTGACAGTTGGGGCCCGTCAGCGCGGACACGGGGGCGGGCCGGACCGGCCGGGGTGCAATTCACCGACGGCGGAGGGATGCGGGAACGGCGGCTACGCGGCCTCGGCCACCGGAATCAGCGACACGATCTGCAGGTCGCTCGCGCTCGGGTCGGTGAGGGTGACCACGTCGACCAGGGTCGTCCGGTGGTCGCTGGCCAGCCGGATGCCGCGCCGCGACCGCAGGGTTCGCCCGGACGCGGGGTGGGCGGCCCACAGGCAACGGGCCTCGGGGCTGGTCTCCAGGCAGGCGTCGACGAGCGCGGCGATCCCGGTGTCCTGCGGGTGCAGCGCCTGGGCGATGCGCATCTGGGTGAGCAGCGGCGCCGCCCAGTCGGTGTCCCAGTTGACCAGCCGCCGACGGGCGTCCGCATCGGTGAACAGCCAGCGTGGATAGCTGGGATCGGTGCGCAACCAGGGATAGTAGGACTCGCACATCTCGTTGTGCAGCACCACCCTCGCGTACCGGTCGAGCACGTAGGTCGCCCAGCGTTGCCCCTCGACGAACTGGCGCAGGGCGGTGCCGAGGACGGTCGGGGTGGTGCCGGCCGGTGCGGGTGAGGGCATCCGGCCGATCGCGAGGAGGTACAGCAGCTCCCGCTCGTGCCGGTCGAGTCGCAGCGTCCCGGCGACGGCGTCGAGGAAGGCGTCCGAGTAGTTGGCGCGTACGCCGCGTTCGAGGTTGCTGTACCAGACGACGCTCACCCCGACGAGTTCCGCGATCTCCTCCTGGGTGACGTTGGACCGACGTCCCCGACGTCTCCGGGCGACCTGGTGGTCATCCGGCGGAAGCCGGTGCCGCCAGGCTTTGACGCAGGCGGCCAACTCGCTGTTCTGGTCCGCCGAGACCTGCCGGATGGCAACCATTTCTCCCTCGTTCTGGCGCAGCCGCCATGAATGTTTGTTTCCAGAACGGGGCCCGGCCGAATTGGGGCACCGACCACCGTTCACACGGCTCAGCGGCGAGCCGAAAGCGGGACGGACCGCTCGGCCACAGTTGCCCGGTACCGGGGCCGGCAGATCCTGGGCAGCATTCGACCAAATGGTCGACAGCCACTCGTGACGCCGCCGGCACAATGCCGTCCAACGACCGTCACGAATGTGGATGCTACCGGGTCCGGACCGCGCCACCAATAGCCATGTTTCGATTACATCACTGTCTGGTCACTCAGCAGGAAAGATTCGTGCGGATCACCCCGGCAGATCGGACACCTGTCCGTACTGCGCCCCTTGGCCGCGTCCACACGGCGGCGCACTAATTGCCCGTGATCACCGCGTTGGACGGTTAGCAACCCATCCGCAAACCATGGACACGTCACCCTGGGTAGCCCGACGCCTCCGCTCACCGGCGGCGACGGCACCACCTCTCCGGGGCCCGTTCCACCCGTTTCCCACCGGTGCCCACGACCCGCATCACGCCCACGCCCCCCGTCCTCGCGGGCCCGGAAACGCACCGCGGAGAAGGCCGTGCCCTGCGTGTCAGAGTTGCCGCGAGAGTGCCGCCGTGGGCGCATATCCCCTGGTAGGGAAGTATTCGATCAACCGGAAAACGGCTGTCGACGGAAACCTCGGAGAAACGAGGGCTGGTTAGCGTTCGCGACCGTTGAACGCTCAATCTCGCTCCGAGGAGAAACCTTTGAAGGTACGAACATCGAGGAGCACGCGCGTGCTCCTCTCGGTGATCGTCGCGGTGACGGCCCCGGTGGCCCTGGCGGGGCCGGCCACCGCGGCGTCACCCACCGCGGTCGCGCCGCCTCCGGCGTCCACGACCGACCTGCCCGACCCGACGGCCCGTGGCCCCTTCGGACACCAGGCCGTCCAGGAGGCCAAACTCGGCCTCGCCAGCATCCAGGAACCGAACTCCTCAGGCGCCGACCCGACGGCCGGGACCACACAGGCCCCGGAGCGGATCGAGATCCGGGGCCAACTCCACACACCGGACTTCACCCGACGCACCACGCCGTCGCCGGTGCTCGTGCTGGTGCACGGCAACCACGGCTCGTGCGACTCCGGTCAGGACACCGCCCAGCTCACCTGCGCCCAGTTCAAGCACAACGAGAACGGCTACGCCTACCTGGCGGAGAACCTCGCCACCTGGGGCTACACCACCTTCTCGGTGTCCCAGGACCAGCTGATGATGCGGCAGGACGGCAACAAGGGCAAGGGCATGCACAGCCGCCGGATGCTCATCGCCGCGACCCTGGACGCGCTCAGCGCGGCGAACCGCTCCGGCGGGCTGCCGGTCGACGGGCACACCACCGTCGGCACCACGCTCGCCGGTCGCCTCGACCTGACCCGCATCGGCCTGATGGGCCACTCGCGCGGCGGTGACGCGGTGTCCAGCTTCATCGACTACAACCGCATCCGCACCGACGGCCCGCGGTACCCGCTGCGCGGGGTCATCTCGCTCGCGCCCGTGGACTACGAGCGCAAGGCCCCGTACGGGATGCCGTACCTGACGATCCTGCCGATGTGCGACGGCGACGTCTCCAACCTCCAGGGCGCGCGGCTGTTCGAACGCAGCCAGTACGTCAACCCGGGCGCCCCCTTCCCCCGCATCCAGGTGGAGCACCTCGGCGCGATCCACAACTGGTACAACACCGTCTGGTACGCCGACGGCGGCGCGGACGGCCAGGCCAACAACGACGCCGCGTGCGGCAACTCCGCACCGTTCGCGACCAACAACATCCACCCGCACAACCTGCGGCTCAGCGGCGCGGCCAGCTACACCGACCCGGCCCTGAACTACGCCATCGACAACTCCGACCCGCTGAACCCCGCCGTGAACACCAAGTTCTCCGGCGACCCGGCGCGGATGGGCGACCAGGAGAAGCTGGGGCTGGCGACGATGGCGGCGTTCTTCCGCCGCTACGTCGGCGGCGAGGGCGCGTTCCAGCCCTATCTGACAGGTGAACTGGCCAACACCCCCGATGGCCTCCAGGTCCCCGCGTCGGCCTGCCCGACCAGCCCGTCCGGCACCGCTATCCCGTGCAACGAGCGGGTCAACACCAGCTACTTCGCCGCTCCGCAGGAGCGGGTGGACGTGATCCGGCCCGAGGTGGCCAACCCGTTGACCCGTAACGCCCTCGGTGGAACCCTGACCGGCAGCGGCTTCGCCGACCCGTACGCGCAGGCCGCCGGGGTCACCCCGAAACCGGCGACCACCCCCGGCGGGTACGACTGGTGCAACCCGGAGCCGCAGGACTTCGCCCCGGCGCAGCTCGGGAAGACCGGGCTGCCGGCCGCCGCCAAGCCCTGCCCGCTACCGGCGGCGGGCGCGCTCGGCGGGCAGAACGGCACCCGGGAGAACAGCCCCATCAACCACTCCTACGGTCGCCAGCTCACCCTCGCCTGGGAGCCGGGCTCGGCCGCGTCGCTGACCGCCGCGATCCCGGCCGCGTCCGGTGACGTACGGCACCTGAAGGCGCTGGCGCTGAGCGCCGCCGTGAACTTCTTCGACACCCGCAACCCGGGTGCCGACAACCGGGGCGACAACACCCGGGACACCACCGTCAACGGCACGCCGACCAACCCGGTCTGGCCCAACGAGAAACCCACGTCGTACGACCCGGCCTCAACCACCCAGCGGTTCGTGATCGCGCTGCGCGACGCCGCCGGCCGGGAGGGGACCGTCGACGCCGGTGACCCCCGCTGGGGCAACGCCCTGCACATGTCGACCGGCACGAACACCCCGAACACCCACATCGTCCTCGACCAGATCCGCGTCCCGCTCGCCGAGTTCGCGGCGCAGGGCGTCGACGTCGGCGCGCTGGCGAAGCTGGAACTCCGGTTCGGGGTGGGCGACATGCCGAAGTCCGGCTCGATCGAGCTGGCCGACGTACGCTTCCAGGAATCCGACGCGGGGGCGCAGCTCCTGTCGGACGGCGACCGGGCCGACGGCGCGGGCCACGGCCCGTCCGCCCTCGGCGGCCCCGACCCGGCGACCTACCTCGCCGGCTACGACAACACCCCGGGCAACGTCGCGCTCGTCGACCCGGTGGCGAACCCGCAGGGCAACACCACGTGGACGGTCGACGACGACCGGAAGCAGTGCCCGAACGCCTCGTTCACGTCGATCCAGACCGCCGTCGACTTCGCCTCGCCGTGGGACACCATCGTGGTGTGCGCGGGCGTCTACCGGGAGTCGTCGACGCCGGTGAACCACGCGTCCAACCCGGTGCAGAGCGGCGCGCGCAACGGCCTGACCATCACCAAGCCGCTGAAGATCAAGGGGGCCGGCGCGGACAGGGTGACCATCATGCCCGACCCGTCGCTGGGGAACCTGGCAGGCGACCAGCCGTACCTGCGCGACGGCGGCGGCAACGTGATCACCGTGTCCCGGCAGTCGCTCGGCTCGACCGACACCAACGAGATGTTCCTCGACCTCTCCGGCGTCACCGTCACCTCGGGTGACGTCTGGGCCGAGGCGGGCGTCGCGTTCTTCGGCGCGGCCGGCCGGGTCGCCGACAGCGTCGTCGGCCCGCTGCGGGTGGCGACCACCGAGGCGGAACTGGCCGCGCACCCGCACGGCTGGGGCATCGTCAAGACCGGCATCATCCGGGGGGCGGGCACCGGCACCGTCGAGAGCGAGCTGACCGTCACCGGCAGCGTGGTCAGCGGCTACCAGTCCGGGGGCATCCTCTTCGACGGCGCGCGGGGCCGCGACGGCACCCCCGACACCACCGTCCGCTCCGGCATCCGCCAGCACGGGTACGTGACCGACACCGTGGTCACCGGCGAGCCGAACAGCCGGTTCCCGCAGACCGGCATCGCGTACACCAGCGGGACGGACGGCTTCGTGAACACCAGCCGGATCACCGGGAACTACTACCCGCCCGCACCCCACCGGTCGTATGGCATCCTGCTGACCGACGCCGGCACCGAGACGGCCGGGGCGCTCACCGGCACCCGCAACGTCCTCACCGGCAACGGGTTCGCCGTCTACAACGCCAACGCCGACAACACGGCGGTACGCGAGGGTGCCCCGTTCGCGCTGACCGGCAGCTACCTCGGCAGCGCGCCACCGGTGTCGGGCGGACCGGCGGTCCCGGCCACCGGCGTCGAGGCGATCTCCGGGGTGGACGGCTCGGGCAGCGCCACGGTCAGCGTCACCAAGCGCCGGCCGACCCCACCACCGGCGGTGCCGACCACTGTGGGCCGGGTCGTCGACGCCGCGCCCTCGGCCGAGCTGGCCGACCCGGGACGCGGCGCGGTGCTCCGGGTCGGGTCGACGGTGCACCCGCTGATCCGGGGTACCGACGACCACGCCATCGCCTCGGCGAGCCTGTTCGTCAACGGCACCCTGGTCGGCACGGCCACCACCGCCCCCTACCTGTTCGACTGGACCCCGGCGGCGAAGGACGCCGGGAAGCAGATCAGGTTCCAGGCGATGGTGGTCGACTCGTCCGGGCAGTCGACGCTGTCCAAGCCGGTCATCGGCACGGTCGACCTGGCGACCCCGGCCCCGACCGTACAGATCGACAAGGTGGAGGCCGACCCCACCTCGGGTACGGCGACGCTCACCGCGACGGTCAACACGGCCGGCACCCTGACCCTCAGCGGGGAGAAGGTCAACGCGGTCACCCGCCAGGTGGCCAAGGCGAACACCGTCACGGTGACCGTGACCGTCGCCCCCGCGTACCGGCAGACGCTGGTCAAGACGGGTCGACTCGACGTGACGTTCACTGTCGGGTTCGCCAACGCGGCCGGCCAGAGCCCGGGTGAGACAGTGCAGGTGACCCTGACCAGGACCTGACGGTCCGGCACCGGAGGGACCCCTCCCGGGTCCCTCCGGTGCCGCCGGAACGCGACGCCCGGCACCACCGCCACGTCATCGGTTCCCGCCCCTGGGCCGCATCAACGCGACCCGGTCACCCGGTCAGCTCGGCTCCCCGGCCAGGGAGGTCCGCCGCTGCGAGGCCATGACCAGGGAGTAGACGTGC
>NZ_MZMV01000002.1 GCF_002210435.1 Micromonospora wenchangensis
AAACTCCAACGGAACAACGGCATGCGCCGTCACCTACCCCACCCACAACCCACAAACCCGACACAAGATCCACAAATATGACTGTCAGGAATACCGCTCTCCAGGTGAGGCATGGGTCGCCGCCGCCACGCCCGGCGGGGTGCGGCCGCCGCGCCAGCGGGAAGGGCAAGAGGGCGGTCACGGCGGAGCCGCGCGGGAGGGTCGGACCCCACCCGCGCGGCCCCGGACGGGACGGTCAGCAGCGACCGACCATCGTCTTCACGTCGTAGGTGGTGTTGACCCAGGTGTCGGCCACGTAGCCGGTCACGCCCGTCGCCGGGTTGGTGATCCGGTCCCAGGTGGACGACGGCCAGTAGCCGCCGCTGACGTACTCGCCGAAGGTGTAGCAGGCGATGTTCACCGTCGCGCCGTAGGAGACGGAGCCGGCGATGCCGTAGGTGGTGCCGGGCCCGGTGCGGATGTTGAGCGACGGGTTGGCCAGGATCGTGCCGGTCACGCCGGGCGGCGGGTCGCCGGGGCCACCACCCAGGCGGGCCACCGCCGCCTGCGCGGCGGACAGGTAGCCGGCGTACGCCCCGTTGTTGTACGTCGACCAGGGCTGCCAGTTGCTGCCACCGCTGGAGATGCTGTAGGCGGCGTTGGCGTTGCACTGGGCGTTGTAGGCGCAACTGTCGGTGACGGTGGGGTGGTAGCAGTTGTTGATCTGCCACAGCCCCCGGTCCAGCGAACCGTTCGAGCAGCCGGTGGTGGGGCCGTTGCTGCCGACCGCCGACGGGTTGCAGGAGGACTCGGCCATCGCCACGGCCACGGCGGTGACCAGCGGGTTGTTCCGGAAGCCGGCGGCGTACGCCACCTGGGCGCACAGGTCGATACCGACCGCGTTGACGCCGACCCGGCTCGCCTTCGCGCCGATGGCGGGGCCACCGACACTGGCCGGCTTGGCCTGGTCGGCCGGGCGGGGGGCGGGCGCGGCCTGGGCGGCCGGGCCGGTGGCGGCGGGTGCGGCGGTGGCGGGGCTGGGCATGACGCCGACGCCGACGGTGGCGACCAGCGTCAGGCCGAGGGCCAGGCGCAGGGCACGCCGGGCCGCGCGGGTGGGAAGGGGGAGACGCATCAGGATCCTTTCAGCGGACGACCGGAAGGGGAGCCGGGTGGGATGGGGCGTCAGCGCCCGGTCCACTCCGGGTCGGCGTAGGACCAGCCGAGGTACGGCGCGTTGGGCCAGCTCAGGTCGACGCGACGGACGGTGGCCGCCGAGGTGATGTAGCTGCCGTTGCCCTCGGAGAGCATCACGTGGCCGTAGTTCCCGTTGATCGGCGCAGCGGCGTAGAAGACCAGTGCGCCGGCCGGTGGGGTGCCCGTGGTGCGGATCAGGCCACGCGAGTACAGCGAGTTGTAGTGCACGATGGCCGAGGCGTAGCCGCTGGCGGCCCGACCGTAGGCGTGCCCGACGAAGTTGTCGCACCAGCCGTCCCACGCGTGGTTGGAGTCGCCCAGGTCCCCGTTGGTGTACGCCTGGCCGATGACCGACCGGGCCCAGGCCAGTGCCCGGTCCTCGCGGGTGCCGGTGGGCGGCGGGGTGGTGGAGCACTCCGGCTCACCGGGCAGGTACTGGTTGAACCCCGGCGTGTTGGTGTAGTAGTCGCTGATCCAGCCGCTGGCCGGGGAGCTGATCCGGTGCCAGACGGAGTTGCCGGAGATGTTGCGCCCACGCACCGCGCACTCGGCCGTGAAGCGGGTCCCGTCGGCGAGGAGGGCCACCGAGCCGGCACCGGCGTCGTACGGGCTGGTGCGCACCATCAGGCCGGCGCCGCCCGTACCGGCGACGCTGTAGCCGGTGATGCCGGCGAACGACGGTGCGGCCGTGCCCACCAGGACCATCGCCGTGACGCCGCAGGCGGCGAGGACCCGTACGGCGAGTCTCGGCAGTGCCCGGCGGGATGTGCGACCCGGGGGGTTCGAGCCGTTCGGCTGGTACACGCGGTTCTCCTGTCGAGAGGTCGGCGCCGCACCGGAAGTGGTGCGGCGTACCCGTCGGACGGTGGTCCGTGCGGTCCGGTATCCCCGGGGCGAACGTCGATTTCGAGCCGAACGGATGCGTGTCAGGCCCGACACTCGCCGTGAGATCATATTCACCGGCACCTATCCGGCGGGTGGCTGCTCCGGGGTCGATCCTGTCGTGGCACCCGCCTGTAAAGCACTGGCTTGACGTGCGTTGACACCAGGGTTTACACGCAGGGGAGGGTCCATGACGGGTCGAAGCGGACGAGTCGGCGAGCAGGTTTCCGGCGAAGCCCGGCACCACCAGTTCGTCGCTGATCTCGCCCGGCTCCGGCGCGCTGCCGGGCAGCCGTCACTGCGCAGGATGTCGGCGACCGCCCACTACTCGCACACCGCGTTGGCGGGGGTGCTGTCCGGCACCCGCCTGCCGTCGCTGGAACTGACCCTGGCCTTCGTCCGGGCCTGCGGCGGCGACGAGGCGGCCTGGCGGGACCGGTGGCACCGGGAGGCCGCACTGGACCAGCCCGCCGCGCCGGCCCCCGACGGGTCGGCAGGTGAACCGCCGGGACGGTCCACACCGGAGGTTCCGCAGTCACCGCCCCGGCGTACACCGGTGCCCCGGTGGGCCCTGGTCGCGGCGGCCGGGGTCACCGTGCTCGTCGTCGGCTCGGTCGTGCCGATGCTCGCCGACCGGGAGCCCCGGACGGACCGACCCGCGGAGCGGGCGGTCGACGCGTCCGGTCCGGCACCCACCGACGCCGCAGCCGGCGCCGGCACACCTGTCCCCGACGGTGCGGACCCGCAGGAGGAACGCTGCCAGGTGGACGCGGTCAGCGCGGAGACCGTCCCGGTGCCCGACCCCGACCCGACCCGGCCGACCTACGGCAACCTGACCCTGCGCTACTCCCCGCGCTGCCGGGCGGCCTGGCCGCTGTTCGTCTCCACCGAGCGGGTGCCCACCGGGGCGACCATCCGGCTGGCCGCCACCCGCCCCGTCGACGGCGCGGCCAGCCGGTTCGACTACCCGTTCATGATCAAAAGTCAGGTGTACAGCGTGTTCGGCAACGTGCTGCGAACCACGAGGGGCTGCGTGTCGGTTACCGTCGACATCACCGCCGCCGACAACCGCAGCGTCCTGGCCAGCGCGCGTACCCCGTGCGTGCAGCTCGGTGCCCGAACATGACACTGCCCCCCGCGCCGGTGCGGAGGGCAGTGGTGGGCCGGTCGGTCAGACGTGCTGGGTCTCGGTCGTCGACGGGTGCAGCTCGGCGGTGGTCTCCGTGACGAACCGGCCGGTGCTCGCGCTGCGGTTGACCTCCTGCTCCCCGCCGTTGCCGACCTGCTCCGTGGTCGTGTGCCGGGGGTCCCGCTCGGTGGTGCCCTCCGTGACGAAGCGGCCGCTGCGGGCGCTGCGGTTGACCTCGTTCTCGTTGCCTGCCATGGGGTGACCTCCTCGGGCTACGTCAATGTCCTCTTAGACTGCCCAGTCCGCACGGCCCGAAACACCGACGGCGGGGACCCGGTCCACCCGGGCCCCCGCCGTCGGTACGCCGTTACTGGCCGGCCGGCTTGAGGCAGAGCACCCGGTCGACCCCGCCGCCCTGCAACACCACGTGCGGCTGGGTCGGGTCGGTGCACTTCTCCTTGGCGTCCACCTTGGAGACGACCGTGAAGGCACCCTGCTCGTCACACTTCGCCGCGCTCGCGCCGTTACCGGACTGCTTGACGCAGGAGCCGACGGCCGGGTTGAACGGGGCCGGCTTGTCGTCGTCCGAGCCGATCTTGCCGAGCAGCATCAGCAGACCCAGCGGGACGGCCAGGATCAGCACCGCCGCGATCAGCACCAGGGCGAGCACCCGCCCGTTGCGTACCTTCGGCGTGGGCTGCTCGGCCTTCTGCTCCGGCTCGGCCTCCGGCTTGAACGCGTCGAAACGCCCCTGCTCCTGCTCCGGCTCACCCGGCCAACCCGTGGAGCCGGACGGCTGCCCGGCCGGCCCGAACTGCTGCCCGGCGGGCGGGAACGGGGAGGCGTACCCACCGTGGGCCGGGTCGTGCGCCGGGTGGCCGTACCCCGGCACCGGTGCGGCACCGGCCGGTGCGCCGCTTGTCGGGCCGGCCCCGAACGGCTCGGCCGGCCGGTCCGCCGGACCGTGCGGACGGGTGCCGTTCATCGGGCGGTTGCTGCCCGCCGGGTCGGCGAAGGCGGGGATGCCGCCGCCGAACACGGGCGGGGCGGCCGGCGGCGCGGACGACGGCGCGTCACCGCCGAAGCCGTGCTGCCGCTCCTGGTCGTCGAAGCGGGGACCGTCGAACCGGGTCCGGTCCTGGTCGTCGAAGCGGGGCTGCTCGGGGCCGTCGAACCGGGCGCGGTCCTGGTCGGCGAACCGGGCGTCGTGCTGCTCGGGCCGGCGGGGGTCGTGCTCGTCGGCCTCCTCCGGCGGCTCCGGGCGGGCCGGTCGGCCGTACACCCGGGGTTGCGGAACGACCGGGGCGGCCGGATGTGCCGCCTGGTCGCTCGGGGGTGCGACCCGGCTGGCCGTCGGCACCGAGGCGCTGGCGGAGGCGCGGCCGACCGCACCGGGCTCACCGGCGTCGGCCGTCGGCACCGGGGCGCGGCCGGCACCCTCGGACTCGGGCGCGAGCCGCTGCGCGGGCAGTGCCGGGCCGGCCGGCAACTGCGGCTGCTCCGGCGCACCCCAACCGGCGGCCTCGCGGCCGTGCGGCTGCTGGTCGCCGGGGCCCCCGAACGGGGCCGGCGGCACGTAGTCGGCAGGCGGCGCGGCGGCCAGGCTGGCCCCCGGAACGCGCTGCTCCTGCGGCGGGAGCGGCACCTTGTTGGCCGGGGAGATGCCGGGTGCGGGCCCCGGCTGGTAGATCGGCTGGTCGTCGCCACGGCGGGGCTCCCAGCCGCCCTCGGCCGGCTGGCCGGCGGGCTCGGCGCGACCCCACGCCTGCTCGGGTGCCCACGGCTCACCCTCCGGCACGACCGGGCGTTCGGCCCCGGGCCACGGCGGCTGCTGGTGGTCGTTGCCGGCCCAGGCGGGCGGACCGTCCGGCGCGGACGTGCGCGCGGGCTGCTCCGGTGCCGCCCAGGCGGCCCCGGACTCCGGGCGCTCCGGCGACGGTACGGAGGCCGCACCCCGCTGCGCGGTCGGTGCCGGCCACTCCTGACCCGACGCCGGGTCGTCCTGACGCGACTGGTCGGCGCGGGCGGGAGCGCCGCCCGGCCAGCCGTCGGGGGTGGCCTGCTCGCGCTGACCCTCCCAGCGGGCCGTGGCGGGCTCGTCCGGCGCGCCCCACTGTGGCTGCCGGTCGTCCCGCGTGCCGTTCGGCCAGTCACCGGAGCGGCCGGCGTCGTCCGGGCCGGGCCGGTTCGCGGCCCAGCCACCCGAGCGGGACGGATCGTCCTCGGTGGACCGGCCCTCGGCACCCGGGGCGTTGCCCACGGCCTGCGCGCCGGCTTCCGGCTGCGGCCAGGCCGCCGGCTGGTTCGGGGGCTCCGCCGGGGCCGGTACGGGCACCGAGGCCCGGCCGGCGGGGCGGTGCGCCTCGTCGGGGCGGGACGGCCCACGGGTGGACCAGCCGCCGGAGTTGCCGGTCCCGTCCTGCGGGCCGGCCGGCCAGCCACCCCGCGCCGGGTCGGCCCCGGCCCGGTCGTCGGCCGGCCAGCCGTTGCCCTGACCGGCATTGCCCCGGTCGGCATTGCCCCGGTCGGCGTCGGCGCGGTCGTCGGCCGGCCAGCCGCCGGAGCGGGCCGGGTCGTCCTGCTGCGGTGCGGGGGCGGTGCCCCAGCCGTTGGTGCCCGGGGTCGCCTCCCGTGCTGCGGCGTCCTGACCGGACCAGCCGGCGGGAGAGGTGGGGGCGGGGTCGGCCGGTGGGGACCAGCCACCGGCGGCCGGGTTGGCCGGCTGCGGCACCCGGGCGGCGCCCCGGGCTCCGGCCTCGGGCTGCGCCCAGGCCGGTGCGGGCTGCTCGGCCTGCGCCCAGCCGGGCTCGGATGACGGTGCCCAACCAGGCTGTGCGGAGGAGTCGGGCTTGCCGGCGGCCGGCGCGGGCGCGGCGGCCCAGGCGGGCTGCTCGGGCTGCCCGGCCCAGGCGGGCTGCGGCGGGCCGGTCGGTGGGGTCCACGCCTCGGTGGGCGGTGCCGCGCCGGCCGGTGGCGTCCACGCCTCGGTCGGCTCGGACTGCTGCGGAACCTGCGCGCCGCCCCACGCCGCCGGCTGGTCGGGTGCCGGCCAGGACGGACCGGGCGGGTTGGCCCGGCCGGTGGGGGGTGGTGGGGCCCAGCCGAGGTCGGGGGTGGCGGGGACGCCGTACCCCTGGTCCTGCTGGGGCTGCCGGTCGCCGTACGGCGCCGGTCCACCGGAGCCCGGCGGCGCCTCGCCCGGCTCCTGGCCGGGACGGTGCTGGCCCTCGGACGTCATGGGTGCGCCTCCTCCATCACATGTCGGCCGCCGATGCCGTCCGTCCGGTCGGCCGTGTCGCCGGTGCCCGGCGGTTCGGCCGTGCGGTCTCCCCGCACGGTATCCGGTACGCGCGCGCGGCCCCCATGCAGCACCGGCCGTCACTCCGCGTCGCCGGACGGTGTCGATCGGCTTCCATTCGTCGCGATCGGTGTCCGGGTCGGCGGGTGGCGACCGGAACCACCGTACCGGGCGTCGTGGCGAGGTGGAATCCCGGTCTCAGCGGGTTCGGAACGCCGATGACCCGCCCGGGGCCCGGGCGGGTCATCGATCTGGAGGAGGGAGAGGAAAGTAGGTGCCGGGTCAGCTCATGTGACGCTGGGCGATCGCGAGGATCTCCTCGCGGACCGCCGGCGAGTTGGCGGAGCGCAGCGCGTGCTCGATGGCGCGGGCCCGACGGTTGGCGTCACGACGGGTGCGGATTCGCTCGATCATGCTCATGGTGGTCTCTCCTCCGGCTATTCGGTTGTCAGCCCCTGATGAGTCCATTGAACACCCATCGGGCGGCGATCGCCATCGATTATTAGGTGAGCTGCAACACGGGCCTAAGGATCGTAGGTCAAAGAGCGATCTGGGCCACTCTTTCTTCCCCCAACGGCAACGGCCGGTGTGCCGGGCGTTCACCCAGGGCACACCGGCCGTCGCCGGACGTCACAGGTCAGGTCCAGGCGAGCAACGCCGCCTCCGGGTCGGCGAGGAAGTCCCCGATGTCCCGCAGGAACTTCGACCCCAGCTCGCCGTCGATGATCCGGTGGTCGAAGGAGAGCCCCAGGGTGGTCACCTGACGCGGCCTGACCTTGCCCTTGTGGACCCACGGCAGCTCACGGACCGCGCCGAAGGCCAGGATCGCCGACTCGCCAGGCGGCAGGATCGGGGTGCCGGTGTCCACTCCGAACACCCCGACGTTGGTGATCGTCAGGGTGCCGCCGGACATGTCCGCCGGGGAGGTCTTCCCCGCCTTGGCCGTCTGCACCAGACCCGTCAGCGCATCCGCCAGCTCACGCAGCGTGAGTCGACCCGCGTCCTTGATGTTCGGCACGATCAGGCCGCGCTCGGTGGCCGCCGCGATGCCCAGGTTGACGTACTCCTTGACCACGATCTCGTCGCCGGCCCAGGTCGAGTTGACCATCGGGTGTCGCCGGACCGCCAGCAGCACCGCCTTGGCGACCAGCAGCAACGGCGAGACCCGCACGTCGCGCCACTCCCGCCGCCCGCGCAGCCGGTCCAGCGCCTTCATCGTCCGGGTCACGTCCACGGTCAGGAACTCCGTGACGTGCGGGGCGGTGAACGCCGAGCGGGACATGTTCTCGGCGGTCAGCCGGCGTACCCCCTTGACCGGGATGCGCTGCTCGCGGTCCGCGCCGAAGCTGGCGCCCGAGGTGACCGGTGCCGCTGCCAGTGGCTCGGCCACCGCCGTGCTCCCGGCCACCGCCCGCTGGACGTCCTCCCGCGTGATCGACCCCAACGGCCCCGACCCCACCAGCGCGGCCAGGTCCACCCCGAGATCCTTGGCGACCTTACGCACCGGCGGCTTCGCCAGCACCGGGCCACCCACCCTCGGTCGATCATGGACTTGTGGTGCCGGCTTTGCGGTGACAGGGAGGTTTTTGCCCCCCACCACAACTCCATGATCGGCGCGGGTGGGGGCGGGGGGTTTGCGGGGGCGGCGTTTGGCGGGGGTGGTGCGGGGGCCGTAGCCGACCAGGACGGCGGTGCGGCCGCCCGGGGTTACGCCGCCGATCAGGCCGGGCTCGACCATGCCCTCGGGCGGGGCCACCTGGACTGCGGCCAGGGAGGCGGCCGAGGGGGTGGGCAGGTCGGACGTGGCGGCGGAGGTCGTCGACTCCGGCACCGGGCCGGCACCGGGGTCGGTGTCGATCGCGATGATCGGGGTGCCGACCTCGACCGTGCTCCCCTCCGGGTGGAAGATCGAGCGCACCTCGCCGGCCCACTTCGCCGGGATCTCCACGGCCGCCTTGGCCGTCTCCACCTCGACGATCGGCTGGTTCAGCTCGATGACGTCGCCCACCTTGACCAGCCAGGCGAGGATCTCGCCCTCGGTCAGCCCCTCGCCCAGGTCGGGCAGGTTGAACTCCTTGATCCGGGACATCGCGCTCACCAGCCGAAGGTGCGGTCGACGGCGTCGAGCACCCGGTCGAGGTCGGGCAGGTACTCCTCCTCCACCCGGCTGGCCGGGTAGGGGGTGTCGAAGCCGGTGACCCGCAGCACCGGGGACTCCAGGGAGTAGAAGCACTCCTCGGTGATCCGCGCCGCGATCTCCGAGCCCAGCCCCAGGTTGCCCGGGGCCTCGTGGACGACCACGCACCGCCCGGTGCGCCGCACCGACTCGTACGCGGCGGTCAGGTCCAGCGGGGAGAGCGTACGCAGGTCGACGACCTCCACCTCCCGGCCGTCCTCGGCGGCGGCGGTCGCCGCGTCCAGCGCGGTGCGCACCATCGGGCCGTACGCGAGCACTGTCGCGTCGGTGCCCGGCCGCACCACCCGGGCGGCGTGCAGCGGGTACGCCCCGGACAGCGGGGCGTCCAGGTCGACCGGCCCCTTCTCCCAGTAGCGGCGCTTGGGCTCCAGGAAGACGATCGGGTCGTCGGAGGCGATGGCCTGCTGGATCATCACGTACGCGTCCTGCGGGTTGGCGCAGGTCACCACCTTCAGCCCGGCGGTGTGCGCGAAGTACGCCTCCGGCGACTCGGAGTGGTGCTCGACCGCGCCGATGCCGCCGCCGTAGGGGATCCGGATCACCATCGGGATGGTGACCTTGCCCTGCGAGCGGTAGTGCATCTTGGCCACCTGCGACACGATCTGGTCGTACGCCGGGTAGACGAAGCCGTCGAACTGGATCTCGCAGATCGGCCGGAAGCCCCGGATGGCCAGGCCGACGGCGGTGCCGATGATGCCGGACTCGGCCAGCGGTGTGTCGATCACCCGCTGGTCGCCGAAGTCCTTCTGGAGGCCGTCGGTGATCCGGAAGACGCCGCCGAGCTTGCCGACGTCCTCGCCCATGATGACGACCTTCGGGTCGTTCTCCAGGGCGCGGCGAAGGCCGGTGTTGAGGGCCTTGCCCATGGTGAGCGTCTCGGTGGCCATCAGTGCGCGCTCCCCTCGAACGACTCCAGGTACCTGCTGAACTGGGCCCGCTGGGCGTCCAACTCGGGCGAGCCGTGCGGGTAGACGTGGTCGAACATGCTGACCGGCTGCGGGTCGGGCAGGTTCAGCACCCGTTCGCGTAGGTGCACCGCCTCGGCGCGGGCCTGCTCGTCGACCTCGGCGAAGAACGCCTCGTCGGCGAGTTGCTGCCGGTCGAGGAACGCCTTCATCCGGGCGATCGGGTCCTTGGCCTGCCAGGCCTCGACCTCGCTGGCGATCCGGTAGCGGGTCGGGTCGTCGGAGGTGGTGTGCGCCCCCATCCGGTACGTGTACGCCTCGATCAGGCTGGGGCCCTGGCCGAGCCGGGCGTTGTCCAGCGCGTGCCGGGTCACCGCGTACGAGGCGAGCACGTCGTTGCCGTCGACCCGGACGCCGGGAAAGCCGAAACCGCCGGCCCGCCGGTAGAGCGGGACCCGGGTCTGCCGCTCCAGCGGCTCGGAGATGGCGTACTGGTTGTTCTGGCAGAAGAACACCAGCGGGGCGTTGAAGACGCTGGCCCAGACGAACGCCTCGTTGACGTCGCCCTGGCTGGTCGCGCCGTCGCCGAAGTAGGCGATCACCGCCTCGCCGTCCTCGGTGCCGGTCCTGCCGTCCATGTGGACGCCCATCGCGTACCCGGTCGCGTGCAGGGTCTGCGCCCCGATGACGATCGTGTACATGTTGAACTTGAACTCGTTCGGGTCCCAGCCGCCCTGGTCGACGCCGCGGAACAGGCCGAGCGGCATGATCGGGTCGATGCCCCGGCAGTAGAGGACGCCGTGCTCCCGGTAGGTCGGGAAGGCCATGTCCTGGCTGCGCAGCGCCCGCCCGGAGCCGACCTGGGCCGCCTCCTGGCCGAGCAGCGAGGCCCACAGGCCCAGCTCGCCCTGCCGCTGCAACGCGGTCGCCTCGGCGTCGAGCTTGCGGACCAGCACCAGGTCGCGGTAGAGGCCGCGGTACTCCTCGTCGGTGAAGTCGACGCGGTACTCGGTGCCGTCCGGGCCGGTCGCGCTCTCGATCCGCTCGCCGGCCGGGGTGAGCAGCTGTACGAGTTCCGGCTCGCCGGTCGTGGCCCGCCGGGACCGGGGTGCGGCTCGCCGGCCGCGGCTGGAGACCGCAGGGTCGCCCTTTGCCATCCGTCTCTCCCTGTCGTGTCTGTGCCCGAGCCGGGGGGTCACCCGTCCGCGCACAACGTGCGCCGGCCCGGCTGTTGCCGGACTGGTTCCTGGCGGTCGTGCCTAGCCCCGGTGGGGGTTGCCGCACGACCTGAGCCGGATCCATGGGTCGAACCCGGTTCGGGAGCGTCGGCCACCAGCCACGCCTGCCACGGGTACGCGGAGGGCGGCTGCGTTGCCGTCGTGCCTGAATGATTGCAGAGGAGGTGAGCGGCCCCACAGTATGGCCCTCCCGCTGGTGGCGACATGTCCGCTTGGTGACCCGTGGACTTTTTTGTCATCGCCCGGTCAAGCGGTCGCGGTGTGCCGGTCGGGTGACGGACTTTTTGTGTGTCGACACGCTGTGGTGCCTGGTGAACTGGGCGTCACTGGGTCAAGCTGACCGGTATCGGTGGGCGTTTGGCGAATAATGTCCGTTCTGATCCGTGCTGCCCACCGGCGAACACGTCCAGGTCGACGAGGGAGTGTGCGGTGTCCCAGCCAGGTGACGGTCCTCCGGTCCCCCTCCTCGGGCGGCACCGGGCCGGCGGCGGCAGCTACCGGCGGATGATCGGCGTCCACCGGGCCCCGGGCCTGGGCGGGCCGCACCGGGGCTACCTGTTCACCGTCGCCCTGCTCGCCGGGGCCGCCTCCATGCCGGTCCTCGCCGCGATCAGCGCCGGCTCCGCCACCGTGGGCAGCACCGCGCTGCCGGACGGCGGCACCCCGTTCCTGCCCACCCCGTCGGTCGGGCCGGTCGTCGTCCCGGTGCCCGCCACCGGCCAGCCGGCCCTGCCGCCGACCGTCCCGACCGGCGCGCCCCCGCCACCCACGCCGGCCCCCACCCCGGGTGACGACGGCACCGGCGTCACCCGCCGTCCCGCGCCGCCCCCGGCGGCCCCCGCCGCGACCCCCCGTCCCGTCCCCCGGACGCACGCGCCGGCCACCCCGGTCCACCCCGCTCCCACCCCCTCGCCGAGCGCCGAACCGAGCCCGAGCGCCGAACCGAGCGTCGAGCCGACGGCCACCTTCTCCGAACCGCCACCGGACCCGTCGCCGACCTCGGCCCCCTCCGACACCCCCACGCCGGTACCCACGCCCGAGCCGACCCCCGGCCCGACGTCGACCCTGGAACCCGACCCGACGCCGGGGCCCACGGTCGGACCGTGCCCCACCGTCACGGTCACCGTGGTCCCCACCCCGCGCCCCCGGCCCACCGTGACGGCCGTCCCGACCCGCGCCCCCCGTCCCGTCCGGCCGCCGGACGAGGTGCGCCGCGTGCCGCGCGTCGGAGCGCCACCCGTGGGTGCGTCGACCCCGGCCGCCCGCCCGCCGGCCACCCCGGCCCCCACGCCGCAGACGCCCGCGGTACCCGCGCCGACCGGCCACGACGGCACCGACCCGGACGGTACGGTGACGAACGACGCCGGCTGAACCGCCCGCGGTGCGGACGCCGACGGCCGGCCACCCCCCGGCGCGACGGACCGGTCGGCACGACATGCGGGGGCGGAACGCTGAGTACGCGCGACGAGGGCGGGGACCGGCCGGCGGGCGACCCCGGACCCTCCCCGACCCGCGACGTCCCGTCCTCCGGCGATCCGGTTCCCGTCGGGCCGGTGGGGGCGGCTACCCGGGTGGCCCGGTGGGTGACCGAGGTGACCGCGCCGGCCGTGCTGGTCACCGGGCTGACCGTGGTGATCGGCTGGCACGGCGCGGGTGGCGTACGGGGGCTGGCCTGGGGGCTGCTGGCCACGGTCTTCGCCGCCGTCATCCCGTTCGCGTACGTCCTCAGCGGGGTACGGCGGGGCCGGTTCACCGACCACCACATCGGTCGGCGTGAGCAGCGCCGGGTGCCGCTGCTGTTCGGCCTGGTGTCGGCCGCCGCCGGGCTGGCCCTGCTCGCGGCGCTCGGTGCGCCGCGCCCGGTGCTGGCGCTGGTCGCCACCGGGGTGGTCGGTCTGGTGGTGGCGGTGTCGGTCAGCCACTGGTGGAAGATGTCGATCCACTCGGCGGTGGCCGCCGGCACGCTGGTGGTGCTGGTGCTCACCTTCGGCCCCCGGCTGCTGCCGGCCGTTCCGCTGCTCGGCCTGGTCGGCTGGTCCCGGGTCCGGCTGCGCGACCACACCGTCGCGCAGGTCGTGGCCGGCGGGCTGGTGGGTGCCCTGGTGGCCGGGCTGGTCTTCGCGGCGCTGTCCTGAGCC
The DNA here is from genome assembly GCF_002210435.1 of Micromonospora wenchangensis. GTDB lineage: Bacteria > Actinomycetota > Actinomycetes > Mycobacteriales > Micromonosporaceae > Micromonospora > Micromonospora wenchangensis. Next base: position 12,964 of record NZ_MZMV01000002.1, read on the forward strand.
GCTGTCGGCCCGGCCGGTGTGCGGGGGTCGTCAGGGCTCGGGACGGAGCATGGGCGGGTGGAGCCGGGTCGCCGGCCCCCGGCGGAACAGTTGGGCGGGTCGCCCCCGTTCGCCCTCGGTGGCCCGGCCGACGGGGCTGACGAAGCCGGGGGTGCCGGTGACCTTGCGGTGGAAGTTGCGCGGGTCCAGCCGGGTTCCCCAGACCGTCTCGTAGACCGCCCGCAGTTGGGCCACGGTGAACTCGGGCGGGCAGAAGGCGCTGGCCAGCGGGGTGTACTCCAGTTTCGCGCGGGCCCGTTCCAGGCCGTCGGCGACGATCAGGTCGTGGTCGAAGGCGAGCTGACCGGGGGTGATCCGGGTGACCGGCACCCACTCGGCCAAGGCGGCGTCCGAGCCGGCCACCGGGGTGGGCAGGTCGGGCAGCAGCGCCAGCCAGGCCACGGTGACCACCCGTCCGCGCGGGTCGCGGCCGGGTCGGCCGTACGTGCCGAGCTGTTCCAGGTGGCCGACCGGCTCCGGTAGTCCGGTCTCCTCGGTCAGCTCCCGGGCGGCGGCGTCGGGCAGGTCCTCGTCGACGTGGACGAAGCCGCCCGGCAGTGCCCACCGGTCCCGGTCCGGCGGGACGCCCCGGCGGACGAGCAGCAGGTGCAACGCGTCGGCGCGCACGGTGAGCACCACCAGGTCCACCGTCACGGCGAAGGGCGGGTAGTCGGTCATCGTTTTATCACCACCTTGACGATAACTTAGCAGAGCGGTTATCGTCGTAGCGACGAAAAAGGGGAGGGTGAAGCCATGGCCGACGTGACGCGACGACTCTTCCTGCGCCACCTGCGCGGGACACCTACCAACTGGGTACGGCTGCACGTCGCCGGCCGGGTCCGGCGGGAGGGGACCGGCCAGTCGTTCTGGTACCGGCCGCTGACCGCCGTGCTGAGCGAGGTGCCGGTGGACGACCGGGAACTGCCGCTGCTCTTCCACGCCCGTACCGGTGACTTCGCCGACATCACCGTCCAGGCTACCGTGACCTACCGGGTGGCCGACCCGGCGCTCGCCGCCGCCCGGCTCGACTTCTCGGTCGACCCGCGCACCGGCCGGGCCCGCTCCCGCCCCCTCGACCAGGTGGCCACGCTGCTGGCCGAGCTGGCCCAGCAACCCGCCCTCGACCTGCTCGCCCGGGTGCCGCTGGCCGAGGCGCTGACCACCGTGGCACCCGTACGGGAGGCGGTCTCCGCCGCGCTCGGCACCGAGCCCCGGCTCGCCGACATCGGCGTCGCCGTGGTCAGCGCCCGGGTCGTCGCCGTCCGGCCCGAACCGGAACTGGAACGCGCCCTGCAGACCCCCACCCGGGAGGCCGTGCAGGTGCAGGCCGACCGGGCCACGTACGCGCGCCGGGCCCAGGCCGTCGAGTAGGAACGCGGCATCGCCGAGAACGAACTCCAGAACAAGATCGAACTGGCCCGTCGGGAACAGCAGCTCGTCGAGCAGCACGGGGCGAACGCCCGTCGCCGGGCCGAACTCGACGCCGCCGCCGAACTGGCCGGCGCCCACGGCAAGGCGGAACGGGAACAGGTCGCCAACACCGCCGCCGCCGAGCGGGCCCGGGTGCTCGCCACCGCCGAGGCGGAGAAGGAACGCCTGCTCGCCGCCGGTGCCGCCGACAAGGAACGGACGCTCGCCCTGGCCAAGGCCGAGACGGTACGCGCCGTCGGCGCCGCCGAGGCCGAGGCGGAGGCGGCGAAGCTGGCCACGTACGCCGAACTGCCGCCGGCCGTCCTGCAGGCCCTCACCGTCCGGGAACTCGCCGGTCAGCTCCCCCCGATCGGCCAGCTCACGGTCACCCCTGACCTGCTCGCCGACCTGCTCGGCCGGCTCACCGGCCCGACCGGAACGCTCACCGGCCCGACCGGGACGCTCACCGGCCCGACCGGGGCGGGCGACCGGTGAGCGCCACCCTGGCCCCCCGGGTGGTGGTCGTGCGCCGCCCCAGCGAGCTGGACGAACTGCTCGCCCGGCACGGCACCCGGGCGGCCGCCCAGTGGTACCTGCGCGCCCGGGGGCGGGACCTGGCCGAGGTGGTGGACCGGCACGAGGCCCTCCAGGCGGCGCTGACCGCCGTCGCGGCGGCCGTCCCCGCCGACTGGCGACGCGGCACGGTGAACCGGGACGACCTGCCCCGGTTCCTGTTCGGGCCGGAGGACGTCGTCGTCGCCGTCGGGCCGGACGGACTGGTCGCCAACGTGGCGAAGTACCTCGGCGGGCAACCCGTCGTCGGCGTCGACCCGGAGCCGGGCCGCAACGCCGGGGTGCTGGTCCGGTGCACCGGCGACCAGGTGGCCGCCCTGCTGCCGGCGGTGGCGGCCGGGGCCGCGCCGCTGCGGCACCGGGCCATGGTCCGGGCCACCCTCGACGACGGTCAGGAACTGGTCGGCCTCAACGAGGTGTACGTCGGGCACCCCTCCCACCAGTCGGCCCGCTACCTGCTCGACGTGACCTCCGACGGCCGACCCCGCCGGGAGCGGCAGTCGTCCTCCGGGGTGGTCGTCGGCACCGGCACCGGGGCGACCGGCTGGTGCGCCTCGATCGCCAGGGGTCGACCGGCCGCCGTCGCGCTCCCCGCCCCGCAGGAACCGGCGCTGTGCTGGTTCGTCCGGGAGGCGTGGCCGTCCCCGGTCACCGGGGCCGACCTGGTCGCCGGCCGCCTCGACGGCACCGACACGCTGGAGCTGACCGCCGAGTCCGACGGCCTGGTGGCCTTCGCCGACGGCCTGGAGACCGACCGGTTGACGCTGCGCTGGGGCCAGCGCGTCCGCCTCGACGTCGCCCCCGGCCGGCTGGCCCTGGTCGAACCCTGACCGGCGGCCGGCCGGTCAGGGGGTGTCGTCGCCGAGGCGCTGCCGGTTGGCCTCGATCCAGGCGTCCAGCGCGACCAGGTCGTCCGGGTCGACGCCGTCGGCCATCAACTGGGCCACCGCCGCCGTCGCCGGGCTGCGCCGCTCACCTGTCGAATAGAGCCTGGCGAACTCCGGCACCAGTTCCTCGATCGCCTCGTCGGTCTGGGTGACGGCCCGCTCGGGCAGCCCCCGTCGCCGCGCCGCGAACGCCGTCCAGGCGCGCAGCACCCGGGGCAGCATCGCCGCGTCGTCCATGTCCAGCACCGCCCGCCGGTGCACCCAGTCGAGCAGGAACAGCCCGGCCACCGCCGGGCTCCAGCGCAGCGGGTCGGCGTCCGGGAAGCTCGCCGAGTGGTCGAAGAGCAGGCCGAGGCAGAAGTGCAGCGAGGCCAGCTCGGCATCGCCGTCGAGGGTGTTCAGCCCGTACCGGGCCGCCTCGGGGGCCGCCAGGAAGGCCCGGACCAGCGCGGTGCGCTCGTCGGTGGAGAGCGGTTCGGTGGGCCAGCCGGTGGTGTCGGCGCTCGCCTGCGGCAACACCGCCAGCCGCGCCCCGACCAGCGCCCGGTCGGTGGCGAGCGAACCCTCGGCGGGCAGGTCGCCGAGGTCGTCGGTGATCTCCAGGTGGCGGCCCACCTCGCCGTGCATCCGGGCCGGGTCCTCCTCCCGGAACCAGGTCAGGTCGTCGTCGGCGCACATCTGCCGGACCTGCGCGAGGATGCGTTCGGCCGGACCGCCGACGAAGACGTCCTTGGTGATGCCGATGTTGTGGTCGACCAGCGCGACCAGGGCGTGCTCCGGGCCACCCGACTCGTCGTCGTAGGCGAAGGTGGCCAGGTAGGAGGTCTGGTCGCCGTACACGTCGCCGTAGGACCAGGTGCCGGTGAGGTGCACCCGGCCGAGCTGGCCGGCCCAGGCCGGGGCCTGCGCGCCGGGGCGGACCTTCGCCGCGCCCTCGGCGGTCGGGACCAGCGCGGCGAAGACCTGCCGGATGGTGGTGGCGGCGGCCGTGCGGCGGCGGGAGGTGGCGGCGAGGAAACCGGAGACGAACTCCCGGACCGCCGTTTCCCGGTCGGTCTCGGCGATCGCGTAGACGCTGCCCAGCAGCGCCGTGCCGAGCATCTCGGCGTCGAGCGCGCAGTCCAGCCTGGTCACGTCGCGGGCGGCGGACAGCACCGCGTCGTAGGGGGTCTGTGGCGTGGCCATGGCACGACCCTACGCCGCCGCGCCGCCCCGGACACCCGTGCCGACGTCCGCGTTCACCGGCCGGTGGCCGGGCGTCCGTCGATGGACGCCGGGCCTGCCCCGCCGGGATTCAGCCGGCGGCGTCCTGCCAGGCGCGGCGGGCGAGGGCGTACCTGTCGACGAGGTCCCGCACGGGGGTGAGGACGTACTCCGCGCCGACCCGGGCGACCTCCTCGGTGAGCCGCCCCTCGGCCCGTTGGCGGGCCCGCCGGGCCGCCCACCGGATCACCGGCCCGGTCACCGCCGCCACCAGCAGACCGGCGAGCAACCCGCCGAGCAGCAGCACTGTGGGCAGCGGCGTCTCGCCCACCCGGGGGTAGTCCAGCGCCGGCAGCCCGAGGGCGCGCAGCGCGTACCCGAGCACCAGCCAACCCAGCCCGACCACGGCGGCGAGGGTGACCAGCCACTGGACGCCGCCCACCAGCCGCCACCACAGCGGCCGGCGTTCCATGCCCAGGTCGGTGCCGGCGACCGCCGCGTCCAGCGCGTCCGGCAGGTCGGCCAGGCGGGACCGGGCGGCGGCGGTCACCGCTGCCGGCCAGGGGGCGGGCAGGCTTCCGCCGGAACGGTCGCCGACCGCGCGGATGGCCAGCCCGAGGGCGGACTGCTGGGCGGCCGTCGGTTCGGGCACCGAGGTCGCCGCGAGCGGGGCCTGCGCCGGCTGCTGCGGGTCGGTCGCCGGGCCGGGCAGGTGCAGCCGGCGCAGCGGATCGGGTCGCAGCCGCCGCCAGCCGCGGACCAGCGGCCAGCCGGTCGCGGCACCGGCCCGCTGCCGGTACGCCCCCTCGACCGCCCCCGTCACCGTGGGCACCCCGGCCGCGTCGGCCAGCGCCCGGTCCAGGGTGCGGATCGTCTCCGCGTCCGGGGTGTGCCCGGGGGCCTCGACGGCGACCAGTTCCCCCAGCGCGGCCGTCACCGTGTCGGCGTCGCCCCAGAGCCGGCGCAGCGCGGCCTGCCGGTCCGACACCGCCCGTTCCAGCGCCTCCCGCAGCCCGGTCATCCCCTCCGGCTCGACCGCCGTGGTGGCCAGCAGCGGCACCCCGTCGAGCCCGTCGACGTCGAGCAGCCGACGCAGGTCCGCCAGCACCCGGGGCAGCTCGGCCGGGGGCAGCCGGTCGGCCTGGTTGAGCACCACCACCGTCACGTCCCGGTGCCTGTGGAACTCGCGCAGGTAGCTCGTGTGGATCACCCGGTCGGCGTACTTCTGTGGGTCGACCACCCAGACCACCAGGTCGACCAGGCCGAGCAGGCGGTCCACCTCCAGCCGGTGGGACCGCTGCACCGAGTCGAAGTCGGGCAGGTCGAGCAGGATCAACCCGTGCAGGGCGGACTCGTCGTCGCCGTCCAGCGCGCTCTCCCGGACGAACCGGTGCCGGGGCAGCACACCCACCCAGTCGAGCAGCCGGTTGCCGCCGTCCAGCGGCCCCCACACGCAGGCGTGCGCGACGCCGGTGGTGGGCCGGCGCACCCCGACCGGGGAGAGTTCCAGCTGGGCCAGGGCGTTGAACAGGCTGGACTTGCCGCTGCCGGTGGCCCCGGCCAGCGCCACGACGGTGTGGTCCCGGGACAGCGACAGCCGGGTACCTGCCCGCTCGACCAGGGTGTGCGCGCCGACCAGCCGGGTGTCGGGCACCTCGCCGTCGACCGCGTCGAGGAAGCGGCGCACCGCGTCGAGCCGGGCCACCAGGGCATCGGCGTCGACACGCTGGTCACCCCGGAGCGCCTCGCGCATCCGGCCGACGATGTTGGTCACCGGGTGCCGTCCTCGGGGGTCGGGGTCGGGGTCGGTAGCGCCGGGCCGGCCTGGTCGGCGAGGCCGCTGCGGTGCCGGGCCACCTCGACCCGGGCGGCGGCCCGGCGCAGGCCGGCGGCGACCTCCGGACCGGGCCGGGCGGCGTCGGTGCGGGCCAGGTAGCGGGCCGCCTCCTCGTCGAGCAGCGCGCGGACCCGCTCCAGCAGGTCGCCCCGGGCCTTCGCGGCGAGGGTACGCACCGCCTGGTCGCCGAAGATCGCCTGGAGCACGGCCTGCGCGGCGACGGTGGTGCCCGCCCCGGTGGCCACCTCCAGACCGGTGGGGATGAACGCGGTGGAGGCGAAGACGGCGATCATCACGGCCAGCCCGGTGGCGTTGACCGCGTACGCGGCCGTACGGGCCACGAACCGCCGGTCGCCGCCCTCCTCCCGGACCAGCTCCAGCACGGCCCGCTGCCAGTCCCGGACCAGCCGTTCGGCCCGTTCGGGCAGGTCGGCCGAGGCGTGCGCGAGCGGCGGTTCGAGCAGCGCGGCCCCGGCCGGGTGCGCCTTCCAGGCCGTGTACGTGTGCTCCGCCGCCTCGGCGGCGACCCCGCGCAGCAGGGTGACCAGTTGCGACTCGATGGCGTTGCGCAGCTCGGTGGCGGGGGTGGCGGGCCGGCCGGTGACCGCGGCGACGAGCCGGTCGCGCAGCCGGCCGATCCGGGCCTCCAGGGTCCGGAAGAACTCGCCGGTGCCGACGAACTCCTGCCAGCGGGCGAGCACCTCGCCACGCAGCAGCCGGCCGTCCTTCATCCCCTCGGCCACGGTGCGGTGCGCGCCCTGGTAGGCGGCCCGGACCCGGTCGTCCAGCGCGTCGGCGGCGGCCACCTGCTCGTCGGCGGCGTCGGCGAGCGCCTCGACCGTGGGGTGCAGGGAGGCGAGCGCGCCGTCGAGGGTCTGCCGGACCACGGCGGCGCGGGCCTCGGCGTCGGCGGCGAGCCGGGCGAACCAGCCGCCCAGCGGCGCGGTCACCCGGTCGGGCAGCAGGCCCTGGCCGTCGACCCAGGTCTCGGGCAGGACGAACAGCGGCGCCGCGCCCAACTCCTGGGCGGCGAGCATCTCGGACAGGTGGGCGGCGATCTCGTCGGCGGCCTCGGGGGGCACCCGGTCGAGCACCATGGCGATCGACGCCCCCCGGGAGCGGGCGGTGCGCAGCAGCTCCCACGGGACGGCGTCGGCGTACCGGGCGGCGGTGGTGACGAAGAGCCAGAGGTCGGCGGCGGCGAGCAGTTGGCCGGCGAGGGCGCGGTTGGCGTCGACCACCGAGTCGATGTCGGGGGCGTCGAGGAAGGCCAGCCCCGGCGCGAGCGCGGGGGCGGTGACCAGGTGCAGGGTGCCCGGGTCCTCGCTGGGCTCGTTGGTGCGGGTCAGGCCGGGCAGCAGCTCGCCCTGGCGGAACCAGGCGGCGTCGGCGGGGTTGCAGACCAGCACCGGGGAGCGGGTGGTGGGGCGCAGCACCCCGGCGGCGCTCACCCGGGCCTGGACCAGGCTGTTGACCAGGGTGGACTTGCCCGCGCCGGTGGAGCCGCCGACCACCACGAGCAGCGGGGCGTCGAGCCGGGCCAGCCGGGGCAGCAGGTAGTCGTCGAGCTGGTCGGTCAGCGCCCGGCCGGTGTGCCGCGCCGGCTCGGCCGAGGGCAGCGCCAGCGGGAACCGGGCCGCGCCGATCGCGGCCCGCAGGCCGGTGAGGGCGGCGGGCAGGCCGTCTCCGGTGGGGCCGGGCGGCGTCTCGTCGGTCTCCGACGACCCGGTGCGGGCGGCGACGGTGGGCGCGCCGGACCGGGTGGCGGGATCGCCGTGCGTCGTCACCGCTAAAGCGTGCCCGACCGATGCAACAGAGACAACCGGAGGGTAGTAACGGTCAGGTTGCGTCGGGTCGGCTCAACTCGACTTGCGCTTTGGCGATCGCGTGGCACTATTGAGTCAAGTTCACTCAACTTGTGGTGCGGCCGCTCCGGGCGGCCCGCCGGGTAGGCCCTCTGACCTGCCCACCCGTTACGAAGCGAGGAAGCGAAGATGGCACGTGCGGTCGGTATCGACCTCGGCACGACGAACTCCTGCGTCAGCGTTCTCGAGGGCGGTGAGCCCACCGTCATCGCCAACGCTGAGGGCTCGCGGACGACCCCGTCGATCGTCGCGTTCGCCCGCAACGGCGAGGTGCTCGTCGGTGAGGTCGCCAAGCGCCAGGCGGTGACCAACCCGGACCGGACCATCCGCTCGGTCAAGCGGGAGATCGGCACCAACTGGACCGTCGACATCGACGGCAAGAAGTACACCCCGCAGGAGATCTCGGCGCGCACGCTGATGAAGCTCAAGCGGGACGCCGAGGCCTACCTGGGCGAGCAGATCACCGACGCGGTGATCACCGTGCCCGCCTACTTCAACGACGGCCAGCGCCAGGCCACCAAGGAGGCCGGCGAGATCGCCGGCTTCAACGTGCTGCGGATCGTCAACGAGCCGACCGCGGCGGCCCTGGCGTACGGGCTGGACAAGGGCTCCAAGGAGCAGACCGTCCTGGTCTTCGACCTCGGTGGCGGCACCTTCGACGTGTCCCTGCTGGAGCTGGCCGAGGGCGTCGTCGAGGTCAAGTCGACCAGCGGTGACAACCAGCTCGGCGGCGACGACTGGGACCAGCGGATCATCGACCACCTGGTGAAGACGTTCCGGGGCGAGCACGGCATCGACCTGGGCCAGGACAAGATGGCGCTGCAGCGGCTCCGCGAGGCGGCCGAGAAGGCCAAGATCGAGCTGTCGGCGGCGACCACCACCAACATCAACCTGCCGTACATCACCGCCGGGTCGGCCGGCCCGCTGCACCTGGACGTCACGCTCAGCCGCGCCGAGTTCCAGCGGATGACGCAGGACCTGCTGGACCGCTGCAAGGGCCCGTTCGAGCAGGCCGTGAAGGACGCCGGCATCAAGATCGCCGACGTCGACCACGTGATCCTGGTCGGCGGCTCCACCCGGATGCCGGCCGTGACCGACCTGGTCAAGCAGCTCACCGGCCGCGACCCGAACAAGGGCGTCAACCCGGACGAGGTCGTCGCCGTCGGCGCGGCCCTGCAGGCCGGCGTGCTCAAGGGCGAGGTCAAGGACGTCCTGCTGCTCGACGTGACCCCGCTGAGCCTGGGCATCGAGACCAAGGGCGGCATCTTCACCAAGCTCATCGAGCGCAACACCACCATCCCGACCAAGCGCTCCGAGGTCTTCACCACGGCCGACGACAACCAGCCGTCGGTGCTGATCCAGGTGTTCCAGGGCGAGCGGGAGATCGCGGCGTACAACAAGAAGCTCGGCACCTTCGAGCTGACCGGCCTCCCGCCGGCGCCGCGCGGCGTGCCGCAGATCGAGGTCACCTTCGACATCGACGCCAACGGCATCGTCAACGTGCACGCCAAGGACCTGGGCACCGGCAAGGAACAGAAGATGACGATCACCGGCGGCTCCTCGCTGCCGAAGGACGACATCGAGCGGATGCGCCGGGACGCCGAGGAGCACGCCGACGACGACAAGCGTCGCCGGGAGGAGGCCGAGACCCGCAACGTGGCCGAGGCGCTCCAGTGGCAGACCGAGAAGTTTCTCGCCGAGAGCGGCGACAAGCTGCCCACGGAGAACCGGGAGCAGCTCAACGAGGCCCTCGGTGAGCTGCGCGGCGCGCTCGGCGGCCAGGACATCGAGAAGATCAAGGCGGCCCACGAGCGGCTCGCCCAGGTCTCCCAGCAGGCCGGTTCGCTGCTCTACTCGCAGCAGGCCGAGCAGGGGGAGCAGCCGGGCGCGGCCGGTGCGGGCGCGGGTGCCGGAGCCGGCGCGGGTGCCGCCGGTGCCGCCGGGGCCCCGAAGGCGGGCGGCCCGGACGACGTGGTCGACGCGGAGATCGTGGACGAGGACAAGAAGTGACGGTCCGCGCCACCGCACAGGGAACGAGGTAGTCGTATGACGGAGAAGCCACGAGCCGCCGACCCGGGCACCTCCGGGTCGACGCCGGGTGGCTCCGCGCCCGCCGACGACGGGCCGCGGGTCGTCATCCGGGACAACCGCAAGCTCGGCAAGACCGAGGAGACGCCCGCCGCCGCCGACGCCGGGGCCGACGTCCCGGCCGAGGGGCTGGTCGAGGAGTCCGAGGTGGTGGTCGACGAGATCGAGGCGGAGGCCACCACCCTCGACGACCCGGCACCGACCGGTCCGCCGGTGGTGGACGCCCCCGCGCAGCCGGTCGATGGCAGCGCCACGGGCTCCCCGCTCGGTGCCGAGCTGGAAGCACTCCGGGCCGAGCTGGACGAGCGGACCCGGGACCTGCAACGGGTGTCGGCGGAGTACGCCAACTACCGCAAGCGGGTGGACCGGGACCGGGGCGTGGTCCAGGAGCAGGCGACCGGCTCGGTGCTCGCCGCGCTGCTGCCCATCCTGGACGACCTGGACCGGGCCCGGGAACACGGCGACCTGGTCGGGCCGTTCGGCACGGTGGCCGAGCAGCTCACCACGGCGCTGGGCAAGTTCGGCCTGACGCCCTTCGGCGAGCAGGGCGACCCGTTCGACCCGACCCGGCACGAGGCGGTCGCGCACCAGACCTCACCGGACGTCGACGAGCCCACCTGCGTGCAGGTGATGCGTCGGGGTTACCTGCTCGGCGAGCGGCTGCTGCGGCCGGCCATGGTCGCGGTCGCCGACCCGGAATAGTGCACGGCCATCCGGTCGCCCCGCCCGCCTTCCGAGGCGGGCGGGGCGACCGGGCCACATCTCACGGAAGGGGGTGGACCGGTGAGTTCCAAGGACTGGATCGAGAAGGACTTCTACGCCACGTTGGGCGTGGAGAAGTCCGCCTCCTCAGACGAGATCAAGAAGTCGTACCGGAAACTGGCCCGGGAGTCGCACCCGGACCACAACCCCGGTGACCCGAAGGCCGAGGAACGGTTCAAGGCCGTCTCCGAGGCGTACGCGGTGCTCGGCGACGATGCCAAACGCCGCGAGTACGACGAGATGCGCTCGCTGTTCGGCTCGGGCGCGTTCCGGCGGGGCGCCCGCGGCGCGGGTCAGCCCGGTGGGGCCCCGTTCGACGTCTCCGACCTGTTCGGCGGCGGTGCCGGCGGGGACAGCCGGTTCGGTGGCGGCGGCTTCACCGACCTGTTCAGTTCGATCTTCTCCGGCGGCGGTGGCGCCGGCCCGACCCGGGCGCGCGGCCCGGCCCGGGGCCGGGACGTGGAGGCCGAGGTCGCGCTCGACTTCGGCGACGCCGTCCGGGGTGTCACCCTGCCGTTGACGTTGCGCGCGCCCGGGGTCTGCGACACCTGCCACGGCAACGGCGCGAAGCCGGGCACCCAGCCGACGGCCTGCCCGGTCTGCCACGGTGCCGGGGTGACCAACCGGGACCAGGGGTCGTTCAGCTTCTCCGAGCCGTGCCGCAACTGCCAGGGCGTCGGGACGGTCGTCGAGGAGAAGTGCCCCGAGTGCCAGGGCACCGGCGGGGTCACCAAGACCCGCACGCTCACCGTCCGGTTCCCCGCCGGGGTGGCCGACGGCCAGCGGATCAGGCTGGCCGGGCGGGGCGAGCCGGGGCAACGCGGTGGGCCGGCGGGCGACCTGTTCGTGCAGGTGAAGGTCCGGCCGGACGACCTGTTCGGGCGTACCGGTGACGACCTGACGCTGGCCGTGCCGATCACCTTCGCCGAGGCGGTGCTCGGCACCGACCTGCGGGTGCCCACGCTGGACGGCGCGGTGACCCTGCGCGTCCCGCCGGGCACCCCGTCCGGGCGGGTGCTGCGGGCCCGGGGCAAGGGTGTCGTTCGACGGGACGGGCGGGCCGGCGACCTGTTGGTCACGCTGGACGTGGTGGTGCCGGCGACGGTGTCGGACGAGGCGCGGGCGGCGCTGGAGTCGTTCGCCGACGCGACACCGCCGGCGGCCCGGGAACATCTCGACGCGCGGGTGCGTCGGGTCGGTTGACCGGTGGACGGGTGCGGAGGTGAGTGGGATGTCGGACGGGTTCGTCGGTTCGGGTGACCCTGCCTACGAGGCCAAGGTGCTGATGATCTCGGTTGCGGCACGGATGGCGGGAATGCACCCGCAGACGCTGCGCCAGTACGACCGGCTCGGCCTGGTGCAGGCCGGCCGGGCGGCCGGTGGCGGTCGACGGTACAGCGTGCGGGACGTCGTCCTGCTGCGCGAGGTGCAGCGGCTCAGCCAGGACGAGGGTGTCAACCTGGCCGGGGTGAAGCGGATCATCGGGCTGGAACGCCTGGTGGAGCAGGCCCAGCAGCGGGTGGCCCGGCTGGAGGCGGAGCTGGACGCCGCGTACCGGCGGATCGCCGAGCTGGAGACGCTGGCCAGCGGGTTCTCCCGGGGCGACCTGGTGCCCACCAGCCGCACCTCGACGGCTCTGGTGGTCTGGCGTCCCCGCCGCACCGGACCGACATGATCAACACTTCTGGGCGCGAATAGCGGCATCCCGTCGACAGGATGCCGCTATTCGGCGTGTCTGGGGGAATCTCTTCGAGGCGGGACTCTGGCCAGCGGGGTTCATGCATTCCCCCGCCGGGGGCAGGGCTGTCCCGTTAACCTGTGAATCAGGCGTAAGCGGACCAATCCGGACTCCGACGGCGGGGGGAACCGTGGCGGAATCGGCGAAAAAGGTAGCCCGGCAGACGGAGGAGCGGCTCGACAGGGTGGCCGAGAACGTCCGGGAGAAGTTCGACCGGGTCACCCGGGGCAAGTTCTCCGACACGGTGAAGGACGGCAGGTTCGCCGACCGGAACGCCGCCGGGGCGGACCGGGGGCAGGCCGAGCCGAAGCGTCGCAACCAGGGCGGATCGCCACGCTGACGATCCGCCGACGTGCGGGCCGGGACCCACGGGGGGTCCCGGCCCGTTCGCCGTACGGGCGCAGTGGGCCGGGCCCGGCGCGGACCGCGACGTCAGCCGAGGCGGCGGTTGTCCCGGACCAGGCCGCCCTCGCACCAGTCGTGGTAGGTGAAGAGTTCCTGCCGGGCCAGCAGCATCCGGCTGTTGTGCGCCCAGTTGCGCACCAACTCGTCGCCGTCGCGCTCGGCCTGCTCCATTAGCTTGCGGAACCGACGCCGGGGATGGGCGCGGAACTTCGTCCGGATGCCGTCGGCGGCGTAGATGTAGAGGCAGTGCAGGGCGAAGCGGCGGGCCGGGCAGGCCGGGTCCCGGGCCAGCTCGAAGAGGGTGAGCACCAGGTGGTCACCCGCCACCAGCAGGTCCCAGTCCTGGGGCAGCGAGGTCAACGGCACCGAGTCGGGTTGGTACGCCCAGGCCCGCAACTCCGCCGGTGACGGGTCGACGGGGTTGGCGAAGCCGCGGAACGTCGGACCGTGCGCGCTCACCCGGCAACCTTCCCGCTCACGCCCGCGGGATGCCTCCGTCCGCCCGCGAGCCCCTGGCCTGCTGGGGCGCAACGCTAGCCGCCGCCACCCGGCCGGCGGAAGACCTGCCGGGAAGCAATTCGGCAACGGATGCCCTGGCCAGGCCGACCCGTGCGGTCGGCCTGGCCAGGCGAAACTCAATCCGTGGCGGGCACCGGCCGGGGCTGGCGGGCGGCGATCCTGCGCCGGAGCCGCTGCTTGAACCAGGGCATGTCGGGCAGCCGGGCGAGCATCGGGCCGGTGACCACGGTGATCAGCACGTACGCCGTGGCGAGCGCGGCCAGCTTGGGTTCGACGGTGCCGGCGGCGACCGCGAGACCGGCGATGACGATGGAGAACTCACCGCGCGGCATCAGGGCGAAACCGGCCCGCCAACGGCCGGGCTCGGCGATCCCGGCCCGCCGGGCCGCCAGGTAGCCGGTGACCAGCTTCGTCCCCATGGTGACGACGGCCAGCAGCAACGCGGGCAGCAGCACCGGCGGCATGTCCCGGGGGTCGGTGACCAGGCCGAAGAAGACGAAGAAGACGGCGGCGAACAGGTCCCGCAGCGGGGAGAGCAGCTCGGTGGCGTGGTGCGCCACCGGCCCGGACAGGGCGATGCCGACCAGGAACGCCCCGACGGCGGCGGAGACCTGGAGCCGGGCGGCGATCCCGGCCACCAGCAGGGTCAGGCCGAGCACCCCGAGCAGCAGCGCCTCCGGGTCCTTCGCCGACAGGGCGGCGGAGATCAGGTGACCGAAGCGGATGGCGACGACCAGCACGACCACCACGGTGAGCACCGCGATGCCCAGCGCCATCCCGCCCTTGACCAGGCCCACGCCGGCCAGCAGCGCGGTCACCAGCGGCAGGTAGAGCGCCATCGCCAGGTCCTCGATGACCAGCACGGAGAGGATGACCGGGGTTTCCCGGTTACCGACCCGGCCGAGGTCGCCGAGCACCTTGGCGATCACCCCGGAGGACGAGATCCAGGTGATGCCGCCGAGCACCACGGCCGCCACCCAGCCCCAGCCGAGCAGCAGCGCGAAGCCGAACCCGGGCAGGGCGTTGAGGACCGCGTCGATCAGGCCGGCCGGGGCCGCCGAGCGCAGGTTGCCGACCAGTTCGTTGGCGCTGTATTCCAGGCCGAGCATGACCAGCAGCAGGATGACGCCGATCTCGGCGCCGACGGCGAAGAACTCCTCGCTCGCGGCCAGCGGCAGCAGACCGCCGTGGCCGAACGCGAGGCCGGCGAGCAGGTAGAGCGGGATGGGGGAGACGCCGAACCGGCGGCTGAGCCGACCGAGCAGCCCGAGCAGCAGGAGGAGCGCGCCGACCTCGACCAGTAGAGTTGTGGTTTCGTGCATCCGCCTCAGCCGTCCGGGTCACTGTCGGCGAGGATGGCGGTCACCCCGTCGAGACCCTGTCGGGTACCGACCACGACCACCACGTCACCGGCCGCGAAGCGGAAGGTGGGATCGGGCGAGACGTTGACCTCGCCCTGCCGGAGCACCGCCACGATCGAGGCGCTGGTACGGGTGCGTGCCTTGGTGTCACCGAGCCGCTTGTTGACGTACTTCGACCCGGCCGGGATGGCGATCTGCTCGGTGAGCAGCCCGGCCGCCTGCTCGCGCAGGCCGGAAAGCTGACCCAGCATCAGCGACGCGCCGAGGATGTCGGCCAGTGCCTCGGCCTCGTCGTCGGTCAGCGGGATGTCGTGCTGACAGGAGTCGGGGTCGTCTGGGTCGTAGAGGACCAGGTCGCGGCGGCCATTGCGGTGGGAGACCACCCCGAGCCGGCGGCCGGACTCCGTCATCAGGTCATGACGGACACCGATTCCCGGTAGGGCGGTCTGTTCGACACGTACTCGCACGGACGAGAGGCTATACCCTGCCCTCCACCTCGGCCTGTCGGACGTCTGCCCTGCTCGCGAGCCCCCCGCCCGCGACACCCCCGTCGCGGTACCGACGTTGGGGCGAGATCGGGCGTCCCGGCGAAGAATGTGACCCACGCCACGTTGGCAGAGTTGAGCGGAATAGGCTCAACTCTGGTGGTGTCTCTTACTAGTGGACACGCCGATCCCGGGGGAGCCCATGAACACGGAACGACTCACCACTAAGAGCCGCGAAACCATCACCGGTGCGGTCGCGCTGGCCAACCAGCGTGGTCACGCCACCGTGGAACCCTGGCACCTGCTGCTGGCCCTGCTCGACACCGACGGCTCCACCGCCGCCGGCCTGCTGCGCGCCGTGGGTGCCGACCCCGCCGAGCTGCGCCGGGTCGCGCAGCGCTCGGTCGACGCGCTGCCCGCCGCCCGTGGGTCCAGCATCGCCGAGCCCACCCTCGCCCGCGAGTTCGTCAACGCCATCGGCGCCGCCGAGCAGATCGCCCGGCCGCTCGGCGACGAGTACACCTCCACCGAGCACCTGCTCGCCGGCCTGGCCCGGGTGGGCGGCGCGGTGTCCAACGCGCTGAAGACCGCCGGGGCCACCGAGGAGAACCTGGTCGCCGCGTTCCCGACGGTGCGCGGCGGGGACCGGCGGGTCACCACCGCCGACCCGGAGCAGACCTACCAGGCGCTTGCCAAGTACGGCGTCGACCTCACCGCCAGCGCCCGGGACGGCAAGATCGACCCGGTGATCGGGCGGGATTCGGAGATCCGTCGGGTGATCCAGGTGCTCTCCCGGCGTACCAAGAACAACCCGGTGCTGATCGGCGAGCCCGGCGTCGGCAAGACCGCGATCGTCGAGGGCCTGGCCCAGCGGATCGTGGCCGGCGACGTGCCGGAGTCGCTGCGGGACAAGAAGCTGGTCTCGCTCGACCTCGGCGCGATGGTCGCCGGTGCGCAGTACCGGGGGCAGTTCGAGGAGCGGCTGAAGTCCGTCCTGGAGGAGATCAAGAACTCGAACGGGCAGGTCATCACCTTCCTCGACGAGCTGCACACGGTGGTCGGCGCGGGCAAGGGCGAGGGCTCGATGGACGCCGGCAACATGCTCAAGCCGATGCTCGCCCGGGGTGAGCTGCGGATGGTCGGCGCGACCACCCTCGACGAGTACCGCGAGCACATCGAGAAGGACCCGGCCCTGGAGCGCCGGTTCCAGCCGGTGCTGGTCGGCGAGCCGACCATCGAGGACACCATCGGCATCCTGCGTGGCCTCAAGGAGCGCTACGAGGTGCACCACGGCGTCCGGATCACCGACGCCGCCCTGGTCGCCGCCGCGTCGCTGTCCGACCGGTACATCACCGACCGGTTCCTGCCGGACAAGGCGATCGACCTGGTCGACGAGTCCGCGTCCCGGCTCCGGATGGAAATCGACTCCCGGCCGGTCGAGGTGGACGAGATCGAGCGGGCGGTGCGCCGGCTGGAGATCGAGGAGATGGCGCTGGCCAAGGAGCCCGACGCCGCCTCCGCCGAGCGGCTGGACCGGCTGCGCAAGGAGCTGGCCGACAAGCGTGAGCAGCTCACCGCGCTGTCCGAGCGCTGGCAGACCGAAAAGAGCCACATCACCAAGCTCTCCACCGCCAAGGAGGAGCTGGAACGCCTCGGCGGCGAGGCCGAGCGGGCCGAACGCGACGGCGAGCTGGAACGCGCCGCCGAGCTGCGCTACGGCCGGATTCCGGCGCTCAAGGCCGACCTGGCGACGGCGGAGGAGGAACTGGCCCGGCTCCAGGCCGACGGCGCGATGCTCAAGGAGGAGGTCGGGGCGGACGACATCGCCGCCGTCGTCGCCTCCTGGACGGGCATCCCCGCCGGCCGGCTGCTCGAGGGCGAGACCGCCAAGCTGCTGCGGATGGAGGAGTCGCTGGGCAGCCGCGTCGTCGGCCAGGCCGAGGCCGTCGGTGCCGTCTCCGACGCGGTACGCCGGGCGCGGGCCGGCGTCGCCGACCCGGACCGCCCCACCGGCAGCTTCCTGTTCCTCGGCCCGACCGGCGTCGGCAAGACCGAGCTGGCCAAGGCGCTCGCCGAGTTCCTGTTCGACGACGAGCGGGCCATGGTCCGCATCGACATGAGCGAGTACGGCGAGAAGCACTCCGTCGCCCGCCTGGTCGGTGCCCCGCCCGGCTACGTCGGCTACGAGGAGGGCGGGCAGCTCACCGAGGCGGTGCGTCGCCGGCCGTACTCGGTGATCCTGCTGGACGAGGTGGAGAAGGCCCACCCGGACGTCTTCGACATCCTGCTCCAGGTGCTCGACGACGGCCGGCTCACCGACGGTCAGGGTCGTACGGTCGACTTCCGCAACGCGATCCTGATCCTCACCTCCAACCTGGGGTCGTCGGTGATCAGCGACCTGACGCTCACCGACGAGCAGCGCCGCGAGGGAGTGCTCGCGGTGGTCCGCTCGCACTTCAAGCCGGAGTTCCTCAACCGGCTCGACGACATCGTGGTCTTCGCCGCGCTGCGCGGGGACGACCTGCGGTCGATCGTCGACATCCAGCTCGACCGGCTGCGCCGTCGGCTCGCCGACCGCCGGCTGGCGCTGGACGTCAGCGAAGCCGCCCGGACCTGGCTCGCCGAGCACGGGTACGACCCGATCTACGGTGCCCGGCCGCTGCGCCGCCTGGTCCAGTCGGCCATCGGCGACCAACTCGCCAAGGCCCTGCTGGGTGGCGTGGTCCGGGACGGCGACACGGTGCGGGTCGACCTGTCCGACGACAAGGACGGCCTCACCGTCACCGCCGCCTGACAGTGACCCACCGGCCCGGCCCCGCCACCCCGGCGGGGCCGGCCCATCCACCGCTGCCCCGCCCCGCCGACCCCCCGCCCCGCCCCTCCCGCCCCGGTGATCAAGAGATTCGCGTCACGAGAGCGCCCTCCCCTGACGCCAACCTCTTGATCGCCCTCTGCCCCGGCCCTCCCGCCCCGACGATCAAGAGGTTTGCGTCAGGGGAGCGCTCTCCGGTGACGCAAACCTCTTGATCACTGCGGTTGGGCGGGGCTGAGTGCGGGGCGCGGTGGGGTGGGTGGGGTAGTGCGGGGGTGGGGTGGGGAAAGGAAGGGAGCATGTTCGGGATGCGGAAGAAGAGCGGCGATCCGGAGCTGGACGCCGCCGTG
Source organism: Micromonospora wenchangensis (assembly GCF_002210435.1). Lineage (GTDB taxonomy): Bacteria > Actinomycetota > Actinomycetes > Mycobacteriales > Micromonosporaceae > Micromonospora > Micromonospora wenchangensis. The sequence goes on from NZ_MZMV01000002.1 coordinate 31,298, forward strand.
CGGGAACTCGCCGGGGCGGACACCGTCGCCTTCGGCGGGGTGGGGTTCGCCGGCACGCTGCTGCCGGCGACCGAGGCGTACCGGCGGGTCGAGGAGGCGTTCGCGCAGCGCCCCCGACAGGCCCGCGAGCAGGTCGACTGGCTGCTGCGGCACGGTTCGCCGGCGGGGCGGGCGTACGCGGCGACGCTGCTGGAGCGGGTCGACCCGGCGGCGGCCCGGGACGCCTGGGCGGCGCTGGGCGACGACGACGGCGAGTTCACCACGTTCACCGGCTGCACGATGGGCACCACCAGCCTGCGCGGGTACGCGGCGGACCGGCTGGCCGGCCCACACCCCGAAGGGGACGCTCAGTAGCTGACCGCTTACTCAGAATTCGCTGAGTTTCCCCAGGTGCGCGGGGTGCGCGGGGTTGTTACCGTCTCCGCCGACGCACTTGGGGAGGTGGTCGGGGTGAACGGTTCGGTCGCGTACGTCGTGGCGACGTTGGGATGTCTGATCGGGGTCGCCGGGATCGTGGTGGCGGCGGTGGCGTTCAGCCGGAGCCGTAAGCCGAACCGCCCGACGCCGGCGAAGGACCCGTTCCGCGACACCGACTCCGACGCGCTGCGCGGCGACCCCCGCAAGCTCAAGCCCGGCGACATCGTCGAGATCCGCGGCGTCTCCTACGCGGTCCGGGGCTCGGTGCACCTGGTCGAGGGCGGGTGGAGCTGGGCCGAGCACCTGCTGGACACCGTCGAGGGCGACAAGCGCTGGCTCTCCGTCGAGGAGGACCCGGACCTGGAACTGGTGCTCTGGACGGCCGAGCCGGCCGCGACGATCACCCCGGGCGCACCCACCCTCGACTTCGCCGGCCGCCGCTACTCCTGGGAGGAGTCCGGCCAGGCCCGCTACTCGGCCACCGGCAGCACCGGCCTCGACCCGTACGGCACCGTCCGCTACCAGGACTACCGGGGCCAGGGCGGCGAGCGGCTCTCCTTCGAGGCGTACGGGGAGGCCGGCTGGGAGGTGGGCCGGGGCGAGCGGCTGCACCGCACGGACGTGATGGTGTACCCGCAGTCCGGCCCGGTGGGGTCCTGATCGTGCTGGTCAGCCTGGACACCCCGTACGTCGACACGTGCGCCGCCGACCTGAGCCTGGCGCTCGGTGGCCCGGAACGCCCCGCCCTGCACGTCCGTGACCTGACCCTGCCCGGTGACGTCCGGCTGCGGCTGCGCCTGCTCGGCGCGTCCCACCAGGTCGTCCTCGCCGTGCCGGCCGCTGGTGCCGACACGACCGCCCCCGGGTGGCCCGGCGGGGCGGACGGACTGGTCGAGACGGTCGCCTGCCTGCCCGGTCGACCCCCGCACCTGCCCGGCGACCTGCACGACGAGGCGGGCGGCTACCGGTTCACCGCCACCGTGCTGCGCCCCGCCGAGGGAGAGCTGCACACCCGGATCGCCGCGCTCCGCGCCGACCTGGCCGACGACCCGTACGCCCTGGTCGGGGTGTTCCCCGGGGACCCGGACGCGGTCACCGCGCTGGCCGTACGCCCCGACGCGCCGGACGGGACGGTGGGCTGGCGCACCTGGCACGCGTACCCCCAGACCAACGAACTGGTCCTGACCGAGACGGTGGTGACGCTCCCGCGCACCCCCCAGCCGGTTCTGCGAGCCCCACAGCCGGTTCTGCGAGCCCCGCAGTCGCGAAAGAAGGAGGCACCGTGACGTACCGACGCTGGTTCGTGGTGGGGGTGGCCTTCGCGGTCGTCGGCGCGTTGGTCGCCGCCTTCGCGATCTTCTACGGCAACTTCTCGCCCCGGGGCTACATCGAGGACCGCTACACCCGGGCGGCGAGCCGGGACATCGGGCGGGACGCCATCGCGTACACCTCGAACCGGACCCCGAGCCAGGTGGCCAAGGACGTCACCGACGCCTGGAAGCCGGCCGACCAGTACGTCGACGGCAGCGGCGTCTACCTGCGCTACGACGACGACTCGCTGGTGATCCTGCCGATCGCCGCCGGCTCGCTGATCCTGCTGGAACGGATGCGCACCGCCTACCCGCGGTACCACTCGACGGTGGGCAACCACTGGGGTTGGGGACGGGGCAGCACGGTTCGCGGTGGCGGCCCCGGCTCCGGCAAGTGACGCGTACCGACCCCGACCGAACGAACCCCTGGAGCACGCTGTGCAGAACCTGGTCACCGACCTGCTGGTCACCCTCGCCTACGGGGTGGTCGGTGTCGTCCTGATGGCCGTCGGCTATGTGCTGGTCGACGTGGCCACCCCGGGCAAGCTCCACGAGCTGATCTGGACCGAACGGAACCGGAACGCCGCGCTGCTGCTCACCTCGAACCTGGCCGGCGTCGGCATCATCGTGGTGGCCGCGATCGCCGCCAGCGAGGACGACTTCCTGCTCGGCCTGGTCGGTTCCGCCGCGTACGGGATCGTCGGCCTGGTCATCATGGCCCTGGCGTTCGTACTGCTCGACGCGTTGACCCCGGGCAAGCTGGGCACGCTGCTGGTCGACCCGCAGCCGCACCCGGCGGTCTGGGTGTCGGCGGTGGTGCACCTCGCCACCGGCGCGATCATCGCCGCCGCCATCAGCTGATGACCACGGCGAAGCAGCCGGCGAAGGCGAAGCAGAACGCGGGCGCCTGGGTCGTCTGGCTCGTCCTCGGTGCGACGGTGCTGGTCTGCGTGGGCAGCAGCATCCTCAACCGGGACTCCGGCGGCACCACCGTGCCCGGCCCGGCGGCCGACGAACGCGCCGACACCGTGCCGCTACTGGTGCAGGCGGCCGAGAGTCAGGGCATCTGCTACGGCTGGCGGCTGGAGCGGTCGTCCGGCGCGGAGGTCAGCGTCGGCTCCAACCTCGGCGACGGGGTGCCGGTGACCGGGGACGCCCGCTGCCCCCGGTGGGTGGAGGTCCGGGCCCGGATCATGTACACCTCGTCCAGCAGCGAGAGCAACGACTGGGCGACCGTCACCGTCTCCGGCTCCGACGACCTCGACCGGGCCGACCTGTGGGCGGTCGACGCCGGGCTGGACCGGTTCGGGCTGGACACGGACACGTTCGTCGACGATCCCGGCTGGGCGATCTGCCGGGCCGCGGTGACCCTGCCGCTGCTGGTCGCCGAGGCCGGGGTCGCCCCGCCCGCCGCCACCCCGTCCGCCGACCCGGCCGCGCCGGCCGGCGCGCTGCCGGACGCCGGGAGCGACTTCTGGCGGGACCGCTGGGGCTGGCTGCTCGCCACCGCCGGCCTGCTGCTGGTCGCCGCGCTGCTGATCACCGTCGGGTTCGTCCAGCGTGGCCGGCAGCGGGCGGCGACACCGGCCGGGCGTACCCGGGGGGCGCGGTGACCACGCTCGACGACACTCCGGCGGTCCGGCCGCGCTGGCGGCTGGCCCGCGCGTCGGTGCTGCTCGCGGTCTTCGTCTGCGCCGCCTGCGGCCTGGTGTACGAGCTGGCCCTGGTCGCGCTCGGCAGCTACCTGATCGGCGACACGGTCGGGCAGGCGTCGATCGTGCTCGGCGTGATGGTCTTCGCGATGGGGATCGGTGCGCTGGTCGCCAAGCCGTTGCAACCCCGGGCCGCCGCCGCGTTCGCGGTGATCGAGCTGACCCTGGCCCTGCTCGGCGGCCTGTCGGTGCTCGGCCTCTACGCCGCGTTCGCCTGGCTCGACCTGTACGGTCCGGCGCTGGTCGGCACCGCGTTCGTGCTGGGTCTGCTGATCGGCGCGGAGATCCCGCTGCTGATGGTGATGCTGCAACGCATCCGCGAGCAGGCCGCCGGCAGCGCGGTCGCCGACCTGTTCGCCGCCGACTACGTCGGCGCGCTGCTCGGTGGGCTCGCCTTCCCGTTCCTGCTGATCCCCGTCTTCGGCCAGCTCAAGGGCGCGCTGGTGGTCGGCGCGGTGAACGCGGTGGCCGGCCTGGCTCTGGTCTGCACGGTGTTCCGCGCCGAGCTGAGCCGCCGGGCCCGGCTCGTGCTGGGCGTCGGCTCCGTCGTGGTCGCCCTCTGCCTGGGGTACGCCTGGGTCACCGCCGCCGACTTCGAGGTGACCAGCCGCCAGCAGCTCTACCGGGACCCGGTGGTGCACGCCGAACGTTCCCGCTACCAGGAGATCGTGCTGACCAGGTCGGTACGCGAGATCGGCCACCCCGACACCGACCTGCGGCTGTTCCTCAACGGCGACCTCCAGTTCAGCTCGATCGACGAGTACCGCTACCACGAGGCGCTGGTGCACCCGGCGATGCGCGGTCCGCGCGGTGAGGTGCTGGTCCTCGGTGCCGGCGACGGCCTCGCCGTCCGCGAGATCCTGCGTTACCCGGACGTGCGCCGGGTGACCGTGGTCGACCTCGACCCGGCGGTGGTGGCGCTGGCCCGCTCCGAGCCGCAGCTACGCGCGCTCAACGGCGGCTCCCTCGACGACCCCCGGGTCCGGGTGCTCAACACCGACGCGTTCGGCTGGCTGCGGACCGCCGGCGAACGCTTCGACGTGGTCGTCGCCGACCTGCCCGACCCGGACGAGACGGCCACCGCCAAGCTCTACACCGTCGAGTTCTACGCGTTGATCCGTTCGGTGCTCGCCGAGGGCGCCCGGCTGGTGGTGCAGTCCGGGTCGCCGTACTTCGCGCCCCGGTCGTACTGGTCGATCGAGGCGTCGATCCGCGAGGCCGGTTTCGCCACCGTGCCGTACCACGTCGACGTGCCGTCGTTCGGTGACTGGGGGTTCGTGCTCGCCGTTCCGGGCGGCACCCCGCCGCCGCTGGAGCTGCCGGCCGACGCGCCCCGGTTGCGCTTCCTCGACCCGGCGGTGCTGCGGGCGGCGGCGGCCTTCCCCGCCGACCGGGGCCGGCTGGACGTGCCCGCCTCCACCCTGTTGCGCCCCAGGGTGCTCGACTACGCCCGTAGCGAGTGGCGCGGCTACTAGCCTCGGAACGATGTCACCGTCGTCGCGCCGCCGGCTGCCACCGCGTGCGGTGGACGCTGCGGCGTACCTCCAGGCGTTCGTGCTGTCCGGGGTGGCGACGGTGCTGGTCACCAGGGCGTTCCTGCGGGCGACCGGCTACCCGCAACTCGGTGGCGGCGGCCTGCACATCGCGCACGTGCTCTGGGGTGGCCTGCTGATGACCGTCGGCCTGGGCGTCGCGCTGGTCTTCCTCGGCGGAGCCGCCCGGATGACCGGGGCGGTGCTCGCCGGGATCGGCTTCGGGCTGTTCATCGACGAGGTCGGCAAGTTCGTCACCGCCGGCACCGACTACTTCTACCGGCCGGCCGCCGGGATCATCTACGCCGTCTTCGCCCTGCTGGTGGTGATCACCCAGGCGCTGCGCGAACGGATGCGCCTGACCCCCGGCGAACGGGTGGCGAACGCGTTGGACGTGATCGTCGGCGGCGTCGGCCGGGGGCTCACCGACCGGCGGCGGGTGGCCACCCTGCGGCTGGTCCGGGGTGCCGGCCCGGAGGTCGAGTCGGCGGTTTCCGCGCTGCTGGACGTGGTGCCGCGCCGGGAACCACCGCCGCGGCGGTTCTGGCAGCCCTGGGCGCACCGGCTGCGCGACGCGCTGATCCGGCTGACCGCCCAGCGCTGGGTGGTCCTGCTGGTGGTGGCCTACCTGGTCGTCGAGCCGGTGGCGACGGTGGTGGCGGTGGCCACCGAGGGGGTGACCGGGGAACTGGACCAGGCCGGCGAGTGGGGCGCGGTGCTGGGGGTGTCCGCCTCGGCGGTGGTCGCCGGGGTGCTGAGCATCCGCGCCGCGTTCCTGCTCCGCAACGACCGGCGGGCCGCGTTCCGGCTGTTCAAGCTGGCGCTCCTGGTCGACCTGCTGTTCGGGCAGATCTTCAACTTCACGGTCAACCAGTTCGACGCGGTGACCGGGCTCGCGGTGGACCTGCTCCTGCTCGCCGTGGTGACCGCCGAACACCGCCGGTTGGTCCGCCAGTCGTGACGCGGCCGGTGATTCGGCGGTTCGACCAGCGGGTACGGCTCCGTCGTACCCGGTGCGACGGGACTGCGGACGTTACCGTGGTGCGGTGATCTAGGAAGGAGAATCATGGTCGATTCCCACAGCACGCCCGCCCGGACCCGTCCGGGTCTGGTGACGCTCTCCAGCTACCTGCTGATGTTCTTCGCGGTGCTCCAACTGATCGGGCTGATCCTGACCCTCGCGATCAGCGGGAAGCTGCGCCAGGCGTTCGAGGACGCCTTCGAGGGGACCGCGAGCGAGGTCGAGGGCCTCGGCACCGCCGTCGTGGTCTTCGCCGTCGGCGCGTCCGCCGTCCTGCTGCTGATCGCGCTCGCCCTGGTCGTCCTGGCGATCTTCAACAACCGGGGGAAGAACGGCAGCCGGATCGCCACCTGGGTGGTCGGCGGCATCATGGTCTGCTGCGTCGGCGGTGGGCTGGTCAACGGTGCCGCGGGTTTCAGCGGCTCCACCGGCTCCACCTCCGGGAACGCGCCGAGCGCCGACGAACTGGAACGCAGCATGAACGCGGTGCTGCCGTCCTGGTACAACCCGGTCAGCACCCTGCTCGGGGTGGTCAGCCTGCTCGCCCTGCTGGCGGCGCTGATCCTGCTCGCCCTGCCGCAGTCCAACGAGTTCTTCCGCAAGCCCAAGGCGGGCTGGGAGCCGCCGGTCCCGGGTGCCGCCTACCCGGCCGCGCCCGGCTACCCGCCCACCCCCGGCTACCCGGCGACCCCGGACTACCCCCAGCCCGGTGCGCCCGGTCAGCCCGGCACCCCCGGCCCGTCGTCGACCCCGGGTCAGCCCGGCCCGTCGTCGGCCACCCCCGGCGTGCCGGACCAGCCGCAGTCGTCCGACGGCCCGTCCTGGTCGCCGCCGTCGGGTGGGGAACCCGACCGGCCCACCGGAGGCAGCGGCCCGGACGACCCGCAGCGCCCCGCCGGCAGTTGACGGGCGCGTAACAGCGACACCGACGATTCCCTCCGAGTAGGTTGCACACCGACGCCTACCGGAGGGAATCGTCGTGTCGTACCCGGATCAGGTGCCGGACCGTCGCCCGCCGGTGGTCACCGTGGCGGCGGCGCTGCTCGGGCTGATGGCGCTCGCCGCCGGGGTCTACGCCGTCACCGGCCTGCTCGCCCTGGGCGGCACGGTCGACCGGTTCCGGGGCGCCGCCGCCGGTACCGCCGCCGACCCGGGCGACGTCGACGGGCTGGTCCGGCTGCTGCGGCTCGGCACGGTCGGCGCGGCGGTGTTGACGGTGCTGGTGGCGCTGCTGCTGGTCGGCCTCGCCGGCGGGCTGCTCGCCCGGCGTCGGGCGGCCCGGGTCGGCGTCTGGGTGGTCTGCGGGCTGGGCCTGCTCGCCGGAGGGTGCGCCCTGGCCGTGCTGGTCGGCCAGCGGGTCAGGCCGCTGCGGCTGGGCAGCGGTGACCAGGGGGTGGCGGACCTCTTCACCATCCTCGACGACGCCTACCCCTCGTGGTGGGTGCCGGTGAACGCGGGCGTCTCGGCGGCCCAGGCCCTCGGCTACCTCGCGGTGGCCGTGCTGCTGGCCCTGCCGCCGGCGAACACCTGGTTCACCGGCCGGCGGCCGGCGCGCCCCGGACCCGGGCCCGCCGTGTTCACCGCCGCGCCCTACCCGTCCCCGGTGACGGCGCCGCCGCCGGAGCCCGGCCCCGCCGCCGTCGCGCCGGTGCCGTCCTGGCCCGGGTCCGCGTCCGGGTCCGCAGCCGCCCCGGGTGCCGTGCCGACTGCGCCGCCGGGTGTCGTGCCGACCGCGCCGCCGGGTGCCGTGCCGACCGAGCCGCGACCTGATCCCGGTGCCGGGTCGACCGCGTCCGGGCCTGATGTGGTCCGTCGTCCCGCCGAGGAGCAATCGTGACCGTCGACCGACCCGTGCCCGGCCGGTGCGCTTTGATCACCGGTGCCACCGCCGGCATCGGCGCGGCCTTCGCCCGGCAACTCGCCGCCGAGGGCTGGGACCTGGTCCTGGTGGCCCGGGACACCGCCCGGCTCGACGCCACCGCCGCCGAGCTGACCGGCCGGTACGGCAACCGGACGGAAGTCATCTCCGCCGATCTGTCCACCGACGACGGATGCGCCCGGGTGGAACGGCGACTGGCCACCGGCGACCCGGTGGACCTGCTCGTCAACAATGCCGGACTGAGCCTCAACCAGCCGTTTCTGCGGTCCACCGTCGCCGACGAGACGCGGCTGCTGCGGTTGAACGTGCACGCCGTACTGCGGCTGACCCACGCCGCGCTCGGGCCCATGACGGGGCGCGGTAATGGGACAGTGATAAATGTCTCTTCGGTCGCTGCCTTCGGCCCGGTGATGCCGGGCTCCACCTATCCGGCCAGCAAGGCATGGGTCACCAGTTTCAGCGAATCGATCGGGCAGTCGGCCCGCGCGGCGGGGGTGCACGTGATGGCGCTCTGCCCCGGCTACACCCGCACCGGCTACCACGAACGCACCGGCATCGACATGTCCGCCATGCCGCGGTGGATCTGGCTCAAGGCCGACGACGTGGTCGCCGAAGCCCTTCGTGACCTGCGAAAAGGCAAAACCGTAAGCGTTCCGGACTGGAAGTACAAGCTGGCAGTGGCGAGCCTGCGGCACGTGCCGCGTCGGCTGCTGCGCGGTGCCTTCCGGGACCGGCGCGGGCAGGTCGACCCGGCCGGGCGGTGACCGGACGGCGGCGTCGGCCGACGCGCCGGTGGCCCGGCGGGGCAGCGCAACTCTGCCGGTGCGATCGCGCAGCGTAGCCGTCCATCGCCAGTCATCGAGCGCCCGCATGGTCGGTCCGGGTGGGCCGCACACACGACCCACAGACTTGAGCAGTACCCTCTATCGCCATGGGGGACCACGACGACCTGCGTAAATTCATCACTGACCTGGCTGTGGTCCATGGCCGGGTCGTGCTCTCCTCAGGGCGGGAGGCGGAGTGGTACGTCGATCTGCGTCGCGTGACTCTCCATCACCGGGCCGCTCCCCTGGTCGGTCGGGTGATGCGGGAGCTGACCGCCGACTGGAATTACGACGCGGTCGGTGGGTTGACCCTGGGTGCCGATCCGATCGGCATCTCGATGTTGCACGCCGCCGCAGAGACCGATCGACCCCTGGACGCCTTCGTCGTCCGCAAGGCCGGCAAGGCGCACGGTCTCCAACGGCGGATCGAGGGTCCTGAGGTGGCCGGCCGGCGGGTACTGGCGGTGGAGGACACCTCGACGACGGGCGGCAGCGTGTTGACGGCCGTCGAAGCTCTACGCGAGGCCGGGGCGGAGGTCGTGGGCGTGGCGGTGATCGTCGACCGTGGCGCCAGCGACGTCGTACGTGCCGCCGGACTGCCGTATCGGGCGGCCTACACGTTGGCTGACCTCGGCCTTGTGGCGTAAAAATTTGCCGATTCGGATCTGCTGATATGCAGGCGGATCGATGCTGCTGGTGGAAGGATGGAATACGTGGGAACTGCGTTGGCTGAAATGACCATGCCTCAGATCTCGCCGCTTGCCGGCGAGCCGATCGAACGCGCCGACGCCGAGCGGCTGGCGGGGGTCCTCAAGGCCCTCGCCGACCCCGCCCGGCTGCGGCTGCTCAGCCTGATCCAGTCGGCGCCCGAGGGCGAAGCGTGCGTGTGTGACCTCACCGCGCCGCTCGGCCTCTCGCAGCCGACGGTCAGCCACCACCTCCGCATCCTCACCGAGGCCGGCTTGCTGGAGCGGGAGAAGCGTGGTGTGTGGGCCTACTACCGGCTGGTGCCGTCGGCGATCGCCACGATCGCCGACCTCCTCACGCCGCCGCGCAAGCGGGCCACCAAGAAGGCCCGCTGACTGCACCCGTTCGTCCCGTCCAGGGGCGGCGTCCGATGGCGGGCCAGGGGTGGCGCCATCGGGTGGTGACGGCTGTCCGTCACCGGTCAGTTTGCTGATCCACCACCGTGCCCGCGGTGGCGTACGCGTACGCAACGGCCGGTCCTCTCCCCGAGGGCCGGCCGTTGGTCGTCCGCCGTTCAGCGGTCCTGCCCGTGTTCCGGGTACCGCCCGCCGTCGCGCGGCGGGCGCTGCCCGTAGGTCTGCGGCGGGAACCGCTGGTCGTGGCCGGGCTGCTGGCCGTACGGCTGCGCGCCGCCGGAGGGCTGCCCGGGGTGCGGCTGCCGGGGCTGGTCGTGGTGGTGCTCGACGGCGTCCCGGACGGCCTCCACCGCGCCGACCGCGGTCGCGGCGGTGATCACGGCCACGGCCTCACCCCGCCGACGCGCCCTGCGGTCGCGGAGGAACTCGAAGAAGATCGGCAGCACCGAGAGCAGGATGATCAGCGCGACGACCGGCAGGATGTACCTGTCGATCTTGTCGCCGATGGCGTTGTAGATCCGGTCGGCGAGCAGGTAGCCGATCAGCAGGATGCCGTCCACCCAGAGGATCGCGCCGACGACGTTCCAGAGGAAGAACTGCTTCGCCGGCATGCCGAGCACCCCGGCCACCGGGTTGAGGAACGTCCGCACGATCGGGATGAACCGGGCCAGCACGACGGCCTTGGCCGGGCCGAACTTCTGGAAGTAGTACTCCGCCTTCTCCACGTACTCCTTCTTGAAGAGGCGGGAGTTGGGGCGGTCGAACATCCGCCGGCCGTACCGGGCGCCGAGCCAGTGCCCGAGCTGCGCCCCGACGATCGCGCAGACCGGCCCACCGATCAGCAGCCCCGCCAGGGAGAGCCGGGTGCCGTCGCCGAAGATCGCGTCGGCCACCGGCGAGGCGGCGACCCCGGCCAGGAAGAGCAGTGAGTCACCGGGGAAGAAGAACCCCACCAGCAGACCGGTCTCGGCGAAGAGGATCACCCACACGCCGATCAGACCGAAGGTCTGGAGCAGATCCTTGGGGTCGAGCGGGTTCAGCGCGACCGTCTGGGCGACCACCCTCGTCTTCTCACCTGTGTCCACGGCCACACACCATACCGAGCCCACGAACCGCCGGTCGCGGCACGCGCCCCTTCGACCGGGATATCGCCGCCACCCGCCCGGTCAGGCCACGAAGCGGGCCCGGCGACGCCGCGCCACCAGGTAGCTGCCCACCCCGGCCAGCAGCAGCACCCCGCCGACGCCGGCGACCAGGACGGTCGGGGAACCGGTGATCGGCAGCGTGCCGTCGTCCCCGCCCTGCCCACCCGAGCCGGCGTTGACCAGGATCTTCGCGGTGTCGTTGCGCGGGTCCAGGTCCGTCGTGGCCGTCGGGCCGTAGAGCAGTTCGGTCCGGCCGGTCAGGGCACCCGCCCGGTCGATCCGGAACGAGAACGGCAGGGCCACCTTCCCGCCCTTGCGGACGACGTCGTACTGGTAGCAGAGGTAGGCGCGGGCACCCGGCCGGCCGCCCTCCTCGTCCTGGATGTCGGCGTCGAGGCAGTTCTTGGGCACCTTCACGGCGGTGACGCCCTTCGGCACGGTCAGCTTGACGATCGTGTAGAAGTCGCGACCGCCGTTGGACGACGAGGCCGGCCCCCGGTTGGTGTAACCGATCGTGACCGGCACGGTCTCGCCCACCTTGGCGGTGATCCGCACCTCGTCGGCTGCCAGGTCGGCCCGCTGGTCGCCGGTGACGGTCAACTCGATGGCGGTGTCGTCGTCGGCCGGGTCGACGTCGGTCTGCGGTGCCCGGGACGCGCCGACGGGCAGTCGGGTAGCGACCTGCTCCAGCCGCAACACCTCACCGGTGCCCTGCTGGTCGAGCGTGTACCTGGGCTGCTGGTCCGCCCAGTCCTGCGGGGTGAACCAGGTGGCGGTGCCGGTCTGGGTGTTCGGTGCCGAGACGTCGCCGGGCACGGTGACACCGAAACCGCCGCCGATCCGGAACACCCGGCCCGGCGCGATCTCGTCGTCGAAGGTGCACACGAACAGGTTCGGCGTCCAGTTGCTCAGGCCGCCCCTGCTGCCGTAACGGCAGTTCCGGTAGCGCTGCGACGGGGTGAGGCCGTACATCGCCGACACGAGGAGCACCGCGCCCCGGGCGGTCTCCTGCCCCTGGTTGCCGACCGACAGCCCCACCGGCAGCCTGGCACCGGGACCACCGGTCAACGTCACCGCGGGACCCGCCACCAGGTCGACCCCCTCGCCCACGAGGACGGTCGACGTGGTGGTGCTCGTACCCGATCTGCCGGTGGCCACGGTGAACCGGAGCAGACCCTGTCGACCCACCGGGGCACCCGCACGCGGGCGTACCGACAACGAGAGCAGGTCCGGTGCGTCCTCCTCGTAGGCCAGGCAGGTCAGCACGGTGCCGGCGCGGGTGCAGGCCGGGGCGGCGGGACCGCTCACCTCGGCGAACGCGTCGACCGCGCCGTAGTCGACGGTGATGGTGTAGCTGTCCCGGAGTCTGTCGCCCGGCACCCGCAGCACCACCGTCCGACCGGGCCCACCCGGGGCCAGGGTGACGTTGTTGGCGGACGTGGTGAACCCGGCCGTCACCACCGCGTCGGGGGAGGCCCCGGGGCTGGCGGGGGCGGCCGGCGCGGGAGCTGCGGAGGCGGCGACACACGCGCCCACCACAGCGAGTCCGGCCAGCCAACGGCGCGTCGCGTGCTTGCGCATCAGCGGATCCTGTCCCGAGGAAGTGCTACGGCGGTCGCCGCAGCCTAAGGAGTTCGTCCCCGTCGGGGCGTCCCACGCCGACGGGTGGCGGCAGAATGGGCCGAACGGCTGACGGATCCACCCCGAAGGCCCACCCCGCCCGGCCGTCCCGCCGTGGGCGGGGCGGTCAGAGCCGGGGGTCGACCGGCTCCGACTCGCAGGCGAGGATCGCGAAGACCAGCTCGTGCCGACGCCACAGCGGCGCGTCGGCGGCGTAGGCGTCCAGGGCGGCCAGGCCGAGCGCGTGCTCGCGCAGCGCCAGCCCCCGCTTGCGCCCCAGCGAACGGCGACGCAGCGCGGTGAGCTGGGCCGGATCGGTGTAGCCGGGACCGTAGATGATCCGCAGGTACTCCCGGCCCCGGCACTTGATCCCCGGCTGGAGCAGCGAACCGCGCGCCGACCGGGCGGCCGGACCGGCGTACGGCTTGACCACCATCCCCTCGCCGCCGGCCGCGGTCAGCGTCGACCACCACCCGGTGGCCGCCGCCACCGCCGCCTCGTCGTCCAACTCCACCACCTGCCGGCGGGTCGGCGTGAAGAACTCCGGGTCGGCCGCGCAGAGCCGGTCGGCCAACGCCAGATGCCACCCGTGGTCCCGGTCGGTGAAGGTCACCGTCGCCCCGGCCAGCACCGCGAACGGCGCCAGGGTCATCCCGCGCAGCCCGTCGGTGGGTGCCACGTACGCGCGGTAGGCCGCCGAGTAGCCGTCGACCTCCGCCCGTCGGGCCGCCATCCGGTCCCGCAGCGCGGCCACCGGCAGGCCCCGGGCCGCCGCCGTGTCCAGCGCGGCGAGGGCCGCCGGCAGCGCCGCCCGCCCGGCCGCCCCGACCCCGGCGAACTGCTCGCGGATCAGCCCGCCCGCCTTCGCCGACCAGGGCAGCAGCTCGCAGTCCAGCAGCAGCCGGTCGGTGCCCAACTCGTCCCACAACCCGGCTGCGCCGACCGCCGCCCGGACCCGGTCGAGCAGTTCCCCGTCCAGTGGCGGACCGAAGAACGGCCGGCCGGTACGGGTGTGCACCACCCCACCGCCGAACCGGCCCGCCTCCCGCTCGACCAGCACCACCGCCCGGGAACCCATGTGCTTCTCCTCGCACACCACCCGCTGCACGCCGGCCGACCGGTAGTCGTCGAACGCCTGCGTCGGGTGCTCCAGGAACCCCGGCACGGTCGACGTCGAACACGGGGCCATCGTCGGCGGCAACCAGACCAGCCGGGCCGGGTCCACCGCGAACCGGCTCATCACCTCCAGCGCGGCGGCGGCGTTCTCCGCCGGCACGGTCAGCGTGCCGTAGGCGTGCTCCAGGTGCCGCCGCCCGGTCACGTCGGCCAGGTCGAGCACCGTGTCCGGGCGGGTCGGGGTGTCGAACAGTGGCCGCGCCGGGGCGTACCACTCCCGCTGGGCGTCGACCGCGACCAGCTCCCGCTCGGGATAGCGCAGCGCGGTGAGCTTCCCGCCGAAGACGCAACCGGTATCGACGCAGATGGTGTTGTTGACCCACTCCGGGGTCGGGGTCGGGGTGTGCCCGTACACCACCATCGCCGCACCCCGGTAGTCGCGCGCCCACGGGTAGCGCACCGGCAGGCCGTACTCGTCGGTCTCGCCGGTGGTCTCGCCCCAGAGCGCGAACGAGCGGACCCGGCCCGACGCGCGGCCGTGGTAGGCCTCCTTCAGGCCGGCGTGCGCCACCACCAGCCGGCCGCCGTCCAGCACGAAGTGGCTGACCAGCCCGTCGATGAAGGTCGCCGCCCCGGCCACGAACGCCGGGTCCTCGGCGTCGAGCTGTGCCATCGTCTCGGCCAGGCCGTGGGTGAGCTTGACGTCCTGGCCACGCAGCTTGCGCAGCAGCTTGTGCTCGTGGTTGCCCGGCACGCAGATCGCGTGCCCGGCCGCCACCATGCCCATCACCAGGCGCAGCACGCCGGGCGAGTCCGGGCCGCGGTCCACCAGGTCACCCACGAAGACGGCGGTACGACCAGCCGGGTGCAACGCGTCCACCGGGCGACCCGCGTCGTCGCGGTGCAGCACGAAGCCCAGCCGCGTCAGCAGCGCCTCCAGTTCCGCCCGGCATCCGTGCACGTCACCGACGATGTCGAACGGCCCGGTCAGCTCCCGCCGGTCGTTGAACAGCTTCTCCAGCCGGATCCGCGCGGCGTCGATCTCCTCGACCCCGCGCAGCACGTGCACCCTGCGGAACCCCTCCCGCTCCAGTTGCCCGTACGACCGGCGCAGGTCCCGCTGCATCCGGGCCAGCACCTGCCGGCCGTGCGTCCGGTCGGCGCGGGACAGGGTCCGTTCCCAGGCCAACGCCTCCGGCACGTCCAGCACGATCGCCACCGGGAGCACGTCGTGGTCCCGGGCCACCCTGACCAGCCCGGCGCGGGCGTGCGGCTGGAGGTTCGTCGCGTCGACCACGGTGAGCCGGCCCCGCCGCAGCCGGACCCCCGCCACGTGGTGCAGCGCCCCGAACGCGTCGGCGGAGGCGGACTGGTCGTTCTCGTCGTCGGCGACCATCGCCCGGAACGCGTCCGAGGCGAGCACCTGACTCGGCGCGAAGTGCCGGGCAGCGAAGGTGGACTTGCCCGAGCCGGAGACGCCGACCAACGCCACCAGGGCGAGTTCGGGAATGTCGAGGATGCTCATCGGGTCGTCTCCCGGCTGGCCACGGCGGTGAGGACGGCGAGCTGGGTGGGGTGGCCCAGCTCGGGGTCGTGGTCACCGACCCCGCTGATCGTGGCCGTGTAACCGTGGTCGGCGGCCACCCGGTCGACCCACGCCGCGAACTCGGCACGGGTCCACTCGAACCGGTGGTCGGGGTGCCGGAACCGGCCCGCCGGCAGCCCCTCGTAACGCACGTTGTACTCCGCGTTCGGGGTGGTCACCACGAGCGTTCCCGGTCGGGCGTGACCCAGCACGGCGTCCTCCAGCGCGGGCAGCCGGGCCGGGTCCAGGTGCTCGACGACCTCCATCAGCACCGCCGCGTCGTAGCCGCGCAACCGGTCGTCCCGGTAGGTCAGCGCCGACTGCCACAGCCGGACCCGGTCCTGCTGCCGCTGGGGCAGCCGGTCCAGCCGCAGCCGGCGGGCGGCCACGGTCAGCGCCTGGGTGGAGACGTCCACCCCCACCACCTCGGTGTAACGCCGGTCGGCGAGCAGTCCGGTGAGCAGCGCGCCACCGCCGCACCCCAGGTCCACCACCCGGGTCGCCCCGCTGGCCGCCAGCGCGGCGAGCACCGCCTCGCGCCGTCGTACCGCCAGGGACGCCCGCCTGGGGTCGGCGACCGGCGTCGCGCCGTCCGCCGGGCCGGTGACCCCGTCGACACTGTCGTCCGGCACGGGTACGTCGGCCAGCCGCAACTCGGCCAGCCGGGCCATCGCCTGCCCGGCCAACGCCCGCCGGTGCGCCAGGTAACGCCTGGTGATCAGCGCCCGTTCCGGGTGGTCGGCCAACCAGCCCGCCCCGGCCCGCAGTAGCTTGTCGATCTCGTCCGGGGCGACCCAGTAGTGCTTGGCGTCGTCCAGCACCGGCAGCAGGACGTACAGGTGGTTGAGGGCGTCGGCGAGCCGGACCGTGCCGGTCAGGCAGAGGTCGACGTACCGGCTGTCACCCCATTCGGGGTGCTGCTCGTCGAGCGGGAGCGGGGCTGCGGTGACCGTCCAGCCGAGCGGGGTGAACAGTCGTACCGCCAGGTCCGCGCCGCCCCGGCAGCGCAGCACCGGCACCCGGATGCTCAGCGGGATCGCCGAGCCGGCCAGCTCCGGACGGTCCCGCGACACCCCGCGCAGCGCGGAGCGGAACACCGTCGACAGGGCCGAGGAGAGCAGACTGGACGCGGCGTAGGCGCGGTCGTTGACGTACTGCCCGAGGGTGAAACTCTCCGGGGTGGACGCCGCCCGCCGCCGACCCACCCCGAGGCGCTGCGGATCGACCTCGACCAGCAGGGCGGCCGTGCACCGCTGCGCCGTCGCCTCCGGGTAGAACACGTGCGCGGTGCCCGTCGGCAGGTCGAACTCCTGCACCCGGTCGGGGTGCTTGACCAGTAGGTAACCGAGGTCGGTCGCCGGTTCGTGGGTGGTGGTCAGGGTGAGCAGCACGCGCCCATGATCCCAGCGTGGTCGATCCGGCGTCGTCCTCATTTCCCGTGGCCGCCCGCCGTCGGAGGCCGGGCCGCACCGTCAGCGGTAGTCGTCCTCGTCGGCGGTGACCACCCGGGCCTGCTCCATGGCGTCCCAGTCGGCGACCTCCAAGCCCCGGTGCGGCTCGGCGTCGGTCTCGTCCGGGCCGATCACGGCGGCCTGCTCGACCGCGTCGGCCGGCTCGGCCTCCAGGTCGCGTTCCTGCGGGTCGAGGTGGTCGCTCGGGGTGAACTCCTCGTCGGGCTGACCCATCGTCCCTCCCTGGTTGCGGCGGCCTGTCCACCCCACCGTACGGGCTGGTGGCGGAGGTCGCCCGCTGGGCGCGGGAACGCGGGAACGTCCCACCGGGGACGCCTGGCGGTGTCAGGATGGGCCGGTGGGCTTCCTGATCCGGTTGGTGATCACGGCGATCGCGCTGTGGGTCACCACGCTGATCGTGCCCGGGGTCGACGTCTCCGGGCGCAACGGCGCGAACACCGTGTTCACCCTGCTGGTGGTGGCGCTGATCTTCGGTGCGGTCAACGCGGTGCTCAAACCGGTGATCAAGGTGGTCGGTTGCGTGTTCTACCTGCTCACCCTCGGGCTGTTCGCGCTGGTGGTGAACGCCCTGCTGTTCCTGCTGACCGACCGGATCGCGCGCGCGGTCGACCTGTCGTTCCGGGTGGACGGTTTCTGGCCGGCCTTCTGGGGGGCCATCGTGATGGCCGTGGTGACCTGGCTGATCAGCGTCGCCGTGCCGGACGGCCGGGAGGCCCGGTGAGGCCGGGCGGTGGACGGTCACCGGGGCGGTTGTGTCCGCCGACGCCTCCTACGGGATACTGCCGACGGTGGACAGCGCGGTCCGGCGCACCGACGGAAGACAGCGGCCAGCGCGGCCGAGAGCGGTAAGTAAGGAGCGTTTCACATGCCCATCGCTTCCCCCGAGGCTTACGCGGAGATGCTGGACCGGGCCAAGGCCGGCCGGTACGCGTACCCCGCGATCAACGTGACCTCGTCGCAGACCCTGAACGCGGCGCTGAAGGGCTTCGCCGACGCGGAGAGCGACGGCATCATCCAGGTGTCCACCGGTGGCGCGGAGTACCTGTCCGGCCCGTCGGTCAAGGACATGGTGACCGGCGCGGTGGCGTTCGCCGCGTACGCGCACGAGGTGGCCAAGAAGTACCCGGTCAACATCGCGCTGCACACCGACCACTGCCCGAAGGACAAGCTGGACGGGTTCGTCCGGCCGCTGATGGCCATCTCCCAGGAGCGGGTGAAGGGCGGCCAGGAGCCGCTGTTCCAGTCGCACATGTGGGACGGCTCGGCCGTGCCGGTGGCGGAGAACCTGGAGATCGCCGCCCAGCTCCTCGACGAGGCCGCCAAGGGCAAGATCGTCCTGGAGATCGAGGTCGGCGTCGTCGGTGGCGAGGAGGACGGCGTCGAGAACGCCATCAACGACAAGCTCTACACCACCGTCGAGGACGGCCTGGCCATGGTCGAGGCGCTCGGCCTGGGCGAGAAGGGCCGCTACATGGCGGCGCTGACCTTCGGCAACGTGCACGGCGTCTACAAGCCGGGCAACGTCAAGCTCCGGCCGGAGATCCTCAACCAGATCCAGGAGGCGGTCGGCGCCAAGTACGGCAAGGACAAGCCGCTCAGCCTGGTCTTCCACGGCGGCTCCGGCTCGCTGCTGGAGGAGATCCGGGAGGCGCTCGACTACGGCGTGGTGAAGATGAACATCGACACCGACACCCAGTACGCCTTCACCCGGCCCGTCGCGGACCACATGTTCCGCAACTACGACGGCGTACTCAAGATCGACGGCGAGGTCGGCAACAAGAAGCAGTACGACCCGCGTACCTGGGGCAAGCTGGCCGAGGCCGGTCTCGCCGCCCGGGTCGTCGAGGCGTGCGAGCACCTGCGCTCCACCGGCACCCGGATGAAGTGACCCTGACGTACCCCGTCGACGGCCGGCTCCCCACCCGGGGTGCCGGCCGTCGCCGTCGCGCCCGGCCGGCCGGGCCGGGCGTCAGGCCGTCGCGGTGAGCACCCGGACGGCCTCCCGTACGTCGTCGGTGAGGTGGATGCTGCCGGACAGGTCGCCGAAGGGCGAACCGGCGAACAACGGCCGCAGCAGCGACTCGATCGGCAGCTCCCGGGTCCAGTACGCCCGGTCGAGGAAGACGTACGCGCCGCTCGCCCCGTCCGTGCCGTAGTACGTCTTCGTGGCCGCCTGGAACACCTCCTGCACGGTGCCGGCCCGGCCGGGCGCGAAGACGATCCCGCCCCGGGCCAGCCGCAGGATGGTGTCCTCCCGGATGGCGTTGGAGAAGTACTTGGCGATCCGCCCGGCGAACAGGTTCGCCGGTTCGTGCCCGTACAGCCAGGTGGGGATGGCCAGCCCGCCGGAACGGGCCCAGTCCAGCCCGGGGCCGCGCTGCTGCGGCACGGTCGCCGCGTAGCGGTCCCGCACGGCCAGCGCGGCGGCCGTGTACCGGTCGTGGTCGGTGAAGTCGGGGGCCACCGCCAGCAGGTCGATCGCCGTGTTCAGCTCCTGCGCCGGCCAGGCCGACAGGAACGCGCCCAGGTTGGCCGCCTCCATCACCCCGGGGCCGCCGCCGGTCACCACCAGCCGGTCGGCCCGCGCCAGCTCCCAGCCCAGCACCGCCGCCATCCGGTACGGCACACTGCCGCGCGGCACCGCGTGCCCGCCCATCACCCCCACCACCGACTGCGGCCCGTGGGTGGCGAGCCAGGTCCGGGTCGCGTCGGCCAGGGCGTTGTCCACGCCGTGGTCGTGCAGCCGCTGGCCGAGTGCCTCCTTCACGTCCGGCAGCGCGCCACCGTGGGCGCGGAAGTGGTCGTACACCCGGGTGTCGTACATCCCGGCGAACCCGGCGGTGGCGAACCCTTCGGCCAGGTCGGTAGGGGTGTAGAGGTGGGCCGGCTGGGTCGGGTACGGCAGGCCGGAGAAGGGCGGCACCACGTTCGCGCCGCGCCGGACCAGGTCCGCGCCGACCTCCCGGCCGGCGAACCGGCAACCCACGAAGAGGGTGCCGGCCACGTCGGTGGCGGTGAGGTCGGGAACCGGGTCGAGGTCGAGGCGGAGCCCCTGCACGGTCAGCCCGGCGAGGCTGTCGGCGGCCAGGTGCCTGTCGAACTCGGCCCGGGTCTCGATCTCGTCATGACTGGTGTCGTGCGGCGCGATGACGTCCGCCGGAGGTGGGGTGGGCACCCCGCCATCCTGCCCCCACCCCGCCACCGCGCACCGGGGCAGGGGTACCGACGACAGGAGCCCGGCGACCGAGGCCGCCGGGCTCCTGCGTAACCGGGTCCTGGGGAGGCTCCGGACCAATAGTTGTAGTGGAAAATATCTTCGGATGGCATGGGCCGCAGGGCCGGTACGGTCGGCCGAGGGTTCACCCGACAGGGCCGAGGGTTCACCCGGTAGGGTCCCGACGTGACGTAGACCTCCACCGTTCAGTCAGCGTACCCACCCGACCCCCTCGCGCCCCGCGGGGCGAAGCGGGTTGAATGGGGCGATGCAGAACCTGTTGCCTGAGCCTCCGGCCACTCTCCTGTCCGCGCACGACGACGCGGACGCGGCGCTGGCCGCCGCCGCAGAGCAGGGCACCGACGAGGCGTACGCCGAGGTCGCGGCCCGCTTCCCGACGCACAGTGCGGCCTGGGCGGCGCTGGCCACCCGGGCCCTGGACGGCGGCCAGGTGGTCGCGGCGTACGCGTACGCCCGCACCGGCTACCACCGTGGCCTGGACCAGCTGCGACGCAGCGGCTGGAAGGGGCACGGCCCGGTCCCCTGGTCGCACACCCCGAACCGGGGCTTCCTGCGCTGCCTTTACGTCCTGTCCCGGGCCGCCGGGGAGATCGGCGAGGCGGACGAGGCCGCCCGCTGCGCCCAGTTCCTCCGCGACTGTGACCCGGCCGCCGGGGACGCCCTCGCCAGCGCCTGACCGGCGCGTCTCCGGTCCGCCCCGACGGTCGTCGGGGCGGACCGGCCGACGGGTCAGAGGCCCTCGGCCACCGCTGCCGCGATCTTCAGCCAGGCGTCCCGGGTGGCCGAGGAGAGCCCGCCGTACCGGATCGGCTCGCCGGTGTCGATCAACCGCTCGTACGGCGCGAGCAGCACCGCCCTCGTCCGGGCGGCGAAGTGCTCCTGGATGGCCGGCAGGTCGATCTCCTTGCGTGACGGGGGCATCGACACCACCGTCACCGCCTGCCGGACCAGCCGGTGCCGGCCGCTCTGCTCCAGGTGGTCGAGCATCCGGGCGGCCGTCTCCGCCGAGTCGTTACGGGCCGACATGGTGACCACCAACTGGTCGGTGGCATCCATCGCGGCCTGCCAGTTCTGTGCCCGGACGTTGTTCCCGGTGTCCACGAAGATCAATTTGTAGAACCGGCTCACCACCTCGCGGATCTCGGCGAACGCCGCCGCCGTCAGCATCTCGCCCCCGGTGGCCGACTCGTCCGAGGCGAGCACGTCGAACATCCCCTCGCCCTGCGAGCGGACGTACTGCGACAGGTCGCCGATCCGGCCGTGCGGCCCCTGGAACTGCCCGAGGTCCCGCAGCATGTCGCGCACCGTACGGGAGTGGAAGTCCTGCTGCGCCCGCATCCCCAGGGTGCCCTGGGTCTCGTTGTTGTCCCAGGCCAGCACGTAACCCCCGCGCTTCTGCCCGAAGGTCATCGCGAGCAGCAGGATGGCCACCGTCTTGCCGGCCCCACCCTTGGGATTGACCACCGTCACCTGGCGCAGCCCGCCGAAGTTGCGGCGCACCATCTCGATGTCCCGCTTCACCTCCTGCTCGTGCTGCCCCGGGGGGAGCTTCACCAGGCCGATCCTGTTGACCATGGCCCGCACGCCCATCGTGGCGATCGGCTCGGCCGGCCGGATCTGCCGGCGGCGGGCGAAGTCCTCGGCGGTCGGCGCGATCCCGCTCTCCGGCGACCACCCCATCTCGGGGTAGCCGGCCGGGGAGAGCGGATCGGGATAGACCGGCGCGGGCGTCGGCGTCGGAGGCGTCCCGCCGGGGGCCGACGGCTCCGGCCAGGACGACCGGTACCACCCGCCGGTCACCTGCTGCCCCGGTGCGGGTGGTTCCGCTGCCGGTTGCGGTCCCGCAACCGGCAGACCCGTCGCCTGCTGCGGTCCGGCCTGCTGTCCTTCTGCCTGCGGCGGTGCGGCCTGTTGCCCTGTTGCCTGCGGCGGTCCGGGCACCGGCTCGCCGGCTCCGGGTTGCTGTCCCGGTGCCGGGTACCCGTGGACCGGCTGTTCGGGCAGCGACAGGCCGGGTTCCCACGGCTCGGGCAGCGACAGGTCAGGTGCCGGCTGTTCAGGCAGTGGGAGGGCGGGTGCCGGCGGCTCGGGCAGTGACAGGCCGGGTGCCGGCTGGGTGGGCAGCCCGGGGCCGCCGGGGTCCGTCGGTTCCGGTCGGTCCGGACCGGTGTCCCCGGGGCGGAACTGTTCGGGGCCGGCGGCGGCCGGAGGGGGCGGTGGCGGTCCGACGGGTGCCGGGTGGGGCCCGACAAATCCAGGTGCCGCTGCCGCTGGGTGGTCGGTCCCGCGTACCGGTGCGGTGGCCGGACCGGTGGGCCGGTCGGGCTCGTCGGTCCCGGTGGAGAGCCGCTGGGGCGGCAACGCCCAGGGTGACTCGCCGCGCCCCGTGGACTGCGCCGGCACCGCCGCCACGACCGCCGGGTCGGCCTCCTGGATCTTGGAGGATCTCGGCCCCGTCGGGGGCCCGAATCTTCCAAGATTCAACTCGCTCGGGTCATCTCCGTGGGCCACGACGCTCCCGTTGCGCGGAGGGGATGGTGGGGCGGGGTGCGACGGGCTGTTCGGCGGGCTGTTCGGCGGGGGCGTCGGAGCCGCCGGCGTGGACGGTCCGACCCCGCGACCGGCCCCGGCCGGCGGTGCCGGGGGGCCGGCGAGCGACGGGTCCAACGTGAAGGGCAGGTCGAGATCCACCCGCCCGCTCCGGCCCGGCCCCGTTCCACCGGCCGACGCGGTCGCCCGGCCCGCACCGCCACGATCCGCCGGGACGGCGTACCCGTCAGGGTCGTAGCCGGGAGGAGGGTCGTAGCGGGAAGAGTCGTCGTATCTCGGGGAGTCGTCGTACCGAGGGGGAAGGTGGGTCGACGGGGTCGGGTCCGGCAGGTCGGGCACCCAGCCGTCACCGGGCGGGGTCCAGCCGCCGTCGGGCGGCAGGGGCGCGACCTCCGCCGCGAGCGACGGGTACGCCGTCGGCGGGTAGACCGGCGTGGGCTCGGCGGCCCAGTGCGGCACCGGCTCGACGGGGTCGGGCGGCCAGAATGGTTCGATGTCCCGCTCCGGCCCCGGCTGCTGGCCGGGCTGTCCGGCCCGGTCGGCGTTGTCGTCCACCACGGATCCTCCCCACTCCTTCCGCCGAGGATAGGCCGTCCCGTTCCCGTTACGCCGGGTGACGGACGTGGGGAGCGGTCAGCCGGTGAAGACCGCCCAGGCCCCGGGCTCGGTCCACCAGGACCGCTTGCGGCTCAGTTCACCCTCGACCCCGTCGTCGAGGAAGGGCACCCGCTCGTCCCGGGGGATCACCGCCACCGCCCGGCCCCGGGCCCGCCGGACCTCGTACCGGATCTTCTTCTTCCTACCCAACCTCGGGCGCGTCGGCACGGGAACGACCACCGCGACCTCCACCCGACCGTCGGCCGGATCGGGGGCGGTGAGCAGCGGCAGCGAGTCGAGGGTGGCGTAGCCGCCGGCGTTGCCGATCGCGCAGGCCAGGATCGGGTCCGCACCGTCGGAGAGCACCGCGTCGTCCACCTCGACCCGGCCACGCCAGTGCAGCGGGCGGCCCGCCTCGTCGGCGGCACCGAGCAGCGCCCCGTCCAGGGTCACCGAACCGCCGTCGTTACGCAGCAGGTCGAGCCGGCGTACCCCGCCGTCGAGCACGGCCGCCGCCACCGCCGCCGGGTCCCGGGGCAGGCCGAGCTGCGCGGCCAGGTCCCGGTGCGGGCCACCCCGGGCCGGATCGAGCGGGAGTACGCCCACCGGCGGCAGGTCGGGCACCGTACGGTCGCCGGCCAGCTCGGCGGGACGGCGGCTGGGCGGTGGGGCGTACCGGCGGACGAGCCGACGCACGACGGCGCGCAACTGGGCGTCGCTGGCGACGGCGACGACGAGTCGGACCTTGCTGTCCGGGTCGGGCCAGGCGAGGCCGTCGGGGCGGGCCGGGGCGTCCAGCCGGGCCAGCACCTCGTCGACCTCGGCGTCGGAGCGGGCGACGACGGTCTCCACCCGGGCGCCCCGCGCGGTCAGCGCGTCCGCGCAGGCCAGCACCGGTACGCGGGGCGTCTCGCAGCGCTGTCCGTCCGGCGGGCCGGCCGGTTTCCCGGTGGCCTCGGGAGCACCGCCGCAGCAGGCGTCGCCGTCGCCGCAGCCCCCACCGGGAGCGTCCCGCTCGGAGCCGAGGGTGAGCAGCACCACGTCGTACACTCCGGGCCTCCTGCCTCGCGACGTGAACCCCTGCCGGCCACGCCGTTTCTACTTGTTAGCCTGACACCCCGGGCTCGCCAACCGGTCGCCACCTGGCACCCGAGCCTTCTGGAGGCGGAAAAGATGCCAGCGATCGTGCTCATCGGTGCTCAGTGGGGCGACGAGGGCAAGGGCAAGGTTACCGACCTGCTGGGTGAGCGGGTCGACTACGTCGTGCGCTACTCCGGCGGCAACAACGCCGGCCACACGGTGATCACGCCGGACGGCCAGAAGTACGCGCTGCACCTGATGCCGTCAGGCGCGCTCTCCCCGAGCGCGATGATCGTCATCGGCAACGGGGTGGTGGTCGACCCGAAGGTGCTGCTCGCCGAGATCGACGGGCTCGCCGAGCGGGGGGTCGACGTGTCCCGGCTGCGGATCTCCGGCGACGCGCACCTGATCATGCCGCACCACCGGGCGCTGGACCGGGTGGTGGAGCGCTACCTCGGCTCGTCCCGGATCGGCACCACCGGTCGCGGCATCGGCCCGGCGTACGGCGACAAGGTCGCCCGGATGGGCATCCGGCTCCAGGACCTGCTCGACCCGGGCATCCTGCGCAAGAAGCTGGAACTCGCGCTGCGCGAGAAGAACCAGCTGCTGTTCAAGGTCTACAACCGCAAGGCGATCGACGTCGACGAGACCGTCGAGGAGTACCTGCGGTACGCCGAGCGGCTGCGGCCGTACATCGCCGAGACCCGGGTGATGCTCTGGGACGCCCTGGACCGGGGCGAGACGGTGCTGCTGGAGGGTGCCCAGGCCACCATGCTCGACATGGACCACGGCACGTACCCCTTCGTGACCTCGTCGAACCCGACGGCCGGCGGGGCGTGCGTGGGGGCCGGCATCCCACCGACCGCGATCAACCGGGTGATCGCGGTGAGCAAGGCGTACACCACGCGGGTGGGGTCGGGCCCGTTCCCGACCGAGCTGTTCGACGACAACGGCCAGCACCTGCGCAAGGTCGGCCACGAGTACGGCACCACCACCGGCCGGGAACGCCGCTGCGGCTGGTTCGACGCCGTCGTGGCCCGGTACGCGTGCCGCCTCAACGGCGTCACCGACCTGGTCGTCACGAAGCTGGACGTGCTCACCGGCCTGCCCAAGGTCCCGCTCTGCGTCGGGTACGAGATCAACGGCGAGCGGTTCGACGACATGCCGATGACGCAGACCGACTTCCACCACGCCACCCCGATCTACGAAGAGCACGACGGTTGGTGGGAGGACATCAGCAAGGCCCGCACCGAGGACGAGCTGCCGGAGAACGCCCGCCGCTACATCGCCCGTATCGAGGAGATCACCGGCACCCGGGTCAGCGTGGTGGGCGTGGGCCCCGGCCGCGAGGAGAACGTCGTCCGCCACCCTCTCCTCCCCTGACGATCCCCCTCCGCCCTCCCCCGCTTCCCGCGCCCCGCTCCCGCTGTGCCCCGGTGATCAAGAGGTTTGCGTCACGGATTCGCCCTCCGGTGACGCGAACCTCTTGATCGCCTGTGGAAATCCGGGGGTTGTCCACAGGGTTATCCACAGGGGTGGAAGTGGGGGCGGGTAGGGCGTGAGGGTGGCGGGGTGATGCCGCTCGAAATTCTCCGTCGGGTCGCCCTCGGGCAGGACGGCATGGTCACCATGTCGCAGGCCCTCGCGGCCGGGCTGACCCGGCACCACGTCCGGCAACTCTGCCGCTCCGGGCGGTGGACGCGGCTGTCCCGTGGCTGCTACGCCCCCGCCGGGCAGCCACCGGACGCGCTCGCCCGGCGGGCCCGCATCCGGGCGGCGGTGACGAGCCTAGGCCCCGGGGCCTTCGCCGTCCTCGACAGCGCCCTCGCGCTGCACGAGATCGCCGGGCCACGCCAATCCGCCGTCCACGTGTCGGTGCCGGTGGACCGGCCCCGGCCGCAACGGCACACCGACCCCATGCTCGTCGTCCACCAGTTCACCGTGGCCCCGGGCGACGTCGTCGACGTGGCCGGCGTTCCCACGACCTCGCCGTTGCGCACGGTGACGGACATGATTCTCCGGCTCGACCGGTACCCGGCGGTGTCCGTGCTCGACTCGGCACTGAACCGGGGGCTCGTCACCCCGGAGGACCTGGCCACCGCGCCGGCGATCGTCCGGGGCCGCCGGGGTGCCCCGGCCGCCCGCAGTCACCTCGCCGAGGTGGACGGTCGCGCCCAGTCACCGCTGGAGACCTGGTCGCGGCTGCGCTGCGTCGACGGCGGAGTCCCGCCCGACGTGCTGCAACAGGAGGTCCGGGACGGCGACGGTCACCTGCTCGGCATCGGTGACCTCGGGTGGCGGGCGGCGCGGTTGATCGCCGAGGCCGACGGGGCGGGCCCACACGGCACCCCGGAGGCCCTGTTCGCCGACCGTCGCCGGCAGAACCGCCTGGTCAACGCGGGTTGGCGGGTGCTCCGGTTCACCTGGTCGGATGCGCTGCGCCCGGACTACATCCCACACACCGTCCGTCAGGCCATGGCCCTCACCCGCTCCCGCCCGCTGCGGTAGGGCCTTCGACGCGGCACGCCGACCCGCCCACCCCACCCGCCTCTTCCCGCCCCCATCCCTTCGCCCCCATCCTCAGCACCCCTCCTCGGCCGGTGATCAAGAGGTTTGCGTCAGTTGATCAAGAGGTTCGCGTCAAAGTCGATCTTCAACGTGACGCAAACCTCTTGATCACCGGGGTAAGGCGGGCGGGGCGAGGCGCGGTGGGGAGGGGAGCTGGGTGGGAAGGGGAGGGGCGGGGGAGGGTGGGGGTGGTGGGTAGGATTCGTCGCCGTGCGCGTACTTCTTCTGGGTGGTGGCGGGCGGGAGCATGCGCTCGCGCTGGGGTTGGTCGAGGATCCGGCGGTCGAGGTCCTGTTCGCGGCACCCGGTAACCCGGGGATCGCGGGTGTGGCGGAGCTGCGGCAGGTCGATCCGGTCGATCCCGCCGCGGTGGCCGGGTTGGCGGTGGAGGTCGGTGCCGACCTGGTGGTGATCGGGCCGGAGGCACCGCTGGTCGCCGGGGTGGCCGACGCGGTACGCGCCAAGGGCGTCCCCGCGTTCGGGCCGTCGGCCGAGGCGGCCCGGTTGGAGGGCTCCAAGACCTTCGCCAAGGAGGTCATGACGGCGGCCGGGGTGCCGACCGCCCGCGCGTACACCTGCACGGACGCGGAGAGCGTCGGGCGGGCGCTTGACGAGTTCGGCACGCCGTACGTGGTGAAGAACGACGGGCTGGCCGCCGGCAAGGGCGTGGTGGTCACCGACGACCGGGACGTCGCGCTGCGGCACGCGCAGGAGTGCGGCCGGGTGGTGATCGAGGAGTACCTTTCCGGCCCCGAGGTCTCCCTGTTCGTGGTGACCGACGGCGAGGCCGCCGTGCCACTGCTGCCGGCGCAGGACTTCAAGCGGGCCGGCGACGGCGACAGCGGCCCGAACACCGGCGGCATGGGGGCGTACGCGCCGCTGCCGTGGGCACCGCCGGGCCTGGTCGACGAGGTGCTGGCCGACGTGGTCCACCCGACGCTTGCCGAGATGCGCCGCCGGGGCACCCCCTTCGCGGGGCTGCTCTACGTGGGGCTGGCACTCACCGCCGCCGGCCCCCGGGTGATCGAGTTCAACGCCCGCTTCGGCGACCCGGAGACCCAGGTAGTGCTGGCGCTGCTGGAGACCCCGCTGGGCGGGCTGCTGCACGCCGCCGCGACGGGCACGCTGGCCGCGCACCCGCCGCTGCGGTGGCGGGACGGTGCGGCCGTCACGGTGGTGGTGGCCGCCGAGGGGTATCCGGCGACCCCGCGTACCGGTGACGTGATCACCGGCGCCGACCATCCGGGCGTCATCCATGCCGGCACCGCCCGCCGGGCCGCCGACGGCGCGTTGCTCTCCGCCGGCGGCCGGGTCCTCTGCGGCACGGCCACCGGGCCGGACCTGACCGCCGCCCGCGACGCCGCCTACGCCCTGGTACGCGGCATCGAGCTGGCCGGCTCGCACCACCGCAACGACATCGCCGCCACCGCGATCGACGGCCGGATCACCGTCCCCGACTGACGAGCCCCGCCGGCCCGACCGCTCACAGTCAGAGCAGGGACGGCGCGGCGGCGATGACCCGATGGGCGGTCGGTGCTGGTGATCGTCCACCCGGAACCGGGCGTCGCCGGCGGATCAGCCGTAGTAGCGGCGGAGTTCCCGGGTGAGCACCTTGCCGGTGGCGTTGCGGGGCAGGTACTTCACGAAGACCACGTCCCGGGGTACGGAGAACCGGGCCAGGTAGCGCCGGACGTACTCGCGTACCGCCTCGGGGTCGAGGGTCTCGCCGGGGTGCAGGGCGAGGAACGCGGCCAGCCGTTGCCCGTACTGCGGGTCCGGCACGCCGAGCACGGCGGCCTCGCGTACCTGCGGCAGCCGGGCGAGCAGGTCCTCCAGCTCGGACGGGAACACGTTCTCTCCGCCGGAGACGATCATGTCGTCGGCGCGGCCGTCGACGAAGAGCAGCCCGTCGGCGTCGACCCGGCCGAGGTCACCGGTGTCGAGCAGCCCGTCGTGGGTCTCCCGGCGGGCCCCTGAGGTGTAGCCCTCGAACAGCATCTCGTTACCGACGAGGATCCGGCCGACCCGCCCGGCCGGCACCGGTTTCCCGTCGTCGTCGACGATCTCCAGGCGGGTGCCGTGCGGGGGGCGACCGGCGGTGGTGGGGGCCCGGCGCAGCTCGGCGGGGCCGGCGATGGCGGCCCAGGAGACCTCCGTCGAGCCGTACAGGTTGTAGAGGACGTCGCCGTAGGTGTCCATGAACCGGGTGGTGAGGCCGCCGGGCAGCGCCGAGCCGCTGACCGCGACCACCTTCAGCGCCGGCCGGGGCTCCGGCGGCGGCACGTCGAGCAGGCGCTGCACCATCACCGGTACGGCGAACAGCGCCTGGCACCGGTGCGTCACGAGCGCGGCCAGCGTGGCGGCCGGGTCGAACCGGCGGTGCAGCACGATGGTGGCGCGCAGCGCGAAGGCGACCTGGAGGGCCGCGTACCCCCAGGTGTGGAAGATCGGGGCGGCGATCAGCACGGTGTCGTGGGTGTGCAGCGGGATGCGGTCGATGATGGACACCAGCGGGCCGAAGCCGTTCGGGACGGGCCGGCGGGCCCCCTTGGGTGTGCCGGTGGTGCCGGAGGTCAGCACGATGGTCCGGCCGTCGTGGGCGGGCGGGGTGAGCCGGTCGCCGGGGAGCGCGGCGGCGACCAGGGCGTCGAGGTCGGCCTCGTCGACCCGGTGCACCTCGGCGGGGACGGCGAGGACCCGCTCGGCGAACTCGGTGTCGTGCACCAGTACCCGCAGCCGTTGCTCCTCGGCGACGGTGGCGAGCTGTGCGGCGGACAGTCCGCTGTTGACCAGCACCGCGTCGGCGCCGATCAGGGTGGCGGCGACGATGCCCTCGATGAGCCCGTGGTGGTTGCGGCACAGCAGCCCGACCCGGTCCCCGGCCTGTACGCCGAGCACGCTGCGCATCGACCGGGCGAGCCGTTCGGCCCGGTCGAGCAGTTCCCGGTAGGTGAGTTCGTGGCCGTGCTCGTCGACGACGGCGACCCGGCCCGGGTCGCGGGCGGCGGCCTGCCGCAGTTCGCCGGCCATGCCCCAGCCCCACTGGCGTAGCGCGGCGAGTTGCGAGGCGACCCGGACGGGGTGCCCGGGGGTGAGCAGTCCCCGCCTGGTCAGTGTGGCCACGATGAACGGCAGGTCCATCCGGCGACCTCCTTCGGGGTACGACGTGGGGCCGGCCGGGGCCCTCACCAGGGATTCCTTTCCGATCATGCGTCGTGGCCGGCCGACCGCCCAGTCGGCGTCGCCCGTGGTGGACGGGCGGTGACCGGGCGGTCGACCGGTGGCGACGGTCAGCGGATCTGGACGCCGGAGATGGCGCGGGAGATGACCAGCCGTTGGATCTCGGAGGTGCCCTCGAAGATGGTGTAGATCTTGGCGTCCCGGTACCAGCGTTCGACCGGGTGGTCGCGCAGGAAGCCGGCCCCGCCGAGGAGCTGCACGGCCCGGTCGGTCACCGCGACGGCCACCTCGCCCGCCTTGAGCTTGGACATCGAGCCCTCGCCGGCGGTGAACGGCCGGTTGTTGCGGCCCATCCAGGCCGCCCGCCAGACCAGCAGCCGGGCGGCGTCGATCTCCATCTTCATGTCGGCCAGGGCGAACGCGACGGCCTGGTTGGAGATGATCGGCCGGCCGAACTGGACCCGGTCCTTCGCGTAGTCGAGGGCGTACTCGTAGGCGGCGCGGGCGACGCCGAGCGCCTGCGCGCCGACGGTCGGCCGGGACAGCTCGAAGGTGCGCATCGCGGCCTGGCCGCTGGCCCGTTGGCCGGACCGGGCGCGGGCCAGCCGTTCGTCCAGCGCGTCCTTCCCGCCGAGCAGGCAGCGTCCGGGCACCCGGACGTCGTCGAGGAAGACGTCGGCGGTGTGCGAGGCGCGCAGCCCCAGCTTCTTCAGCTTCCGGGTCGCGTGCAGCCCGGCCGTCCCCGGCGGTACGACGAACGCGGCCTGCCCGCGCGAGCCCAGCTCGGGCGCGACGGAGGCGGTGACCACGTGCACCCCGGCGATTCCGCCGTTGGTGGCGTACGCCTTCTGCCCGCTCAGCACCCACTCGTCGGTGGCCTCGTCGTGGACGGCGCGGGTGCGGATGGCCGCGACGTCGGAGCCGGCCTCCGGTTCAGTGGTGCAGAACGCGGCGACGGCGGGGGCGTCGACGGTGCCGAAGCACTGCGGCACCCATTCGACCATCTGGTCGGGGGTGCCGGTGCCGTAGATGGCGGCGACGGCG
The DNA here is from genome assembly GCF_002210435.1 of Micromonospora wenchangensis. GTDB lineage: Bacteria > Actinomycetota > Actinomycetes > Mycobacteriales > Micromonosporaceae > Micromonospora > Micromonospora wenchangensis. The sequence continues at coordinate 62,288 of NZ_MZMV01000002.1, forward strand.
AGCGAGCTGCCGAAGATGCTCAGCCCGATGCCGGCGTCGCCCCAGAAGAGTTCCTCACTGGCGATCGGCAGGGACAGCCCGGTGGGGTCGGCCCAGCAGGTGGCGAGGAACTCGAAGCCGTACAGGCCGATCTTCGCCGCCTCCTGGATGACCGGCCAGGGGGTCTCCTCCCGGGCGTCCCACTCGGCGGCGGCCGGGCGCACGACCTCGGCGGCGAAGCCGTGCACCCAGTCCCGCAGGTCCCGCTGTTCCTCGTTCAGGTCGAGCGAGAACTCGGCCATCATCAGGCCTTGGGGATGTCGAACAGGTTGGCGATGTTGGCGGCCAGGCCCAGGTCACCCTTGGCCTTGAGCTTGCCGGTCATGAACATCATCACCGGGTTGGCCCCGCCGGAGACGATCCTCAGGAACTCGACCGGGCCCATGCTGAGGGTGAGCTTCGGGTCGCGGGTGGGGGTCTCCGAGACGGTGCAGGTGCCGTTCTCGATGACGATCTCGTAGGTGTCGGCGCCACTGTCGGGGCGGCCGGTGATGTTCCAGTGGATGACCGCGTTGGTGGCGCCGGCCCGGTCGGCGCGGAAGATCTGCGGCATCCGGCTGAAGACCTCGCTGAGCACCTTGCCGCGCAGGTCGCCGGACATCACCTCGGCGATCTTGTCGTCCGGGGTGGACTTGACCAGCTGGGCGAACTCCTTCGGGCCGTAGTGGGCGAAGTTGGCCGGGTCGAAGTCAGTCATGGTAGGTGCACCTCTCGGGACGGACCGGTTCTGGTTACTCTGGCGTAACCTTACGCACGAGTAGGTATGCTCGCAAGGGTGTCCAGCACGCCGAGCTTCAAGCGCCTCCCCCGGGCCGTACGCGAGCAGCAGATGCTCGACGCGGCGGTCAAGGTCTTCTCCCGGCGCGGCTTCCACGCCGCCAGCATGGACGAGATCGCCGAGGACGCGGGCATCTCCAAGCCGATGGTCTACGCCTACCTCGGCACCAAGGAGGAACTCTTCATCGCCTGCCTGCACCGGGAGACCGCCCGGATGGTGCTGGCGATCGCCGGGGCCGCCGCCCCGGACCTCCCGCCCGACCAGCGGCTCTGGCGCGGCCTGCGGGCCTTCTTCGGCTTCGTCGGGGCGCACCGCGACGGCTGGGCCGTGCTCTACCGGCAGGCCCGGGGCTCCCAACCGTTCGCCGCCGAGCTGGCCGCGATGCGCGCCCGGCTGGTCGACGTGGTCGCCGGGATGCTCGACCACGCGCTGCGGGCCCGGGGCCGGGAGGTCGCCGCGACCGAGCTGGAGGTCGTCGCGTACGCCCTGGTCGGTGCGAGCGAGTCACTGGCCGACTGGCTCGCCGACCACCCCGAGGCCGAACCGGAGAAGACCGCCACCCGGATGATGAACGTCGCCTGGCTCGGCGCGGCCCAGCTCCTCGACGGCGTCACCTGGCGACCCCCGGCGGACTGACCGCCCCCGCCCGCCGGTCCCGGCTCCGAGGGGTCAGCGGTGGGCGGCGGCGCGGCGGCGGGCCCGCAGGCGCAGCCAACGGACCAGCTCCAACAACCCGGTGACGGCCAGCGAGAGCCCGACGCCGACGAGCAGCCCCCGGACCGGATCGCGCTCGAAGGCCAGCCCGCCGAAGTAGCCGAGCAGCCCGCAGTACAGGCTCCAGACGGCGGCGGCGACGGCGTCGAACACCAGGAAGCGCAGCAGCGGATACCGGACGGCACCCATGGTCAGGGTGACGGCGGTCCGGCCGCCGGGCACGAAGCGGGAGGTGGTGAGGATCGAGCCGCCCCGCCGGTCCACCGCCCGCCGGGCCCAGTCCGAGCCGCTGCGGCGGCGGCTGCCGTCGGGTAGCCGGGCCAGCCGCTCCGCGCCGCCGCCCCGGCCGATGCCGTACGACACGTGGTCGCCGACGAGCGCGCCGAGGGCCGCCACCGCGATCACGGCCACCAGGTTCGGGTGGCCGCTTGCCGCGAACACCCCGGCGGTGATCAGGACGGTCTCGCCGGGCACCGCCGGGAAGAACGCGTCGACCGCGGTCACCACGAAGATCACCAGGTACACCCAGGGTGAGGTGACGGTGTGGTGGAGCAGGTCGAGCACCGACTGCATGCCCTCATGCTCGACGCTGGGCCCCCGGTCGGGGGCCCAGTCGCCGGATCAGGCCGCCGCCCCGGCTCAGCCCACCTCCTGGGGAGCCGGCAGCGGGTCGGCGGCCGACCTGCCGTGCTCCCGCTTGTCGGCGGCGGTGGGGCCGTGCGAGGTGAGCACCACCGGGGCGGCCAGCGCCTCGGACACCGCCGCCGGCCAGTCGGTCGGCGGGGCGTCGTACACCGGGCGGGTGGTCAGCAGGCGGGCGGTGAGGGCCGCCTGCCGCTCCAGGTCACCGGGCGGGCCGGGGCGCAACCGGTCGGTCCCGTCGTAGCGGCGGCACAGCTTCAACGCCGGGCGGGCCGGGTCGGGGCGGGTCAGGTCGAGGTGGGTGAGGGCGAGGCCGTCCACCCCGCCGGCCACGTCCAGGGCGTACCGGTGGGCGACGGCGTCGAAGTGACCGAACCGGAACCGGCCCTGCCACGGGTTGGTCGGGTTGCGCGGGTCGGTCAACGGCAGCGTCCGGTCCTCGGTGACCAGCGGACCGGGCCCGTGCCGGGTGGTCACCGTCCGCACCACCCCCAGCCGGTACGCCGACCCGGCCGCCCCCGCCTCGGCGAGCAGCGTCTCGGCGTTGGCGAAGGTGGTGGTGCTCCAGGTGGTGTACGGGTGGAAGCCGTGCCATTCGTCCAGCAGCACCCCCTGCGCCCCCTCGAACACCACCGTCCCCGCCCGCAGCACCCCGGCCAGGTACGACCGGTCGACGATCGCCACCCGGTCGGCGAAGGCGGTGAACGCCGGCAGGCAGTCCGCCACCGGCGGGGCGTCCAGCGGGCCGAGTTCGGCGGTCAACCGGTCCCGCAGGGCGGTGAGCCGGCGGCGCAGCAGCTCCCGGTCCCGGCAGTCGGCCACCCGGGGCGCCTCGTCGGGGTGGGCGAGCCCGTACCGGACGGACTCGCCCACCCCCAGCCCGCAGGAGCCGTGCCGGGCGGCCCCCCGGGCGATCTCCCGGAGCCGGTTCGCGGCCCGGTGGTACGGCGTGGCCAGCAGCGCCTCCCCGTCGACGGTCAGCCGGTCGAGGGCGTCGGGCACCCCGACCGAGGCGAGGTGGTCGGCCTCGGCGGCCAGCGCCAGCGGGTCCACCACCTGCTGCCGGGCCAGGTGGGTACGCACCCCCGGACGGAACGTCCCCGCCCCGAACTGGGCGAACGTGTGGTGCCTGCCGTCGGGCAGCACCACGTTGTGGGCGGCCTGCGCACCCCCGTTGAACCGCACCACGGTGTGCACGTGGCGGGTCGCGCAGAGCCAGTCCACGACGGTGCCCTTGCCGGCGTCGCCGTAACCGAGGTCGACCACGATCACGTGCCGGCCGGGCTGTCCGGGGTCGGGGAGGGCGGTCACAGCCGGGTCACCCCACCGGCCCGGCGCGACGTGGCCGGCAGCGTGGAGACCTCGGCCCGCCGGCCGCCGCCCAGCGGGGCCAGCGCCTTGGACACGGTTCGGCCGGCGGTGGAGCCGGCCCGGTCCAGGTCGCGCAGCCCCTCGTCGAGGTCGATGGCCTGCTCGCCGAGGCCGACGGTGAGCGCGATGGTCTCGCAGACCGCGTCCAGGTCGTCGAGGACGACGGCACGCTGCCCGAGCAGGTCCCGCCAGAAGTCGAGCACCTTGGCGTTGCCGGCGTAGTGGCTGCCGGCGGGGAGCAGGTAGTAGGTGTCCCAGCGGCGGGTCACCTCGTCGACGATCTGCCGCAGCGGCACGTCCTCGCCGAGGTCGTCGCCGATCAGCCGGCTCACCTCCCGCCGGCTCACCCGGGGGTACGCCAGCTCGTCGCCGATGATGAACAGGTAGCCGCGCCGGCCCCGCTTCTCCCAACTGTCGGTGACCGTGTGCCGGGCCATGAAGTACATCGCCAGCTCGTACGACTCGGTCATCTGACCGCCGCCGCCACCCTCCAGCACGATCCGGCCGAGGTCGTCGTCCATCCGGTTGTCCGACTCGAACTGCCCCACCTGCAACGGCACCCGGTCGCAGGTGGCGTCGCCGATCGCGCCGAACAGCACCTGCGGGTCGCGGGCGTAGCCCTGGCGCAGCAGCAGCCCGAGCAGTTGCGGCAGCTTGGCCTGGAGGGTGCGGGGCACGTGCCCCATCGAGCCGGTCACGTCGAACAGCACCGCGATGGGTGTCGACTGCGGGTGCTCGGCCGAGTCCCGGCTCTCCCGCACCGCGCCGCGCGGGTCGAGCGCCGGGTGCACGGTCCGGGCCCCGCCGTCGCTGTAGGAGAAGGCGCTCTTGCCCTTCTTCTTCCGGTAGCGGTCGGCGGCGTCGTACACGTCGGTGGACCAGATTCCGCTGCCCATGGCAGCCTCCCTAGGGGTTGAGGGTGAACGGTCGGAAGGTGCGCGGCCCGTAGAGCCGGTCGAGCACCTCGTCGAGTTCGCCGAGCAGTCGCCAGGCGTCGTCGGGTCGGGCGGCCAGCGCCGGGCGGCGGCAGCCGTCGGCGAAGGCGCGCAGTTCACGGGGGGCGCGGTCGCCCATCAGCCAGCTCATGCACGCCGCGGCCATCGCCAGGTCGGTGCCGGGGCCGGCGGGTCGCCGTGCGGTGACCTCCGGCGGGTACCAGTCCTCGTGGCCGGGGACCAGCGCCGGGACGGTGCCGCCGTCGACGGCGGAGAAGCACCAGTCGACGAGCACCACGCCGTGCGCGTCCGGCTCGATCAGCACGTGCCGGGGGAGCACCGCGCCGTGCACCACGCCGGCCCGGTGGGCCAGGCCGAGGGCGACCAGCAGCCGCCGCCACATCCAGGCCGCGTCCCGGGCGTCCAGCCCGTCGGGGTACGCCCGGCGTACCGCGTCGAGGTCGTGCAGCCCCGGTACGGCGGCGAGCACGCTGATCCGGCGTTCCGCCCCGCTGGCGGCGTCGCGGTGCCGGAAGCTGTCCACCAGCCGGGGCACGTACGGCAGGTGGCGCGGGTCGCCGCGGTCCTCGATCTGCCGCAGCGCGTACGCCTCGCGGGCCATCAGGTCGTTGTCGGCCGGGTCGCGGGGCAGCTTGAGCAGCCGGTCCGCCCCGACGTCGTAGAGGTCGGCGAGGTCACCGGCGTGGGCGAGCGCCCCGAGCGGGTACCCGCCGAGCACGACCGTCGCCGGGTCGGCGGTGCCGGTCGCCTGCCAGCGGGTGGTGACCTGGACGAAGGCGTCGGTGGCCGCGGCGCGTACCCGGGCGTCGAGCGCGCCCAGCCGGTCGGGGTGCAGGGCCGCGACCAGCTCGCGGTAGCGCCGGGCCGGGGCGTCGACGCCGAACAGGTCGGTGTCGGTGCGGGCCGCCGCGACCAGCCGGATCGCCTCGTCGGTCCTCACCTGACGGTCTCCTCCCGGGCGGGGCGCAGCAGCGCCGGGTGCAGCAGTCGGGCGTCGCCTGACCGGTAGAGCCGGGCCCGGGGACCGCCCCGGGCGCCGCCGCGTTCGGTGCTGCCGCCGGTGCTCTCGACGAAGCCGGGGACGGAGAGCACCTTGCGGTGGAAGTTGCCGGCGTGCAGCGGGTGCCCCCAGACCGTCTCGTAGACGCCGCGCAGCTCGGCGATGGTGAACTCGGGGCCGAGGAAGCGGGTGGCCAGCGGGGTGTACTCCAGCTTGGAGCGGGCCCGTTCCAGGCCGTCGTCGACGATCCGGGCGTGGTCGAAGGCGAGCTGCCGGCTGGGCAGGGCGGTGACCGGCAACCACCCGGCCTCGTCGGCGTCGCTGTCGGCGACCGGGTCGGGCAGGTCGGGGGCGAAGGCGAGGTGGGCGACGGAGACGATCCGCATCCGGGGGTCCCGGTCCGGCGCGCCGTAGCTGGCGAGTTGTTCCAGGTGGACGCGGCGCAGCCGGTCGCCGCCGAGGCCGGTCTCCTCGGCGAGTTCCCGGCGGGCCCCGGTGGCGAGGTCCTCGTCGGGCTGGACGAACCCGCCGGGCAGCGCCCAGTGCCCCTGGTACGGGGGCTGGCCACGCCGGATCAGCAGCAGGTGCAGCGCGCCCTCGCGGATGGTCAGCGCCACCACGTCCACGGTGATCGCGGTCGCGGGGTAGGCGCTGGGGTCGTACCCGGCGAGGAAGTCCTGCTCGTTCACGGCGTCCCTCTCAGGTTGAGAATTACTCGATCTGAGAACAACTTAGCTCACGAAGAAGTGCTGCGCAACCGGTGGTTTCGGCGCAGCAGCCGACCGGCGCTGTGCGTTCCGGCACGGCGCCGCCCGGCCCCCGTGCCGGGACGGGGGCCGGGCGGCCTCAGCGGACGGTGCCCACCAGGTGCGGGCGGCCGGTCCGGGCGTCGTGCAGGGCGAAGTCCCACCCCGGCACGGCGCTGAACGCCACCGTCGAGGGCAGCGGCACCGGCAGCTTGAACCCCACCTCGACCGTGTACGCCTCCGGCAGCCGGCTCTCCAGCGCGGCCAGGCAGCGGGCCTTGCTCCACATGCCGTGCGCGATCGGCCGGGGGAAACCGAACAGCCGCGCCCCCAGCCGGGAGGTGTGGATCGGGTTGTGGTCCCCGGACACCCGGGCGTAGTCCGTACCCACCCGGGGGGTGAGCCGCCAGTGCGCGGTGGCGGCCGGCGGCGCGGGCCGCTCACCCGGGTCGCGCCCGGCACCCCCGCCGGCCCCACGCTCCCGGCCCAGGTACGTCGACACCCCGCGCCACACCTCCGCACCGTCGACCGAGCCGACCAGGACGACGTCGACCTGCCGACCCCGGGCGTGCGGCCGCAGGTTCTCGGCGTACGCGACGAAGTCCCACGGCACGTCGGCCGGAACCGGCCGGTGGACGGTGATCCGGTTGCCCACGTGCACCACCCCGGCCAGCGGGAACGGGAACTCCGGCAGGGTCATCAACCGCAGCGCCAGCGGGAACCCCAGCACGTGCGGGTAGGTCGCCGGCAGCGTGTCGGCCAACCGGAAACCGCACACCCGGTCGTACTCCGCGAGGTGGGCCCGGTCCACGGTGACCCCGGCGACGGCCAGCTCGACCGGGGGCGCGGCGTCCGGCCGGCGGGCGCGGCCGATCCCGGGCAGCGCGTCGCGCAGCGCCCGCCGGCGGAGCGCACCCGGTCGGGGGAGCCCCGGCAGCACCACCCGGGGCCGCACCGCCGGCCCGCCGTGGTGGTCGCCCGACCGGTCCGTCAGGTCCTCGGTGCCGGCCGTGTCGGCTGTGGAGGTCAGGTCCCGGCCGGCGTACGCCGACAGGTCGTGGGTCTCGTCGACGCTGCGGTCCGGTCCCGGGCCGGCGGCGCGGGCGGCGGCCAGCGCGGCCGGTGAGATGACCTCGGTCGGCCCCTCGATCAGGTCGCCGACCGACAGTTCGCCGTCGCCCGACTCCTCGGGCCGGTTCCTGCGCCGTGCCATCACGCCCCCAGCAGACTCTGGCCGCAGACCCGGACCACGTTACCGCTGACCGCCACCGAGGCCGGCCACGCCAACCAGCCGATCGTCTCGGCGACGTCCACCGGCAGGCCGCCCTGGGCCAGGCTGTTCATCCGGCGACCCGCCTCCCGGATCACCAGCGGGATGCGGGCGGTCAGACGGGTCTCGATGAACCCGGGTGCGACCGCGTTGACGCTGATCCCCCGCCCGGCCAGCGCCGGGGCGAGCGCGTCGACCAGGCCGATCACCCCGGCCTTGCTGGTCGCGTAGTTGGTCTGCCCCCGGTTGCCGGCGATCCCGGCGATCGACGAGACGGCGACCAGCCGGCCCCCCTCGGGGATCAACCCCCGCTCCAGCAGCACGTCGTTGATCCGTTCCTGGCTGGAGAGGTTGACGTCGAGCACCGCGTCCCACCGGTCGGCGTCCATCCGACCCAGCGTCTTGTCGCGGGTGATGCCGGCGTTGTGCACCACCACGTCGACCCGGCCGTGCCGGTCGGCCAGGTGGTCGGCGAGCCGGGTGGGGGCGTCCGCGCCGGTCAGGTCGAGCTGTACGGCGGTGCCGCCGATCTCGTTGGCGACCGCCGCGAGGGCGTCGCCGGCCGCCGGGACGTCCAGCGCGACGACCTGCGCGCCGTCGCGGGCCAGCACCCGGGCTACCGCCGCGCCGATGCCCCGGGCCGCGCCGGTGACCAGCACGACCTGCCCGGCCAGCGGCCGGTCCCAGTCCGCCGGGACGGCGGCCGGCCCGGTGCCGACCCGGACCACCTGCCCCGAGACGTACGCCGACCGGCCGGAGAGCAGGAACCGCAGGGTCGCCTCCAGGCTGGTCGTGGTGCCGGCGTCCCCGTCCGGGGTGACGTACACCAGTTGGGCGGTGACACCGCGACCGAACTCCTTGCCGATGCTGCGGGTCAGCCCCTCCAGGGCCCGCTGCGCGGTGGCCTCCCGGGCCGGGCCGCACTCGGCCGGCGGGGTGCCCAGCACGATCACCCGACCGCTGGGCAGCACCGAGCGGGCCTGCGGGTGGAAGAAGTCGTAGAGCTGGCGCAGGCCGGTGGAGTCGGTGATGCCTGTGGCGTCGTAGACCAGGGCGCCGAACCGGGCGGGCGTCCCGCTCCCGGCCGGTGCGCCGCCGTTGCCGGCCCGCTCGTCCCGACCGGCCGGGTCGGCGGGTCCGTCGGCTGCGGCGGAGTCGTCGTGCCCGGCGGCGGGTGGGGTGGTGCCGGTTGCGGTGCGCACGTCGACCCCGGCGGCGGTGAGCAGGGCGGCGACCGGGTCGGCGAGCCGGCCGCCGGTGGCCGCGCCGAGCAGGACCGGGCCGGGCAGCAGCGGGTCGCCGGGGGTGTGCCGGCGCAGTCGGGGTGGGTCGGGCAGCCCGAGGCGCTTGACCAGCGCGCGGCCGGCCCCCGATTGGACGAAGCTCGCGTACCTGTCGGTCATAGGCGTAGCCTACTGGCCAGTAGGTTGTGGGCAAGTCCTGAAACGGAGGCGGGATCGTGCAGAGCATCCGGCGGGTCGCGGTCATCGGCGGCAACCGCATCCCCTTCGCCCGGTCCAACTCCCGCTACGCCAGCGCGTCCAACGCCGACCTGCTCGGCGCGGCGCTGGACGGGCTGGTCGCCCGGTTCGGGCTGGCCGGGCAGCGGGTCGGCGAGGTGGTGGCCGGGGCGGTGCTCAAGCACGCGAAGGACTTCAACCTGACCCGGGAGGTGGTGCTCGGCTCGAAGCTCGACCCGCACACCCCGGCGTACGACATCCAGCAGGCGTGCGGCACCGGCCTGGAGGCGGCCATCCTGGTCGCCAACAAGATCGCCCTCGGGCAGCTCGACGTGGGCATCGCCGGTGGGGTCGACACCACCTCCGACGCGCCGTTGGCGATCAACGAGGACATGCGCCGCACCCTGCTGAAGCTCAACAGTGCCAGGACCCTGGGCGAGCGGCTGAAAATCGCCGCGAAGCTCCGCCCGCACCAGCCGTTCCGGCCCGAACTGCCGCGCAACGCCGAGCCCCGCACCGGACTGTCCATGGGCGAGCACGCCGCCCGGACGGCGCTGCGCTGGCAGATCGACAGGCAGGCGCAGGACGAGCTGGCGCTGCGCTCGCACCAGCGCCTCGCCGCCGCGTACGAGCGGGGGTTCTTCGACGACCTGATGACGCCGTACCTGGGGCTGACCCGGGACCAGAACCTCCGGCCCGACACCAGCCTGGACAAGCTCGGCGCGCTCCGGCCGGTCTTCGGCACCCGGGGCCCGGACGCCGAGCAGGCCACCATGACCGCCGGCAACTCGTCCCCGCTGACCGACGGCGCGTCCACCGTGCTGCTCGCCTCCGAGCAGTGGGCGCGCGAGCACCAGTTGCCCGTGCTGGCCTGGTTCTCCTGGTCGGAGACGGCGGCGGTGGACTTCGTGCACGGCGACGAGGGGCTGCTGATGGCCCCCGCGTACGCGGTGCCCCGGATGCTGGACCGGGCCGGGCTGACCCTCCAGGACTTCGACTTCTACGAGCTCCACGAGGCGTTCGCGTCGCAGGTGCTGGCCACCCTGGCGGCCTGGGAGTCGCCGGAGTTCGGCAAGGACCGGTTGGGCCGGGACGCCCCGCTGGGCGCGATCGACCGGGACCGGCTCAACGTCACCGGCTCGTCGCTGGCCGCCGGGCACCCGTTCGCCGCCACCGGGGGCCGGATCGTGGCGACCCTGGCGAAGCTGCTCGCCGAGAAGGGCGGCGGTCGGGGGCTGATCTCGATCTGCGCGGCCGGCGGGCAGGGCGTCACCGCCATCCTGGAGCGCTGACCCCGGCGGCCCCCATCGGGGGACGAACCACCCAAAGTCTCACTTTTACGTGCTGACCTCCGCAGGATGAGGGCGCTACTCGTCCTGTTCTGGGAGGTTTGTGGTGAAACGCAGCCGTTGGCTTCTCGCCGTGCTCTCCAGCGCGGCCCTGGCCCTCATCCCCGGGGCCGCCCCGTCGGCCGGTACGCCGGGCAGCACGCCCCGGGCCGCCACGCTCGTCGACGACGCCTCCCGGGGGTCGGAGGGCAACCGCTCCGGCTCTCCGGGGGCGGACGGCGACCGCTCCGGCCACGGCGGGCAGCCCACCGCCCGCGCCGAGCACAGCCGACCCCGCACCCCGCAGCCGCCGCCCGACACACCGGGCCTGTGCCGGCCCGGCCTGCCGCCGGACGCCCCGCAGACCACCCGGTTCTACGACGACAACCGGCTGCTCGGGCCGGCCGTGCTGCCGACGGAGAGCCCGGTCGGCCCGCTGCTCGCCGGCTACCGGCGGTTCGGTGCGCAGACCGAAGCGCAGTGGATCGGCAACTACACGGTGAACGGGGCCGGCACGACGCTGGTCTTCCCGCCCGAGAACGGCTTCTTCCTCGGCCCCGACGGCAAACCGGTGAAGCAACGGCAGACCATGCTGCCCGGCTACCGGCTCGACCGGTTCGGCTTCACCGGTGGCAGCTTCCTGGCCCCGCTCGGCACCCCGTTCAGCTCCCGCTCCCTCGCCCCGCAGAGCCTGAACACCCCGCCCACCCCGCCGGCCACCACGCCCGCCGCGCCCCTGGCGAACTACCACACCTACTGCGTGCTGACGCCCTTCGACGTGGACTCCGGCCCGATCGCCCCCTGGTTCGCCCAACCCGGCATGGGCACCCAGTTCCAGCTCAACCCGGCGTACGTGCCGGAGGCCGGCAACCTGCTCACCGTGCAGTGGCTCCTCGACCACCACGTCATCGTCGAGGAGTATCTCGGGGGGAGCACCCCGCCGTGCGCGGCCGACACCGTGCCGCGTCAGAGTGGGCGGGGCGGCGGACCGCGTACCGCCCCGGTGTGCTGATCCGTCGCCGCCGCGACCCGGTCGGTTCCTGTCGTGCCCGGCCCGGCCGGCCTGTTGACGCACCCTGGAGGTCACCGTGGACCGGCACGAGCTGCGTAACGCCCTCTTCGCGACCGGGATCTCCCCGGACGCCTTCGAACTGGAGGGGGTACACGAGCACGTTCCCCTGCCACCCGACTTCTGGTTCCTCCGCCGCTCCGCCGACGGGCGGTGGGAGATCGGGGCGTACGAACGCGGGGTGTACGACGTCCGCCTGACCTGCGACACCGAGCAGGAGGCGTGCGCGGGGTTGTGGCGGGCGCTGACCGGTCGGCCCGAGGGTGCCGGCTGAGGTGGAGCGCGGGTCGGGTGCCGGTGCGACCGGTGGGTACGCCCCGGGCGGGGCCGCCGGCCCGGTCGAGGTCGTCGCGGCGTGGTGGCGGACAATGGGGTACGTGACGATCCCGAACGTGCTCGCCCACCGGTACGCCTCACCCGAACTGGTCGCCCTCTGGTCCCCGGAGGAGAAGGTGCGGATGGAGCGGCGGCTCTGGCTCGCCGTGCTCCGCGCCCAGCGGGACCTCGGCGTGGCGGTGCCCGACGGCGTGGTCGAGGCGTACGAGCGGGTGGTCGACCAGGTCGACCTGGCCTCGATCGCCGAGCGGGAGCGGGTCACCAGGCACGACGTGAAGGCCCGGATCGAGGAGTTCAGCGCGCTCGCCGGGCACGAGCACGTGCACAAGGGGATGACCTCCCGGGACCTCACCGAGAACGTCGAGCAGCTCCAGGTGCGCGCCTCGCTGGAGCTGATCCGCGACCGGGTGGTCGCCGCGCTGGCCCGGCTGGCCTGGCTCGCCCACGAGCACTCCGGCCTGGTGCTGACCGGCCGTTCGCACAACGTCGCCGCGCAGGCCACCACGCTGGGCAAGCGCTTCGCCTCGGCGGCGGAGGAACTGCTCATCGCGTACGAGCGGCTGGAGGACCTGATCGGCCGCTATCCGCTGCGCGGCATCAAGGGACCGGTGGGCACCGCCGCCGACCAGCTCGACCTCTTCGACGGCGACGCGGAGAAGGTCGCCGAGCTGGAGCGTCGGGTCGCCGGTCACCTCGGCTTCTCCCGGGTGCTGGACAGCGTCGGGCAGGTCTACCCGCGTTCGCTGGACTTCGACGTGCTCGCCGCGCTCGCGCAGGTGGCCGCCGCGCCGTCGTCGCTGGCGACCACGATCCGGCTGATGGTCGGTCAGGAGCTGGCGACCGAGGGCTTCAAGCCGGGCCAGGTGGGCTCCAGCGCGATGCCGCACAAGATGAACACCCGCTCGTCGGAGCGGGTGAACGGCTTCGCGGTGATCATCCGGGGTTATCTGTCGATGGTCGGCGAGCTGGCCGGCGACCAGTGGAACGAGGGGGACGTCTCCTGCTCGGTGGTCCGCCGGGTGGCCCTGCCGGACGCCTTCTTCGCCGCCGACGGGTTGTTCCAGACCTTCCTCACCGTGCTCGACGAGTTCGGGGCGTACCCGGCGGTGATCAGCCGGGAGCTGGAGCGCTTCCTGCCCTTCCTGGCCACCACCAGGATCCTGGTCGCGGCGGTGCGCCGGGGCGTCGGTCGGGAGGTCGCCCACGAGGTGATCAAGGAGCACGCGGTCGCCGTGGCCCTCGCGATGCGCGAGAAGGGCGCCCCCGACAACGACCTGTTCGACCGGCTGGCCGCCGACTCCCGCCTCGGCCTCACCCGCGGCGAGATCGACACCCTGGTCGCCGACCCGACGACCTTCACCGGCGCCGCCCAGGCTCAGGTGGACGCGATCACCCGCCGCATCACCACGGTCGTCACCACCCACCCCGAAGCCGCCACCTACTCCCCACCCCCCATCCTCTAACCGCCTCCGCCCCGCGCGTTCCCCCGCCCGCCCCGCCCACCCTTGCCCCGGTGATCAAGAGCTTTGCGTCACCAATGAAGATCAACCAGTCCCAAACCTCTTGATCACGCCCCGCAGGCGTGGCCGGGCGTCGGCTCGCCCCCGTGATCAAGAGGTTTGCGTCACCAATGAAGATCGAATTGGCGTAAAGCTCTTGATCACCGGAGCCGAGAGGGTGGGCGGAAGCCGGGTGGAGGCGGGTCAGGAGTCCCGGGTGGGGGTTTCGGCGGCGGAGGAGAGGTTGGGGGCGCTCGCCGGTTCGGCGATGCCACCGGGGGCCTCGGTGAACCCGGGGTCGTGTGCGGTCTCGGCGGCGACCAGGGGCTGGTCGTGCGGCATGACGTCGGGGACCTTGGGTACCACGATCACCGCCGTGCCGTAGGCGCAGATCTCCATCCACATCTCGCCGCAGTCCCGGCTGTCGAAGCGCATCCCCACCACGGCGTTGGCCCCGATACGCAGGGCCTCCTCGCCGAGCCGGGCCACCGAGTCGGTGCGCCAGCGGGTGAGGTTGTCCGGGGCCATCGGGTCGTACGCGCCACCGCGCAGGTTCTTGACCCCCTCGCGGTACGGGTTCCGGGTCCGCGCCATCGACGACACCACTTCGCCGAGGATCTGGCGGATCTCGTAGCCGGGCAGTTGATCCGTCGTCACGACCAGCACGGTTCCGATGCTGTCAGCAGCGGTACGGCGTCGAAGCGTGCCGTACGCACCTGGTCGGATGCTGCAAAACCAGGCGGCGCGGACGGCCGGCACGCGACCGGCCATCCGCACCGCCTGCGGTGGTAACCGTCAGACACCGGCCGTCGAGGTGATCCAGGCCCGGTTGTACGCGACGCTGCCGTAGTTCTGGATGCTCGACCCGTCGGCGGTGGAGGCGACCCCGACCTGCCGGCCGTTGTAGAACTGCGGGCCGCCCGAGTCGCCGCGCCACGCGTTGCCGTTGATCCGGGTGCTGCGGATCGCCTGCCCGCCGTACGCGTCGGTGGCGTTGGTGCTGGTCACCTGCACCGAGGCGGTCTTGAGCTGGCTGGACGCCCCGCAGCCGCTGTAGCAGGTCATGCCCCAGCCGTAGATGGTGTTGGTGGAGCCGACCGGCGGGTTGCTGCTGGCCAGGCTGACCGCGGTGGTGCTGACCGTGCTGGACAGCCGCAGCAGGGCGAGGTCGTTGCGGGTGTAGGAGGCGCTCACGGTGCGGGTGGTGCCGCCCGAGGCGTAGTAGACGCTGCCGACCCGGACGGACATGGTGCCGCTGACGCAGTGCCGGGCGGTGAGCACCCACTGGGCGGAGATGACGCTGCCGGAGCAGGTGAACGACCCGTTGCTGAAGACCGCGGCGGCCCAGGGGGCGGAGGAGACGGTGCTCCCGCCGATGATCGGCTGCGGGCCGGCCGGGGCGGCGGTGGCCCCGGAGGCGGCGACGAGGACACCGGCGAGGGCGGTGGTGAGCACCGCGAGCGTGGAGCGGAGACGCATCTGGGGGACTCCTTCGGGGGTGGGGCCCGGGGTGGCCGGGCGGGGTCGGGCGTCGGGGCGGGGGTGGCCCTTCGGGGACGCCGACCAGACATCGACGGTTGACGATAGAGGCTAGGGGGCGGTGAGCGGCTTCACAAGACCACCATCGAGATCAACCAATGTGACAGGAATGACCCGGATGTGCTCGTCCCTGTTTGTCGGATACCGGTCGCAAATCTGGCGTTGAGCCGCGTATTGCCTGCTCAGGTAGGGTGTGTCGGAGCGACGCGGCGACGATCGGCAACAAATCCGTATCAGAGCGGCAACGAACGGATCTCGACCACACGTCCCCGCGGGCGGTAATGTCGATCACTGCCTGAACTGCGCCCGGCCGGTGCGTCCGGACCGGAATCTGCCAGGTACGCTGGCTGCGCTCGCCCGTAGTGGGCCGGCACCCAACTGCGTACACAGTCAGGAGTGCCCAGTGCCTCGCGTCGTCGTCGACGTCATGCTCAAGCCCGAGATCCTCGATCCTCAGGGCCAGGCCGTCGCAAACGCGCTGCCGCGGCTCGGCGTCGGTGACGTCGCCTCCGTCCGCATCGGCAGGCGGATCGAGATCGAGTTCACCGGCGAACCGGACCTGGACCGGGCCCGGGAGATCGCCGACAAGCTGCTCGCCAACCCCGTCATCGAGGACTTCACGGTCCGGGTCGAGGCCGACGAGACCGCGGACGCGAACTCGTGACCGCCCGCGTCGGAGTGGTGACCTTCCCCGGCTCGTTGGACGACGGGGACGCCGCCCGCGCCGTGCGGATCGCCGGCGCGGAGCCGGTCCGGCTCTGGCACGGTGACCCCGAGCTGCACGGGGTGGACGCCGTCGTCCTCCCCGGTGGCTTCTCCTACGGCGACTACCTGCGCTGCGGGGCCATCGCCCGGTTCGCCCCGGTGATGGAGACCCTGGTCGACGCCGCCCGGGGCGGCCTGCCGGTGCTCGGCATCTGCAACGGCTTCCAGATCCTCTGCGAGGCCCACCTGCTGCCCGGCGCGCTCACCCGCAACCAGCACCTGCACTTCCGCAACCGCGACCAGGTCCTGCGCATCGAGTCGGTCGGCACCGCCTGGACGAACACCTTCCAGCCCGGCCAGGAGATCCTCATCCCGGTCAAGAACGGCGAGGGCTGCTACGTGGCCGATACCGCCACCCTCGACGCGCTGGAGGCCGAGGGGCGGATCGTCGCCCGCTACGTCGGCGGCAACCCCAACGGCTCGCAGCGGGACATCGCCGCGATCACCAACGCCGCCGGCAACGTGGTCGGCATCATGCCCCACCCCGAGCACGCGGTCGAGGCGCTCACCGGCCCCTCCCTGGACGGCCTCGGCTTCTTCACCTCGGTGCTCAAGCACCTGGTGGGGACACCGGCGTGACGGTGCTCGGCGGCAACATCGGTCGGCTCCACCGCCCCACCGGCGGGTACGAGCGCAGCGAGGAGAGGTCATGACCACCCACCAGGACCCGGCCGTTCGGGCAGCCGCGGGCGTCGCCCCGGCGGAACCGCACGCGGCTGTCGCGCCGCCGGCCGACGCCGGCCGGCACAGCGGTCCGACGCCGGCCACCGACTGGGCCGACGGCGTGGACACCGTGCAGCGGGCCGCCGGCACCGGCGACGAACTCCAGCCGTACGCCGAGCTGGGCCTGCGCGACGACGAGTACGACCGGATCCGGCACATCCTCGGCCGCCGCCCCACCCAGGCCGAGCTGGCCATGTACTCGATCATGTGGAGCGAGCACTGCTCCTACAAGTCGAGCAAGGTGCACCTGCGCCAGTTCGGCGAGAAGGCCCCGCCCAGCGACCGGCTGCTCGCCGGCATCGGGGAGAACGCGGGCGTCGTCCGGGTCTCCGACACGCTTGCCGTCACCTTCAAGGTCGAGTCGCACAACCACCCGAGCTTCGTCGAGCCCTACCAGGGCGCGGCGACCGGCGTCGGTGGCATCGTCCGGGACATCCTCGCGATGGGCGCCCGCCCGGTCGCGGTGATGGACCCGCTGCGGTTCGGTGCCGCCGACCACCCCGACACCGCCCGGGTGCTGCCCGGCGTGGTGGCCGGCGTCGGCGGCTACGGCAACTGCCTCGGCCTGCCCAACATCGGCGGTGAGCTGGTCTTCGACCCGTGCTACCAGGGCAACCCGCTGCTCAACGCGCTCTGCCTCGGCGTGCTGCCGGTCGACCGGTTGCAGAAGAAGGACGCCGCCGGCCCCGGCAACGTCGTGGTGCTGCTCGGCGCGAAGACCGGCCGGGACGGCATCGGCGGCGTGTCGGTGCTGGCCAGCGCCACCTTCGACGAGGGCAGCGAACAGCGCCGCCCGTCGGTGCAGGTCGGTGACCCGTTCATCGAGAAGCTGCTGATCGAGGCGTGCCTGGAGCTGTACGACGCCGAGCTGGTCGTCGGCATCCAGGATCTCGGCGGCGCGGGCCTGACCTGCGCGCTCACCGAGACCGCCGCGTCCGCCGGCACCGGGATGCGGGTCTGGCTGGAGCGGGTCCCGCTGCGCGAGCCGTCGATGGAGCCGCACGAGATCCTGGCCAGCGAGTCCCAGGAGCGGATGCTGCTGGTGGTCACCCCGGACAAGCTGGAGGCGGTGCTCAAGACCGCCGAGAAGTGGGGCGTGCTGGCCACCGCGATCGGTGAGGTCACCCCGCCCGCGCCCGACGGCCGGCCGGGCCGGCTGCTGGTCACCTGGAACGACCACGTGGTGGTCGACGTGCCGCCGGGCTCGCTGGTCGACGACGGCCCCGTCTACGCCCGCCCGATGCGGGAGCCGGCCGACCTGATCCTGCTCCAGGCCGACCGGGCCGAGACGCTGCCCCGGCCGAGCAACCCGGACGCGCTGCGGGAGACCCTGCTGCGCATGATCGCCTCGCCGAACCTGGCCGACAAGACCTGGGTCACCGAGCAGTACGACAGGTACGTGCTGGGCAACACCGTGCTGGCCCAGCCGGAGGACTCCGGCGTGATCCGGATCGACGAGAGCACCGGCCTCGGGGTCGCCCTCTCCGTCGACGGCAACGGCCGGTACGCCCGCCTCGACCCCTACCAGGGGACGAAGCTGGCGCTCGCCGAGGCGTACCGGAACGTGGCGGTGACCGGCGCGAAGCCGATCGCCGTGACCAACTGCCTCAACTTCGGCTCCCCGGAGGACCCGGGCGTGATGTGGCAGTTCGCCGAGGCCGTCCGGGGCCTGGCGGACGGCTGCCTGGAACTGGGCATCCCGGTGACCGGTGGCAACGTCAGCTTCTACAACCAGACCGGTGCCGCCGCCATCCACCCGACCCCGGTGGTCGGCGTGCTGGGCGTGCTGGACAACGTGGCCGACCGGGTGCCGATGGGCTTCGTCCCCCGGGCCAACGGCGACCACGACCAGGTCTACCTGCTCGGCGACACGCACGTGGAGCTGTCCGGCTCGGAGTGGGCCTGGGTGACGCACGAGCACCTCGGCGGCATGCCGCCGCAGGTCGACCTGGGCCGGGAGCGTCAGCTCGCCGAGCTGATGGCCGAGGCGGCCCGGGTGGGTCACCTCAGCTCCGCGCACGACCTGTCCGACGGCGGCCTGGCCCAGAGCCTGGTCGAGTCGAGCCTGCGTCGGGGCGTCGGGGTCCGGATCGGCGTGCCGGAGCGGTTCGCCGACGGTTCGCTGCCGTTCGTCTTCCTGTTCAGCGAGTCCGCCGGCCGGGCGCTGGTGACCGTGCCCCGGGGGCACGAGAAGGCGTTCACCGCCCTCTGCGACGAGCGGGGCGTGCCGTGGGAGCAGATCGGCGTGACCGACCCGGCGGGCGGCGCTCTGGACGTGCACGGCCAGTTCCGGATCGGTCTGGACGAGCTGCGGGCCGCGTACACCGCGACCCTGCCCCGGCTCTTCGGCGGGCCGGAGGCGGCCCAGGTGCAGGTCGAGGCGGTCCGGACGGGCACCACCACGATCGCGCCGGCCACCGCCACGCAGCCGGTCGACGTGCCGCAACGGCAGCAGCCGGCGGACGCGGACGACCCGGCCGCCGAGGCGGTGGCCGCCCCGACGACCGGTGCCCCGGTGTCGGGTGGGCCCACGTCGACGGGCCCGGTGCCAGACGACCCGGAGGCCCGCGCCAGCGCGTCGGACGACTCCGCGGGCTCCACGCCGGCACCGGACGCCCCGGCGGCGACCGCGCCGACGTCGGACGCCCCCGCCGGGCCGGCCGACGTGCCGGCGACCGGGCCCGCTCCGCAGGCCGACGCGGCGACCTCCGACACCGGCGAGGGTGACGGGCAGCGCCCGACGCCCGATCAGCGCTGAGGCGGTGGCCTCGGCCGTCCACGTCCAACCCGGATCGGGTGCCCGCTTCGACTGGGGGCTGACCGGGGCGGCGGAACTCGGCCGGGTCTGTGCCGTACTGGTGGTGGTGGACGTGCTCTCGTTCACCACCGCCGTCGAGGTCGCGGTCGCCCGGGGGGTGCGGGTCCACCCGTTCCCCTGGGGCGAGCAGGCGGCCGACTACGCGGTACGCGTCGGCGCGGTGGCGGCGGTGGGTCGTCGGCAGACCACCACCGCGCATCCGTGGTCGCTGTCCCCGGCGGCCCTGGCCAGCGCGCCCGTCGTCGCCGACCTGGTGCTGCCGTCGCCGAACGGCTCCGCGATCAGCGCCGCCGCCAGCGCCACCGGCCGGCCGGTGGTCGCGGCCTGCCTGCGCAACGCCCGCGCCGTCGGGCGGTGGCTGCACCACCGGGGGTACGGCACGACGGACGCCCCGGTCGGGGTGATCGCCGCCGGTGAACGCTGGCCGGACGGCACCCTGCGCCCCTCGGTGGAGGACCTGCTGGGCGCGGCGAGTGTGCTGGATGCCGTCTCCGGGGTGCCCGGTGGGCTGTCCGTGGAGGCGGCGATGGCGCTCGCCGCCCTGGCCAGCACCCCGGACGTGCCGGCGGCGGTACGCGGCTGCGTCTCCGGCCGGGAGCTGATCGAGAGCGGCTTCGCCGGGGACGTCGAGGCGGCCGTCCAGCGGGACGTCTCGACCGTGGTGCCGGTCCTCCGCCAGGGCGTCTTCTCAGCCGGCTGACCCGGCCCGCGACGACCGACCCGACCCTGCCTGCACGGACCCGTGCCGACCTGACCCGTCCCGCGACGACCGTGGGCCGCCCCGATGCGCGTCGGGGCGGCCCACGGTCGTTCACTGTCGCCGGTGCGGGTCAGTCGTCCAGCCAGTCGAGGCGGCGTCCGCCACGCTCCGGGGGCGGGCCGTCCGGCCGGCCCCGACCGGACGGGGGCTGGTCGCGGCCGGGCTGACCCTGCTCGCCGTAGTAGCCACCCTGCTGGTCGTAGCCCTGCTGGTCGTAGCCGCCGGTGCGCTGCTGCGGAGGTTCCTGGCCGTAGCCGCCCTGCGGCTGCTCACCGCCGTAGCCACCGGACTGGCCGTAGCCGCCCTGCGGGGAGCCGTAGCCACCGGGCTGCTGGTCGTACCCGCCGCCGCGCTGGTCGTAGCCGCCCGGCTGGTCGTACCCGCCCTGGTGGGCACCACCCCGCTGGTCGTAGCCGCCGCCGCGCTGGTCGTAGCCGCTCTGGTGGGCACCTGCCGGCTGGTCGTATCCGGCCTGCTGGTCGTAGCCACCGTGCTGGCCGCCCTGGTGGGCACCGGTCGGCTGGTCGTAGCCGCCGCGCTGGCCGCCGCCGTAACCCTGGGCCGGGCCGGCGTCGTACCCGGCCTGCTGGCCGTAGCCACCGCCGGCGTAACCACCTGTCGGCTCGGCACCCCGGCCGTAGCCGCCCTGCTCGGACTGGCCGTAGCCGCCCGCGCCCGGCTGGCCGTACGCGTCCGGCTCCGGCTGGTAGGTGCTCGTCGGGTACGGGTCGGCAGCCGGCGCGTACGAGGTGCTGTCGCCGGTGTACCGGCCGGTGGGCTCGTCGTAGCGCTGGTCGCCGCCGTAGCCGCCGGCCTGCTCCTGCGCCGGGTAGCCGGCACCGGCCGTCGCGCCGTAGTCCCGACCGCCGTATCCGCCGCCGGAGGCGGGCGCGTTGCCGTAGCCGCCGCCCGAGGCGGGGGCGTTGCCGTAGCCACCCCCGGAGGCGGGCGCGTTGTCGTAGCCGCCGCCCGAGGCGGGCGCGGCACCGTAGCCACCCCCGGAGGACGGCGCGTTGCCGTAGCCACCGCCGGCCGGGTTCGCCGCGCCGTACGCGCCTGCGGCGGCACCCGCCGCTCCGGCCGCGCCGTAGCCGCCGCCGGAGGCGGGTGCGGCACCGTAGCCGCCCGGCTGGCCGCCGTAGCCACCCTGGCCGCCGGGCTCGTCGGCGTAGCCGCCGGCGCCGGCCCAGTTGTCCTGCGGTGCGCCGTAGGGCTGCGGTGGCGCACCGTACGGGTCCGGCGGGACGTCGTCGACGACAGGTCGTTGCAACATCGTCGGCGCGTCGCTCAGCGCGGAACTGCCGACCATCGTCGGGTCGGGGCCGGCACCGACCCGGTTGACCACCCGGGTCTGGTCGTCGGTGCCGCGTGGGCTCCGGGGGCCGGGGACGTCACCGGCCGCGGCGGCGCCGGCCGGTCCGTTCCCGTCGTCGTCGGCGTTCTTGCGGCGGATCCAGAGCAGCACGATGGTGCCGACGCCGGCCGCCACCAGCAGACCGCCGAGCAGGATGATCAGGAAGGAGCCGAACCCGCTGTCGTCGTCCTGCGACGCGGCCTGCTGCTGCCCGCCGGTCGGTTCGGTCGTCTCCTCGGTGGTCTCCTCGGTCGTCTCCTCCGAGGGGGTCGGCTCGACGGAGGTCGACGGGGTGGCGCTCGGGCTCACCTCGACCTTCAACGCCAGGCTGATCCGCTGGTTGCTCAGGCTCTGCCCGGCCCCCGCGCTGATCGGCTTGGTGGCGACGACGCCGTCCTTGCTGGCCCCGAGCACCATCGAGCCGGGCGCGATCGGGTTGGAGCTAGACCCGGTGATCCGGAAGTTGCCGCTGCCGTCGCTGGTGGTGTTGAACTGCTTGCCGGTCGAGTCCTCCAGCCCCACC
The DNA here is from genome assembly GCF_002210435.1 of Micromonospora wenchangensis. Taxonomy (GTDB): domain Bacteria; phylum Actinomycetota; class Actinomycetes; order Mycobacteriales; family Micromonosporaceae; genus Micromonospora; species Micromonospora wenchangensis. The sequence continues at coordinate 83,978 of NZ_MZMV01000002.1, forward strand.
ACCGCGTTGGGCACCGCGTCGCCGGTGGCCGCCACGACCACCTTGCCGGAGATCGACTTGACAGTCGGCTTGTCCTGCGGCGCGGTGGTCTGCGGCGCGGCCTTGGCCACCAGGGTCACGGTCGTGCTGGCCGAGTTCTCGGCGCCGTTGGCGTCGACGGCCTTCACGGTGATCGTGGCGGAGCCGTTCGAGGCGTCGTCGGCGAGGGCGAAGCTGGCGCTGGAGCCGCCGCTCTGGTCGACCTTGTTGCGACTGCAACCGTCGACGCAGCGGAGCTTGCCGTTGCTGGAGGTGACGGAGACGTCGACCGGGGAGCCGTCACCCACGGTGAGCGAGTAGTTGACCCGCGTGGTCTTCCCGGCCTCGACGGAGCTCGGGGACGCCGACACGTTGTTGACGCTCGGAGCGGCGAAAGCGGGTGTGGCGGGGACGGTGAGCAGGGCGCCGGCCACCAGCGCTACGACCACACCGGCCCGCTGCGTCCAGGCACGTCGGTGTGTTGACACGTCCACCGCCTTCCGGTCTGACCTCCCCGGCGGGGGCCGGGGATCATCACGGTACGAATACGCCGTCGGCAACTATGCCTTGTCTGACCGGATCGGCGCGACCCAGGGGCCAGCGTGGCGCTCGGCGGCCCCGGGTCGTATCGTCCCGTCGTGTCCTCTCCGCACATTAAGTCCGCCGTGGTGCTGGCGGCGCTGACGGCGCTCGATGAGGGGCGTACGCCCGAACGGCAGGTGTACCGCGAGGCGGTCCGTACCCTTCTGACCGCCCTCGCGGAGCGTGCCCCCGGCCGATCGGTGGAGGTGCGTGTCCCACCTTACGGTGCAGTTCAGTGCGTCCCGGGGCCCCGACACACCCGCGGCACCCCGCCGAACGTGGTGGAGATGACGCCGGACACCTGGCTGGCGCTGGCCACCGGACGGCTGTCGTGGGCGCGGGCGGTCACGGACGGTCGCGTACAGGTGAGTGGAAACCGGGCGGATCTCGCCGACCATCTGCCGCTCTAGCTGCACCGTTCCGCCCGAAGGGGTGACGGGGTGGAGGCGGATCGTGACTTTCTGTATCGACTCGTGTTCGCGTACACTGTCAGGCGACGACAGTGGTCCAGGGCCGAAAGGCGCGGAGCAGCCCCCGGCTCCGCCAGGCCAGTCCAGACCAGCATGAGGGAGCGGCAGTGCCCCGAGGCGATGGCCGGCTGAGCCACGACCTTGACCCCCAGCGACCCGGCCCCCAGGACGCCTGCGGCGTCTTCGGCGTCTGGGCCCCGGGTGAAGAGGTCGCCAACCTCACCTATTTCGGACTCTACGCACTCCAGCACCGTGGCCAGGAGGCCGCCGGCATCGCGGTGAGCGACGGCTCGGGAGTGGTGGTCTACAAGGACCTGGGCCTGGTGGCCCAGGTGTTCGACGAGCCGACGCTGAAGAGCCTGCGCGGCCACCTGGCGATCGGGCACGCGCGTTACTCCACCACCGGCGGCTCGACCTGGGAAAACGCCCAGCCGACCATCCGGTCGACCACCTCCGGCACCACGATCGCCCTGGCGCACAACGGCAACCTGGTCAACACCGCCGAGTTGCAGAAGGAGGTCGCCGAGCGCGGCCTGCTCGACGACGGGGCCACCAACGACACCTCCCTGGTGACCATGCTGCTGGCCGGTCGCCCCGACCTGTCGGTGGAGGCCGCCGCGCTGGAGGTGCTGCCGCAGCTGCGCGGCGCGTTCAGCTTCGTCTTCATGGACGAGTCGACCCTCTACGCCGCCCGCGACCCGCACGGCGTCCGCCCGCTGGTGCTCGGCCGGCTGGAACGGGGCTGGGTGGTGGCCAGCGAGACCGCCGCGTTGGACATCGTCGGCGCGAGCGTGGTCCGGGAGGTCGAGCCGGGCGAGCTGATCGCGATCGACGAGGAGGGCCTGCGGTCCAGCCGGTTCGCCGCGCCGGAGCCCAAGGGCTGCCTCTTCGAGTACGTCTACATCGCCCGCCCGGACGCCACCATCGCCGGCCGTAACGTGCACGCCGCGCGGGTGCAGATCGGCCGGCAACTCGCCAAGGAGCACCCGGTCGAGGCCGACCTGGTGATCCCGGTGCCCGAGTCGGGCACGCCGGCCGCCATCGGTTACGCCGAGGCGTCCGGCATCACCTACGGCGCCGGCCTGATGAAGAACCCGTACGTCGGGCGCACCTTCATCCAGCCGTCGCAGACCCTCCGCCAGCTCGGCGTACGGCTCAAGCTCAACCCGCTGCGGGAGAACGTGCGGGGCAAGCGGCTGGTCGTGGTCGACGACTCGATCGTGCGCGGCAACACCCAGCGGGCGATCGTCCGGATGCTCCGCGAGGCGGGCGCGCTGGAGGTCCACGTCCGGATCTCCTCCCCGCCGGTGAACTGGCCGTGCTTCTACGGCATCGACTTCGCCACCCGGGCCGAACTGCTGGCCAACGGGTTGGACAACGAGGGCATCCGGCGTTCGATCGGTGCCGACACCCTCGGTTACGTCTCGCTCCCCGGTCTCATCGCCGCGACCGAACAGCCCAGGAGCAGGCTCTGCCGGGCCTGTTTCGACGGGGAGTACCCGATCGACCTGCCGGCCGGGAACCTGATCGGCAAGCACGTGCTCGAAGGGGTGGGCCGGCGGGTCGCCGACGCCCCGGACACCGCCTCCGAGCAGCACACACCGCTCGTCGCCACTCCGGGCGGCGCGACCGCCCACCGCCCGTAGCACACCGGGGTCGTCCGGCCACCGTCGGCGCGGCACCGAGAACCACAAAGGGGAGAACCGTGACCTACGTGTCCGAGCGCAGCGGCGCAGGAAGCAGCCCGAGCGGCGCCGGTGGCGACCGCCAGCCCTGGACGGCGGGGACCGGCCGCACCACCCGCAAACGCTCGGTCTCGTACGCCGACGCCGGGGTGTCGATCGAGGCGGGGGACCGGGCGGTCGAGCTGCTCAAGTCCAAGGTGAAGGAGACCCGGCGGCCGGAGGTCATGGGTGACCTGGGCGGCTTCGCGGGCCTGTTCCGGCTGGACACCAAGAAGTACAAGAACCCGATCCTGGCGTCCTCCACCGACGGGGTGGGCACCAAGCTGGTCATCGCCCAGCAGCTCGACATCCACGACACGATCGGCATCGACCTGGTCGCGATGGTCGTCGACGACCTGGTGGCGTGCGGGGCCGAGCCGCTGTTCCTGCTCGACTACATCGCCACCGGCGAGGTCGTGCCGGACCGGGTCGCCGAGATCGGCGCGGGCATCGCCGACGGTTGCCGGTACGCCGGCTGCGCCCTGCTCGGTGGCGAGACCGCCGAGCACCCGGGCGTGCTGCGTCCCGACGAGTACGACGTCTCCGCCACCGGGGTCGGCGTGGTCGAGGAGAGCGAGATCCTCAGCCCGGACCGGGTCGAGGTGGGCGACGTGGTGATCGCGATGCGCTCGTCCGGCCTGCACTCCAACGGCTACTCACTGGTCCGGCACGTGCTGCTCGGCGCCGGCCGGATGCGGCTCGACGTGGTGATCGACGACTTCGGCCGGCAGCGCACGCTCGGCGAGGAGCTGCTCACCCCGACCAAGATCTACGCGCAGGACTGCCTGAAGCTGATCACCGAGGCGGAGGTGCGCTCGATCGCCCACGTCACCGGCGGCGGCATCCCCGGCAACCTGGTCCGGGTGCTGCCCGAGCACGTCGACGCGGTGGTCAACCGGGCCACCTGGAAGCCGCAGCCGATCTTCGACCTGATCCAGTCCAAGGGCCGGATCGAGGACCCGGAGATGGAGTCGACGTTCAACATGGGCGTCGGCATGTTCGCCATCGTCTCCGCCGAGGACGCCGACCGCGCGCTGGCCACCCTCGCCGGCCGGGGCGTGGACGCCTGGCAGGCCGGCGAGATCATCGAGGGCACCGGCAACGTGCAGATGATCGGCCAGCACACCCGGGGTTGATCGGCGGGGCCGCTCGGCCGGATGCCTGGTCGGGGGTTCACCCGAGCGGCCGTCGCCGCCTAGCCTGAAGGACACTTCGGGCACGGGGAGGAGGGTCGATGGCTGCTCGGTGCCGGTCCGTGACGGGCATGCGGGGGATCGCGGCGGTCCCGTCGTACGTGGTGATGCAGCCGACGACGCTGTGCAACCTGGACTGCGCGTACTGCTACCTGCCGCACCGGGCGGCCGACCGGCGGATGCCGGTGCCGGTGGCCGAGGCGGTCGCCGCCGCGGTGACCCCGTGGGCGGCGCGGGGCCGGTTCTCGGTGGTGTGGCACGGCGGTGAGCCGCTCGCCGCCGGCCGGGAGCACCTGGCGGCGCTGATCGCCGCGTTCCCGGCCGGGGTGGAACACCACGTGCAGACCAACGCCACCCTGATCGACGACGCCTGGTGCGCGTTCTTCGCCGCGCACGGGGTTCGGGTGAGCGTGAGCGTGGACGGCCCGGCCGCCCGTAACGGCGACCGGGTGACCCGGGCCGGCCGGCCGGCGTACGACCGGATCGTCAGGGGGGTCGCGGCGCTGCGCCGGCACGGCCTGCCGTTCTCGGCGCTGGCGGTGGTGAGCCGGCCGACGCCGGGGCTCGCCACCGAGCTGTACGACTACTTCCTCGACCTGGGTTGTGACGTGCTCGGGCTGAACATCGAGGAGACCGAGGGGGTCAACACCCGCAGCAACGCGCACGACGCGGCGGCGGTGACCGCGTTCTGGGCGGAGCTGGTGGCGGCCTGGCGGCGGGCGCCCCGGGTGCACCTGCGGGAGGTCGAGTGGTCGCTGCGGTACGCGGCGGCGGTGCTGGCCGGTGCGGAGGGCGACCTGCTGCCCCGGCAGCTCGACCCGATCCCGACGATCGGGTACGACGGCTCGGTCACCGTGCTCTCTCCCGAGCTGGCCGGCTTCACCGACGCCCGCTACGGCGACTTCAGCAGCGGCAACGTGCTGGCCACCCCGCTGGCCGAGATCCTGGCCGGGGCGGCGGGCACGGGCTGGGTGGGTGAGTTCCTCACCGGCGTCGAGGCGTGCCGGTCGTCCTGCCCGTACTTCGGCTTCTGCGGCGGTGGCCACGCGGCCAACCGCTACTTCGAGCAGGGGCGGTTCGACGGTACGGAGACCGAGCACTGCCGCAACAGCAAGATCCGCCTACTGGAGGGAGTGTTGGAGCATGCCCGAGACCACGAGTCACCGGCCGACTGAGCGGGTCGGGACCGGCCCGGACCAGGTCGCCGACCGGGTGCGGGAGGCCGCTGGCGGACTCTCCGCCCTGCTCCACGAGGCCGAGGCCGCCCGTCGTCACCGGGCGGAGGTGTCCGGCGCGGAGGGTGCCGGCGCGGTCTGCGCCTGGAACCACTTCGAGAACATCCCGACCTTCTACAACTGGAACAACCGGCCGCGCTGAGCGGAGGGTGACCGGCCTCGCCGTACGGTGACGGCCACGGCCACCCCGATCAGGGACCACGCCGACCGGCCGGAGTGTGCTCCGGGAGGGCGGGGTCCCTGATCGTCGGTGGTCACGCTGCTCTGGTCGGGCACATGCGTGAGCACGCGGAGAGTTGCCGCGTGCTCAGTGTGACCGGAGGTCAGCGGGTCGGAGGAGCCCAGGGGTCCGGGTCGTCGTCCGCATGATCCTCATCGTCGTCGTCGACATACTCTTTGTAGTCGTCGTCGAAGTGCTGCTCAGACTTCCCACCAGCACCCGCCAGTTCGCGCTGCAAGGCGGTGAGGTCGGTGTTCGGGGAGTGGTACTTCAACTCCCGCGCCACCTTCGTCTGCTTGGCCTTAGCACGGCCGCGCCCCATGGCTCGACCCCCTCGCACAGAATGCGGGGCAGCCCGAAGGCGGGCCCCGATGACGTCAGGCATCTCTCGTGGCTCTTACGGTACATGGGGATGCCACCGTTCGGCACCTCGGGTTACCGTCTGCCGGCCCTGCGCGTCGCAGTCACCCGGCAGTCACCGAGTGTACCCGGTAAGGGGTCAGCGTTGGACTGCTCATGACACCGGTCAAACCGCTAGAAAAGCCGCGAAAGGCCACGTTACCGCGTGCTGTGCCAGCCGGTGCCGGCGGCCCTCCGGAACCGGGCCGGTACGGCCGGTGGCGTCCCGGGCGCGGACCGTCGCCGCGCCCGGGACGTGCGCTCAGCCCAGGTGGATGGCGCGCAGCCGACCCACGTCGGCCATCCGGCGCTCGGCCAGCCGGTCGGCGGCCACCGCCGGGGGCACCCCCTCGTCGTCGGCCAGCCGGAGGATCTGCCGGGTGGTGTCGAAGATCCGGGTGGCCCGCAGCTTGGCCCGGTCGAAGTTGAAGCCCTCGATCTCGTCCGCGACCTGGATGACCCCACCGGCGTTGACCACGTAGTCGGGGGCGTAGAGGATGCCCCGGTCGGCGAGGAGCTTCTCGATGCCGGGATGGGCGAGCTGGTTGTTGGCCGCGCCGGCGACCACCCGGGCCCGCAGGGCCGGCACGGAGTCGTCGTTCAGGGCGCCGCCCAGCGCGCACGGGGCGTACACGTCGATGTCGGCGGCGACCAGCGCGGCGGTGTCGGCGACCAGGGCGACCCCGGGATGGTTGGTCCGCGCCCACTCCAGCGCCCGCGGGTCGACGTCGGTCGCCACCACCTCGGCCCCGTCGTCGACCAGGTGCCCGGTCAGGTGCCTGCCGACCTTGCCCAGCCCGGCCACCCCGACCCGGCGTCCACGCAGGCTGGGGCTGCCCCAGACGTGCTCGGCGGCGGCCCGCATCCCCTGGAAGACGCCCCAGGCGGTGAGGACCGAGGAGTCACCCGCCCCGCCGTGCTCCACGCTGCGGCCGGTGACGTACCGGGTCTCCCGTGCGATCACGTCCATGTCGGCCACGTAGGTGCCCACGTCGCAGGCGGTGTAGTAGCGCCCGCCCAGGGACTGCACGAACCGCGCGTACGCGCGTAGCAGCGCCTCGCTCTTGACCTGGTCCGGATCGCCCCAGATGACCGCCTTGCCGCCGCCCAGGTCCAGCCCCGCCAGCGCATTCTTGTACGCCATCCCGCGCGAGAGGTCCAGCACGTCGGCCAGCGCCGCCTCCTCGCTGGCGTACGGGTAGAAGCGGGTGCCGCCCAGCGCGGGCCCCAGCGCGGTCGAGTAGATGCCGATGATCGCCTTGAGGCCGCTCTGCCTGTCCTGGCAGAAGACGACCTGCTCGTGACCGGCCGGTCCGGGGTCGTCGGTGCTCACGAATACGCCCATGGCTCGCTCCTGTGTCGGTGTGCGCCCTTGTGAGGCGCGGACCTGGTCGGCCGGCGGGGATGCTGCCGGCGCTGGTCAGCCTAATATCGGTCGGGAACCGTGCCGTCGTCCACGTCGCGCGACCTGGACGTCCGGGAGTCGCCCGTCGGTGGCGTTCCGGTCGCGTCCGACGGCAGCGGCACCGGCACGGGGTTTCGTGGGAGGATCGCGCGGTGCCGTCGCTCTTCGCTTCTTACCTGCGCGTGTACGAGCCGCTGACCGCCTTCGACCGGGACCGTCAGTCGTACTGGCGGCGCTACGTGCGGGAGGGGCGGGCGGTGGCCCCGTTGGAGGGGCCGGGCCGGCAACGGAGCGCGGTCATCGCGGCGCTCGGCGCGGGCTGGACGCGACTGCCCGACCTGCCCGACGAGGCGTACGTGCTGGAGGTCGACGACGCGCTGCTGGTCTGCCCGTGGAACCTGCGGGTCCGGGTGGCCGAGGCGGCCCTGAGCGCCCGGGAAGGGGTGCCGTCGGTGATCGCCGACGCGTTCGTCCCGCCGGTCCTGGCCGGGCAGGCCAAGACCGTGGTGGAGGACTGGCGCAGCGGCGCCCGGGTGCTGGAGCACGGGGTGCCCCGACTGCACGAGCAGATCGCCACCTGGGGCGTGCCGCTGCGGTGGTTCGTGCTGGTCGAGGCGGGCGAGCGGGAGCTGGTCACCCGGCCGGACCGGCGGGCGCTGCGCTACCGCACGGAGATCTCCAAGGCCCGCCGACGGGCCTCGCGGGCGCTGGCGGTGCTCAGGAAGTCGATAGGTGCCGCGCCGATCACCGAGGCGGTCGAGGAGGCCGCCCGGTGGCTGGAGGAGTTCCACCCCCGCTCGGTGGTCGAGTTGGACTACGGCGGCCTGGTGCAGCTGCTCTCCGACGAGACGCTGGCCGCGGACGACTCGCCGGAGCTGGTGGCGGGCGGTCTGGCCGGGCTCTCCCGGGGCGAGACGGACGAGGCGTCGGCGGCGTACGACCGGTTGGTCGCGCGGTGGCGCGCGATCCAGTTGCTGGAGCGGTGCAATTGACCGGATACCGCCCATTCGCGCTGTCAATTATGAGTCACGCTCGTAGTTGACGCATCACGAACCGTGATCATGAGTCCGAATAAGGTACTTTCTGCCGTGTAAAAGTCAGATAAATCGGGCATGGTTCATCCGTCCGTCTAGGGACCTTCGGCCGTTCGGCCCATGTCGGACATCGGGGACTAGCCGGACCATGGGAGACGCGTCGGCCGGCGGGACCCCGGCCGATGTCTATCCATGTGGAGGAGTGACCGATGGCATCGCGAACGCACGAACCAGAGCCGCTACTCACGCCGGCCGAGGTGGCGTCGATGTTCCGTGTCGACCCGAAGACGGTGACCCGGTGGGCCAAGGCGGGGAAGCTCAGCGCGATCCGAACCCTGGGCGGACACCGTCGGTACCGTGAGTCGGAGGTGCGGGCGTTGCTACAGGGCCAGATCCCCCAGCAGCGCCAGGGGGACTGACCCGGTCAGAACGTTACGGACCTCAGGGGCGGGCGGACGTCGCAGCAGCGACGTACCACCGCCCCTGAGTCGTCCCCACCCCCGGACCGCTCCGGCGGGCCCCGCCGGCCGGAGCGGTCAGCCCGGCGGGTCGGTCAGGCTGATCCGGATGCCGACGGTGCCCGCCTCGCCCCGGCGCAGCCGGCTGCCGAGCAGGGTCAACCGCCCCAGCAGCCGGTACTTGCGCTTGAGCAGGTCGCGTACCCGGCCGCTCTCCTGCGGGCCGCAGAGCACCGCGTGACCCGGCACCGCCTCACCCAGCGGACGGCCCCGCACGTCGCACGGGGCCACCGTCACCGTGCCGTCCCGCCTGATCCGCTTGACCTTGCCCGAGTCGGCGACCGTCCAGACCGCCAGCGTGTCGTCGTCGCGGACCGCCCAGACCGGGGTGGACACCGCACGGCCGTCCTTGCGGAACGTCGTCAGCAGGACGTACTTCTCCGCCGCCAGGCGGTCCAGGTCGGTCACGCCGCCCAGGATACGGCGGACGGACCCGGATACCGTGCAGGTCGTGACCGGAGAACCTCGACTCGGCGACGTGTTCGGAGAACTGCTGCGCGACGCGTACGCGGTGCACACCGGGATCGGCCCCCGGCCGCTGGTCGGCGGGCGGCTGCCCCGACCGGTCATCGAGATCATCGAGCGGGACGACGGACTGGTCAACGGGGCCCCCGCCGCGCACTACCTGGACGGGCCGGAACACTGGCAGCCGTACGACCACCGGGCCGTGGACCGGACCCGGGGCGCCACCCTGGACGTCGGCGTCGGGGGCGGGCGGATCGCGCTGGTGCTCCAGGAACGCGGCATCCCCGTCACCGGGCTGGACACCTCGCCCGGGGCGCTGCGGGTCAGCCGGCACCGGGGCGTCCGGGACCTCGTCCTCGGCACCGTTGACGAGCACGTCGCCGACGGCCGGCGCTACGACACGTTCCTGCTGCTCGGCAACAACCTGGGGCTGTTCGAGGGGCGGGAGCGGGCACCGGCGTTCCTCGCCGCGCTGGCCGCCCTGGCCCGGCCGGGCGCGCAGGTCATCGCGCACGGCACCGACCCGTACGGCACCACCGACCCGGTGCACACCGGCTACCACGAGCACAACCGGCGGCGGGGGCGGCTCGGCGGGCAACTGCGGCTGCGGCTGCGCTACCGCGAACTCGGCACGGAGTGGTTCGACTACCTGGTCTGCTCCGCCGAGGAACTGGCCGAGCTGGTCCGGGGCACCGGATGGCGGCTGACCGACGTGGACGACCGCGACGCCCCGTACTATCTGGCCACCCTGCGGTTGGCCGCCGGGCGGTGAGCGGGGGCCCGGTCGGGCCCCCGCGCCCGCGTCAGACCTGGACGGTCGGCGGGAGCTGCTCCGGGGGGAGGCCGCCGTCGCCGTCGACCACCTCGTCCGGGGTGCCGTCCTCGTCGATGTCGACCATGGTGATGTCGACCTTGCCGTCGCCGTCGGTGTCGAACTGGAACAGGTCCGCCCGGCCGTCGCCGTCGGTGTCCACCACCCACACGTCGGTCTTGCCGTCGTTGTTGGTGTCGGCGCGGAGCAGGTCGACGCGCTCGTCGCCGCGCGTCTCCACGACCGCCGTGCCGTCGGTGGTGCCGCTGTCCACGGTCTCCGGTGCCTGGCTCATGTCGACTGGTTCCTTCCCTTGACGTTGGGGCCGTCTGTACCCGGTGCGGCGGTCCCCCACGCATGCCGCCGGGAACGGTGCTGCATAGGGTCGCACCCATGAGCCAGCGGAGCGAGCGGCAGGGCATGTCGGAGACCCCGCACGCCGCCGTACGCAGTGAGGGAGCGTCCATGAGTCGTCTTGTCGTCGTCGGGGCCGGCACGATGGGGCTCGGCATCGCCTACGTGGCGGCCGGCGCGGGCTACGCGGTCGAACTGGTCGAGGTGGACCGGGGGCGGGCCGAGGCCGCCGCCACCCGCCTCGACGAGCTGTGCGCGTGGGCGGTGCAGCGGGGGAAGCTCGGTGCCGCCGAGGCCGCCGCGCAGCGGGACCGGATCACCCTGCGGGGGGCGCTCGCCGAGGTCGCCCCGGCACCGGAGGTGGTCGTCGAGGCGGTGCCCGAGCGGCCCGACCTGAAGCGGTCGGTGCTCGCCGAGGCCGAACGGCTGCGCCCGGCGCTGCTGGGCAGCAACACCTCCAGCATCCCCATCGGTGAGCTGGCCGAGGGGCTGACCCGGCCGGAGTCCTTCCTCGGGCTGCACTTCTTCAACCCGGTCTGGGCGATGGCCCTGCTGGAGGTGGTGGTCGGCGCGGCCACCGCACCGGAGACCACCGCGGCGGCCGTCACGCTCGCCGGCCGGCTGGGCAAGGACCCCGTCGTCGTACGCGACCTGCCCGGCTTCGCCACCTCCCGGCTCGGGGTGACCCTCGGCCTGGAGGCGATCCGGATGGTCGCCGACGGGGTGGCCGCACCGGCCGACGTGGACAAGGCGATGGTGCTCGGCTACCGGCACCCGGTCGGCCCGTTGGAGCTGACCGACCTCGTCGGGCTGGACGTGCGGCTGGACATCGCCCGCACCCTCCAGGCCGCCTACGGTGACCGGTTCGCCCCACCGCCGCTGCTGGTCGAGATGGTCGCCGACGGGAAGCTCGGCAAGAAGTCCGGCCAGGGCTTCTACACGTGGAAGGACGGTCGCCGGCAGTGAGCGGGCTACGGGTGGAGGAGCTGCCCGACCGGGTGGTGGTGACGCTGGACCGGCCGGAGAAACGCAACGCCATCGACGCCGACCTGATCGGCGCGCTGCACGACGTCTGCGCCGCGCTGGAGGCCCGGCCCCGGCTGCTGCTGCTCACCGGTGGCACCGACGGGCTCTTCGCCGGCGGGGCCGACATCGGTCAACTCCGCGAGCGGGGCCGGCTGGACGCGCTCGCCGCGATCAACTCGGCGGCCTTCGCCCGGCTCCGGGCGCTGCCGATGCCGAGCGTGGCGGCCGTGGACGGCCCCGCGCTGGGCGGCGGCGCGGAACTGGCGTACGCCTGCGACCTGCGGGTGTGCACGGCACGGGCGGTCTTCGGGCAGCCGGAGGTGCGACTGGGCATCCTGGCCGGCGCGGGGGCGACCCACCGGTTGCCGGCCCTGGTCGGCGAGGGTCTGGCCAAGGAACTGCTGTTCACCGGCCGCCGAATCGACGCCGACGAGGCGCTGCGGATCGGCCTGGTCAACCGGGTGGTGGCCGAGCCGACCGAGCTGCTGCCCACCGCGCACGGGCTGCTCGACGAGATGGCGAAGGGTTCCGCACTGGCGTTGCGGCTGACCAAGCTCGCGGTGGACGCCCCGCCCGGTGCCCACCCGCAGCTCGACCTGGTCAGCCAGGCGGTGCTCTTCGAGGACGAGGAGAAGCACCGCCGGATGACCGACTTCCTGGAGCGTCGCCGGCCCCGGTGAGCCGGAACGGGCGGCACCGGAGCCGGTGCCGCCCCACCGTCGGGTCAGTGCCGGATCGGTACGCCCGCGTCGGCCAGCGCCTTGATCAGCCCGGCGGATTCACCGAAGCCGATGACCAGCACCGCCTCCGGCTTGTAGTTCTTGATCTCGCCGGCCAGGCTGCCGAAGTCGACGGGCGGGGCCTTGGCGTCGGCCGGCGGCTCGTAGGTGAGCAGCTTCACCCGGTCGCTGCCGAAGCCGGCCCGCTCCAGCTCGGCGCGGACGGTCTCCTGGAGACCCTCGCCGTAGGAGTCCTTGCGGGCCACCACCACGATCCTGTGCGGGCCGTCGCGGAGGATCACGTCGGCCAGCGCCCGGCCCTGGAGGCTGTCCGGCGGGGCGGTCCGGAAGTAGAGGCCCTTGTCGTCGGCCTGGCTCAACCCCGCGTCGGTGTTGGACGGCGAGAACAGGATCTTGCCGGCCGCCACCACGTCCGGCAGCACGGCGGCGGAGATCCCCGACGCGGCGGCACCGATGATGACCTGCACCTTGTTCTTGACGTGCGAGGCCACGGTGGCCTTGGCGACGGCCGGGTTGGTGCCGTCGTCACCGTCGAACCAGGTCACCGGGTCGCCGAGCACCCCGCCCGCGGCGTTGATCTCCCTGATCGCCAGCGCCACGCCGGCGGCCAGCGGCGGATAGGCCAGGGCCAGGTCGCCGGTCTTGGGCAGCAGGCCACCGAGGATCAGCGGGGAGCCGTCGCTGCGGTCGTTGCGCCCGCCCCGCTGCTTCTTCGGCTTCGGGGCGGCCTTGGTGCTCACCCCGGACTCGTCCCCGGCGCCGACGAACTCGGTCTTCGCGTCGTTGATCTTCTGGTTGTCGAAGTGCAGGGTGGCGTAGCTGGCGGTGGCCGGCTCACCGAGATCGGTGAAGCCGGCCCGGTTCAGCGACGGGCCGCGGTACTCGATGTCCTGACCGTCCCGGGCCAGGGCCAGGCAGCTCGCCGCGTCCGTGCAGCGCTGGCCGTTGGTGGTCACCCCGACGATCTGCTTGGCGATGTCGGCCGGATCGGTGCTGCCGGCGAGCTGGGCGGCCAGCGCGCTGATCATGACCGCGTCGTACGACTCCGCCGCGTAGAGGTAGTCGGTCAGCTTCGAGTCGACGGTGCGCAGCCGCTGCTTGAAGTCGTCGCTGAGCGGCGTGAGCGGGGTGGTGCCCTTCATGCCGTCGACGAGGTCGGCCCGGTCCTTCAGCTCGGCGGCGAAGGAGTTCTGCATGTTGCCGTCGGTGCCGTACAGACGCACCTGCGGGGTGGCCGCCTCCTCGGGCTTGTCGGTCGTCCCGCACGCGCTGACGGCGAGCAGCAACGACGCACAGGCCGCCAGGATGGCCGCGCGCGGGCCGCGGGTTACGAGCATGGTGGTCCTTCCTCCGGCGCAGGTCCGGTGCGCACCATAGCGTGCCGGCGGGGACCGTGGGACCAGGGAGGCGGCCCTCGTCGTCGGCCCGACAGTGCAACGCACGCTGCGTCACGCTGTCCCGGCAGGTGGTCACCGTTTCCGGTGCCCGCCCGCTTGACCTGGCGTCCTACTGTGCCGCAGGTGACCGACGTACCGGATCAGACGCTCGCCGACGCTACCGCCGTACTCCATTCGGCGCTGACCGGGGACGGCGCCGCCGTGGTCGGCACATTCGACGCCGTGGTGGACCGGTCGGGGCTCGCCGGGGCGTACACGGTCGCCTGGACCCTGGCCGCGACGATGGTCGGTGACCCGCCGCCGCCCGGCACGTGCGCGCTGGACTTCCCCGGCATCGACGAGGCGGGGTACGACACCCGCTGGGTGGCCCGGTTCGTCAGCGCGTACGCCAACCACGACGCCGACACCGGCGAGGCGCTGTTCGGGGCGGCGGTCGCCGACGGGCAACTGCCGGACTGCCTGCTCACCCTCGCCGGCTCGGCGGTGGCGACCCTGCGCAGCCGGGCCGGCTGACCCGCCCGGCCCCACCGCCCGTCGGTGGTGGCAGGGCCGGCGGCGGGACTCAGTACGCGTGGTACGCCACCAGCGGCTCGTACTCGTAGCGCAGGTTGGTGAAGCGGACCTTGAAGTTCGCGCCGTCGCGCACGTTGGTGGCGACGGTGATCCAGTCCGACTTCGCCGGCAGGTAGGTGAGGTAGTTGCACTTGTTGGTCTTGTCGATGAAGACCACGCACGCCTCGGTGCCGAACTCGCTGCTGTTCCTGACGTTGACGTCCTTGCACCTGGTGCTCGCCTTGTACGGCCCGGCGTCCCCGCCCCACCCGCCGACCTGGAAGTACGAGCGGACCGCTCCGCCGTAGCAGGTGGCGGCCGACGCGGAGAGGTTCGTCTCCCCGGCGGCCTGCGCGGGTGTGCCGAACCAGAACAGGGGCAGGGTGGCGACGAGCGCGGTCAGTCGGGCGGGCCGGGATGTCATGGCGGTGCCTCCAGGGGAAGAGGGAGACCCTGAGTCGCGGACAGGGTGCGGTGAGTGGCGATGATATCTGTCGATCTCCGATCCCGCTGTGACAGGGCGGTGAACCTTCTGTGGTACCAGTGACGCATGTCCGAGGCGATGCTCAGCAAGGTGCGCAAGCTCCTGGCCCAGGCCGAGGACCCGGCCTGCACCCCCGCCGAGTCGGCCGCGTTCACCGCCAAGGCCACCGAGTTGATCGCCCGGTACGGCGTCGACCGGGCCCTGCTGGCCGCCCGCGACCCCACCACCGACCCGGTCGGCGACCGGGTGGTCGACGTCGTCGCCCCGTACGCCAGGGACAAGGCGGGGCTGCTCGCGGCGGTGGCCGACCCGCTGCGCTGCCGTTGCGTACGCCGACCGGACGGCAGCGGGTTCACGCTGCACCTGTTCGGCTTCGCCAGCGACCTGGAACGGGTCGACCTGCTGTTCACCTCGCTGCTCGTGCAGGCCGCGCACGGGCTCGCCGGCACCGCCGTGCCGCCCGGTGAGCAGCCGGCCGCCTTCCGCCGCTCCTGGCTGGCCGGCTTCGCCCGGGTGGTCGCCGAGCGGCTGCGGGCCGCCGAGGCGGGCGCGGCGGCGGAACGCGGCACCCCGTCGGTGGCGCTGGTGCTGGCCGACCGCTCGGACCGGGTGGCCCGTCGGGTCGCCGAGGTCTACCCCCGGCTGCGGACCGCGCCGACCCGCCGGCTCGCCGGCTCCGGATTCGGCGCGGGCGCGGCGGCCGGCCACCGCGCCGACCTCGGTGGCCCCGATCCGGTGGACCGCCCGACCGGCCGGACGCCGCTGCGCGGCCCGCCCCGCTGACCGGCCCGGCCCGCCCGCGTGGCGCTGGTGGACCCCGGCTGCGCGGCGTCGCTCAGTGCGGGTCGGGGGCGGTCCGGGTGACGGTGTCCAGGTAGCGGCCGAGCAGCTCGTGCCAGCCGGCGGTCAACGCCGCGCGGTAGCCCTCGGCGGCCTCACCGTGCCTGTCGAAGTGGCGGTGCTCCAGCTCGATGCGGGTCCGCCCGGACTCGTCCGGCAGGAACAGCACCTCCACCTCGCTGGCCCGCGCCGGATCGGGCACCGGCACCCGGTCGGGGCCGAGTTGCCAGGTGAAGACGAGCCGACGTGGCGGGTCCCAGGTGAGCACCCGCCCCCAGTCGCCCCGGAAGCCGTACGGGCCGATCTCGTAGAGCATGCCGCCGGCCCGGGGTTCCATCCCCAGCTCGGCCAGCGCCGCCGGCCCGGACCAGGTGTACTCGCGGACCCACCAGTCGGCCAGCGAGCCGGTGAAGACCGCGAACGCCTGCTCCGCCGGGGCGGGGACGAGGAGGGTGCAGCGCAGCGAGTACCGGTCGACGTCCTGATGGACGCCCTCCGGATCTGGCTTCTGCTGTCCCATAGGCCCGGACCATACCGGCTGGGGGTGCGCTGCGCAGCGCCCCGTACCGGCTCTTTCCGGTCAGTGGGCGCCCCCGACCCAGCGAGGCTCCTGGATGTCCCGGGGTGGGCGGGCCACGGCGGTGGTCGATGCCGGACAGGGCCCGGACACACGAAAACGGTGACCGCGTTTCCGCAGGTCACCGCTCTCTGTAGCCCGGCGAAAGGCTATGTGGCCAGGGGCGGGGTCGAACCGCCGACCTTCCGATTTTCAGTCGGACGCTCGTACCAACTGAGCTACCTGGCCTGGTACTTCGGGTCATGGTACCCGGAGGGCGGGGTTTCCGCCGACAGGGTGCCGCGTCCCGATACGCAGAACGCCGCGCATTGGTACACGCGGCGTCGGCGCTGGCGGTCCTGACGGGACTTGAACCCGCGACCTCCGCCTTGACAGGGCGGCGAGCACTCCAACTGCTCCACAGGACCTTGCTCTGTTGCCTCCGGCTGGGCCGGATCGTGCCCCCAACGGGATTCGAACCCGTGCTACCGCCTTGAAAGGGCGGCGTCCTGGGCCGCTAGACGATGAGGGCGGCCCCGCCATCATTGCACACTCGCAACTTCAAGCGGACTTGCTCCCATCCGGCCCCGCCGGAGGCATGAGAAGCATATGCCATGCCCCGGCGGTCGGCCAAACCGGTATGCCCGCCGGGGTGCGGCCCGGCAAAGTAGCAGGTCAGCGAGGTGGTGCGATGCCGAATCGGCGCTTGAGGTCGCCGATGACGTGCGGCACCGCGCTCAGGGTGCGGCTCCGGTCACCCCCGCCGTCGTGCATCAGCACCACCGCACCGGGGCGGGAGGCGCTCCTGATCCGCCCGGAGATGATCCCGGCGGAGGGTTTCGCCCAGTCCTGGGGGTCGACGGTCCAGTGCAGCGACCGCATGCCGAGTTCCTTGGCGACCTGCACCACCTCCGGCGTCCAGCGGCCACCGGGCTGACGGTAGAACGGTACCTTCGCGCCCGGGACGGCCTTGGTGATGGCCTGGTTGGTGCGTACCAGGTCGGCCCGGATGTCGGCGACCGGCCGGCGGCCCAGGTCGACGTCGTGGTGCCAGCTGTGGTTGCAGAGCTGGTGCCCCTCCCGGACGATCCGGGCCACCAGCTCCGGGTGCTTGCGCACCTGGGTGCCGACCACGCAGAACGTCGCCTTCACCTTGTTCGCCCGGAGCTGGTTGAGCACCCGGGGCGTCCAGGTCGGGTCGGGGCCGTCGTCGAAGGTCAACGCGACGGCGCGTACCCCGGTCGCCTTGCGCAGCCCGGCGGGGAGCGTCTTGGGCTTCGGCCGGAGCCGGGGCTTCGGCTTGGTGGTGGGCAACGGCTTCGGGGACGGGCTGTGTGCCGGCTCCGGTGCGGTGGTGGTCGGGGCGGGCGCCGCTGCCGGCCGGACGTTCCGGTGCTGGTCGCCGCAGCCGGCGACCAGCAGGAGCAGGCCGAGGGCGACCGCCAGAACGGGGCGTGAACGCATCGTCACTCCGGGGGATGGGGTACGCGGACGGCCCCGACGGTAGTTCACGAAAGCGAAATGTGTCAGGCCCGGTCGGCCCCCGTCGACTGGTCCAGCGAGTCCCGCACGGCCAGCGCGAGCGAGACCGCCTCGGCCAGGTCGACCGGGCGGACCACCCCGGCGGGCAGCATGTCGGCCCGCCAGCCCGGCCCGGCGGCGAGCACCAGCAGCGGCCGGCGGGGCACCGCGAGCAGTGCGGAAAGCTGCGCCGGGTCGGCGGTCGGCCGGGTGTGCGACCAGACCACCACGGCCGCCGGCCCGGTCCGGTTGACCGCCTCGACCAGCGCCGCCGCCGGCACCCGGGCCCCGAGCATCCGGTAGGTCACCCCCGCCTCGGCGAGCGCCGCGGCGAGCGCCTCCAGCGGCAGGGTGTGCTGTTCCTCGTCGGCGCAGGAGAGCAGGATGCGGGCCGGCCCGGTGGCCCGGCCGGACCGGGCGACGGCCGCGAACGCCTCGGAGACGCACCGGGACACCAGGTGTTCCACGTCGATCAGCCCGGCGGTGGCGACGTGCCGTTCCCCGATGCCGGCCAGCACCGGCCGGAGCAGTCCCTCCCAGGTGGCGACGACCCCGTCGGCGGCCAGGGCGTGCGAGATCGTGTCGCTGATCACCTCCGCGTCCAGCCGCATGGCGGCGCGGGCGAGTCCCCGGGCCGCCGGGCCGGCCCGGCCGACCGGGATGGTCTGCCCGCCGCCGTCGCGGCCGGCACCCGCCCGCAGCCGGGGGGCGCCCCCGGGACCGGGGACGACCGGAGTCTGTTTCGCCCAGCGGGCCGCCTCCGCCGGGGTGACCCCCTCGGCGGTGAGCTTGCGCATGATCTCCAGGCGGGCCAGGTCGGCAGGCGTGTAGCGCCGGTGGTGGCCCGGGACGTGCTGGCTGGGGCCGAGGCCGTAGCGCTGGTGCCAGGTGCGCAGCGTGGTGACCGCCACACCCAGCCGGCGTGCCACGGCCCCCGCGCTCAGCGGCTCATCGACCACCCGACCGCTCCGACGCGTCGTGCACCCGGTGGCCGGACGGGGTGGCGGAGGCGGTACGGGGACCGCCGGTGGGGGCGTCGGGGCCGGTCGGGGTCGGGTGGAGCAGTCGGCTCACCACCCCGCCGAGCCAGGGGGAGTACGTGCGCGGGTCGGCCTCGATCTCGGTCATCAACCGGGTGGGGTCGGCCCAGCGCAGTTCGGCCACCTCGTCGGGGTCGGGTCCGAGGGGCAGGTCGTCCGGCACGTCGGCCCGGAGCACGTGGTCGTACTCGAACTCGACCCGACCGGTGGCCGGGTCCTCGGCGTAGTAGAGGTAGACGCCGACCTCGGTCAACGACACCGGCCCGGTGCCCAGCTCCTCGGCGAGCCGGCGGTTGGCCGCCTCGGCCAGGGACTCGCCCGGCAGCGGGTGCCCGCAGCAGGAGTTGGCCCAGCGCAGCGGGAACCGGGTCTTGACCGGGGCCCGTTGTTGCAGGAGCACCCGGCCGTCCGGGTCGACCAGCAGCACCGAGAAGGCCCGGTGCAGCCGTCCGGGCGCCTGGTGGGCGGCGGCGACGGTGGCCTCGCCGAGCACCTGGCCGGTGTCGTCGACCAGCTCGACGAGGTGGCCCTCCCGGGATTTCACGCGGTCACCGACCCGCGCCGGTGATGCGGTTGGCGGCGAGCTTGCCGGAGATCAGCACCATCGGCACGCCCACGCCGGGCTGGGTGCCGGAGCCGGTGAAGACGACGTTGGGCAGGCTGCGGTGCAGGTTGGACGGGCGGAACGGCCCGGTCTGGAAGAGGCTGTGCGCGGCGGCGAACGGCGTACCGGCGGCCATTCCCTGCTCCTCCCACTCGGCGGGGGTGATCGTACGCAACACCTCGATGCCGGCGCCGAACCCGACGTACCCGCGTTCCTCCAGGGTGGTGACGAGCTGGTCGGCGTAGCGCCGGCTCAGGTCGCCCCGCCAGTCGAACGGGGCCCGGTCGAGGTTGGGCACCGGGGCCAGCACGTAGTAGGTGTGCCGGCCGGCCGGGGCGACCGACGGGTCGGTCCGGCTCGGGTTGGTGACCAGCAGCGACGGGTCGGTCATCAGCTCGCCGCGCCCGATCACCTCGTCGAAGGTGCCCTTCCACGACCGTCCGAAATGGATGTTGTGATGAGCGATCTTCCCATACCCCTGCGTCGATCCGACGTGCAGGACGACGCAGGACGGCGAGTAGGTCAGCTTCCGGCGTCGGCCCTCGGGCAGCAGGTCGCGGTAGGCGACAGGCAGGTCCGGGTTGAGCACCACCACGTCGGCCGGGACGAGTTCGCCGTCGGCGGTCACCACGCCGGTGGCCCGGCCGTTGACGGTCTCCACCCGGCTGACCGTGGTGTCGTAGCGGATCTGCACGCCGTGCTTCTCGGCCGCGCCGGCCATCCCCCTGGAGACGGCGTGGATGCCGCCGCGCGGGAAGTAGACCCCGGCCACCGAGTCGAGGTAGGCGATGACGCTGTAGATGGCCAGCGCGTCGTGCGGTGCGAGCCCGGCGTACATCGCCTGGAACGAGAAGATCCGCTGGGTGCGGGGGTCGGAGAAGAACTGGTTGATCTTGGTCTGGAGCCGGCGGAACGCCCCGTTGGTCAGCAACTTCAGCAGGTTGCCGGTGAGCAGGTCGGTCGGGGCGTCCAGGTTGCGGTCGATGAAGTCGGCCCGCTCCCAGTTCCACAGGTTGCGGGCGTACTCGACGAACCGCAGGTAGCCGTCGGCCTCGCGGGGGCCGCAGACCCGGGAGATCTCGGCCGCCATCCGGGTGGTGTCGGTGATCACGTCCAGGGTGGAGCCGTCCGGGTAGTAGGCCCGGTAGGCGGGGTCGAGCGGGGTCAGGTCGAGCCAGTCGTGCAGTTCCTCGCCGACCGCGCCGAGCGCCTCGGCGATCAGGTCGGGCATGGTGAGCACGGTGGGGCCGGTGTCGAACTCGTAGCCGTCGACGCTGAGCCGCCCGGCCCGCCCGCCCGGCACCGGTTCGCGTTCCAGCACGGTCACCTGCCGGCCGCTGCCGGCCAGGTGCAGCGCGCACGCCAGCCCGCCCAGGCCCGCGCCCACGACCACCACCCGGTCCGTACGTCCCGTCACGGTCCGCACGCGACCACCTCCTTCACGAAGTTGCCCATCATGCCCGCCGCATGGTGGCGGCGGTGGCGAGACCGGTCAGCGCGGTGCGCGCGGTCTCGTCGATCGACGCGGTCTCCAGCGCGGCCAGCGCGTCGGCGATCCGGTCGGAGATCATGCTCTCCACCCGGGCGACCGCCCCGGTGTCGGCCACGAGGTCGGCCAGCCGGGCCAGCTCCCGACCGCCGACGGCGTTGCCGGCCCGCTCCAACGCCCGCCGCTGGCTGCCGGTGGCGAGCTGCCGGGCGAGCATCAGCAGCGTGGTCGGCTTGCCGGTACGCAGGTCGTCGCCGGCCGGCTTGCCGGTGGTGGCCGGGTCACCGTAGACGCCGAGCAGGTCGTCGCGGAGTTGGAACGCCTCGCCGACCGCCAGCCCGTACCTGGTGTACGCGGCGATCAGCGGCGCGTCGGCGTCGGTGCCGGCCAGGCAGGCGCCGAACAGCAGGGGACGCTGCACGGTGTAGCTGGCGGTCTTGTAGCGGGCCACCCGCAGCGCCCGGTCGACCGACCAGTTCGCCGCGTCGTTCTCGCCGAGCACGTCGAGGTACTGCCCGGCGATGGTTTCGACGCGCATCTGGTCGTAGCAGCGTCGCACCTCCATCAGCCGGGACGGCGGCACGGTGGCGTGGGCGAGCAGCCGGTCGGCCCAGACCAGGCAGAGGTCGCCGATGAGGACGGCGACCGACTCGCCGAACCGGTGCGGGTCGCCGGTGTGGCCGGCGGTGACGTGCCGCTCGGCGGCGGCCCGGTGCGCGGTGGGCAGGCCGCGCCGGGTGTCGGAGGCGTCCATCACGTCGTCGTGCACCAGGGCGAAGGTGTGCAGCAGTTCCAGGGCGGCGAGCGCGGGCAGCACCGTGGGCAGCGGCTCGTCGCCGCCCACCACCCCCCGCCAGCCCCAGTAGGCGAAGGTCGGGCGTACCCGCTTGCCGCCGGCCAGCGCGCAGTCGCGTGCCGTCGCGGCGAAACCACCCATCGCTGCGTCGATCTCGGTCAGCGCGTCGACCTCGCGGGCGAGGAACGCCGACAGGGTCTCGTCGACGCCGTTGACCAGGTCACGGGCGTATGCGGCCAGTACGCCGCGGACCGGATCGTCCGTCGCTCCCGGCTGAGCCGGCGCGACGCGGAGCGCATTACCCGCAACTGCGTCGTTGGCCATGTGGGGGAGCGTACCCTAGGGTTACGAGTTGCGTCGATTGCTGCGTCGAATCCGAGGAGGCCCGGGTGGACACCGATCTCACCGCCGCCTATGCCCGCTCCCAGGAGCTGCACAGACACCACGGCCGCACCTACTATCTCGCCACCCGGCTGCTCCCCGCTTGGAAACGGCGGCACGTGCACGCCCTGTACGGATTCACCCGCTACGCCGACGAGATCGTCGACCGCACCGAGGACCTGCCACCCGCCGAACGCGCCGCCCTCCTGGACGCCTGGAGTTCCCGCTTCGTCGCCGGCCTGCACGGCGAACCGGTCGACGACCCGCTGCTGCCGGCGGTGCTGCACACCATCGCCGTGTTCGACCTGGACCGCGCCGACTTCGCGTCGTTCCTGCGCAGCATGGCGATGGACCTGACCGTCATGGCGTACCCGACCTACGACGACCTGCTCGACTACATGGAGGGGTCGGCGGCGGTCATCGGCACCATGATGCTGCCCATCCTCGGCAGCTCCGACCCGGCCGCCGCCCGGGAGCCGGCCCGCCAGCTCGGGTTCGCCTTCCAGCTCACCAACTTCATCCGGGACGTCGCCGAGGACCTCGACCGGGGCCGCACCTACCTGCCCGACGAGGATCTGGCCAAGTTCAACGTCACCCGCGAGGACCTGCTCGCCGCGCGGGCTGCCGGTCGCAGCACCGACCGCATCCGTGACCTCGTCGAGTACGAGGTGACCCGCGCCCAGGCCCACTACGCCGCCGCCGCGCCCGGCATCACCCTGCTCGCCCCCGCCTCCCAGGCGTGCATGCGCACCGCCTACGCCCTCTACGGCGGCATCCTCGACGAGGTCACCGCCCAGGACTACGACGTGTTCGCCAGGCGGGCCGTGGTGCCCCAGCGGCGACGGCTCGCGGTGGCGGCGAAGGCACTGCTCACCCGTACCGGCACCCCGGTCGTGGTGCCCGGCCCGGCGGTGTCGTGAGCGGCCGTACGGCGGTCGTGCTGTTCACCCGCGACCTGCGGGTGCACGACCACCCGGCCCTGGCGACGGCCTGCGCCGCGTTCGACCGGGTGGTGCCGCTGTACGTCCTCGACCCGGCGCTGGCCGGCCACTCGCCCAACCGCAACCGCTTCCTGCACCAGTGCCTCGCCGAACTGCGGGACACCCTGCGCACGCTCGGCGGTGACCTGGTGATCCGCCGGGGCGACCCGGTCGCCGAGACGATCCGGCTCGCCCGCGAGGTCGACGCCGAGGGGATCGGGCTGTCCGCCGACGTCAGCCGCTACGCCCACCGCCGGGAACGGCGGCTGCGCGCCGAGTGCGACAGGCACCGGATGTTCCTGCGGCTGTTCCCCGGGGTGACCGTCGTCGAACCGGGGGAGCTGCGGCCCGGCGGCGGCGACCACTACCGGGTGTTCACGCCCTACCACCGGGTCTGGTCGGGGGCGCGGTGGCGGGAGGAACTGGCCGCGCCCCGGCGGGTCACGCTGCCCGACGGGATCGCGGTCGGTCGGCTGCCGGCGACGCCGCAGGGGGAGTCGCCGGACGCCGCGGTCGGCGGCGAGTCCGTCGGGCAGCGCCGGCTCACCCGGTGGTTGCCCACCCTCCCCCGGTACGACGACATCCACGACGACCTGGCCGCCGACGAGACCTCCCGGCTCAGCCCGTACCTGCGGTTCGGCTGCCTCTCCCCGCTGACGGTGGCGAACCGGGCCGACGACCGGGGGCACCCGTTCGTCAGGCAGCTCTGCTGGCGGGACTTCTACCACCAGGTCACCGCCGCCTTCCCGGAGATCGCGGCGAAGGCGTACCGGCGCGGGGCCACCGAGGACTGGCGGTACGACGCGGCGGCGCTGGACGCCTGGACCGACGGCCGCACCGGGATGCCGATCGTGGACGCCGGCATGCGCCAACTGCACGCCGAGGGCTGGATGCACAACCGGGCCCGGCTGATCACCGCCGGCTACCTGACCAAGGTGCTCGGCCTCGACTGGCGGCCCGGCCTCGCGGTCTTCTCCCGCTGGCTGCTCGACGGCGACGTGCCCGACAACTCCGGCAACTGGCAGTGGGTGGCCGGCACCGGCAACGACAGCCGCCCCTACCGGGGACTCAACCCCGTCCGCCAGGCCGAACGCTACGACCCCGACGGCGGGTACGTGCGGCGCTGGGTGCCCGAGCTGGCGGCAGTGGCCGGCAAGGCCGTGCACCAGCCGTGGCGGCTGCCCCCCGAGGTACGCCGCACCCTCGACTACCCGCCACCGCTGGAGGTGCCCGGGGCCGACCCGGTCTGGCTCCGCTGACCCGGCCTGGCTCGCCGGTACGGTCCGGTCGCTGACCCGGGGCGGTCGGTGCACCGGGGCGGGAATTCCGGGGTGGAGCGGTGGCCGGGGCCCGGACCGTGCGGAATGCTGGCGGGATGGCAGAGCCGGAACTGGTGGACGTGGTCGTGGTCGGGCTCGGCGTGGGCGGCGAGGAGGTGGCCGGGCGACTCGCCGAGGCCGGCCTCAGCGTCGTCGGCGTCGAACGGGACCTGGTCGGCGGGGAGTGCCCGTACTGGGGCTGCATCCCGAGCAAGATGATGATCAGGGCGGCGAACGCCCTGGCCGAGGCGCGACGGGTCGACGGGCTGGCCGGGTCGGCGCAGGTCCGGGCCGACTGGGCCCCGGTGGCGAAACGCATCCGGGAGGAGGCCACCGACACCTGGAACGACCGGGCCGCCGTGGACCGGTTCACCGGCAAGGGCGGCCGCTTCCTGCGCGGCAGCGGCCGGCTGGACGGCCCCGGCCGGGTCCGGGTCGGCGACCAGGTGTTCCAGGCCCGGCACGGCATCGTCCTCGGCACCGGCACCCGCCCCTCGATCGCGCCGATCGACGGGCTGGCCGACACCCCGTACTGGACGAACCACCAGGCGATCGAGGTGGCGGAGCTGCCGGCGAGCCTGCTGGTCCTCGGTGGTGGGGCGATCGGGGTCGAGCTGGCGCAGGTCTTCGCCCGGTTCGGGGTCCGGGTGACCGTGCTGGAGGCGTCCGGCCGGATCCTCGCCCTTGAGGAACCCGAATCGTCCGAGGTGGCCGCCGCCGCGTTGCGCGCCGACGGGGTGCAGATCGCCACCGAGGTGAAGGCCGAGCGGATCGACCACGACGGCGACACGTTCACCGTGCACGCCGGCGACCGGTCGTTCAGCGCCGACCAGCTCCTGGTGGTCACCGGCCGCCGGGCCCACCTGGACGAGCTGGGGCTGGACACCGTCGGGATCGACGCCGGGCAGCGCTACCTGCCGGTGGACGACCGGATGCACGTCACCGACGGGATATGGGCGGTCGGCGACGTCACCGGCGAGGGCGCGTTCACCCACATCGCCATGTACCAGGCGTCGATCGTGGTCGCCGACGTGCTCGACCGGGTCCGGCGGGCCCAGGCCGGTCCCGACGCCAGCGGCACCGCCAGCGTGGTCGGCGGTGCGATGGGCGCGGCCAGCGCCGTCGGAGGGTCGATGGGCGCGGCCGGCCCGAGCGGTGCCGCCGGCACCGTGCCCCGCGCCGACTACCGGGCGCTGCCCCGGGTCACCTTCACCGACCCCGAGGTGGGCGCGGTCGGGCTCACCGAACGGCAGGCCCGCGAGCGGGGCATCAACGTGCAGGTCGGGTTCACCGAGCTGTCGTCGTCCACCCGGGGCTGGATCCACAAGAGCGAGCCGGGCGGCTTCATCAAGGTGATCGCCGACGCCGACCAGGGGGTGCTGATCGGGGCGACCTCGGTCGGCCCGGCCGGCGGCGAGGTGCTCTCGGCGCTGGTGGTGGCGGTGCACGCGGCCGTACCGGTCAGCCAGCTCAGGCACATGATCTACGCGTACCCGACGTTCCACCGGGCCATCCAGAGCGCCCTGGACGACCTGGGCTGAGCCACCGCGCCGCCCGGTTCCGGCCGGGCGGCGCTCCCGGTCGGTGCGGGCCGGGCGGCGCTTCCGGTCGATGCGGGCCGGCTGGCGCTTCCGGTCGGTGCGGGCCGGCTGGCGGGTGGTTGCGGTGCGGGCCGGGTCACTCGCCGTGGCGGCCGGCCCCGGCGGCGAACCGGGCCGCGCCGGCCCGCGCGTCGGCCGCGAGCGAGTCCATCCCGTAGGCGAGTTCGGTGGCGAGCGCCTCCGGCTCGGGCCGGTCGGCCCCGGCCAGCACCGACGCCCGGTCGTTGCGCAGGCAGGTCTGCGGGTGCCCGGCGATCTCGGCGGCCAGCCGCTCGGCCGCCGCCCGTGCCTCACCCGGCGCGACCACCCGGTTCACCAACCCCATCGCGTACGCCTCGTCGGCGGGCACCGGACGGCCGGTGAGGATCAGGTCCATCGCCCGGCTCTGGCCGATCAGCCGGGGCAGCCGTACGGTGCCCCCGTCGATCAGCGGCACCCCCCAGCGTCGGCAGAACACCCCGAGCACCGCGTCCGACTCGGCGACCCGCAGATCGCACCAGAGCGCCAGTTCCAGGCCGCCGGCCACCGCGTACCCGGAGATCGCCGCGATGACCGGCTTGGACAGTGCCATCCGGGTCGGACCCATCGGGCCGTCGCCGTCGGGCTCGACCCGGTTGCCGCTCGGCGTGCCGATGGCCTTGAGGTCGGCACCCGAGCAGAACGTGCCGCCCGCGCCCCACAGCACCGCGACCCGGGCGTCCGGGTCGGCCTCGAACGCGCGGAACGCGTCGGCGAGCGCCCGCGCGGTCGGCCCGTCGACGGCGTTGCGGGACGCTGCCCGGTCGAGGATCACCGTGGTCACCGCCCCGTCCCGGACAACATGCACCGCCATCCCCCCAGCATCCCGCACGCGCGGGGCGCGCGGGGGCCGGCGGGGGCTGGCGCTGGTGGGGCGGTGTTGCGGTGTCCGGGGCAGGGTGATGCCGCTACCTGGCCGCCGTCGAGCGGATCTCCGTGACCGGGCGACGGGCGCGACGGTGGGGCGGGACGGGGTGGGTCAGGGGCGGTCGGCGACCCGGGCGAGGAACGAGCGCCAGGCGGTGGGGGTGAAGGTCAGGGCGGGGCCGGCGGGGTCCTTGGAGTCGCGTACGGCGATCAACCCGGGCAGGTTGCCGGCCACCTCGACGCAGTTTCCGCCGTTGCCGCTGCTGCGGGTGCTCTTGCGCCAGCGGGCCTGGTTCAGTTCCATGTCTGGGCCACCTTCGTGATCAGATCGACGGACTGCCGGTGGGACAACGCCTCGCCGCGCACGTTCTCCCACGCTGTCATCATGGCGGCGAGGTCATCGAGATCGCTAATCACCTGCCCCTGTAGCTGGTTGTCGAGGTAGCCGGCCATCCGGTGCTCCGGGTTGGTGGCGATCACGAAGGGCCCGTTGAGGCCGGCGTACTCGCCGACGGTGGCCGGCACGACGTGCACCCGGACGTGCGGTTGGTCGCAGGCCGTGGCGAGGGCGAGCAGTTGATCGTGCATGGTCTGCCGGCCGCCGACCGGCCGGTGCAGGACCGTCTCGTCGAGCACCACCGTGAGCTGCGGCGGATCGTCGCGTTTCAGGATGGACTGGCGGGCGAGCCGGGCCGTGAGGTGCCTGTCGACGTCGCCCCGGGGCAGGGTGCCGGCCCCGAGCAGGACGGCCCGGGCGTACGCCTCGGTCTGGAGCAGGCCGGGAACCACGGTGGACTCGAATGAGCGCAGCGACAGCGCGTCGCGTTCGATCTCCTGCCAGGGACGGAACCACACCGGCTCACGACGTCTTGAAGTGTCCGGCCAGATGTCCACGATGTCCCGCCGGAGCGCCTCCGCTGCGGCCACCCGGTGCCGGGCATGTGGTATCCGCCCCTCACTCAGCCAGCGACCCACCGTCTTGGGATCGACACCGACCCGCTCGGCGAGAGATTCGGCGGTGTAGCCGGTTTCGTTGAGTGCCGCGCGCAGCGCATCGTTCACGACTCCTCCATTGGACGTCTCAGATTTCCGCTTACCATACGCCTACGCGGTGTATCTGTCCGACCACGAAGAGACAGGCTGTGGCGGAGGGCGGCGCGACCGGTGGAGGTGAGGGAACCCGGTGGTCGACGTCCAGCCCGGGGCCGCCCCATCGAGGACGGGTGGGGCGGCCCCGATCCACCCGGAAGGAGACCACAGTGCGACACCGCTGCCCGCACCACAGCCGACCACACCGCCGACCGGAGGCCCCGACCCGTCGCCGTCGCCCGTCCGGACGGCCTCCGTCCTGCCTGGACCCGTCCGGGCGGCTGCTGCCCTGGCTCCTGCTGTCCCGGCGGCCCGTGTTCTGGCGGCCCGTGTTCTGGCGGCCCGTGTTCTGGCGGCCCGTGTTCTGGCGGTCCTCGTCCGAGTGGCCCCCGTTCGGACGGTCCCTGTCCGGGCGGTCCCTGTCCGGACGGCCCCTGTCTGGGCGGTCGTCATCCGGGCGGCTCTCGTCCGGGTGGCTTCCGTCCGGGTGGCTTCCGTCCTGGTGGCTGCTGTTCCGGCGGGGCCTGCGGCTGTTCCGGCTGGGCCTGCGGCGTGGGGTGTCGGCGTGAGCCGGGCGGGCCGACCGCACCTGCCGATGCGCCCGCTGTGGCGGTGCCGGGGCTGCGGCGCGGAGTGGCCGTGCCAACCCGCCCGGCTCGCCCTGCTGGTGGAGTACCGCGAGGACCGGACCGGCCTGCTCGTCTACCTGAGCACCCTGATGGCGGAGGCAGGTGCGCAACTCTCCCAGCTCAACGGGCACGTCGTCCCCGAGAACCTGACGGCCCGATTCCTCGGCTGGGCCCGAGCGCGGGGATCGTCCTGACCCCGTCCGCTGGCGCGGCCTCCCCGGGTCCGTCCGTCGACGCTGGTGGGGCGATGGTGCGGTGTCCGGGCGGCGTCGGTACCGCTACCTGGCCGCCGTTGGGTCGATCGAGCCGGGGAACACCGGATTGGTGCCGGTCGCCCGGTTTGCGACCCGGTCAGCCGGGAAGTCGGACAGGGTGCGAGCGTTGATGACGAAACTCGAACAGGCCACCGCGCTGGACCGCACCGGCGACCGGTTGCAGCGTGCCGTCCAGGCGACCCTGCGCCTGCAGCGGGTACGCGACCTGCTGCACGGCGTCTTCCTGGGCCATCCGCTGCACCCGGCGATGGTGCAGGTGCCGGTGGGTGCCTGGATCAGCGCCGCAGTGGTCGACCTGCTCCCCGGCCAGCGTCGGGCGGCCACCACGCTGGTCGCGCTGGGCACCGTGAGCGCGGTTCCCGCCGCCGTGGCCGGGCTCAACGACTGGGCGGAACTCTCCCGGGACCAGCGCCGGGTGGGGCTGGTCCACGCCGCCGCCAACACCGTCGGCCTGACCCTCTATGCCGGCTCCCTCGCGGCCCGGTTGACCGGCCGGCACGGCGTCGGGCGGGCCCTGGCCTACCTGGGGCTGGGCGCGGCGAGCGCCGGGGCGTACCTCGGCGGGCACCTGGCGTACAAGCAGGGGGCGCAGGTCAGCCAGAGCGTCTCCGAGCTGCACCGGATGGGCGACGGGTGGCGGCCGGTGGCCGACCTGGCCGGGCTGCCGCAACGCAAGCTGGTGACCCGCGAGGTGGACGACGTCTCGGTGATCCTCTACCGGCACGGCGACGAGGTCACCGTCATGTTGGAGCGCTGCCCGCACCAGAGCGGCCCGCTCGGCGAGGGCGAGGTGCAGGAGATCGACGGACACGCCTGCGTGGTCTGCCCCTGGCACGGCTCGGCGTTCCGGCTCAACGGCGGCGAGGTCGTCCACGGCCCGTCCGCCACCGACCAGCAGATCCTCCCCACCCGCGTGGTAGACGGCACCCTCCAAACCCGCCTCCCCTAACCCCACCCTCCCGTCGTCCCCCTACCCCACCCCACCCACAGTGTTGATCAAGAGGTTTGCGTCAAAGTCGATCTCCAACTTGACGCAAACCTCTTGATCACCGGGGCGAGCCTGTCGGGCGAACCCTGTCGGGCGAACCCTGTCGGGGGGAGCTGGCCGGGGTGGGGCGAGTGGGGGGCGAAGGGGAATCGGGTCAGTCGCGGCGGTGGCGGCCGGTTACCAGGTCCCGGGCGGCGGAGGCGCGGCTGCCCATCGAGCGGCCCGGGGTGCGACCGGTGGTGGACGTCCGGGCGGCGGCGATCCGGGCGGCCGAGGTGCGGCCGGCGGTCACCCGGACGGGGCGGCGACGCAGGCCGAGCACCGCACCGATCTGCGCGCCGACGATGCTCGCCACGGCCAGTACCGCCGACACGGCCAGCGGCCTGTTGATCGTGTCGGCCGGAGTGGCCCGGGACGCCCCGGCGGCCATCGCCGGTGGCACCCCGACCGGTCGTTCGGCGGGCGGTTGGGCGGTCTGCGGGGTGGCGGTCTGCGGCGTGGCCGGCCCGATCTTCCCCGGCTTCGGGGTGGCCGGACCGGTCGGCTTCGGGGCGGCGGGTCCGGTCGGCTTGCCCGGGGTGGAAGGCGCACCCTGGTGCTGCGGGTCGGCCTGGCCGCCGGGGGTGGTGGCGGGCGGGCGCGGCGACGGCTTGCGGGGCGTACCCGGGACGAGGTGGCCGCTGGCGTGCCGTCGGGCACCGGTGTCGTCGGCCTCGGTGGGGAGCCTGATGAGCTGACCCGGCCTGATCCGGTCGGCGTCGTGCAGGTCGTTGAGCCGGGCCACCTCGGGGTAGCGGTCGAAGTCGTCCAGGTAGCGTTCGGCCACCTCGCCCAGGTAGTCGCCCCGGGCCACCCGGTAGACCGGCTTCGCGGCCGGCTTGTCGGCACCGGGCACGGGACCGAGACCGGTGCCGGGGACGGCACCGAGGGCGGCACCGCCGATGCCGGCGCTGGGGGCGGCCCCCAGGCCGGTACGCGAGGCGTCCAGCGTCGTCGCCACCCCGGTGCCGGCGGCGGCCGGCATCGGGTGGGTCAGCGTCACCGCCGCGCTCGCCGCCGGACTCGCCGCGATGATCAGCGCGACGGAGCCCAGCAGGGCCGCCGCCGCCCGCTGCTGCCGGCGCATACCGGGTAGCCGGGGCGTCTGCCGGCGGGTCACCTGGGCACCGATCTCCACCAGCACCGAGAAGGCGAACGTCGCCCAGCCGAACCAGCCGACCAGCGCGAGCGCCCGGATGAAGAGCTGACCGTCGTCCCGGCTGGTCAGTACGGTGCCGATCTCGGTGAGGGTGGGCAGGTGGTCGGGCAGCGGGTTGCCGGCGAAGGCGAGCAGCGCCACCGGCGCGCCGACCAGCAACGCCACCAGGACCACCAGCGACCCGAAGCCGGTGAGCAACTGGCCGGTTCGTCGGGCGGTGGAACCACGCGGTGTGGTCATGCTGCCCTCCTTCCTACGGTCTGCCGGTGCGGGGGCACCGGGTGCGTGGGCCGACGGGTCCGCCGGGCCAGCGGGTTCATGGTCGGTCGGTGAGGGTGCGGGCGGTCGCCTCGCCGGCCACGGTGACGGTGCGGTCCATGCCGATCAGGCCGAGCAGGTGCCGGCGGTAGACGACGGTGACGCGTACCCGGATCTGCTTCTCGCCGGCCACCACCGGGAAGCTGACCTGCTGCCCGGTCACGTCGGAGTTGCCCCGCAGGTACTGCGTGACGGCCGCGCGGGCACCCGGCTCGTCGATCACCTTGGGCCGGCCCTCGATCGCGGCGGCCCGGTCGATCACCTGGCCGCCGCTGCGGGCCGCCTCGGCGGCCAGGTCGTCGGCGCGTTGCAGGGTACGCAGCTGACCCGCGCCGTCGTACGCGACGCCGATGACCGCCAGCACGCCGATCATGGCGACGGCCAGGAACAGGCTGATCCGGCCCTCGTCGCCGGTGGGGCGGGCGGTCACTGCCGGCTCCGGTAGCGGTCCAGCGGGGAGCCGAACGTGGCCTCGACCCGCCTGTCGCCCATCGGCAGGCCGGGGAAGCGCATCCCGGCGAACGAGACCGTGCAGCTCACCCGGACCCAGACGCTCGCCGGCTCGCCGAGTTCGCTGCGGAACGCCGCGCCCAGCGACGTGTGGTCGGAGTTGCGGGTGGAACCCCAGACCGTGACCTGGGGTGCGCTGGCGCAGTTGAGGCCCCGCCAGTCGAGCTGCCGGCGGGCGGCCGACCGGGCGGCGCTCTCCGCCGTGCCGGCGTCGCGGACGATCGAGGCGGCCCGCGCGGCGTCGTGCGCCGCCGCCTCCACCGCCTCGTCGGCGACCGCGACCCGACCGGCTACCCCGGCCAGCATCAGCAGCGCCAGGAACGCCGGGGCCAGCACCGCCACCTCCACCGACACCGACCCCCGGGTACGCCCCGCAGCACGGTCGGCCGGCACGTCGCCCGGGGTGCGCCCGGCGTGCACGACCGTCTCGGCGGGGCAGCCGGACCGCGGGGCGTGGGCCATGGCCCGCTCCCCCCGGGCGGGCCGGGTCAGCAGGTCACGCCAGGTTCGCCAGGTGCGCGGGGGCGGGTGGCCGGTCACGGGTTCGTCCACCGTTCGACGGTGCCGTGGGCGGTCTGCCGCACGTCGAACCGGACGGCCGGGATGACGCTCAGGGATTTCCCGGTGACCGTGCAGGTCACCTCGGTCGCGGTGGTGGCGCAGGTGGTCCGCGCGCCGACCAGCCAGTCCCCGGCGGCACCCAGGAAGTGTTTGGCGCGGGCCTCCCCCGCCCCGGCCGGCGCCTCCAGGACCCGTTGCGCGTTCACCCCGCTCTGGGCGGCGTGCATCGCCGTCGACCGGGCCACGAACCAGGCGGCGATCTGGATGGAGCCGAAGAGCAGCACCAGCACCGCCGGCATCACCACGGCCAGTTCCACGGGGTTGGCCCCCCGGTCCGTACCCCCGTCGGTGAGCCGGCGACGGGCGGCCCAGCCGGCGGCACGGAGCCGGGCCGGCACGGCACGGCCGGCGTCGGGTGCGCGCAGGGGTGCGCGCCGGAACCGGGCGGTGGGGGCCGTCCGGTCCCGGCACGCGCCGACCAGGGGGACGCGGGTCACTTGGTCGGGATGCCGTTCATCCAGGTCTCGGCCTTCTCTTTGACCAGGACGGTGACGGCGATGCCGGCGGCGACCAGGCCGGCGATGATCACGGCGGTCGGGACTGGGCTGTCGCCCCGCTCCGCCTCGCGGCGTAGCTCGGCCAGGCGGGCCGTGGTGGCCACGTAGAGGAAGGTGACGAGGTGCATGGCGGGACTCCTTGGGGAGGGCGGATTACTCAGAGGCGGGCGACGAACGGATAGAGGATGAACGCCAGCAGCACGAAGACCAGCAGCGAGCCGGGAATGTCCAGCCGGCTGGTGACGCCCTCGGCGCGGGCCAGGTTGTCGGTGCGGATCTGGTCCCGGAGCGACTCGGCGCGGCTGCGCAGCGTCTCGTGCACCTGGGCGCCCTCGCTGCCGGAGGACCGCATGATCGCCCCGACGTCGCCCAGCTCCGGTATGCCGATCTTCTCGGCCAGCTCCTGCAACTCGTCCCAGGGCGAGTGCATCTGCATCTGGGCGATCCGCAGCGACTCCCGGATGCGGGCGAAGACCCAGCCGTCGCAGACCGCCGCCGCGCGTTCCAGCGACTGCACCGGGCCGTGCGCCGCCGACAACTGCAACGCCACCAGGTCCAGGTAGGTGCAGACCGCCGCGCGGAACTCCTCCCGGGCGGTTTCCGCCTTGGCCAGCACCGACCGGTGCGCGAGCAGCGCGCAGACCAGCGCCAACCCCAGACTGCCCAGCACCGGTACGACCACCGGCATGCTCACCCCGGCCAGGAAGAGCAGCGCCCCCGCCACCGTCGGGGTGGCCAACCCGACCAGCGCGGAGAGCAGGATCGACATCGTGTACTGCTCGGGGGTCTGGTCGAGCAGGGCGAGCTGGCTGTGCGGCGGGCGCAGCCAGCGGGCGAAGCCCCCCAGCCAGTCCGGCCCGCGTCCGGCGGTGACGGCGGTGCCCGCGGGCTGGTGCAGCCGGCGCAGCGCCGGGCCGAGCGCCGGGGAGGCCGGCAACGCCTCCCGGACCAGCAGGAACAGGCCGAGACCGATGGTCGCCCCGCCCAGCACCGCGATGGTGAGCTGCCAGTTGAGCGTCACGCGACCACCTCCGCCGGGTCGGGCCTCGGCAGGAACCGGGGCGGCGGCGGGGGCTGGCTCATCGCGCGTACCCAGGCCAGCAGGGCGATGAACGCCGTGGCGAGCACCGCCATCAGCAGCTGGCCGAAGAACGTCCCGTACGGCCTGACGTACTCGGTGTTGACCAGCCCGTACGCCAGCACGGCCAGGGTCATCCCGGTGAGGAAGCGGACCGCGAACCGGGGCTGGGTGCGCTTGGCCTCCACCTCGCGCCGGGTGGCCACCTCGGCGGAGGCGGCCGACGCGATGGAACCGAGCACGTCGCCGAGGCGCTCGCCCCGGTCGGTCAGGTGCAGGATCAGCGCGGCGACCACCTGGTCGCAGACCGGGTCACCGATCTCGTCGGCGAACGCCAGCAGGGCGGACCGGGCCGTCCAGCCGGCCTGGAGGCGGGCGGCGAGCAGCCGTACCTCCTCCTGGATCTCCTCCGGGACGGTGGCGATGGTGGTGACGATCGCCTGCTGGAGGCCCTGCCCGGTGTTGGAGACGTCCTTGAGCCGGCGGGTCCACTCGCCGACCGCCTCGATCCGGGTGATCGCCCGCTCCTCGGCCCGGCCCACCGCGAACAGCCAGGGCACCCCCGGCACCGCCACCGCCACGATCAACCCCACCACCGGCAGCCCGGTCAGCAGGAACGCCAGCGCCCCCGCCACCGCCGCCGCGCCCAACGTCATCTGGTGCGTCCGCTGGTCCCTCCGGTTGGTGCCGGAGCCGAGCCAGAGCCGGCGCAGCCCGGTGGTCGAACTCCGCGCCGGACGGGTCGGTTTGGTAGTGCCGAACAGTGCCACCACGGCCAGCACGATCCCGCCGACGCAGGCCGCGCCGGAGACCACCGCGAGCAGTTCGACGGTGCTCATCGGCGCACCGCCGGGGCGAGGCGGCTGTGCCGGGGCCGACGCCACGCGCCCGCGCCGGCCTCGATGAAGCGGGACAGCAGCCGGGCGTCGTAGCCGACCCGCAGCAGTTGCCCACGGACCCGTTCCGGCAGGTGGCGGGGGACGGCCCGACCGTCGGGGCCGGGCCCGAAGACGGTGGTGGTGGTGATCCGGTTGGCGTCGCCGACGCCGATCACCTCCTCGACGTGGGAGACGAACCGGTGCTTGCGTCCGCCGATCGCGGTCTCGTCCTCGACGGTGACGTACACGATCAGGTCGAGGGCGTTGCCGGCCATCCGGCGGGCCTGGTCGACGGTCATCTCCCGGCCGTGCGCCAGGGCCAGCTCGATGATCCGCTCGCTCACCCCGGCCGGGGTGCGGGCGTGGATGGTGCACATGGACCCACGGCTGGTGGTCATCGCCTGGAGCATCGGCACGATCTCCCGGGACCGGACCTCACCGACGATGATCCGCAGCACGCCCATCCGCAGCGACACCGGGATCAGGTCGGCGATGCTCACCTCACCGGCGGGTCGACCGTCCAGGCCGCGTTCGCCGTGCCCCTCCCGGGCCTCGAAGCTCATCACCGCCCGGTGTTTGTCCCCGCGCCGGGCCGGCAGCAGCTCCCGGCTCTCCTCCAGCAGCACGTACGGCTCGTCGGGCGGGATCTCGTCCATCAACGCCCGGATGACAGTGGTCTTGCCGGCCCCGGCCAGCCCGGCGACCATGATGTTCAACCCGGCCCGCATGGACGCCCGGAGGAAGTCGCGCAGCAGCGGGTCGATCATCTCGTCCAGGTCGGGGCGGCTGCCGGCCAGGTCGTCGAGGCTGACGTCGAGCGTGTTGTGCTTACGGATCACCGCGTAGGGGCGGTGGCTGACCAGGAACACCGCCGCCAACCGGCTGCCGTCGGGCAGTTGCAGGTCCAGCGTCGGCTTCGAGGTGGACAGCGACCGCTCGGTGGCGCCGGCCCGCCGGGCCGCCGCCTGGAGGATCTCCACCAGCTCGTCGTCGCTGTCGGCGATCGGCTCACCCCAGTCGACGCCACCGCCGTGCCGGGTGATGCGCACCTGGTCGCAGCCGAGGATGTGCACCTCCTCGATGGTGTCGTCAACCAGCAGGGTCTGCAGCCGGCCCAGCCCGACCAGTTCGGCGGTCACCTGGTCGAGCAGGGTCCGTTCCTCGTCCGCGCTGAGCGGGGTGCCGGCCCGGCGTACCGCGTCGGCGTAACCGGAGACCACGGCGACGGCGAGCCGGGCGCGCTCGACCTCCTCGGCGTCGGCGTCGAACTCCCGGCCGCGCTGCCACTGGGTCAGCCGTTCACTCAGCTCCCGGCGCAGTTCGCGGACCACCGCGAAGTCCACCTTCGGCCGGGGTGGCGCGGTCGGCGCGGGCGTCGGTGGGGCGGCGGCCGGCGGCGTCGCCGGGGCGGGGGCGTAGTGCCTGCCGTTCACCGGGGCCAGCGGCGGCATCGTCGAGGTGACCCCCGGCGGCGGGGTGCGCGGGTCGTGGGAGACCGGTTCAAACCGCATCCGGCACCCCCTGCGCCGGGGCCGGCCAGGCCAACCGGGCCCGCCGTTGCTCCAGGATCTCCCGTACCGGGGCCTCCAATCCGGCCGCCGCGCGCATCAGCGGCCGTCCGGCGCGGACCGTGCCGCCGAAGCTGAGCGCCTGCGCGGTACGTGGGTCCTCCGGCAACCGGGCGATCACCGGCACCCCCAACGCCTTGCCGATCTCGGCCTTGCCGTGCCCGTCGCCGACCACCACCAGCCGCAGCGTGCCCGGAGGCACCCGGTGGTGGGTGAAGTCCCGTTCGATGGCCCGGATCATCGACCGGGTGCCGGAGAGCCCGGGTAGCTGGGCCCGGGTCACCAGCAGCACCACGTCGGCGGCGCGCAGCAGCGGCCAGGGCGGCCCGAAGACCTGGAGGCGTCCACAGTCGACGATCACGTCGTAGCCGGGACGGCCCTTCTCCAGGGTGCGGAAGAAGTCGGCGAACCGTTGCCACAGCGGGGCGACGCTGCCGGCCTGCGCCGGGTCCACCACGCCGGGCAGCAGCAGCCGCTCCCGCCTCGGCGCGTCCAGGTCGACCAGTTGCGACCAGAACGTCGACTCCAGGCTGCCGTCGCGCAGCTCACCCACGGCCAGCTCGCCGATGCCGCGCGGCCCGTCGAGCTGACCGCCCAGGAAACCGGCGAGCACCGAGCCGCCGGCCGGGTCGCACTCGGCGAGCACCAGCCGCCGGTGCCAGCTCAGGGTGCAGGCCAGCGCCGTGGTGGTGACGCCGGGCGACCCCTTCGCCGAGACCAGCGCGATGATGGCCATGGTCAGGCCGCCTCGGTCAGCACGAGGGCGATCCGCTCCTGCGCGGCCAGCACCACCACCGCCGGGACGTCCCGGACGGCGAGCGCCAGGTAGATCACCACGTCGTCGTTCTCCGGGGTGAGGGTGTCGATCACCGTGGCGGTGAACCGGGTGGACGACGGCGAGTTGTCGGAGTCCTCGTCCGGGGTGCTGACCAGCAGCACCTTGTCGCCGGGGTGCAGCTTGCGGGCCGGCACCTTGCTCGGCTCCAGGCCCAGCGCGATCTGCTGCTGCCCCTGGCCGAGCAGCGGGGCGTCGGTGAGCTGCGCCATGGTGAGCAGCGACCCGGGGACCAGCGACACGGCGGCCCGCTTGCCGACCACCTCGTCGCGCTTCTTCGTCGGCACCGGGGACAGCCCGGCACCCCCGGAGACCTGCACGCTGACCAGGTCGTCGGCGGTCAGGATGCGACCCACCTCGACCGGTCGGGCGATGGCCAGGTAGCTGCCGGTGGCCCGCACCGAGGTGACCGCGAAGGCCGCGCCGAGGCCGCCCAACGCGATCAGCAGCACGGCGAGCCCGAGCAGGCCGGGCCGGGTACGGCGCTGCCGGACCACCTTGGGCGGGGCGATCGGCGCATCCACCGGAACTCCATCGCGGGTGGCCAGACTCACTGGACGATCTCCGTTCGCGACTGCGGGGCTCGCAAAACCGGCTCACTCCTCGCGCTCACTGGACGATCTCCGTTCGCGACTGCGGGGCTCGCAAAACCGTGGCGTGCGGGGCGCTCATCGGGTCACCACCTGGAGTTCCTTGATCTGGATGTCGACGACGCCGCTGGTCCGGGTCTGTGCGATGTCGCCGCTGCGGCCACCGCCCTCCCAGTGCACGTTCCAGAACGTGGTGGCGCTGACCCGGTAGTTGCCGACCTTGGGATAGCCGTCGTAGCCGCAGGTCGGGGACTTCTTGCCGGCGTTCGGGCCGGTCGACTTGTACGGCGTGCCGGGCCCCTTGCAGGTG
Organism: Micromonospora wenchangensis; assembly: GCF_002210435.1. Taxonomy (GTDB): domain Bacteria; phylum Actinomycetota; class Actinomycetes; order Mycobacteriales; family Micromonosporaceae; genus Micromonospora; species Micromonospora wenchangensis. Next base: position 122,001 of record NZ_MZMV01000002.1, read on the forward strand.
ATCTTCCTGCCGTTGCCCATGTCCCACACGATCCGCTGGACCTGGGCGGTGATCCGTACGGTCAGTCCCCGGTCGCTGGCCGACGCGTGGAGCGGGCCGAAGTAGTTCCGGCCGCTGCTGGCCCACATCCAGACCGGCAGACCGACCAGGCCGGGGCCGAGGCTGCGCCGGGGGGCGACCGACGCCCGGGGCGGCAGCAGGCTGATCGAGGCGAGCGCCCGCCGGGCCAGTTCCTCCGGGTCGGGCGGGGTGCCGAACCCGGGCGGCGGCCCGTCGAGCAGCACCATCGACTGCGCGCCCAGGTCACCGCCGTTGCAGGTCTGGACGTACCACACCTGACCCTCGGGGGCCTCCTCCTGCGGCTCGGCGACCTTGTAGTAGCAGCCGCTGGAGTTGTCGAACCAGCCGAGGTTCGGGTTGTAGCAGGGCAGCGGCTTGCCGTTCCACTGGCACTTCGGGGCCGCGCCGGGGCTGTTCGGGCTGCCCGGCCCGGTGCCACCGCCCGGGTCACCGGGGGTGCCCGGGTCGTCGTCCCAGACGCTGCAGTCGTTCTGGCCCGGCGGGCACTCCACCCCCGGGCCGGCGGCCTGCACCGGGGCCGGTGGCGCGGCCACGGCGACCAGCACGGCCAGCAGCAGGCCGGCGAGCACCCGGCGGGGCACGCCGCCGACGGGTCGGAGCAGACGGGGGGCGGCGGGCTCGGGGCCGGCCGGGGGCAGGGTGGCGCAATGGGTCGGCACGGGCGTTCCTTCCCGGGTCAACATGGCTGGTCCTCGTGGGCGGCACCGGAGTTGATCAGCCAGCGGCCGTCCGGGTAGCGGGTCGCGGTGGCGGTCGCCAGGTGCCGGGTGCCGGCCGAGCCGGGCACCACCCGGTTGTCCTTGCGGTAGACCAGCCGGTAGCCGGTGGCGTCCAGGCAGTCCTGGATCTCCACGGTCGGCGGGTCGCCGTCGAGGCTGACCGAGGTGACGGAGGGCTCCGACTTCAACGTCCCGGTGCGGACCGCGCCGTGCCGGCGGGCGTCGTCGATCGCCACCCGGACCCGGGTGAGCAGCGGATCGCCCAGGAACCGGGTCAGCTTCGGATGGCGGGGATCGCTGTCCCGGCTCGCCTCCCGGGAGGCCTCCAGATATCCGGCGTACGCGGCCAGCGCGGCCCGTCCGGCCGCCTGCTCCGCCTCGGTGGGTGTGCGGTCGTCGCTGGCCGGTCGGGGGGCGGGGGCGGAGGTGGTCTCCGGCGGGTCGGCGCAGCCGGCGAGGGCGGCCACCACGGCGACGACGAGGCAGCTGGTCCAGTGGCGCGATCGCCCTGTACGCATTGCCGTGCCCTCCTCGGTGGCGCCCGGTGGCGACGATCGTGGCGGCCTCCGGGCATGCGGCGGTACTCCGGGATGATGTCGATCGGACAGTTCCGGGTGCTGCGGCATTTACCTGTGCGGATCTTCTGCGAATGGGTGGGGTCTGGCGTCCGACGCGGCTGCTCGGGGTTGCGTCGTACCCAAGGGGCGAGCATAGGCTGACGTGCGCCGATGCAACAGAGGCAATTCATCCGAGCACTCACCGTGATGGGCAGGAGTGACCGAAGGTGGACGATGTCCAGGGTGTCCGGCCGGTGTCACCGGTGCCCGCCGATCGCGGGTCGGTGTCCGCCGACCGGGTCGGTCCGGTCGGCGAACACCCTGCGTCGCCGGAGGATATGGGACGGGTCGAGCGGGCTGGTCCGATCCGTTCCCCGAAGGTCGCCGTCGATGTCCCGGAAGCGCCCGGCGGGGCGGGGGACGCTCAGGTCTCCACTGGGGACGCCGACCTGATATCGGACCGTTACGTCGACCCCGTCCGGCCGTCACGCTCCGTGACCGCTGTCCGGCGACTGGCCGGGCTGCTGACGGTCGTACCGGTGCTGCGGCTCGCGGTCGCCCGGTACGCCGTACCCCCGGGGGTGGCCGACCGGGTCGGATGCGACGGCTGCGGCGTCGCGGTCGGGCTGGACCGGCCGTTGCCGGCGCTCGGGCCGACGGCCCGCTGCCCGGACTGCGCGGGCCGGGTCGGCGCCGCGCCGTTCCTGGTCGAGGCGCTGCTGGTGGTGGCCGTGGCGGTGCTGGCGCTGGTCGACGGCCCGGTGGCCGAGCGGGTCGCGCTGGCCTGGTGGCTCGGCTGCGCGATCCCGCTCGTGCTGGTGGATCTGGCGGTGCACCGGCTGCCGGACCGGCTCACCTGGCCCGCCGCCGTCGGCACCTGGGCATTGCTCGGGGTGGCCGTGGCGGCCGGGGCGGGTGCCGGGGCGTGGCTGCGGGCGGTGACCGCCGGGGTGGCGCTCGGTCTGGCCTTCGCCACCACCACACTGCTGCTCGGCCGGCGGGGCTTCGGCCTCGGCGACGCCAAACTGGCGCTCGGGGTGGGGGCGTTGCTCGGCTGGCAGGGGTGGGGTGCGGTGGTGACCGGGCTGGTGCTGACCTTCCTGCTGTCGGCGCTGGTCGGGGTGGTGCTGCTGGCCAGCCGCCGGGTCGGGTGGTCGAGCCACCTGCCGTTCGGGCCGTTCCTGGTCGCCGGCACCTGCGCGACGCTCCTGCTGACCGGCTGATCCCGCTCAGCCGACCCGCTGACCCCGGTCGACCTCCCGGGTGGCCGGACCGGAGTGCCGGCGCAGCATCTCGGCGAGGGGCCGGGCCGCCGGGAGGCTGACCAGCAGGGTCACCGCCAGGCCGAGCAGCAGGCCGGCGAGGACGTCGTGCGGGTAGTGCACGCCCACGAAGACCCGGGAGGACGCGGCGAGCAGCGCCAGCGGGGCGGCCAGCAGACCCCACCGGGGGGACAGCAGCAGCACGGCGGTGGCCAGCGCCCCGGCGATCGTGGCGTGGTTGCTCGGGAAGGACCAGTCACCTGTCGGCGGGCACGGTGCGGCCAGGATGGTGACCGCCCCCCGGCAGGGCCGCTCCTCGTCGATCAGCGACTTGAGCAGCTCGCTGCACCCGTACGCCAGGACGACGGTGGCCGGCGCGACCAGGGCGAGGGCCCGGCCCCACGGGTCGGCACGGCGCAGCCGGGGCACGGCGACGGCCACCAGCATCAGGCCGAGCAGCAGGATCACCGCCTCGGTGAAGTGCACCGCGAACCACTGCACCGGGGCCGGGGCGGCATCGGCCACGTCGACGACGTCGCGGTACCACTCCTCGCTGATATCGGGAATGTCTGTGGTAATCATCTGAATCATTGCTCACCTCACCAAAGTGTCATACCCCTTTTAGTCCCATCGAGGTGTAGGAACCGGGTGGACCGGTCACATGGTGCGCGATGCCGGGGCGGATGCCCGCCCCCGTCACAGCGAGTTCACAGCGGTCCCCGCGATTGGCCGCCCACCACCACCGGGTACCTCCCCGCCGTGCAGATGGACCAGACCTGGCAGATCCGGCGGACCGCCACCGACCTGGACCGGCTCGGCGAGACCGAGTCGGTCTTCGCCCTGTCCAACGGCTGGGTGGGCTGGCGGGGCACCCTCGACGAGGGCCAGCCCTACGGCATGCCGGGCAGCTACCTCAACGGGTTCCACGAACGGCGGCGACAGAGCTACCCCGAGGACGGGTACGCCTTCCCGCAGGAGAGCGACACCGTGATCAGCGCGCCCAACGCCGCCCTGATCCGGCTCTGGGTGGCCGGCGAACCCCTCGACCTGCGCACCGGCACCGTCCGCGCCCACGAACGCACCCTCGACCTGCGGGCCGGCGTGGTGGAACGGCACACCGAGTGGATCTCACCGGCCGGGCACGGGGTACGGGTCCGCAGCACCCGGCTGGTCTCGCTGCCCCGGCACGCCGTCGCCGCCGTCCGCTACGAGGTCGAACCGTTGGACGACCGGCCGGTCGAGATCCGGGTCTGCTCGGACGTGCTCGCCAACGAGCGGGTGCCCGAACGGGCCGACGACCCCCGGGCCGCCTCGATCGTGCACGACCCGCTCGACGCCGAACTGCACCGCCCCGACGGCCACCGGGGCGTGCTGGTGCACCGCACCGACCGCAGCGCCCAACGGGTCGCCGTCGCGGTCACCCACGGGACGGACGCGCCGGCGGGCTTCACCGACGGCGACGACCACACCCCGGACCGGCTGCGGACGACCCTCGAAGGGCGGCTCACCCCCGGGCAGCGGCTCCGACTGACCAAGTACGCCGCGTACGAGTGCGCGCCGGTCGACGACAGCACCCCCGACGAACTGGCCGACCTGGTCACCGCCGAGGCCGACGCCGCCCACCGGCACGGGTTCGACGCGCTCCTGGCCGACCAGCGGGCCGTGCTCGACGAGCGGTGGCGCACCGCCGACGTGGAGATCGACGGCGACCCGGAACTCCAGCAGGCCGTCAGGTTCTCGGTGTTCCACCTGCTCCAGGCGGGCCGGGCCGACGGCGACCGGACCATCGCGGCGAAGGGGCTCACCGGCAACGGCTACGACGGGCACGTGCTGTGGGACACCGAGAGCTACGTGCTGCCGGTGCTGACGTACCTGCTGCCCGAGGTGGCCCGGGGCGCGCTGCGCTGGCGGCACGCCCACCTGCCGCAGGCCCGGGAACGGGCCGCCGAGCTGCGGCTGACCGGGGCCACCTTCCCCTGGCGGACCATCGGCGGCCGGGAGTGCTCCGGCTACTGGCCGGCCGGCACCGCCGCCCTGCACGTCAACGCCGACATCGCCGACGCGGTGCTGCGCTACGTCACGGTCACCGGTGACCAGGAGTTCCTCGCCGACACCGGGCTGGAACTGCTGGTGGAGACGGCCCGGCTGTGGGCCGGCTACGGCCACTGGTCCGACGACGGCGCGTTCCACGTCACCGGGGTCACCGGCCCCGACGAGTACGCCGCCCTGGTCGACGACAACGTCTTCACCAACCTGATGGTCCGGCGCAACCTGCTGGGCGCCGCCGACGCCGCCGGACGGCACCCGGAGCGGGCCGCCGCGCTCGGCGTCGACCCGGCCGAGACCGCCGCCTGGCGGGCCGCCGCCGACGCCGTGCACCTGCCGTACGACCGCAAGCGCGGCGTGCACCAGCAGGCGGCGGGCTTCACCGAGCAACCCGAGTGGGACTTCGCGGCGACGACCGACGACGACTACCCGCTGCTGCTGCACTACCCCTACCTGGAGCTGTACCGGCGGCAGGTGGTCAAGCAGGCCGACCTGGTGCTGGCCATGCAACGCTGCCCGGGGGAGTTCACCGCCGAGGACAAGGCCCGCAACTTCGCCTACTACCAGGCCCGCACCGTCCGCGACTCGTCGCTGTCCGCCGGCTCCCAGGCGGTGCTCGCCGCCGAACTGGGCCACCTCGACCTGGCGTACGACCTGTTCGCCGAGGCGGCCCTGCACGACCTCGCCGACCTCGGCGACAAGACGAGCGACGGGCTGCACCTGGCGGCCCTGGCCGGGGCGTGGACGGCGGCGGTGGAGGGCTTCGGCGGACTGCGTGACGACACCGGCGTGCTCTCGTTCGACCCCCGGCTGCCGGCCCGGATCGACCGGCTCGCCTTCCACCTGCGCTGGCACGGGCACCGGCTGCGGGTCACGCTGACCCGCGACGGGGCCCGCTACGAGCTGCCCGACGCCGACCCGGAGACGACGCTCGACCTGCGGCACGCCGGGGAGGCGGTCACGGTCACCGGCGCGGCGGCGGTCACCCGGCCCCTGCCGCAGGTGCCCGACCCGGGGCCGGAACCGCCGTCACCGCCCGGCCGGCGGCCCGCCCGCCGGGCCTGACCCGCCCCGCATCCGCTCCCGCACCACCGCCAGCTCCTCGAAGGCGTACGCCCAGTTGTGGCACTTGAAGCTGCGCAGGCCGGTGACCGGGGTGTGACAGTCGAGGCAGTGCACCCCGGCGATCGCGTCCGGGATCTCGGTGTTGACGTACCGGCGGTCACCGAGGATCACCGTGGCGATCATCAGCGGGTCGTGCACGCCCTTGAGGGCCGAGGCGACGATGTCCAGCCAGGTGGTCCGGCGTCCGCACTTGGGGCAGTCCGGCTCGTCGCCGCTGACCCACAGGGGCGCGCCGATGCTCTGCGCCGGCATCCCGAGCAGCTTCTCCAGCCGGCGTACGTCGTGTTCCGGGGTGGTCCAGCGGTGCCGCCCCGGCAGTGAGGCGGGTGAGTCGTACACGGCCCGGAACAGGGCCGGGTCCACCTCCACGGTCTCCCGGGCAGTGTTCATCGGATGCCTCCTCGCCGACAGTCGGTGTCACCGTCATACCGGCAGGTGACGGTCGCGTGCAGCCGGCTCGCCGACACGGGGGGTCAACATGTCGTAGCCCCGGGTGCTAGACATCAGGGCGCGGGGTGCCCGCCGCCCGGCGGTGGGCCGTCCCGCAGCGACGACGCGAGTGGAGGGAGAGGGCCGGTGACCGCGCCGACCGACGCCGAGCAGGGGCCGAACGTGGCCAGGATGTACGACTACTACCTCGGTGGGTGCCACAACTTCGCCGCCGACCGGGCCGCCGCCGAGCAGATCCTGCGGATCTTCCCGGACACCGGGATCGCCGCCCAGGCCAACCGGCACTTCCTGCGCCGGGCCGTCCGGCACGCCGCCGAGCTGGGCGTACGCCAGTTCCTCGACATCGGTGCCGGGCTGCCCACCCAGGGCAACGTGCACGAGATCGTCCGTCAGGTCGCCCCCGACTCGGCGGTGGTCTACGTCGACTACGACGAGGTCGCCGTCACGCACGCCCGGCGGCTGCTGCCGGCCGACGGACGGACCACCGTCGTCCACGGTGACCTGCGCCGGCCCGACGAACTGCTGACCCACCCCGACGTCCGGGCGGCGATCGACCTCGACCGCCCGGTGGCCGTGCTGCTGGTGGCGGTGCTGCACTTCGTCACCGACGCCGAGCAGCCGTGGGACGCCGTCGCCCGGCTGCGGGACGCGACCGCCCCCGGTAGCCCGCTGGTGGTCTCCCATCTCACCACCGACGGGGCCCCGCCGCTGCCCACCCAGCAGGGGCGGGCGGTCTACCAACGCAGCAGCGCCCCGCTGGTGCCCCGCCCGCACGCCGACGTGCTGCGCTTCTTCGACGGCTACGACCTGGTCGATCCGGGGCTGGTGCGGGTGGCCGAGTGGCGACCCGACGGGGAACCCCGGGAGCGGATCTCCCACGGCTACGCCGGCATGGGCCTGCGCCGCTGACCGCCGTCCCGGGCCGGCCGCACGACGGGCCGGCCGACCCGGTCCGCCACCCCTGGCAGCCACCGGCCCGGCCGGCCCGGTGGCGGTCAGGGTGGGGTGGGCAGCAGGAGGGTGCGGACCCCGTGCAGGCCGTCCTCGGCGCGGCGGTGCGCCTCGGCGGCGGCGGTCAGCGGGAGCGTCTCGACGGTGCGGGCCCGCAGCCGGCCGTCCGCGAGCAACGCGTTGATCGCCCGCGCCGCGTCGGCCAGTTCGGCGACGGTGGCGTGTGAGATCACGAAGCCCAGCACCGCGCCGTCACGCAGGTACAGCTCACCGGCGGGCAGCGTCGGGGTGGTGCCCAGGCCGGCCAGCACCAGCACCCGGCCCCGGGGGGCGAGCAGGCCGACGGTGCTGGTCAGGTCGTTGACCCCGGCGGCGTCGAGCACCACGTCCACCCCGGACGGGCAGGCCCGGCGGACCTGCGCGGCCCAGTCGGCGTCCCGGTAGTCGACCACCGGCTCCGCGCCGAGGCCGGCGCAGTGGTCGGCGTCGCGGGGGTGCGCGGTGGCCACCACCCGGGCCCCGGCGGCGCGGGCCAGGGTGACCGCGGCGCTGCCCACGTTGCCGCCCGCGCCGATCACCAGCACCGTCTCGCCCGGCCGGACCCGGGCGTGGGTGACCAGACCGAGGTAGGCGGTGGCCGCCGGGTGCGCCACCGCCACCGCGGTCAACGGGTCCACCCCGGCGGGCACCGGGTAGAGCCGGTCGGCGGGCACCGCCACCCGCCCGGCGGCGGCACCGGGCCGGCCGGCGTGACCCATGCTGTTGCACCACACCCGGTCCCCCGGGGCGAAACCGGTGACGGCCGCGCCGACCCGCAGCACCGTGCCGGCCAGGTCCCGCCCGATGACGAACGGAAAGGTCAGCGGGGTACGGAACGCGCCGGAGCGGACGAACGTGTCGACCCGGTTCACCGGGCTCGCCTCGACCCTGACCAGCACCTCGGTCGGCGTCGGTTCGGGTGCGGGCAGCGGGCCGACCCGGATCGTCCCGGCGGGCCCGGGGCGGTCCACGTACGCGGCGGTCGTGGTGTCCGTCGCGCCGGACCGGGGCACCGGCGGGGTCGACCTGCCCACGCCCGGCGTCGGTCGGGTGGTGGGGCCCCGGCCGGGCCCGGTCGCGCCGGTCACGACGCCACCGCCGGGGTACGCCTGGTGATCCGCTGTCCGAGGTGGAGCACCAGCAGGGCCAGCACCGCCCCGGCCGCGCCGAGGGCGTACATGGTGGGCACGCCGGAGGTGAGGGCCGCACCGCCGGCGGTGGTGCCCAGGCCGATGCCGAGATAGATGGCCGACGAGTTCAGCGACACCACCAGCGGGGCCTGCTGCGGCGCGGCGGCGATCAACCGGTGCTGCTGCGCCGGGGTCTGGCACCAACTCGCCGCGCCCCACGCAGCGACCAGCAGTCCGACCAGGAGGATCGGCGCGGACCCGGCGGTGCTGAGCGCGCCGAGCACGCCCAGCGCGACGACCATCGCGGCGTACCCGACCACCAGCACCGGCACCGCACCCCACCGGTCGGTGGCGTAGCCGGAAGCGACGTTGCCGGCGACCGCGCCCAGCCCGTAGAGCAGCAGCATCAGGTTGACCTGGTACGCGCCGACGCCGAGCGCGCCGAGGGTGGGCACCGCGAAGGCGTACACCGTGTAGCAGGCGGCCATGCCGATCACGGTGAGCGGCAGTACGGCGAGCACGGCCGGTTGGCGCAGCGCGGTCAGCCGGGCGCGCAGCGGCACCGCCGCCGCGCCGGGTAGCGCGGGCATCGCCAGCCGGACGGCCACCGCCACGGCCAGCGCCAGCAGGGCCACCGCGACGAGTGCGGCCCGCCAGCCGAGCCACCGGCCGGTCAGCCCGCCCAACGGGACGCCCAGCGCGGTGGCGACGGTGAGCCCGCCGATCACCACCGCCAGCGCCCGCCCGCGCAGCGCCGGGGGGACCAGGGAGGCGCCGGCCGCACCCGCGTTCGGGGTGTACGCGGCGGCACCGGCGGCGGCGACGATCCGCCCGACGATCAGCACCGGCAGCGTTTCGGCGGCGGCCGAGAGCAGGTTGCCGGCGGCGAGCACCAGCAACGCGGCGACGAGCAGGGTGCGGCGTGGCAGCCGGGCGGTCAGCGTGGACAGCACCGGGGCGAGGACGGCGTACGAGATGGCGAAGACCGTCACCGACTGCCCGGCGGCGGCGGTGGAGACCCGCAGCGCGGCGGCCATGTCGGGGAGCAGTCCGGCGACCACGAACGCGTCCGTGCCGACGGCGAAGGTGCCGGCCGCGAGGATCAGGGTGAAGCGCAGGCCCCGGCCGGGCCCGGCGGCGGTGTCCGGCCCCGGGCCGGTACGGGTGTGCAGGTGGGACATGAGGTCTCCGGGATGCGGGACGGCATGCGGCGGCGCGGCGGAGCGCGCCGGGCACGGGGATTCGGGTGTGGACGACCACCGGGTGCGGGCGGCGGGGGGTCGGTCCGGCCCGGCGGCCGGTGGTGCGGGCGCGGGTGGCCTCCGGCCGGTCGCGGGTGGACCGGTGGCCGGCGGGTGCGCGGGCCGACGGTCGGTCGGCGGCCGCGGAGGGGGTGGGCGGGGCGTCAGCCGCGCAGCAGCGCGTAGCGGCGACGGGTGCGTTCGGCCGCCTCCGCCGGTGCCGAGGCGAGCAGGTCGGCCAGGGTGTGACCGGCCAGCTCGCGCCGCCAGGCCAGGTCGGCGCGGTGCATGACGGTGCTGATCGCGCAGGGGGTGCGGAACTCCGGCGCGGAGGGGTCGACCCCCGCGCCGCGCTGGCGGATCTCGGTGCACCGGAACGGGTTGTCGGCCCCCTCGATCGCCACCGTCACGTCCATCACGGTCACGTCCGCCGGTTGGCGGGCGAGCCGGAACCCGCCGCGCGCGCCGGGCACCGACTGGAGGATGCCGGCCCTGGTCAGGGCCTGGAGGCACTTGGTGAGGTAGGCCGGGGGCAGCTCGAACCACTCGGCGAGCCGGACGGCGGGCATCGGGTGTTCGCCGCCGATCCAGGCGAGGGTGAGGCAGCAGTGTAGCCCCCACTCGACCTGCTCGCTCATCCGCATAACCTGGATAGTACACGTCCTGGTTAGCTTCGGGAGTCGACGCCGACGGCCGAATACGTGCGTCCCGCCCCCGGCTGCGGCAGGACGCGCAGCAGTTCCCGCAGGATGCCCACCCCGTCCTCGGTCAGGATCGACTCCGGATGGAACTGCACCGAGGCGAACCCGGCCGCCCGAAGGGCGTGCACCTCGCCGGTCGCCGGGTCCCGGCTCACCTGCACCGTCTCGGCGTGCCGCCCCTGCGGCAGCAGCGAGGTGGGGCAGCGCCCGGTGAAGGTGTTGTAGAAGGCGACCCGGTGTGGCACGCCGAACAGCCGGATCTCCTTCTGCACCCCCTGGTTGGGCACCGGCAGCCGGTGCAGGGGGATGCCCAGCAGGTCGCACAGCACCTGGTGGCTCAGGCACACGGCGAGGAACGGGCGGCGACCCGCCAGCAGCGTGCCGATCGTGTCCCGCAGCAGCCGCACCCTCGCATCGGCGCCGTCACGCGGGTCACCCGGACCGGGCCCCAGCACCACCAGGTCGTACGCGTCGACGGTGAACGGCTCGTCGTGCCGGCGTACCGTCACGTCCAGCCCCAGTGAGCGCAGTTGCTGGCCGAGCATGACGGCGAAGGTGTCCTCGGCGTCGACCACCAGCACCCGCCGGCCGTCGAGCACCGGATCGGCGTCGCCGGCCCGGTTCGGGCCCCCGGCGTCGGGCTGGTCGGACGCCAACCAGAACCGGCCGACCCGCTCGTTGCGTTGCCGCAGCGCCCGGCGTACCCCCGGATGGCCGGCCAGTCCACCGGCCGGCTGGGCGTGCAGGGCGGTCAGCAGGCCGGCGGCCTTCGCCCGGGTCTCCGCCGCCTCCGCCACCGGGTCCGAGTCGCGCACCAGCGTCGCACCGACCGACAGGCGCAGCCGGCCACCGGAGTCGATGTCGGCGGTCCGGATCACGATCGTCGAGTCCAACGTCCGGCGGCCGTCCCGGTCGTGGCCGATCAGGGCCAGCGCGCCGCTGTAGTAGGCGCGGCCCGTCGGCTCGTACCGGCCGATCACCCGGGTCGCGTTCTGCAACGGGCTGCCGACCACGGTCGGGGCGAACATCGTTTCCCGCAGCACGTCCCGCACGTCCGCGTCGGTGCCCCCCTCGACCAGGTACTCGGTGTGCGCGAGCCGGGCCATCTCCCGCAGGTACGGGCCCCGGACCCGGGCGCCGTCCGGGCAGATCCGGGCCATCATCTTCAGTTCCTCGTCGACGACCATGAACAGCTCGGCCGTCTCCTTGGAAGTGGCGAGGAAGTCGAGCACGCCGGGCAGGGTCGGCCCGGACTCCGGGTACCGGTAGGTGCCGCTGATCGGGTTCATCACGGCCCGCCCGCCGGCCAGGCTGACGTGCCGCTCCGGACTCGCCCCGACCAGCGTCCGGTCGCCGGTGTGCACCAGGAACGTCCAGTACGCGCCGTTCTCCGCCGCGAGCAGCCGACGGAACAACCGCAGCGCGGCGGTCAGCGGGTCCCCGCCCAGGTCGGCGATCCAGGTGCGCTTGAGGACGAAGTTGGCCCCCTGGCCGCTGCCGATCTCGGCGTCGAGCACCGCGCGCACCAGCCCGGCGTACGCGGCGTCGGACAGGTCGTAGTCGCCGGGGCCGACCGGGATCTCGCCGTCGGGGATGCGCCGCAGCACCTCGGCCAGCGGCAGCACCTCCTGCTGGTCGACCCGCATCGCCAGCAGCGGGGTGCCGTCGTCGGGGGCGTCGAACCCCCGCTCGGCGAGCTGCCGGTAGGGGATCAGCACCAGCAGGTCCTCACCGGCCGGGGAACCGGCGGGTCCGGGCAGGGGCAGTTCGGCCAGCCGGTCGACCGGGGCGACCGGCCCGGCGAGCACGTCGACCCAGCCGTACTCGTGCGCGTACGGCCGGTGCAGCAGGGCGAACGGTCCGTGGCACCCGGCCCGGTCGGCGGGGGGCAGCGTGACCGGGTCGGACGACGGTGGTCGGTGCTCCGCGGACATCGGTCGCCTCCTCTCGTGGTGGTGGGTGGCCGACCGGCCGGCGCAGGGGCCGGCCGGTCGGGACGGGCGGGTGGGTGGGTGGCCCGGCCTGCGGTCAGGCGTGGGCGGCGGTGGTGACGGACAGCGCGGCGAGCAGGGTGTCGGTGTCGGCGACCACGGCGCACCGGTTCGCCGCGTAGGTCAGGGCCATCCGGTGGTCGTCGGCCGTGAAGTCGGCCACCGCGTCGGCGGCGACGAACGTCTCGATGTCGTGCGAGAACGCGTCGCAGGCGGTGGCCAGCACGCCGACGTGCGCGTACACGCCGCAGACGACGAGCTGGTCACGGCCGGCGGCGCGGATGCGGTCCAGCAGGTCGGTGCGGTGGAACGCGCTGTACCGCCACTTGGTGAACACCCAGTCCCCGACGGCGGGGGCCAGTGCCGGGTCGACCCGGCGCTGCTGCGGCTCGGCGGTCATCCCCGGCCCCCAGAAGTCGGCGAGCAGGCCCCGCTGGAGGGGGGTCATCGAACCCGGCTGCGCGGTGTACGCCACCGGCACCCCCAGCTCGGCGCAGCGGGCCCGCAGCCGGGCCGCGTTGTGCCGCAGGGCCCGGCCCGGCTGCGCGTCGGGCGGGAACGGGCGCAGGAAGTAGCCCTGCATGTCGTGGACGAGCAGCACCGCGCGGGCCGGGTCGGGCACCCAGCCGACGGTGTTGCGGGGCAGTTCGGGCAGGTCGTACCGGATGGTGTCCGGGATGCCCACGGTTGCCTCCTCGGTCGGGCTCAGACGCCGAGCGTGGCGCCGCCGTCGACGGTCAGGTGCTGCATGGTGATGTGCCGGGCGTCGTCGGAGATGAGGAACAGCACGGCGGCGGCGATGTCGGCCGGGTCGGCGATCCGGCCGAGCGGAATGCCCACCCGGTACGCCTCCGGCACCCCGCCGATGGTGGAGCGTCGGGCGGCGTCGTCGGGCAGCAGCGCGGCCAGCATCGGGGTGTCGGTGGAGCCGGGGGCCACCACGTTGCACCGGATGCCGTACCCGGCGAGTTCCAGCCCGAGCGCCTTGGTGAACGCGGTGGCCGCCGCCTTGGACGCCCCGTACGCCGACATGCCGGCGCGGGCGGTGCCGGCGGCGTTGGAGGCGACGGTGACGATGGTGCCGCGCCGTCGGGGCACCATCCGGTCGGCCACCGCCCGGCAGGTGTGGAACACCCCTGTCGCGTTGACCGCGAAGGTGAGCTGCCAGTCCTCCTCGGTCAGCGTGCGGGCCTCGCCGGGGCGCAGCACCCCGGCGGCGTTGACCAGCGCGTCGATCGGTCCGAGTGTCCGTTCGACGGTGTCCACCAGGTCGCGTACCGCCGCACCCGAGCGGACGTCGACCGGGTACGCGGTCAGCGGCAGCCCGGCGGAACGGGCCTCGTCCACGGTGGCCCGCAGCCGGTCGGCGTCGCTGTCGACGGCGGCGACCGGGGTGCCACGGCGGGCCAGTGCCCGAGCCACCTCGGCGCCGATCCCGCCGGCCGCGCCGGTGACCAGGGCGGTGCCGACGGTGCTCACCGACCGACACCTTCGGCGACGAGCGCCCGGGCCAGCTCCAGCCGCTTGATCTTGGTGGTGGCGGTGTGCGGCAGGTCGGCCAGCCGGCGGTGCACCGGGTCGGCCATCGGCGGCAACCCCCGGGCCGCCGCCTGCCAGGCGTCGAGGTCGAGGGGCTTGTCGTCGCGGGTGCAGACCACCGGCACCGGCCGGCCCTCGGTGCCCACGATGATCACTTCGGTGAGGTCGCCCATCCGGGCCAGCAGGTGGTCCTCGGCGACCAGTGTGCTGCCGAAGCCGGGCACCACGTCGACCTCACGGTCGAGCAGGTGCAGGCAGCCCCACCGGGTGCGGTAGCCGACGTCGCCCATCTTCCACCAGCCGCCCTCGACCTGGGCCGCGTAGCGTTCCGGCTCGCCGAGGAAGGTGATCGCCCGCCCGTCGCTGCGGGCCTCGATCCGCCCCGGCGACTCCCGGGTCGGGGGGCGGCCGTCGACCGACACCACCCGGATGTCGGTCATCCCGGGGAACGGCACGCCGACGCAGCGTCCGTCGTGCTCCGGCTCCCACCGCCTGCTGTACGTCCGGCCGACCACCGGGCCGGTCTCGCTCTGGCCGTAGAGCTGGGCGAACTTCGGGTTGCGGTGGTCGGAGGCGGCGAGCATCCGGCGGATGGTGCGCGGGTGGATCGCGTCGAACGTGCTGCTGAAGTAGCGGACGCTGGCCAGCGGCCGGCGCGGGTCGTCGGCCAGTTCCTCCCAGCGCAGGAACGAGTTGGGGTGCGCCTCGATCACGCCGGGCCGGAACCGGGTGAGCAGTTCGGCGGCGCGCGCCGGGTCGTCGTCGGCGAGCACGATCAGCGGTACGCCGCGCGACAGCGCCAGCGTCATCGCGCTGATCGCCCGGGAGTGCACGAACGACACGTGCAGCAGCAGCGGTTCCCGGCGGCGGACCAGCGCGGCGATGGTGGCCTGCGGCCGGTACCGGGCCTGGAGCGACCACCCGGTGTGTACCGCCATCTTGGGGATGCCGGTGGTGCCGGAGGTGTGGGTGACCAGCGACGGATGGTCGGCGGGCATGGTCACCGGCGCGACCCGGGGTGCGCCGGCCAGCTCGGCCAGCGCGGTGCCCGCCGGGTGGGTGCCGGCGGCGAGCAGCACCCCGTCGGCCAGCTCGCCGACGCCCTCGGGCAGGCTGCCGGTCAGCTTCGTCTCGTCGGTGAGCAGGTAGGCCGGGGCGGCCCGGCGCAGCAGCTCGGCGACCGTCGCGCCGTCCAGCTTGGGGGAGAGCAGCACCGGTACCGCGCCGATGCGGGCGACGGCGACGGCGAGCAGCGGGATGTCGAACCCGTCCGACTTGTGGACGACCACCCGGTCGCCGGGGCGGATACGCGCCGCCCACAGCCGGGAGGCGAGGTCGTCGACGAGGTCCGCGAGCTCGGCCATGGCGATCCGGCGGCCGAGTTCCGGGGCGACGTCCAGGTCGTGGTCGAGGATGAGCAGGTTGGCGGGGTGCCGGGCGAGTGCCCGGTCGAACACCGTGCCGAGTCGGATTCCCTGGTTGGCGACGCGTTGCAGCAGCATGGCTACCGTCCTCCGGAGGACTGTTCGATGTAGGTCTTCAGCCGCGCGAGGGTCAGCTCGATGTCGCCGCGCAGCTTGTCGGTCCACTGGGTGAAGAACCGCTCGGTGGCCTCGGCGTCGAGGCCGGCGGTGATGCCCCGGATGCCCTCGGTCGCCTCGCCCATCCGGAACCGGTGGATGAGCAGGCTGCCGCCGCCCGGGACGGCGTTGATCTCGTACGACCAGACGCTTTCCTGCCGTTCGCCGGCGCTGTTGCGCATGGCCCAGGCGAACATCCGGCCGGGTGCGGCGCGTACCACCTCGGCGGTGGTCTGCCACTCGCCCCGGACCACGGGCGCCCAGGGCACCACGTCGTCGCTGCGCACGTTGTCGCCCCGGAACACCGCACCGACCGCGCCGGGGGTGCCGGAGATCCATTTCCCGCCCCGGCATTCCGGGCTCCACCGACCGCTGGCGGGCAGGTCGCTGACCACCTCGTAGATGTGCTGCCCGGTGGCGTTCACCTCGATTTCACCGTGCACCGCGAACAATTCGCGATGGCCTTTCGCACCCAACACGGAAACCTCCTCGGCGAGGGCGTGCCGAGTCACCGCCACAATGGCGGCGACGGCACGGGAACGGTCGACGACGACCAGGACGTCCGCCGGCTGCGCGGTGCGGGGAACCCCCGTGACGCGGCGGTGCCGGTGACTATGAGTGCCGCAATGATCACTGTCGATCAGGCGTGCGGGTAGACCATAGGTCGGTCGCGGGGGCCGTGCAACGCATCTCGGTGGGCCGGGGTCACTCCGTAACCGTGTGCAGTGACCCATCGTGCCTTATCTATCCCCAGGCCACCGGCGGGGTGCCGATCGCCGCCATCCGTAACCCCTAGTTATCAATTGACCTGTTCAAGTGTCCCGAATTGTGGGAAGGATATCGGCGACGGCGGGTGTCCGACCCCGTGGGTCGTCATCGACCGGGCCGAACACGTGTCGGATCGACGATCAGGCTCCCCCGGGTGAGCGGCGGGGGAGTGGGTGGCGACGGGAATGACCTGGATCACTCCAGCGGGGTGGTCGCCGTGCGCGGTGGGCGTGTCCGCCGGCTGCTTCCCAGGATATGGAACGCAGGGATAGATTGTCCCGGTCACCCTGAGCCACGGTGGGTGGGGGTCTGTCGGGCGGGCGGTGCTGGTCGGAAGCGGCCCGTGGGCGGCGCGGGCGGGTCGCGCCCGGGATGCCGGTGGCGATTTGGCTACCGTCCGTGTCCAAGGCCGGCGACCCGTCGGAAGTCAACCGGGACATTGCTTGTCAGGGTTCTGGTCGCGTCCTAGACTCGGCGACCGACAGATGTGTGAGACACCCACTTACGGGGAGTTGCGGTGTTCAATGCAATGGCGGGCCTGCGCTAGCCAGATCATCTTTCTCTGACCATGGAACGGCACATTACGCCGAGCTTCCGCCCGGAGGCTGCGGCGACCCAGCCGTGCCCATTTTCCGTGACGATTTTCCGCTAGCGAAGTGTCCTGGAGTTCGGCATGCGCCTCTCAACGGCCAACGCACCGGTCGCTGTCCTGTCCACCATTCCCTCCGACTCGCACACCTGGAACCTGGTCTACCTCCACCTGCTGCTGGAGGAGCACGGCTTCCGGGTGGTCAACCTCGGCGCCTGCACGCCGATCGACGAACTCGTCGCCGCCCACCTACGGCACCTGCCCGACCTGGTCGTGGTCAGCACCGTCAACGGGCACGGCGCGGTCGAGGGCGAGCAACTGGTCCGCCGGCTGCGCCGGCACGACCGCACCACCCCCGTCGTGATCGGCGGCAACCTCGGCGTCGCCGGGTCCGCCGACGAACGGCACGTGCCCGCCCTGCTCGAAGCCGGGTACACCGGCGTCTTCGTCGGCGACCGGGCCGTCGACGACTTCCGCGCCCACCTGCGCACCCTGCACGCCCGTCCGCACCTGGCCGCGAGCCCGGTGTGACCCGGGGACGGTTCGCGTCGTACGTGGCCGACAACCAGGCCGCCGGTCGGTTGGTGGTGCAGCCCAGGATGGGCTTCGCCACCACCGAACAGATGCGCGGCGGCCTGCTCGCCGTCCGCGCCGCCCGGGCCACCACCGCCGGCACCCTCACCCTGGACAGCTTCACCCGGGTCGGCGACCACGCCAGCGCCGCCCGCGCCCTGGTGCACGGCCACGACCTCAACGGCTATCCGCTGGTCGCGCACGGGGCGGTGATGACCCGGGCGATGCTGGAGGACATCGCCGCCGACGACTTCCCGGTCCAGGTACGACACGGCTCGGCGCTGCCGCTGGGCATCTTCCACGCCCTGCTCGACGCCGGCCTCGACGCCACCGAGGGCGGGCCCGTCTCGTACTGCCTGCCCTACAGCCGGGTGCCGCTGCGGGCGGCGATCGACGAGTGGGCGGCCTGCTGCGAACTGCTCGCCAGCGTGGGCGACGGACGGGGCGCCCACCTGGAGAGCTTCGCCGGCTGCATGCTCGGCCAGCTCTGCCCGCCGTCCCTGCTCGTCGCGCTGGGCATCCTGGAGGGCCTGTTCTTCCGGCGGCACGGGGTACGCAGCCTGTCGCTCAGCTTCGCCCAGCAGACCAACCCCGGTCAGGACCTGGACGCGCTGCTTGCCCTGCGGCACCTGGCCGCCGAGTTCCTGCCGGACTGCGACGTGCACCTGGTGGTCTACACGTTCATGGGGCTGTTCCCCCGCACGCCGGCCGGTGCCGCCGCGATCCTGGCGGAGAGCGTCCGGCTCGCCGTTGCCGGCGGGGCCGCCCGGCTGATCGTCAAGACCTCGGCCGAGGCGTTCCGCATCCCCACCGTCGCGGAGAACGTCGCCGCACTGGAGTTCGCCGCCACCCAGGCGGCCGGCTGCGCCGCACCGGCCCGGCGGTCCTTCGACCCGGCCGCCTCCCCGGCGTACGCGGAGGCGCGGCTGCTCGTCGAGGCCGTGCTCGACCTGCACCCGGAGCCCGGTACCGCCCTCGCCGAGGCGTTCGGCACCGGCCTGCTCGACGTGCCGTTCTGCCTGCACCCGGAGAACGCGAACCAGGCCCGCAGCCGGGTCGACCCCGACGGGACGCTGCGCTGGACCCGGACCGGCCGGATGCCGCTGCGGCCCGCCACCGGCCACGCCGCCGACCTCGGCTCGGCCGAACTGATCGACATGCTCGCCTTCAACCAGCGCCGCTTCGACACCCCGACCACCGAGCCGACCACGCCGGCCCTGAGCCCGGCCCGTTGACAGGGAGACCCGATGACCTCGGTCCTGACCAGCACGACCGCCCGCCTCGACCGGGTCCGCCGCCACGGCGCGGTACGCGCCGGGGTGAGCACCGGCATCCGTGGCCTGTCCGCCCCCGACACCGACGGCCGGTGGCAGGGCCTGGACGTGGACACCGCCCGTGCGGTGGCCGCCGCCGTGCTCGGTGACGCCAACGCGGTCGAGTTCGTGCCGCTGACCCCGGACCAGCGGATGCCCGCCCTGGCCGGCGACGACATCGACCTGCTCACCTGCAACGCCACCTGGACGGTGAGCCGGGAGGCCGGTTTCGGGGCCACCTTCGTCGCCACCACCTGCTATGACGGCGGGGCGTTCCTGGTGCCCCGGTCGGCCGGCGTCACCGCCGCCGCGCAGCTCGCCGGACGCCGGATCGGGGTACTCGGCGGCACCAGCAGCGCCGCCAGCCTCGCCCGCTACTACGCGCCGCTGGGCGCCGAGGTCGAGGTGGTGCCGTACCCGGACGCGGCGGACGCGCTCGTCGGCTACCGCGACGGCGCGGTCGACGCGTACGTCTGCGACGGGGTGGTGCTCGCGGCCGAGAAGACCCGGCTGCCGGACCCCGACGCGCACGTCGTCCTGCCCGAGCTGATCTCCCGCGAGCCGATGGGCCCGGCGGTCGCCGACGGTGACTCGCACTGGCTCAAGACGGTCCGCTGGATCATCTTCGCGTTGATCGCCGCCGAGGAGGAGGGCCTGACCTCGGCCACCGTCGGCCAGGGCGCGGCGTCGGCGCTGCTGGACGCGCAGGCCCACCTCGGCGACACGCTCGGCCTGCCGCGGACCTGGATCGGCGACGCCGTCGGCCAGGTCGGCAACTACGGCGAGGTGTACGACCGCAGCTTCGGCGCGGCCAGCGGTCTCGACGTGCCCCGCGGCCTCAACGACCTGTGGACGCGCGGCGGCCTGATGTACGCCCCGCCGTTCGCCTGAGCACGGCCGCAGCCGAGGGGGCGGCGACCGCAACCGGAAGGGACACCATGGAGAACCACCGCAGCAGCAGGACACCGATGGTCCAGATCATCGTCGCGATGGCGGGCTGGGGCACGATCGGGGTGTTCGTCCTCGAATCCGGGCAGCCGGCGTTCAACGTGGTCTTCGCCAGGTGCGTGCTGGGCGCGGTCGCCCTCGCCGTGGCCTGCCTGGTCGGCGGCTACTTCCGCGACACCGGGCTGACCCGGCGCAACCTGCTGCTCGCCGCCGGTGGCGGGGTCTGCCTGGTGTTCAACTGGGTGTTCCTGTTCTCCTCGTTCGAGCAGACGTCGATCACCATCACCACCGTCGTCTACCACACCCAGCCGTTCTACGTGCTGTTCCTCGGCGCGCTGCTGTTCAAGGAACGGCTCACCCGGGCCAACGTCGGCTGGGTGGTGCTGGCCTTCGTCGGGCTGGTGCTGACCACCGAACTGTGGACGGCGCTGCGCGGCGAAGGGCTGGACTCCCGGCAGCTTCTGGGCATCCTCAACGCGCTGGCCGCCGCCGTCCTCTACGCCCTGGCCACCATCGCCGCGAAGCAGCTCAAGGGGGTACGGCCGCAGATCACCGCACTGATCCAGGTGCTGATCGGCATTCCGCTGCTGCTGCCGTTCGTCCGTTTCGCGGCGCTGCCGGCGCCGGGCGCGAGCAGTTGGATCTGGCTGGCGGTGCTCGGGGTGTTCCACACCGGCGTGCTCTACCACCTGCTCTACTCCGCCGTTCCGCACCTGCCCAGCTCCACCATCGCGGTGGTGGCGTTCGTGAACCCGGCGGTGGCGATCGTCTGCGACGTCGTCGTCTACGCCCACCGGCCCACCCTGGCCGAGATCGTCGGCATCGTGCTGATCGTGCTGTCCAGCCTCGGGGTGACGCTGCGCTGGCAACCGCTGGCCGCCCGCCGGCCGGACCCCGCGCCCGGCGACGCGTCGGCCGGGCCCGAGGTGCCCGCACCGGCCGAGGTGCCCGCACCGGCCGAGGTGCCGGTGGCGGCCGGGGCACCCACTCCTCTGGTGACCGTCGACGAGGCCGGGTCACCCCACTCCGTCCTTCGAAAGCAGGGCTGACGTGACATCCTCCACCGACACCCCCGCTCTGCCCGAGACCGACCCGCGGGCCGCCACCGGCGCCGCGGTGCCGATCGCCGTCGTCGGGGCCACCGGCGCGGTGGGCCGTACCCTGATCGACCTGCTCGTCCAGCGGGGCTTCCCGGTCGGCGAGTGCGTGCCGGTGGCGTCGGCGCGCTCCGCCGGGCAGCGCATCGACGTGCCGGGCGGCACCGCCACCGTCCACGACCTCGACCGGTACGACTTCTCCGGCGTACGGCTGGCGTTCTTCTCCGCCGGCACCGGGACCAGCGAACGGCACGCCCGTCGCGCCGCCGCCCAGGGCGCACTGGTCATCGACAACACCAACGCGTTCCGGATGGCGGCGGACGTGCCGCTGGTGGTGCCGCAGGTCAACCCGGACGTGCTGGACCGGCGGCCGGACAGCGGCATCATCGCCAACCCGAACTGCTCCACCATTCCCCTGGTGCGCCTGCTCGCCCCGCTGCGCCGGCGGTACGGCCTGCGGCGGGTCACCGTCAGCACCTACCAGGCGGCCTCCGGCCGGGGTAACCGGGGGATGGCGGAACTGCGCGCCCAGGCCGCCGCCGCGACCGACGACCCGACCCGGACCGGCCCGGTCGAGGCGTTCGGGGTGCCGCTGGCGTACAACGTGATCCCGCTTATCGACACCCTGCTCGCCGACGGGTTCACGCTGGAGGAGCAGAAGATGCGGCAGGAGAGCCGCAAGATCCTCCGCGACCCGACGCTGGACGTGACCGCCACCTGCGTCCGGGTGCCGGTGCTCAACGGGCACAGCGAGACCGTGGTGGTGGACTGCGACGCGCCGGTCGACGCCGGTGAGCTGGCCGCGCTGCTGGCCGGCGAGCCGGAGGTCCGGGTGTGGGCCGACCGGCCGCCGACCCCGCGCACCCTCGACGACGCCGACCTGGTGCACGTCGGGCGGATCCGGGTCGACCCGGAGCACCCGAACCGGGTGGCGTTCTGGCTGGTGGCGGACAACCTGCGGATCGGTGCCGCGCTGAACGCGGTGCAGATCGCCGAGGTGCTGGTGGCGAGGGGGGTCCGGTGAGCCGGGTTCGGGTGGTCAAGTTCGGCGGTTCCAGCTTCGCCGGTCCGGAGCACTTCCACACCGTCGCCGCCCACCTCGCTGGGCGGGTCCGTGACGGCGAGAAACTGGTGGTGGTAACCAGCGGGATGCCCGGGGCCACCGAGGAACTGCGTCGCCTCGCCACCGAACTGCACCCCGAGGTCAGCAGCCCGGCCCTGCTCGGCCTGCTGCCGTTGGCCGACACGGTCGGCGCGGCCCTGCTGCGGATCGCGCTGGAACGCGCCGGTCTGCGCGCCGAACTGCTGCCGCCGCACCACATCGGCCTGGCCAGCAGCCCGGCGGGTGGGCAGGCCGCCGCGCTCACCGGCGTCGACCCGGTCTACCTGCACGGGCACCTGGCCGCCGCCGACGCGCTGGTGCTGCCCGGTGGTCAGGCGGCCGACGCCCTTCAGCGCCCCACCTGGCTGGGCAAGAACAGCTCCGACCTGTCCGCCGTCGCGGTCGCCGCCGCGCTGCGGCTGCCGGGCTGCGACATCCACTCCGACGTGGAGGGCGTCTACGACGCCGATCCCCGGCAGGTCCCGGCGGCGCGACTGCTGCCGACCCTGGCGTACGCCGACGTGGTGACCATGGCGCGGGCCGGCGCGAAGGTGCTGCACTCCGGGGCCGTGGAGCTGGCCGCCCGGCACGGTGTGACGGTCACCTGCCGGCTGAACACCGGCGACTTCCGGGTCGGTTCGGTGATCGGCCCGACCGGTGACCCGGCGTACGCGGTGGTGGCCGACGCCCGTTCGGTGGTGCTCACCGGCGACGACCCGGACGCCGTCGAGGCGGTGCTGGCCGCCGAGGGCCTGGCCACCCTCCGGGTGGCCGGCGCGGTGGTGGCGACCGGCTCGTTCGCGGACGTGCCGGCGCTGCTCGCGGCGCGGGGCCGGGCCTGCACCGTGACCGGGCAGAAGCTGCTCACCGTGCTGCGCGCCGGGGTGCCCGAGTACGAGCTGGTGCCGGCCACCGAGCTGGCGGTGGCCGCCCGGTCGCGGCACGTGGCCCTCACCACGGTCGCGGCCGTGGCCTGACCCGCCCCCGGCGGTCGTCGTCCCGGGCCCACCACGGGCGGTGGGGTGCCCGTATCCGCAGCGCATAATGGGTACGGCCTCCGCGTGGACCGGCGGGGGCGGGAAGCAGCGACGGCCGCCGGGCGGGGCCGGGGCGACGAGCGGAGACGGCGGTACGGTGACCCAGGCGATGCCGAACGTGACCCGGAACACGCGTCAGCGCGGCGAGGTGCTGGCGCTGCTGCGCGAGGTCGACGGTTTCCACACCGCGCAGCAACTGCACCAGATGCTGGTGGCCCGCAAGGCCCGGGTCGGGTTGACCACGGTCTACCGCACCCTGCAACTGCTCGTCGACGCCCAGGAGATCGACTCCACCCGGCTGCCCGGCGGTGAGCAGTTGTTCCGCCGGTGCAGCCAGAGCCGGCACCACCACCACCTGGTCTGCCGCCGGTGCGGCAGCACGGTCGAGGTGGCCGGGCCGGCGGTCGAGCGGTGGGCCGACCAGGTCGCCGCCCAGCACGGTTTCACCGAGGTCGGGCACACCTTCGAGATCTTCGGCACCTGCGCGGAGTGCGCCCGCTGACGACCCGGGCCCGGCCCCGCGTCACCGGGTGCGCCGGACCGGGTGGGTTCTTCCCGGTCCGGCGCACCCGGGCGGCGGGTCAGCAGTTGCGCAGCTCGGGCGACTGGTTCAGGAGCTGACCCCGGGTGGAGACGAACCGGCGGTAGGGCTCCGAGTCGACCGCCGCGGGACGGAACGCGGCGACCCGGTGGCAGTTCTGGAACGCCAGCTTCACCCCGAAGTGGCGTTCCAGGCTGGCCCGGATGGCGTCGCTGGCCATCGCGCGCAGCAACTGCCCCCGCTCCGCGTCCCCGGGCGGCGGTACGACGTTGTCCGCCCGGTCGGCGCCTGACGACTCCAGGTCGGCGACGACCCGGCTCACGGTCTGCCAGGCGTACGGCAGCGATTCCCGGACGCAGGCGACGAAGTCCCGGTCGTCGACGGGGCCCGCCTCGGCGGCTTCCAGCAGGGCGGATGGCACGGTGAGAGACATGGGTGCTCCTCATGCTGATAATGATTATGATTGTCGTTAGCGCTAACGCAGGGAGCACACCACGTCACCCGGTCCACGTCAACAGCGACACTCCGGCTGCCGGAGCCGGTACGGCTGCGTCAGGTCCGGCTCAGCCGCGCCTGAGTTCACACTTCGGCGGTGGGGGCTGCCCGGTCCACCGCAGCTCGGCGCAGTACCGCAGCGAGCGCGCGGG
This sequence comes from Micromonospora wenchangensis, assembly GCF_002210435.1. Lineage (GTDB taxonomy): Bacteria > Actinomycetota > Actinomycetes > Mycobacteriales > Micromonosporaceae > Micromonospora > Micromonospora wenchangensis. The sequence continues at coordinate 146,028 of NZ_MZMV01000002.1, forward strand.
CGACACCCGCCACTCGTAGCGGGCCGCCTGGAAACCCATGTGGGTGACCCGTCCACAGCACCGGAAGGGCACGTCACCGTTGCGCAGCCGGTGCTCCTCGACCACCCCGTCGACCTCCATCCGTACCCGGAGTTGGTAGTCGACCGTGCCGTGCGGGAACACCTCGCCGCCGTCGTACGGCGGGCCCAGCGGGGCCGGCAGCTCGATCGTCTGCCCGGCGACGAGGACGCGCGGCCGGTCCGGGTCCCCCTGCCACGTCCCCGCCGGCCGTCCGCTGCCGGAAGGGGTGGTGGCCGGGGCCGGGGCGTCGTCCCGGCAGGCCAACTCGACCCAGGGACCGTCCCCGCCCGACAGGTCGACGTCGGTGACCGACACCGCCGCCACGGCCACACCACCGATGTCGAGGGTGCGCCGCGCGTGTACCGACAGGGCGTGCACCGGGGTGACACCCACCGGGATGCCGCCGTCGCGCTGCGCCCACTCGGCGAACCGCCGACAGTCCGTGACCGCAGCCGGCGGTCCCGCCTCGGCGCGGGCCCGGGTGGTCAGGAACGTCAGTTCGGTGCCGTCCTCGGTGCCGGTGATCCGGGCGCTCACGTCGAGGACCGGGCCGATGCCGACCGCGTCGGACGGGCTGGCCGGGCCCGACGGCGGGGGCGGGGCGGCCCGGTGTCCCGTCCCGTCCCGCGCCCCGAGCAACCGGACCACCCCGAAGGCCAGCAGGGCGGGCAGGATCAGGACGACCACGAGCAGGGCGGTCCGCCGCCGGCCGGTGTTCACAGTTTCCACACCGGCGGTCCGGCGCCGTCCGCGGTCCAGCCGTCAAGCAGGCTCGCGTGGTACCGGTCCTGGTAGCGGGCGGCCAGGCCGGTGCTGCGGAACGGCCGACCGTGGTCGTCGACCACCTGGACGCGGCTCTCACCGCCGAGGTCGAGTTCCAGCTCGATGACCCATTCGCAGTACGACCGGTCGGTGTACGCCTGGACGTCGATGGTGACCGGTTCACCCGGGGCGAGGGTCAGCGCGCGGCGGTCCACGTAGGCCGCACCGAGCGTCTCGTCCCGCGGATCGATCACCCGGGCGACGCTCTCCGGCTCGTCCAGGTCGAAACCGATGCTCAGCGGTTCCCCGTCGCCCTGGCTCCCCCGCAGGAGGAGAGCGCCGGACAGCGGCGCGGAACGCTTGAGCACCCGCGCGCGGATCTGCCTGACGAACACCGGGCCGGTCCACTGGCCGACCGCGGAGACGCGGAGCCGGGTGAGCACCCGGGTCAGCCGCTCGTCGGTGAAGCGCACCACCCCGTACACGACGTCCGGGAAGGTGTCCGCGACCTCACCCTCGGCCGGCAGCGACCGGGAGAGGAGCCGCTGCCGCTGGTCGCCGGTCAGCGGCGTGGCCAGGACCCAGAGCACCGGTTCGTCGGAGCGGTCGTAGTAGTAGGCGTTGGTCGCGATCGGCGGCTTCCGCCGGGCGTCGGCCCGTTTTGCCTGCTCGACCGCGCGGTCGTCGCGTACCGCCTGCTCCGCCGAGGTGATCCGGTTGGCGACCGCGCCGATCACCGTGCCGATCACCGCGCTGGCCGCCGCCCCGCCCGCCGCCAGCAGCAGCTTGCGCCGGGTGGACCGGTCGGCGGCGACATCCGGCTGCCCGTCCGCCGACGGTGCGGCCGGCCCCGGCTGCGGTCCCGCCGGCTGCGGCGTAGCCGCCTCCCGGGGCCTGGCTGCTTCCGGCGGCTCGGCTCCTTGCGGCGGCGTGACCGCTTCCCGGGGCGGGGCCGTCGCCTGCTGCGGCGGTTCCGGTCTGCGCTGGCCCCTGCTCCGTCTGGGTCTGCGTGGTGGCACGCCCCTCACCTCCGCACGGCGACCGGATCGACACGTTACGCCATTGTGGACGGGCCCGCAGCGGTAGCGCGCCCGTCAGCGGGGCGCGCTGCCGAACGCGCTGGAGAGGTAGGCCCGCGAGTCGGCGAGCGCACCGTCGATGATCCGGGCCGCCTCGCGCGCCTCCTCGGGCCGGTGCCCGGCCTGCACCTGGAGCCGGAACCGCGACGACCCGGTCGGGGTCACCGGGAACTCGACCATGAACGCCAGCACCCCCCGGTCGAAGAGCAGCCGGTTCGCCGTCCGGGCCAGCTTCTCGTTGCCGATCAGCAGGGGCACGATCGGGGACGGCTCACCCATGCAGGTCAGGCCCCGCCCGGTCAGCTCGTCGCGCAGCGCGTGGATCGCCGTGAAGAGCCGCGCCCGCAGCGCGTCCCCCTCGGCCGACCTGATGATCCGGGCGGCCTCCCGCACCACCGCGGTCTGCACCGGGGAGAGGGCGTTGGAGAAGAAGTGCGAACCGCCGAACATCTTCACGTACTGCTTGAGGGCCGGTGACCGGGACGCCACGAAGCCGCCGTTGGAGCAGAACGTCTTGGAGAACGCCCCCATCACGATGTCGACCGCACCGAGCAGGCCCTGCATCCCCAGCACGCCCGTGCCGCCCGGCCCCATCGAGCCCAGGTCGTGTGCCACGTCGACCAGCAGCGTGGCGTCGTACTCCCGGCAGACCTGTTGCAGGGTGACCAGGTCCGGCCAGTCGGCGTCCACGGAGAAGAGGCCGTCGGTGACCACCAGGATGCCGTTGCGGCTGTCGGTGGCCCGGATACCGGCCAGGTGCCGGCGGACCGCCTCGACGTTGAGATGCTCGTAGCGGACCACGTTGCGGGTCGCCGCCCGTGCCCCCTGCTGGAGGCAGGAGTGGGCGAGCCGGTCGATCAGGATGTGGTCGGACTGCCGGACCAGGCCGACGACCGCCCCGAAACCGGCCGCCCAGCCGGTCGGGAAGAGCGTCACGTGCTCCAGCCCGACCAGGTCGCCGAGGGCCGCCTCCAGGTCGTCGGAGATGCGGGTGTTGCCGAGCACCATCGGCGAGCCGGCACTGTGCGGCCCGTAGTCGTGCATCGCCTTCGCCGCCGCCTCCCGGATCCCCGGGTGGGTGTTGAACGACAGGTAGTCCTGCGAGTTGAAGTTGATGCCCCGGGCCCGCCGGCCCAGGTCGTTGGTGATCTGGGCGACGCTGTCCGGCGCCGCCTCCAGCACCCGGGAGTACTGCCACGTCTCGGTACGGCGGCGGGCCTGCACCCAGTCGTAGAAGTCCTCGGTACGGGTCAGCAGGTTGCGCCCGGCGGGCCGGTAGAAGTCGTACGCGTTCTTGTCCAGCGCGTACTCCTCGTCGGGGTCGACGGGGTTGCGCAGGTGGGCCGGCTCCCACATCTCCGTCAGGTCCGCGACGACCCGGGCCAGCTCGTCGTCGGCACCGTCGAGTGCGGCGAAGTCGTCCCACGGGATGTGGGTGGCCCAGTTGCGGGTCATCTCGGAGACCTCCGACGCCGTACGCGCCATGGTCGCCACGTCTCCGCGCCGGGCCGCCGCCAGGATGATCCCGATCAGTTCGCCGTCGTCACGCTGGTCCAGCTCGATGGTCACGGTGCCGTCTCCCGGGTGAGTCATCAGGCGAACAGGTTCTGCTGGTACGAGCGGGACGTCCCGGCGAAGTCGGCGAACACCGCGTGGTCGGCCGACGACTCCTTCGCGGCGTCGTTGAGCAGGAAGAGATTCGACGCCTGGAAGAACTCCGACACCGGGGCGACGTCGGCGTGCGTGGCGATGAACCGGTCGGTCTCCTGCTGGTTACCCCGCAACGCGACGAACAACTGCAACTCGTCGTGCCGGTACGGCCGCATCTCGGCCAGCGTACAGACGTAGTCGTGGTAGGCGGCGGCGTTCTGGCTGCGGCGACGGCCCTCGTAGGCGGCCATCGCCTCGTCGATCGACACCGCGCCGCGCAGCCACCGGTCCAGCGCGGCGCTGACCAGTTCCGCGTCGCGGAAGGCGTGGGTCATGCCGATCGCGGTGCACTGGTCCTTGGCCGACTCGGCGTCACCGACCAGCACCCAGCCGGGCCCGTGCAGCGGTCGCAGGAAGGCCGACTGGTCCAGGGTGCCGTAGATGCGTTCCTCGCGGACCCCCCTGGCCCGTACCGTCTCGCCCAACTCCGGGCTGACGAAGTCCAGCGTCCGCTGGTAGTTGCCCGGCACGTCGGCGCGGAACTCCCGCGACCACTCGCTCGGCCCCCAGACCAGCACCATGTTCTGGTCGAAGTTCGTCGGCACCACCGCGCACGCCAGCCGGCCGCGCCGGTGCAGCTGCGCCGGGCCGAGGTCGAAACCCGACCAGTAGCTCCAGTACGCGAAGGTGCAGCGGGGCCGCTCGTCGAACTTCGGCAACCCGAGGGTACGGGCGACGAACGAGTTCCGGCCGTCGGCACCGACCACGATCCGGGCCCGCTCCTCGACCTGCTCCCCGTCGGCTCCCCGCCCCCGTACGCCGACCACCTGCCCGTCCTCCACGACCAGCTCACGGACGGTGAACCCGGTGCGCACCTCGGCGCCGGCCCCGGCCGCCGCGTCGACGAGGATCTGGTCGAGCACCCGACGCCGCACCGAGGCGTAGCTCTGCACCACGCCCGAGTCGTCGCCGTGCAGGTCCCGGAAGTACTCCCGGAGCAGCTCGACCGGCACCGAACCGGTCAGCGAGATGCCGTCGTTGACCACCTCGACCGTGGTGTGCGCCGGGGTGACCGCGAGGACCTCGTCCAACAACCCCCACCGGTTCAGGTAGGACATCCCGTGCGGCCAGAGGAAGTGTGTCGAGATGACGTCGCTGGGGAACGAGGCGCGGTCCACCACCAGCACCCGGTGGCCCTGCCGGGCGAGCAGCAGCGCGGTGGACGCGCCCGAGCAGCGGGCACCGATCACGATGGCGTCGTACATCTGCCTCGGTCCTTCCGGGGTGGGCGGCGGGCGCGGACCCGCCCGCCGTGGTGCGGAGTCGCCGCAGGTCAACCCGGGTCTGTCGGGGGCCTCGACGGGTGCCTCCGGTGCCTGCACCGCCCGGCCCGGGCCAGCCCGAGCGGAGAGCATAGCGTACGTCCACAGTGGAACTCGGCGGATCGGGCCTCATCGCGCCGATGGGCTCTTCGTGCTGATCGTCGTCCGGGGGCTTCCGGGAATCGGCCGGACACGTCGCGTCGGCGCAGCCTGGTGGACAAGGGGAACACCCCCGCCCGGCCAGAGGAGAGCCATGGTGAAAAAGAGATGGTTGCTGATAGCCCTTGTCGCGGTGGTTGTCGGTGCTGCGGCACCTCCGGGGAGTCCGGCGTCCGCCGCGATCTTCGGTCCCGACACACGGACACCGGTCAGCCCGACCACCGGGTATCCGGCCAGCGCCACCGTCCGGTTGACGTTCCCCGGTGGCCAGTGCACGGGCTTCATGATCAGTGAACGTACGGTCGCGTCTGCTGGCCACTGCCTGCACACCGGTCCGGGCGGCACGTGGCGTCCCAACATCGTGGCGTACCCGGGCTCCGATGGCAGCAACGCGCCGTTCGGTTCGTGCGCCGCCGTCCAGTTGTTCGCGCCAGTGGGCTGGACCGGGCGTTCCAACGCCCCGGGTGGGGGAGATCCGGCCCACGACTACGGGGCGGCCCGGCTCAACTGCACGGTCGGCACCAGGACCGGCTGGTTCGGCCTGGGCTACCCGACACAAACCACGACCGGGTCGTGCACGACGACCCAGGGATATCCGTCCGACCGGCCCGGGCAGTGGACCAGCAGCGACTCCGTCCGCGCCGAGGACGCGAACTTCCTCTACGTCCGGCACCCCTTCACCAGTGGGCAGGACGGCAGCCCGATCTATTTCGCCCAGCCGCCGGTGTCGGCGCTGTTCTCCGCAACGGACTGGGACGAGCTGTGCCCCCGGCCACCGGTACTGGTGAAACCATGCCCGTGCCCGCCGCCGCCGCCCCCCTGTGGCGACTGCCCACCCATCACGGTCGCGGCGATCCTCACCACCAACCCGTACGCCACCGGGCCCAGCCTCGCCAACAACATCGCTACCCGGATCACGCCCGAGATCGTCAACAATCTCATGCAGTGGCGTTGACCGGACCGTGGTCGCTCCCGGGACGGACGGCGGGCCGCCGCCCCGGGAGTCGGGCTGCGTCTGGTCGGCCGCCAAGCCCCAGCCCGGCACAGGGCGGTTGTAAGGGGTGAACGCGAAAGGCGATGAGGGCCTGTTTGTCAGTTCAGGTGATGGGGCGGAGGCACCACCATGCGAACCACACCGTCACGATCGCCGGCAACCCGCTGCCCCTAGGTCTGCCCAGCCTGCGGGCGTCGAACGGCGCTCGATGACCTCGGCTTGCCGACCCGTGCGGTTCGCCGGAACGACTCGCCTCGTCGTACGTGATGTCGGCTGAGGCTCGCGGGGTTCAGGCGATCTGACGGAGGTCGCTGCCGTAGTCGAAGATGATCCGCATCCGGGCACCGAGCGCTCGTGCGTACCGGCTGAGGGTCGCCACCTCGTTGGCGTCCAGGTCGCCGTTTTCGATCTGGCTCACCCGACCGGGCGTGACTCCCATCAGCTCGGCCACCTGCCGCTGGGTGAGACCGAGACGCTTGCGCTCCTCGGCGAGGTGGAACGCGCCTACCCACGCCTCGGTGCGGGCACGTTCGGCGTCGAGCGCGTCGTCGTCCCCGTCGTGCAACTCGGCGCGGATGTCGTCCCAGTCATGGAAGTCGACCATCAGCCCTCCCTCCGTTTCCTCTCGAAGGCTAGCCAACCCTCGTAGGCGACCTCGGCGATCGGGATCGCGTTCTCGTACCACCGCGTCCAGTCTCCGGCCTTGTTGCCGGCGACCAACAGCACCGCCTGTGACCATGGATCAAAGACGAACAGAAGCCGGATGGCGACGTCGCGGCCGGATCTCGGCCGCAGCTCCTTGAGGTTGCTGATGCTCGAACCCCGAAGAGTGTCGACCAGCGGACGCCCCAGACCCGGACCGGTCTCGGCGAGCATGTCGATCGCTGCGTTCACTGACCGGTACGCCGCCGGGTCGGTCTGACGCAGGGCCCGTAACCAATCACGGACATCGCCCGTCGTCCTGATCGCCCAGCGGTGGGCTGGCCCATTGGTCACGGGACAACTATAGCTCAGGCTATACATGGCCCGTCCCTGCCATGACCAATCCAGCAAAAAGGGCAGAACCCTTACTTACGAGGCCATGTCCCGGTCATGCGGACCACGGAAGCGCAGGTCAACAGCGACATCACGTTATGCGGTGGGCCGCCAGGGACTCGAACCCTGAACCTAAGGATTAAAAGTCCTCAGCTCTGCCATTGAGCTAGCGGCCCGTCGGCCCACAGGTTACCCGACCACGTCCTCCGGGTCGGGTACGCCTGCGGGCAGCCCCGACGGCCGGGCGGCGGTCGCGCACCTCAGCCGACGGCCGGTTCCCGGGTGTCGGCCGGTACGACCATGGGCGCTCCGGTGACCGGGTCGGGGACCACCTGGTTCGGCATCCCGAACACCTCGGCGACGAGCCCGGCGCCGACCGTCGACGCCGGGTGCCCCTCGGCCACGATCCGGCCGTCGCGCATCGCCACCAGGTGGGTGGCGTATCGGGCGGCGTGGTTGAGGTCGTGCAGCACGGCCACCACGGTGCGTCCCCGGGTGACCAGGCGGTGCAGCACGTTGAGTACGTCGATCTGGTGTGCCACGTCCAGGTAGGTGGTGGGCTCGTCGAGCAGGACGAGGGGCGTCTCCTGGGCGAGCACCATGGCGATCCACGCGCGCTGGCGTTGCCCGCCGGAGAGTTCGTCGACCCGCCGGTCGGCCAGGTCGGTGGTGCCGGTGGAGTCGAGCGCCGACTCGACGGCCTCCTCGTCGGCGTGGGAGAAGCGGCGCAGCACCCGCTGGTGGGCGTAGCGGCCCCGGCCGACCAGTTCGCGGACGGTGATCCCCTCGGGCGCGGTCATGGTCTGCGGCAGCAGCGCGATCCGCCGGGCGCGTTCCTTCGCCGGCAGGGTGACCAGGTCCGATCCGTCGAGCGTGACCCGGCCCTCGGCGGGGCGGAGCAGCCCGGACAGCGCCCGCAGGAGCGTCGACTTGCCGCACGCGTTGGGCCCGATGAGCACGGTGAACGAGCCGTCGGGCACGGCGAACGACAGGTCGGCGCTGACGGTCCGCTGGTCGTACCGGAGGGTGACGTGTTCGGCCCGTAGCCGCGCGGTCATCTGGTCGACCATCGGGTCCTCCTGATCTCGTGGACGAGCAGCCAGAGCAGGTACGCGCCGCCGAGGGTGACAGTGACCACCCCCACCGGCACGGTCAGCGGGATCACGTGCTGGGCGACCAGGTCGGCACCGAGCAGCAGCAGCGCCCCGACCCCGGCGGTGGCGGCGAGCGGCAGTCCGGGTGCCCTGACGAGCCGGCGGGCGATCTGCGGTGCGGCCAGGGCGACGAACGAGATCGGGCCGGCGACGGTGGTGACCGCACTGACCAGGGCGACCGCGATGACCACGAGGACGGCGCGGTGGCGGTCGACCGCGACTCCGCTGGCGGCGGCGACGTCGTCGCCCAGTTCGAGTTGGGCCAGGGCCGCCGCCCACAGCGGGGTGACCGCCAGCAGCACCAGGATGATCGCGGCGGCCGGCCAGACCACGTCGGCGGTGGCCGCGTTGAGCGAGCCGGCACCCCAGGCGGCGGCGAACAGCGCCGTCTCCAGGTCGGCGCGGAGCAGCAGCCAGGTGTTGGTGGCGGCGAGCATCGAGGAGACGCCGACCCCGACGACGATGAACCGGAACCCGGAGAGCCCGTCCCGGTAGGCGAGCAGGTAGATCGCCAGCGCGGCGAGCAGGCCACCGGTGAGCGAGCCGAGCATCAGCAGGTGCCAGCCGCCGCCGAGCAGCAGCAGGGCGATCAGCATGCCGGTGAACGAGCCGTTCGCCAGGCCGATGATGTCCGGGCTGGCCAGCGGGTTGCGGGTGATGGTCTGGAAGATCGCCCCGGCGACGCCGAGGGCCGCGCCGAAGGCGACGGCGGCGGCGATGCGGGGCAGTCGCCACTCCAGTACGACGGTGCGGGTCAGTCCGTCGATCCGGCCGCCGAGCACGCCGAGCACCTCGTCGAGGCGCAGCGGGAAGTCACCCAGCCAGAGGCCGACCACCGCCAGCGCCGCGACGACGAGCGCGGCGGCGGCGCAGACGGCGGCTTCGCGTACGCCGACGGTCACGTGCCGGTGGTCGGTGCCGAGCAGCAGCCGGCGGCCTCCGGCGGTGCGACGGACCGGCCGGTTCACAGCGCGGTCGCCCGTCGGCGTCGGGCCAGCGCGATCAGCATGGGCGCACCGACGAACGCGGTGACGATGCCGACGGGCATCTCGCTCGGCAGGACGGCGATCCGGCCGAGCACGTCGGCCAGCAGCACCAGCATTCCGCCGGCCAGCAGCGACCCGGCGAGGATGCGGCGCTGGTCGGTGCCGACGCCCCAGCGCACCAGGTGCGGCACGACGAGCCCGACGAACGAGATGGGGCCGGCGATGGCGCTGGCCCCACCGGCGAGCAGGGTCACCGCGCCGAGCACGAGCAGCCGGGTCCGGACCAGGCTGACGCCCTGGGCGGCGGCCAGGTCGGGGCCGAGCGCGAGCGCGTTGAGGCTGCGGGCCGCGACCAGCGCGGCGAGCAGCCCGGCCACGATCAGCGGCAGCACCGGCAGCACCACTGCGGTGTCGCGTTCGAGCAGGCTGCCGGCGTTCCAGCCGCGCATCCGGTCGAAGGTGTCGGGGTGGGTGAGGGTGATCCCGGTGGTGACGCCGGCGAGCACGGCACCGGTCGCCACCCCGGTCACCAGCAGCCGGGTGGGGGTGGCCCGCAGGTCGGCGGCACCGCCGACGGCGTACACGGCGACGGCGACCAGGAGCGCGCCGAGCAGGGCTAGCCACATGTAGCCGGCAGGCGAGGTGATCCCGAAGAAGGCGATGCCGGCGGCGACGAACGCGGCGGCACCGGCGTTGACGCCGAGGATGCCCGGTTCGGCGAGCGCGTTGCGGGTGAACGCCTGCATCAGCGCGCCCGCGACCCCGAGACCGGCACCGACGAGCAGCCCGGCGAGGGTGCGGGGTAGGCGTTGCCCCCAGACGACGTACTGCGCGGTGTCGCTGCCAGCGCCCCGCAGCGCCGCCCAGACGTCCGCCGGGGGCACCGGGTTCGCGCCCACGAAGACCGACAACACCAGCGACCCCACGAGTACGACGACCGCGCCGACCAGCCACCGCCAGGTGGTACGGCGACGCGCGGTACGGCCGGTGGTCGGCCGTACCGCGCGGGCGGGTGTGGTGGCGGTCAACTCGACGCGGTGAGGATGCGTTCGAGGTCGTCGAGGACGGCCTGCCCACCGACCGTGCCGACCCCGGTGATCCAGAACGACTGGTCGACGAGGTGCAGGCGGGGGAAGGCGGCGGCGTTGGCGGTGACCGAGGCCGGGATGGTGCTGCGGTCGTTGACGTCGACGGTGGTGACGAAGACGTGGTCGGCCTTGGCCTCCAGCACCCGTTCCGGGGAGACGTCGACCGAGATCGAGTTCTCCCAGTCGCGCTCGGGGGTCGTGAAGCCGACGCACTCCAGCGCGCTGCCGGCGAACGAGGTGGGCCCGTAGAGGGTGAGGACGCCGTCGCGGGGGCGGATGAGCTGCGCGGTCTTCCCGGCGGTGCCGAACTTCTTGGCGATGTCCGCGCACCGCTGCTGGAAGCCGGCGAGGAGCTTGTCGGCGGAGTCCGCGCCACCGAGCGTGGTCGCGGTGAACCTGACGTTGTCCTGCCAGGGGTCTGCCTGGGACGCTATGAACACGGTGGGGGCGACGTCGGTGAGCTGGTCGTAGAGGGCGGAGTGCCGGGACTCGGTGCCGATGATCAGGTCGGGCTTGAGGGCGGCGATCTTCTGCACGTTGGGTTCCTGGACGGTGCCGACGGTGGTGATGCCGGCGGCCTTGTCGCCGAGGTACTTGGGCACGCCGGCGGCCTCGTTGAGCACGGCCGCGCCGACCGGGGTCATCTCCAGGGCGATGGCGGTGTCGAGCTGGACCGGTTCGAGGACGACGACCCGGGTCGGCTTGTCCGGCACGGCGGTCTTGCCGCGTGCGTGTTCGACGGTTCTGGTGTCGCCGACGCTGCCCGCCGGGTCGGAGTCGTCGGAGCCGCAGGCGGCCACGGCGAGCACGGTCGCCGAGGCGACGGTGAGGGCGAGGAGTCGTCGGCGGATTGTTCGAGGGGTCGGCGTGCGCATGGTGCAGGTTCCCGTCTGGCTACTGACAGTGATTACTCACGGCGATGTTTAGGTTAGCATTACCTAATCTTCGATCTCTTCGCGGGCCGGCCGGTCGTGCCAGTAGCCCTGGGTGTGAACCTGCTCCGGATCGACGTTCGCCTCGGTGAACAGCCGACGCAAGACAGCAATCTTGCTACTCTCCGTAGCCGCCCAGGCGTAGAAGTCCGTTCCCGCCGTCGCCGCCGCCCTGCCGTGACCGGCCAGCCAGTCGGCCACCAGCCCGGTCAGCGTCGTCCCGCCCCGGGCGTCGCCCCGCAGCCGTACCTCGACCCGGTGGCCGGCGGTCACGTCGTCGAGGGTCGCGGCGTCCGCCGCGTCGCCGGCCTCCAGCAGGACCGTCGCCCGCACGCCCGGCCCGAGGCCGGACAGGATGCCGCGCACCGCCGGGTACGCCGTCTCGTCCGCCGCGATCAGCACCCGCGTCGCCGGCCCCGGCTCCCACTGCACGCCGTACCCGGGTTGGCCGGCCGCCACGTGCGGGCCCGACAGGAGCAGCCGGTCACCCGGCCGGGCTGCCGCCGCCCAGCCGCTCGCCGGGCCGTGCGGCTGGTGCAGGTAGAAGTCCAGGTCCAGCTCGCCCGCCGCCGGCCGGGTCCGGTACGCCGTGTAGCTGCGCAGCCTCGGGCGCACACCGCCGGGAATGGACCGCCACTCGCGTCGCCACGTCTGCTCGGGCAGTCCTGCCCGCAGTTCGCCCGGGTAGTCGCCGTCGACCGGCAACATGATCTTGATGCGCTGGTCGAGCTGGTACGGGGCCATCTCCCGCAGCCGCTCGTCGCCGAGCGTCACCCGGACGAACCCGGGCGACAGCCGCCGGGTCGCCGTCACGGTCGTCGCGAACAGGACGTTGGGCGAGTTGCCGAATGCTGACATGCCGGCAGAGGCTAGCGTGCCCCGTCCGGGCAGCTCACCGCCCCGGACCCCGCAGTGACCCAGGCCCACTCCGCCGCGTCGACCACCCCGGCCAGCCGCGGCGGCGCGGCCCCGGTCCGCTGCCGGACGGGCACCGGTGGGGGTATGCGGGACCGCCGGGTTTCGCAGCGTGACAGCCGGTGTCGGGTGGATGTGCCGGGTGTTGTCGCCCGGCCGGGCGGCGACGACCGGGTCGTTCCCGCAGCGGCGACCCTAGGGCAACTATCAACTCCATGTGACGTATCCTGTACGCGACTCTGGGTAGTTAATCGAGGTGATTTGCCGGTCTCGCTCCCGTTATGTCATTGCAAGTTGTGATCAATCTTGACCTTGTCGTGAAATGCTTCTTAAGGTCTCTTTTGGTCGTCAGCCTGATCGGGAGAGAGAATTGATGGACGAGGTGTCCCTTTCCGATCGTCTGGGCGACCAGCTGAAGCGTTTGTGCGAGGCCGGCGGAATCGCCTCGGCAGAGCCGGTGGAACTGCTGGAGAACCTGCTCGGACCAGCCGGTTCACAGCCGTTGTCGGCCCCGCCCCGTTGGCCGTCCGACATCGCCGACGACCACACCCCGGTGGAGTTCTCCATCGCCTTCAGCGCCACCGAACCGCCGACCGTACGGATTCTCGGTGAGACCCTGGGCGCACCACCCGGCAGGTCGGCCAACACGGCCGCCACCCGGCGCTTCCTCGACCGGCAGGCGCACCGGGCCGGCCTGTCCACGTCCCGGCTGGATTCGGTGCGCGACCTGTTCACCGCCGACGATCCGCAGGGCGCCTTCGCGCTCTGGTGCTCACTGGTGTTCCGCAACGGCCGGCGACCCGAGTTCAAGGTCTACCTCAATCCGGAGCTGCGGGGGGTCGACCGGGCACCGGGCCTGGTCGCCGAGGCGCTGCACCGGCTCGGGCTCGGCAGATCCTTCCGGGCGATGCTCGACCACGGCATCCGGCCGGGCGAGTTGGGTCGCCGGGACCGGCTGACGTTCTTCGCCCTCGACCTGCACGACGGTGCCCAGGCCCGGGTCAAGGTCTACCTGACCCACCACGACGCCGGGGTGCGCGACGTCGTCCGGGCGGCCGGTGTGGTCCACGACGCGGACACCACCCGGCTCGCCGAGTTCGTCGACATGGCCGGTGACGGCCGGACCCGGTTCACCGGCCTTCCCCTGGTGGGCAGCTACACCCTGGTCGAGGGGGTCGACCGGCCGGTCGGCTACAGCCTCTACGTGCCGATCCGCGGCTACGTCGACGACGACGAGGAGGCGTACGACCGGGTGGTGGCGGTGCTGGACCGCTACGGCTTCGGCCGCACGGTGCTGGACCGGGCGCTCGCCGCGGTGGCCCGGCGGCCGCTGCGCGACGGCGTCGGGCTGATCCCGCACCTGTCGCTGCGGCTGGGCGCACCCCGGCCGGGGGTGACCGTCTACCTGTCCGCCGAGGCGTACCAGGTGACCCCGCCGGTACGCCGCCCGCTGACCGTCGACCGCACGGCGCTGGCCACCCCGACCGGCCGGGCCGGCGCGGGACACCCCTGACCGTCCATAGAGGAGCGAGTAGTGGCCGTCGACGCCTACGAGATGTTGCCCCCGTACCGGATCAAGGTGGTCGAACCGATCCCCTTCCTCGACCCGCAGCAGCGGCGGGAGGCCCTCGCGGACGCCGGATACAACCCGTTCGAGCTGCGCGCCGACCAGATCACCATCGACCTGCTGTCGGACTCCGGCACCGGAGCCACCTCGGCCGCGCAGGAGGCCGCCGCCGCGCTCGGCGACGAGTCCTACGCCGGGGCGCGCTCCTGGTTCCGGTTCCGCGACGAGGTGGGCGACCTCACCGGCTATCCGCACCTGCTCCCCGTGCACCAGGGGCGGGCCGGCGAACGCGTGCTCTTCACCAGCCTGCTCGAACCGGGCCAGCTCTGCCTCAGCAACACCCACTTCGACACCACCCGGGCCAACGTCACGCTGGCCGGCGCGGAGGCCCGGGACCTGCCCTCCCCGGCCGCGTTCGACCTCGACAGCGCGGACCCGTTCAAGGGCGACATCGACCTCGACGCGTTGGCCGCCACGCTCACCGGGCCGGAGCGGGACCGGGTCGGCCTGGTCCTCATCACGATCACCAACAACGGCCTCGGCGGGCAACCGGTGTCGATGGCCAACCTCACCGCCGTCCGCGACCTGTGCCGCGCGCACGGGGTGCCGTTCTTCCTGGACGCGGCGCGGTTCGCCGAGAACGCCTGGCTGGTCGGGCAGCGCGAGCCCGGCTACCGGGACTGGACGCCCCGGCAGATCGCCACCCACGCCTTCGGGCTCGCCGACGGCTGCGTGGTGAGCCTCAAGAAGGACGGCCTGTCGGCCATCGGCGGGCTCATCGGGTTGCGCGACGACGACCTGTTCGCCAGGTGCGAGGCCAACCTGATCGCCACCGAAGGGTTCTCCACCTACGGCGGGCTCGCCGGCCACGACCTCGAACGGCTCGCCCAGGGGCTGCGCGAGGTGGTCGACCCCGCGTACCTGCGGGCGCGGGCCGCCTCCACCGCCCGGCTGGCCCGGCTGGTCAACGAGGCCGGGGTGGACACCGTGCAACCCGCCGGCATCCACGCCCTCTACCTCAACGCCGGCCGGTTGCTGCCCCACCTGTCCCCGGCGGAGTTCCCCGGGCACGCCCTCGGCTGCCAGCTCTACCTCGACGGCGGCATCCGCTGCGCCGAGCTGGGCTCGCTCTACCTCGGCGGGATGGACGACCGGCACCGGCTGGTCACCCCGGCCCCCTTCGAACTGGTGCGCCTGGCCATCCCGCGCCGCGTCTACACCGACACCCACTTCGAGTACGTGGCCGCCGTGCTCGCCGACATCGCCAAGGAACCCGGACGGGTTCCCGGCTACCGGGTGGTCTCCTCGCCGCCTCTGCTCCGCCACTTCAAGGTGCGGTTGGCGCAGCTCCCGACGGGAGGCGGCAGCACCGACTGAACCGCTACGCCCGGCTCCGGTCCGCCCGGCCGGAGCCGGCCGGCACGCCGCCGGGTCGTTCAGGCGGTGGCGGGCAGCCGGGACAGGGCGTGCCGCACCAGCTCGATCAGCGCCTGCTTGCTGGAGGCCCGGTCCCGGGCGTCGCACCACAGCAGCGGCACGGTCTCGTCCAGCTCCAACGCGGCGCGGATCTCCTCCTCGGTGTAGGGGCACTCACCGAAGAACCGGTTGACGGCGGCGACGAACGGGATGCCCCGACGCTCGAAGTAGTCGACGGCCGGGAAACTGGTGCCGAGCCGGCGGGTGTCGACGAGCACGATCGCCCCCACCGCGCCCTGGGCCAACTCGTCCCAGATGAACCAGAACCGGTCCTGACCCGGGGTGCCGAACAGGTAGAGCACCACGTCGTTGCTGATGGTGATCCGCCCGAAGTCCAGGGCGACGGTCGTGCTGGACTTGTCCTCCACGCCGGTGAGGTCGTCCACCCCGATGCTGGCCTGGGTGAGGACCTCCTCGGTGACCAGTGGCGGAATCTCGCTGACCGAGCCGACCAGGGTGGTCTTGCCGGTGCCGAAGCCGCCCGCCACGACGACCTTCACCGATTTCCGATCCACGCGTATCAGTCCCTCTTCTATATCCGCTGTAGGCCGGCGAGAACCGTTTCCAGCAGCCACCGGTCGGCGATCTTCTCCTGCGCCGGTGAGCCGATGTCCAGAAACCCCTGCTCGTGCAGCACGTCGACCATCACCTTCGTGATGGCGAGCGGCCGGTGCAGGTAGGCGCCGATCTCGGCGATGGAGATCCACCCCGTGCACTGGTGCAGGATCTCCCGGTACTCCAGCTCCAACCGGGTCTGGTCGGCCGGCAGGGCGATGACCTGGGTGGCCAGGTCGAGGCTGGTGTTGCGGGGGCTCGTCCGCCCATTGACGAGGATGTACAACGGCACCAGCCGGCCGGCCTCCGCCTCGTCGTCGCCGTCCCACACGTCGTGACTCATGGTTTCGACCCGGGTCGGTCGGCGAGCAACGCGGGGTCGAGGCGGGCCTCGGAGCCGAGATAGTCGCCGATGCGGGTCACCAGGCGACTCATCTCGTACGCGACGGTGCCCATGTCGACGGACTGCTCGCAGAGCACCGCGAGCCGCGCGTTCTGGCCGGCGGCGGCGACGAACAGCGTGCGTCCCTCGTACTCGATGATGACCTGTTGGACCGGGCCGCTGTCGAACCGGCGGCCCATCCCCGCGGCGATGCTGTGCAGGGACGACGCGCCGGCGGCCAACAGCTCCCCGGCGTCCTGCGGGAGTGACGTGGATTTCTGCACGATCAGCCCGTCGGTGGACAGGACAACCGCGTAGACCACGTCAGGGACCTCCACCAGATCGTCGAGGATCCAGGTCAGATCGTTCTGCGATGCCGAGTGGGTCATACGTTCCTGCCTTGGTCGTCTCTGCTGGCGGAGTCCCCGTTTTTCGCCGCCCGGCCGGCGGCCCAGGCCTTCTGGTACCTGCTGAACCGGTCCCGGGCCTCCTCGGGTGACCGGGCGGGAGCCGGCGTGGCGTCGGACTTCTGCCCCGGCAGGCCGTCGTCGCGCAACTCGGGCGCGAGGTGCTGCTGCGGCCGGCGGTGCGGCAGGGGCGGCCGGTCGGCGACCTGCGGGCCGGACGAGCCACCGCGGGCCGCGCCACGCTGCGCCGGAACTTCGGTCATGATGCCCCCGCTGCGGTCGGAGTGTCGCTCCCCGGTGGGATCGGCCGGCGTCCGCCCGGCACCGCCCGGTGCCGTGGTCGCCACGGCGGTGGGCCGGGCCCCGGCCGCGGGGTGCAGCTCCCGCCGGCCGCCGCCGACCGGCAGCACCGCGCCGACGCCGGGGCGCGACATCACCGAGGCGACGGTGCCGAGCGGAAGGACACCGGGGTCGGTACGGTCCAGTTCGGCGGCGTACGACTCGGTGACGATCACCCGGTCGGGCAGCAGCACGATCGCCAGCAGGCCGCCGTACGCCGACGCGCGCAGGCTCACCTGGACGCCGTCCCGCTTGGCCAGCTCCGCCACCACGTGCAGGCCGACCTGCGCGCCGTCCTTCAGCGCCGTCACGTCCGGGGTCGGCGCGGTGGCGAGCAGTTCGTTCGCCCGCTCCAACGCGTCCGCCCGCATCCCCACGCCGGCGTCCTCGATCTCCACCGCGATGCCGCGCTTGACCTCGATGCAGGTCACCCAGACCGTGGTCTCGGGCGGCGAGAACGCCAGCGCGTTGTCCAGCAACTCGGCGATCAGGTGGACGGTGCCGGCCACCGCCGGCCCGGCGATCGCCACGTCCGGCGCGCTGCGCAGGGTGATGCGCTGGTACTGCTGGGCCTCCGCGAAGGCCGCCAGCAGCACCCGGCGTACCGGCACCGGGTTCTGGAAGCGGCGGCCGATCTGACCACCGGCCAGGATGACCAGGTTCTCCAGGAACCGGCGCGTCTGGGTGAGCTGGTGGTTGATGTCGAACAGTTCGGCCAGCAGCTTCTCGTCGCCGATCCGGTTCTGGAGGTCCTCGATGACCTTCAGGCCGCGTTGCAGGGGGCGCTGCGGGCGGCGGGCCACACCCATCAGCATCGCGATACCGGCCGCCCGGGTCTTCGCCTCGTCGACCGCGGCACCCGCCGCCGCCTGCAACGACCTGTTGATCACCTCGGCCACCCGGCCGATCTCGTCGCTGCCGTAATCGGGCAGGGGCAGCTCGGAGGCGAGGTCGACCTTCTCCCGTCGGCGCAGCCGGTCCATCATCGCCGGCAGTTGCTTGTCGACCACCGCCTCGGCGTCCCGGCCGAGCTGGGCCAGGCGGACCGACAACGCCCGGTCCACCAGGATCTGCGACTGCCGGATCGCCCAGATGATCGCGGCGATGACGACGAGCAGGGCGACCAGACTGCCCAGCGAGGCGGTGAACAGCTGGGTGTTGCCGGTGCGCAGGGTGCGCGCCGAGACGGTGTCGGCCTGCACCACGGTCAGGTTGATCAGATCGTCGGACACCTGCCGGGTGAGGGCTTCCCAGCGGGCCCGGTTGAACGACAGGGCACGCGGTGCGCCGGACCGCCACGGCCCGTTGCTGACCAGGGCGTTCTCTGCCGCGACGAGTTCCTTCCAGGAGTCGCTCGTGGTGATCGCGGCAAAGCGTTCCCGGGCTTGCGGTTCGAGGTGCGGGGCCACGTTGGTGAGGCCGGCGTGATAGGCCCCGACCAGGTTGGTGAAGTCGAGATGGTCCTGCGGACTGAGGGTACGGGCACCGAAAGCGCCGTCAATGGTGGAACCGGCCCGGGACATCAGGTCACTGGCGCGGAAAGCCTCGGTCGCCGCGATGCCGCCCTGGGCCGCGGCGGGGTCGGGGACGATTCTCGCCTGGGTGTCGAAGAGGTCGGTCGCGGCGTCGAGCAGGCGGTTGTAGAAATCGTAGACACCCGTCCCGTTGGCCGACCGGGAATCGATGGTGCTCCGCACGCTCGCCAATTCGTCGAGCAGGCCGGCGAGCGTCTCCCACCGGGTCACGATCGAGTCCGGGGCGCCGGCCAGCGCGGAGTCGGCGGCGGGGCGCAGGGCGGCCACCCGCTGGTCGGTCTGTTGCCGCTGCTCGATGAGCCGGCTGAGGTCCCGGGACGGCTGGGTGAGGTAGCTGACGCTCAACCGCCGTTCCTGCTGGATCGAGGACAACGCGGAGACCGCCGGGATCGACACCTGCCGGACGCTGTTCGCGACCTGCCGGTTGTAGAAACCCTGGAAGATGAGATAGCCGGAGGCGACGAGCCAGACCACCAGGGCGACGACGCTGGGAATGAGCACCAGCCTGATCACGCGTCGTTTGATCGACTGCGGTCGACCGGCGCGGCGACCCGGTGTCGTCGGTGCGGCCTGGTCGTCTGAGGCGCGGCGCGGTTCTTCGCGGTCGGCCTGTTTGTGCGCCAAAGTCGTCGTATCCAATCCTGGTCAAGCCATAGACAGCGGCGGTCCTACGCCACTGGTCGACGCCGATGTGTGCCAACCCTACCGTCTATCCGGACCCGCACCCGACCACGATTCGACGACAGTGGACGGTCGCGCTATTCGCACTGGTCAGCCATTTGGCAGGGGCCATGGTCGATGGGATTCACGGCATTGACGTGATGCGGGTCACTGTGGACGCGGTCGACGGGGCCGGCCCCGTCGCGGTCCGGCGGGCGACTCCGGCATGCCGGCGGCGCGGATAGATTCCTGCTTCTTCCGGGTACGGGGAAACCGCCGGGGGGTCACCGGCGTCCAGTTCGATGCTGTGGCGCGTCCACCGTCCGGGTGGAGCGCAGTGGACACTCCGCACCCGTGCGGGGTCGCCGGTCGAGGAGCACAACATGACGAAGCTGAAGTGGGCCACCGGGGTCGCGGTGCTGGCGTGCTCCGGGGCGCTGATGGCCTGCGGGGACGGCAGCGGGACGCCCGCCGCCACCGGGTCGGCCACTCCGTCGGGGTCGGCGACGCCCTCCGACGCGGCGACGCCCACCGCCACGACGGCACCCGACCCGACCGCGCCCCCGGCGTCGACGAGTCCGACCCGACCCGCCGGGAAGCCGTCGGCCACGGCCGGTGCCGGCGGGGTGCTGTCCGGTAAGCGGGAGGTCACCATCGTCCGGGTTCAGGCGACCGAGTCCGGGGTGGCCCTCGACGGCGGCGCGCTCGTCGAGGTCGACGACGACAGCGGACGCCAGTTGTTCGTCCCGACACCGGCCGGCGACGGCAAGTACCTGATCAAGGCGTACGGCCGGCGCGACGGCCACCCCGCCAACGACGACCCGGCCTGCTGGCAGGCGGTCAACCCCGGCGACGGCACGCCGCTCACCGTCGAGGGGACGGCCTGCGACCCGGGTAAGCGGACGCAGCTGTTCAGCATCGTCAGCAAGGGCAAGGGCGCGTACGCGATCAGCAACGACTCGGCGTTCCTCCAGTTCTCGCCCAGCCGGGGCCTGATCCTCGAAGAGTTGGGCGACGCGCCGCTGCGCAGCACGTTCAAGCTGGTCGACAACGGTCCGGCCCGTACCCCGGCCGGCGGCTGACCCCCGATCCGCCCCGGCGGGGTTGGCGGACGGCCCAGCGGGTACCGGACCCGGCATGCGGATCGTGATCGTGGGGGCCACCGGCAACGTGGGCACGGCGGTGCTGCGCCGGCTGGGTCGGGAACCGGGACTCGACCTGGTCGGCGTCGCCCGCCGGCTGCCCGGCCCCGACCCCGGCGCGCCCTACGCCGGGGTGCGGTGGCACTCCTGCGACATCGGCGCGCCGGGTGCGGTCGACCAGCTCACCGCGATCTTCGCGGGGGCCGACGCCGTGGTGCACCTGGCCTGGCAGATCCAGCCCAGCCACGACCAGCGCACCCTGCACCGGACCAACGTCGGCGGCAGCCGCGCGGTGACCGAAGCCACCGTCCGGGCCGGGGTGCCCGCCCTGGTGTACGCCTCGTCGGTCGGCACCTACGCGCCAGGCCCGAAGGACCACCCGGTCAGCGAACGGTGGCCGGCGACCGGGGTGCCCGGCTCCTCGTACAGCCGGGACAAGGCCGAGGTGGAGGCCGTGCTGGACACCGTCGAGGCCGCCCATCCGCGGCTGCGGGTGGTCCGGCTGCGCCCCGGACTGATCTTCCAACGGGACGCCGGCACCGAGATCACCAGGTACTTCCTCGGGCCGCTGGCCCCGGTACGGCTGCTGCGGTACGGGCGGATCCCGCTCGTACCGGCCAACCGGCGGCTGCGGATGCAGGCGGTGCACGCCGACGACGTCGCCGACGCGTACGCCCGCGCGGTCCTCGGTGAGGCGCGCGGCGCGTTCAACGTCGCCGCGGACCCGGTACTGACCCCGGAGCTGGTGGCCCGGCACTTCAAGGGCTGGACGGTACCGGTGGCCGCCCCGGTGCTGCGCGCCGCCGCCGCGCTGACCTGGCGGTGCCGGCTGCAACCCGTGGACGCGGGCTGGGTCGAGCTGGGGCTCGCCGCGCCGCTGATGTCCAGCGCCCGCGCCGAGACCGAACTCGGCTGGCAGCCGCGGGTCGACGCGTTGACCGCGCTGCGGGAACTGTTCGCCGGGATGGCCGACGGCGCGCACACCGCCGGCCCGCCGATGTCCGGCGTCGGCGACCTGCCCGGCCGGGCCGCCGGCCTGCTCCGGGGCCGCGTCCCCGGGCAGGGCAACCCCTACTGACCCGCGCCGCCGGCCGTCGGTCCGTCAGGCGTGGGAGAGGGCGAAGGCGGTCAGGAAGCCGAGCACGGTGATCAGGCCGACCAGCAGGTGGGCGTCCTCGAACGCCTCCGGGACCATGGTGTCGGTGATCATCGCGAGGATCGCCCCGGCGGCCAACGCGGTGATGGTGGCCAGCAGCTCCGGCGGCGCACCACCCAGCAGGGTGTTGCCGAGCAGCGCGGAGACCCCGCTGACCAGGGCGATCGCCGTCCACAGCCCGAAGACGTACCGGCGGGAACGGCCGGCGCGGCGCATGCCGGCGGCGCTCGACAGACCCTCCGGCACGTTGCTGAGGAAGACCGCGACCACCGTGACCAGGCTGACCGGGCCGCCGGCCAGCAGGCTCGCGCCGATCACCACCGACTCGGGTACGCCGTCGAGCAGCGCGCCCACCGCGATCGCCGAGCCCGAACCGGGCTGCTCCCGCTCGGAGGGTTGTTCCCCGCCGGAGCGTTTCCGGTGCCGGGCACCCCGTCGGGCGAGGAGCAGGTTGGCCCCGGTGTACGCCAACGCCCCGCCCGCCGCCCCGACCGCGGTCGGCAGCAGCCCTCCCTGCTCGTGCGCCTCGGCGATCAACTCGAACGAGACGGCGGAGAGCAGGACCCCCGCACCGAACGCCATGATCGACGCGACGACCTTGCGGGGCACCGGCAGGAAGAACCCGGCGGCCGCCCCGACCAGGAGCGCGGACCCGGCCAACAGGCCCCACGCCCCGGCTTGCAACCACTGCGGCATTCCGGGGACCGTACCCGCCCCCGCACCGCGTCAACCAGACCCGGCAGCCCCACCGGGGCCGGTCGCTCAGAAGTCGGCGAACAGGTAGGGCAGTGCGCGGGGAAAGAGCCGCCGCAACTCCCCCGCCGCCTCCGGGCCGACGTCACCCAACCCCCTGATGTGCACCTCGGCCGGGTCGAGCACCCCGTACGCCAGCGCGGACAACCCGGCGGCGGTGAGCGTCGCGGTCGGCACCGGGCCGCCGGCGGTCACCGCCGGACCGCCGCCGGGGGCCAACGCCAACCGGCCGTCGACGCCGTCGAGCAGGTGGGTGCCGGCGAGCCAGCGGTCCTCGACCAGGTCCACCCGCACCCGGCCCGGCCCGGCGGGCAGCCCGGCCAGGGCGTCCACGCTCAGCAGGCGGGCCATCGGCGCCGGCGAACCGGGCCGGGACACCCGGGCCTCGACGTGCACGGCCAGGTCGGTCAGCCACAGCTCGGGCAGGTCGTCGGCGGGGACCCGGAGGCTGATCCGCTCCACCTGGTCGACGTGCCGGGCGAGGAACTGCAACAGCAGGGCACGGGCGTACGGGTCGGCGGCGAGCAGGTCGTCGCCGACCAGTTCGCCACCGTGGTCGTCGATCCGGTAGGTGAGCGCACCGACCACGCTGCCGTCGACGGTCGCGGTGATCAGCCACCTGTCGTCCCGGTCCCGCAGCCCCACGTCCCGGAAGTCGGGGAAGATCGCGAAACCGTGCCGCTCCCGCAGGCACCGCTCGGTGAACGAGCGGTAGTGCGGATAGCCGACGCCGATCCGCTCCCAGCCCACCGTGCCGGGCAACTCGGCGCGCAGCAGCGGGGCCAGGTCGGCCGGGGAGAACCGGACGGTACGCGCCCGGGGCAGCCCCACGTAGCCGAACCGTTCGTAGAAGCTGGCCCGGAACGGATACAGCGCGGTCACCGGGTGCCCGCCGTCGCGCATCTCGTCGAGGAGCTGGCAGAGCAGGGCGCGGACGTACCCCTGTCGGCGGGCCAGCGGGTGGGTGGCGATCCCGGCGACCCCGGCCATCGGCAGCACCGCGCCGCGCAGGTTCTGCCGCATCGGCACCGCGCTGGCGGTGGCCCGGGCCTCGCCGCCCTCCTCCACCACCAGGGTCCGGTTGCCCTTGTTGTACGGCAGGTAGCGGTGGAACGCGTCGACCCGCTCCCGGCTCAGCGGGGTCGCCTCGAAGGCGTACGCCTGGAGCGGGAAGCTGGTGGTCAGTCGTTCCTCGGCGGCCAGGCGACGGATGAGCATCCGTCCATCCCAACCCGGCCGGCGGTCGGCCGCAACCCGGTTGGCCAGGTTCAACCCTCGGTCACGTCGGAGACCACCACGGTGACGTTGTCCGGCGCGCCGGCCTGGTGGGCCAGCTTCACCAGTTGCTCACCGCAGTGCCGGCGGTCCTGGTAGGTGACGAGCGCCCCGTGGATCGCCTCGTCGGCCACGTAGTCGGAGAGCCCGTCGCTGCACAGCAGCACGCGGTCCCCGGCGAACACGGTCAGCACGCCGATCGCCGGGGGTGCGTCCGCCCCCTGCACCGCCCGGGTGACCAGGGAACGCTGCGGGTGGTGGCGGGCCTGGTCGGGGGAGAGCGCGCCCTGGTCGACAAGCGCCTGGACGAAGGTGTCGTCCCGGGTGAGCTGGGTGAGTTCCCCGTCGCGCAGCAGGTAGCAGCGGGAGTCGCCGACCTGCGCGAGGACCAGGGTGTCCCCGGCGAGCAGGGCGGCGGTCAGCGTCGTACCCATGCCCTCGCGGGCCGGGTCGGCGGAGATCGCCGCCCGGATGCGCCGGTTGGCGGTGGAGACCACGGCCCGCAGCGCCTCGGCGGCCTCGTCCGTACCGGTGGGTGGGACCAGCTCGTCCAGGATGCGGATGACGATCTCGCTGGCCACCTCGCCGGCGGGGAGCCCACCCATGCCGTCCGCCACCGCGACCAGGCGTTCACCGGCGAGGGCCGAGTCCTCGTTGTTGGTGCGGACCAGGCCGACGTCGTTGAGGATGGCCGAGCGGAGGATCAGCGTCATGGGACAAGCTTGCCGGATACACCCTCCCTCCGTCTCTACGCACTAGTACGTAGGGTGGGAGAAATGATCCCGGTGTCCATGGTGGGTCGCGTCGGAGAGCTCGCCGAGCTCGACCGGGCGTGGTCCACCGTGGCCGGTACGGGCCGGTCGGCCCCCGCCGTCACGGTCATCACCGGAGCCGCCGGGGTGGGCAAGAGTCGGCTGGTCGCGGCGGCCGTCGAGGGTCTCTCGCCCCGCCCGGCGGCGGTCCTCACCGGGACGGCACGGGTGCACGACCCGGCCCCCTACGACTGGCTGGCGGCGGTCCTCAGCGTCCGCGACGTCGGGGCGCTCGACCTGCCGTCCGACGCGCTCGCCTGGTTGGCCCAGCACCCGGCCGCGCCGCGCGAGCGGTACGCCCCCGGCACGCTGCTCCGGCTCGCCGTGCGCACCGTCCGGTCGCTGGTGGGTGCCGGCCCGGCCGTGCTGGTGGTGGAGGACCTGCACGATCTCGACCCGGCCAGCCTCAACCTGGTCGTCGAGCTGGCCACCGCGCCGCAGTTGCCGGCGCTGCTGGTGGTGGCGAGCCGGCCGCCGGCCGACGCGGTCGCACCGGACCTCACCCGCCGCGTCCTGGCCCGCCTCTGCGGGGTACGCGGCGCGGTGCGCCAGCACCTCGGCCCGCTCGGCGTCGCCGAGGTGGCCGAGATCCTTACCCAGGTGTACGGCGACAGCCCGAGTACGGCGCGGGTCTGTGCCGGGGTCTGGCAACGCACCGGCGGCAACCCGTACGCGCTCACCGAGTTGCTGGCGGTGCACGCCGGCCAGGGGCTGGAGGCGCTGGTCCGGGAACCGTTGCCGGAGCACCTGCGGATGCCGTCGCCCCGGGCCGCCGCCCCGCCCGAGGCCGAGCTGACCGGCCGGGAGGTCGAGGTGCTGGGCTGCCTGGTCGCCGGGATGTCCAACAAGCAGGCCGCGCGGGCGCTGGGCATCTCGGTGCGGACGGTGACGGTGCACGTGTCGAACCTGCTGCGCAAGACCGGCTCGGCGTCGCGTACCGAGGCGGCGCTCTGGGCGGTGCAGCACCGGGTGCCCGGTGCGGGTCAGGTGCGGGGGTAGCGCAGCAGCAGGCTGGCGGCGACCTCCTCGTCGCCGAGGGCGGCGTAGCCGTGCGGCACGTCGGAGGTCCAGCGCAGGTGGCCGCCGGCGGCGGCGGTCAGCGGGGCGTCGAGCGGGCCGGCGCGGAGCACCCCGGCGAAGACCGTGACGTGTTCGGTGACCCCGGGCTGGTGGGCGGGGGAGACCTGCTCCCCACCGGGGCGGACCCGCAGCCGGTACAGCTCGTAACTGGCGTCGGTTTCGGTGAACGACTCCAGCAGGGTGGCGACGACCGTGGTGCCCCGCACGGTCGGGGTGGCGGCGGGCCCGGCGAGTACGGCCGCCAGCGGCACGCCGAGCTGGGCGGTGATCGCGTAGAGCGTCTCCAGGGTGGGGTTGCGGGTGCCGTTCTCCAGCGCCGAGAGGGTGGCCTTCCCGACCCCGGCGCTACGGGCCAGCGTGGAGAGGGAGACCCCGCGTTCGATCCGCAGCGCGCGCAGCCGGTGGCCGACCGCCCCGGCGTCGGTTTCGGGCGCGGGCCGGCGGGCTGGGCGGGGCGGGGTCATCCGGCTATGGTGCTACACGGCGCTGTTCCGTAAACGGAACGATGGTGGCGGGGCGCGAGGGGGAGTGTGGTGGGGGATCGGTTGCAACCGGTGCTGGCCGGCGTGGTGACCGCCGTGGTCGGCTTCGCCAGTTCGTTCACCGTCGTGCTCGCCGGACTGCGGGCGGTCGGTGCCAGCGAGGCGCAGGCCGCCTCCGGGCTGCTCACGGTGAGCGTCGCCGCCGGGATCTGTGCGACCTGGCTCGGGCTGCGGCACCGGATGCCGATCGCGATCGCCTGGTCCACGCCGGGCGCGGCGCTGCTGGTCGCCACCGGGCCGGTCCCCGGCGGATGGCCCGCCGCCGTGGGCGCGTTCGCGCTGTGCGGGCTGCTCATCGTCACCGCCGGCCTCTTCCCCGCCCTGGGGCGGGCGGTGGCCGCCATCCCCGCCCCGGTGGCGGCCGCGATGCTGGCCGGGGTGCTGCTGCCGCTGTGCACCGCCCCGGTACGCGCACTGGTCGAGGTGCCGGCCCTGGCCGCCCCGGTGATCGTGACCTGGCTGGTGCTGCACCGGTTCGCCCCCCGGTGGGCGGTCCCGGCCGCGCTGGTGGCGGCGGCGGTGGTGATCGCCCTCACCACGACCGGCGCGGGGGTCACCCTCGGCGACCTGCGGCCGGTGGTGTCGCCGACCGTACCGGCGTTCACCCTGCCCGCCGTGATCGGCCTGGCGCTGCCCCTGTTCCTGGTCACCATGGCCGCGCAGAACGTGCCCGGCACGGCGGTGCTGCGCGGCTTCGGCTACCGGCCGCCGCTCGCCCCGGCGCTGCGCACCACCGGGCTGGCCACTGCGCTCGGTGCCGCCACCGGCGGGCACGCGGTCAACCTGGCGGCGATCACCGCCGCCCTCGCCGCCGGCCCCGACGCCCACCCCGATCCGGACCGGCGCTGGATCGCCTCGGTGACCGCCGGGATCGGCCTGGCGCTGCTCGGGCTCGGCGCGGGCGCGGCGACCACGCTGGTGCTGCTCTCCCCGCCGGTGCTCATCGAGGCGGTCGCCGGGCTCGCGCTGCTCGGCGCGTTGGCCGGTGCCCTCTCCTCGGCGCTCGCCCCCGCCCCCGCGTCCGATCCACAGAGCCGGGAGGCCGCCGTGGTGACGTTCGTGGTCACCGCCTCGGGGGTGAGCCTGCTCGGCGTGGGTGGGGCGTTCTGGGGACTGTTGGCAGGCTGGCTGATGCTGTTGCTCTTCCGGCGCCGGACGCAGGCTCCGGCCGTGGGGCTACCGGGGCCGCAGGAACTGGAGGGGAACCCGGTGGCCGGGGGTCAGTCCAGGCAGGTCACGGGGCGCTGACGGTCGCCTCGACCGCCACCACCCGCAGTCGCGCGTCCGGCACGTACTGTTCGACGGTCGCCGCGAACTCCAGCGCGTGCTCCCGGCTGTCCAACAACACCAGGGCGTGCCCGGTCGCCTGGTCCGCCTCGCCCGGCCCCCACCAGCCACGGACGAACCCCGGGGCCTGCCGGACCACCTCCGCCATGTGCGCGTACTGCGCCTGCCGCGCCTCCGCCGTGCCAGCCGGCATCCGCTGCTCCCCGACGACCATGTACATCGGTCCATACTGAACCCGCGACTTCGGTTCCGCAGCCCCTCTGCCGTCCGTGGTCTGCTCCGCCATGCGGCACCAACTCCTTCCGGCTCGTTCCGGACCTCATCCCGCTGCATCCTGGAGGTGAGTCCTCGGCGGGCGGTGATACCTCTACGGGTCCTTTCGAGCTGATGACGTTGACGGCTCAACTACTCCCACCCCGCCGGACGGCGCTGAATCACCCCGCTCAAGACGGTGGCTGAGGAAGCCGGGGTGACCCGCGGGGTTGCTTGCGCGCCGAGGCGGCCGGGTCGTCGATGATTCGTTTACGCCATCAGCTCTAAAGGATGCGTGACAGGGTTGTTGCCCCCAGTCGGTGGGATCGATCGGCGCACGCGAGCGGCTGAGATCCCTGCGTGACGCCAGCGCGCCGACGCCCGGCGCGGCCGGCCGGGCCGCCGTCAGCGCGTCTCCGGCCAGCGCAGGTGGTGAGGGGCGGGGGCGGGTCACTCCTCCGGCGGCAGGTCGCCGACGGGGACGCTGAGGCGTACCTCGTCGTCGGTGACCGTGGCGATCTGGTCGGCCAGCACGTACACCGCGCCGGTGCGGGCCAGTTCGGTGGAGACCTTGAGGTAGCCGGTGCGCAGCAGGCGGGCGGCGAGGTCGGCCGGGACGTCCGGCTCCTCGACGGCCACCGACTCGATCAACTCATCCAGGCTGCCGCCCGGATCGGCGGTCGACGCCTGCACGGTCACCGCGTTGGGATCGCCCCGCTGGACCAGGTCGACGGTGCCGATCTCGACCCCGACCGTGTCGACCACCCGCATGCCGGTGGTGATCCGGGAGATGACCGCCTGCTCTGCCATGCCCTGCTGCTCCATCCCCGGGCGGTTCCCTGCCCCACCCACCGCTAAACCGCCGGGCCCCAGGCGCCGGGCGGACGCGGGGACAACTCCCGCCAGGCGTCAGTCCCCTCCAGTAGGGCCCGGACGGTCTCCTCGGCCTCGTCGACGCTGCCGTACTCGTAGAACTGGGAGACGCCCTCCGCGCCGCCGGCCCGCTGCTCCACGTGCCACCGGTCGGCGTCGACGCGGAGGAAGACGTCCCGCCGCGCCAGTCGTCCCCATTTGCCGTTCCACCAGTGCCTACGCTGCTCCATGGCGGGACTCTATCGAACATGTGTACGACAGGATGCGGCCCCCGCGGGAGTTCCGCGGGGGCCGGTGTGCGCCGGTCGGGTCAGCGTGGGGCGGGCGGCTCCGGACGCCGACCGAGCACGTCGTCCAGCGCGCCGCGCTGCCCCGGGGTGGCGTGCCCGCCGGCGAGCAGCGCGTCCCGGATCTCGGTGAGCAGCTTGACCTCCTCGCTCGGCGCGGCGGGCGGCGGCTCCTCACCCCGCTTGCGCCGCTCGGCGAGCCGGTTCATCGGGTAGACGACGAGGAAGTACAGCGCCGCCGCCGTCAACGCGAAGGTGATCGCCGCGTTGACGAAGGCGATCCAGTCGAACGGGATGCCGCGGAACTCCGGCGTCGAGCCCTTGAGGCCGTCCTTCTGGCCGGTGATCAACACGATGACGACCCGGACCAGTGGTTCGAGGAACGACTTGGTCAGCTGGGTGACCACGCCCGTGAACGCGGCGCCGATGACGACACCGACCGCCAGGTCGACGACGTTGCCGCGCATGATGAAGTCTTTGAAGCCCTTGAGCATCCGTACTCCTGTGCCGTCCGATTCTCCGTCGGGGACAACCTATGCCCCGGACAGGGGCTCCAGAAAAGCACCGGCCTCGATCGCCGCCCGCCCCGGATCGCCGTCCCGGATCGCGGCCACCAGCCGGCTGTGGTCGACGTACCGCTGTGGTTGCAGGGAGTCACCCGTCACGTACGCGACGGTGCTGCGCAGCGCCGCGCCGACCGAGGCGTACAACTCGGCCAGCATGCCGT
This sequence comes from Micromonospora wenchangensis, assembly GCF_002210435.1. Taxonomy (GTDB): domain Bacteria; phylum Actinomycetota; class Actinomycetes; order Mycobacteriales; family Micromonosporaceae; genus Micromonospora; species Micromonospora wenchangensis. The sequence goes on from NZ_MZMV01000002.1 coordinate 175,271, forward strand.
TGTGCGCGGCGGCGACCACCGCCGTGTGCAGCGCGACGTCGGCCTCCACGAACCCGGCGACCCGGCCCGACCGCCAGGCGGCCTCCCGGGCGGCGAGCGCGCCGTCGAGCGCCACCAGGTCCTCCGGGGTACGCCGCAGCGCGGCCAACCGGGCCGCCTCGACCTCGAACGCCCGGCGGACCTCGACCACCTCGGCCATCCGGTCGTCGGTGAGCCGGCGGGCCACCACCGGGGCCAGCTCGTCGGTCGACACCACGTACGTCCCGGAGCCCTGCCGGCACTCCAGCACCCCGGCGTGCACCAGCGCCCGGACGGCCTCCCGGACGGTGTTGCGCCCCACCCCGAGCGCCGTCACGAGCTGCGGCTCGGTGGGGATGCGCCCGCCCACCGGCCACTCACCGCCGAGGATGCGCCCCCGGAGCTGCTCGATGGTCTGCTGCACCCGCCGACCGCGCGGGGGCACGGGCGGGGAATCGACCGACGGTGTCACCGGTTACACCAGCTGCCGAAATTCATCCCATGATTGTAGGTTCGAGGTCATGACCCCGCCAACCGCTCCCGCCGTCGAGGCGGCGCCCGAACCGCTCGCCCACCGACCGGCCCACCGCGCCCCGTCGCCGGTCACCGGTGGCGCGCTGGTGCTGGTCGGGATGCTGCTCGTCGCGCTCAACCTGCGGGCCGCGGTGACCAGCCTCGGCGCGCTGCTCGACGAGGTACGCACCGGACTCGGGCTCTCCGGAGCGATGGCCGGGTTCGTCACCACCCTGCCCACCATCGCGTTCGCCGGTCTCGGCGCGCTCACCCCGTGGCTGATCCGGCGCTGGCCGGCCGCCCGGGTGCTGGTGGTCGCGATGCTCGCGCTCACCGTCGGTCAACTGCTCCGGGTGCTCACCGGCTCGGCGACGGTCTTCGTGCTCACCAGCGCGCTCGCCCTGGCCGGCATCGCGGTGGCGAACATCCTGCTGCCGATGCTGGTCAAGCAGCACTTCCCGCACCGGACCGGGCTGGTCACCGGGGCGTACACGATGGCGCTGACCACGGGTACGACGATGGCCGCCGCCTCCGCCGTGCCGGTGGCGCACGCCTTCGGCTCCTGGCGGGCCGGGCTCGGCGTGTGGGCGGCGTTGGCGGCGGTGGCCGTACTCCCGTGGGTGCCGCTGGCGCTGCGGGCCCGCGCCGCCCGACGGGCCGCGACCCCGACGGCGGTCCCGGCCGCCCGCACCCGGGTCCGGCCCGCCCGCACCCGGCTCGGCTGGGCGATGGCGGTCTACTTCGGCGCGCAGTCGCTCAGCGGGTACGCGGTGATGGGCTGGCTGGCCCAGCTCTTCCGGGACGCCGGCTTCCGGCCGGAGAGCGCCGGACTGCTGCTCGCCGGGGTCACCGCGCTCGGGGTGCCGGTGGCCCTGCTGATGCCGACGCTGGCCGGACGGCTCCGCACGCTACGCCCGCTGGTGTTCGGGCTGACCGCCTTCTCCGCGGCGGCCTACCTGGGGCTGGCGTTCGCGCCACGGGGCGGGGCGCTGCTCTGGGTGCTGCTGCTCGCCTTCGGCCAGGGTGCGTTCCCGCTGATCCTGACCACCATCGGCCTGCGGGCCCGCACGGCCGACGGCACGGTGGCGCTGTCCGCCTTCGCGCAGAGCACCGGTTACGTGATCGCCGCGCTCGGCCCGTTGCTCGTCGGGGTGCTCTACGAGGCGACCGGCGGATGGACCGCGCCGATGGGCTTCCTGCTCGCCGCGCTGGCGGTGCAGACGACCGCGGGCATGGTGATCGCCCGTCCCCGGTTCATCGAGGACGAGCGCTGAGGAAACCGGTCAGGACGACGCGGGGGTGGGGTCACCCGCGACGGCCTGCTCGACCGTCGGATAGGTGTGCAGCACCTCGACCAGGCCGCTGACCTCGAGGATGCGCAGCACGCCGCGCTGCGGGGCGGCCAGCCGGACCACGCCGCCGGCCTCGTCGCAGCTGTTCTTGGCCCGGACGAAGACCGACAACCCGGTCGAGTCGCAGAACGACACCTCGGCCAGGTCGAACACCAGCCGGCTGCGACCCTTGTCGAGCAGGTCGGTGATCTGGTCCTGCAGCTGCGGTGCGGTCGCCATGTCGAGTTCGCCCGCGACCGACACGACGACCACGTCGCCGCGCTGTTCCGTATGCACCGTCAGGGACATTCAGACCTCCTGTTATCGGTGGAACGGTATCCCACGAACGGGGGGACACGCAGAACGGGAGCGGTTCCGGTGGGAGCGATCATTCCTTTGCCGCGCGGCAACTACCGGGTCTGCCTCCGGTGATAGAGTCCGGCCGGCCCAGCTCACAGGAGGTAACCATGGCGTTGACCGCAGACGGGGGCGACCGGCTCGTCGGGCTGCTGAGTGAGCACGGTGAGCGGGTCGTGCAGCGGTGGACCGAACTCGTCTCCGCCTCGCTGCGTGGTCGGCTGAGCCAGGCCGAGCTGCGCCTCCAGGTGCAGGAACTGCACGCTAGCATGATCAACGCTGGCGGTGCGGGCCTGGCCGACCTCCAGGCACCCGCGGCGGGCGAGCTGCGGGCGGTGCTCGCCGACCTGTCCCGCAGCCGGGCCCGGCAGAGCTTCACCGCCACCGAGACCGCGATCAGCGTCTACGCCCTCAAGGACGTCCTGGTCGAGTTGGCCGAGACCGACGGCGTCGAACTGTCGTTGCGGGACGTCCTGGACTTCACCGGGCTGGTCGACCGGATGGGGCTGCTCACCTTCGAGACCTACGTGCAGACCCGCGAGGGGCTGATCGCCGACCAGGCCGAGCAGTTGCTCGAACTCTCCACCCCGGTGGTGAAGATCTGGGACGGCGTGGTCGCCGTGCCGCTGGTCGGCACCCTCGACTCGGCCCGCGCCCAGGTGGTGATGGAACGACTGCTCCAGACCCTGGTCGACACCGGCTCGCCGTACGCGATCATCGACATCACCGGCGTGCCGGCGGTCGACACCCAGGTCGCCCAGCACATCCTCAAGACGGTGGTGGCGGCCCGGCTGATGGGCGCCGACTGCATCATCTCCGGCATCCGCCCGCAGATCGCGCAGACCATCGTCGCCCTCGGCATCGAGTTCGGCGACATCGCCACCAAGGCGAGCCTGGCCGACGCCCTGCGGCACGTGCTGCGCCTCACCGGGGTCGAGACGTCCCGCCGCCACCCGCGCCGGGAGGCGTGATGGAACGGGTGCCGATCCTGAAGATCGGCGACATCCTGCTGGTCTCCATCCAGATCGACATGTCCGACCAGACGGCGGTCACCCTCCAGGAGGACCTGGCCGAGCGGATCGTGGCGACCGGCTGCCACGGCGTCATCATCGACATCACCGCGCTGGACATCGTCGACTCGTTCGTCGGCCGTATGCTCTCCACCATCGCCTCGATCTCCAAGGTGCTCGACGCCGAGACGGTGGTCGTCGGGATGCGGCCCGCGGTCGCCATCACCCTCGTCGAGCTGGGCCTGTCGCTCAACGGCATCCGTACCGCGCTGAACGTGGAACGGGGCATGGAGCTGATCGCGGCGACCCGTGACGACGACCCCGGGTACGACGACGACCCCGAGGGCGTCGAGTCCGGGACGGCGGCGACATCGCCATGACCGCGGGAGTCGACCTGGGGCCGAAGACCCAGGCGATCGGCAGCGACGAGGACGTCGTCCGGGTCCGTCAGTTGGTGCGTACCGTGGCGGTGGCGGCGAAGCTCTCCCTCGTCGACCAGACGAAACTGGTCACCGCCGCGAGTGAGCTGGCCCGCAACACCCTCATCTACGGTGGTGGCGGCACCGCCGAGGTGACGGTCGTCGAGGACGGCCGGCGGCGCGGGGTGCGGATCGTCTTCGCCGACTCCGGGCCGGGCATCGCCGACCTGGACCTCGCCCTCACCGACGGTTACACCACCGGTGGCGGTCTCGGCCTCGGTCTGAGCGGCTCCCGCCGGCTGGTCGACGACTTCGACATCCAGACCGCCCCCGGCGAGGGCACCCGGATCACCGTGACCAAGTGGTCCCGATGAACCACGAGGTGGTCCCGGACGCGGGTCACTGGTACCGGGTGGAGAGCGGCGGCGCCGCCAGCACCGTGCGGCGCGCGGCGGAACGCCTCGGCGGCCAGCTCGGCCTCGGCGGCAACCGGCTCGCCGAACTGGCCATCGTCGCCGCCGAGCTGACCAGCAACCTGGTCAAGCACGCCCAGGAGGGCGTCCTGCTGCTGCGGCCGGTGCGCACCGCCGACGCCGCCGGGGTGGAACTGGTGGCCGTCGACTCCGGCCCCGGCATGGCCGACCTGACCGTGTCCTCCCGCGACGGCCACTCCACCACCGGCACGCTGGGCATCGGGCTGGGCGCCATCACCCGGCAGGCCAGCTGGTACGACGCCTGGTCCCGGCCGGGACGCGGCACCGTGTTCGTGGTGCAGGTGTGGGCGAAGGAGGTCGGGGTCACCCCGGCCTGGGCGGCGGGGTTGACCCGCCCGATCACCGGCGAGCAGGTCAGCGGGGACAGCCACGCGGTGCGTACCGGTGACGGCCGGCACCAGGTGCTCGTCTGCGACGGCCTGGGGCACGGGCCGCTGGCCAACGTCGCCGCCGAGGCGGCCGTGGCCGCCTTCCGGTCCGCGCCGGACGGGCCGCCCGCCGCAGTGGTGACGCACCTGCACCGGGCGATGTCGCACACCCGGGGGGCCGCGTTGGCGGTGGCGGAGCTGGACCCGGCGGCGGGCCTGCTGCGTTACGCCGGCCTGGGCAACATCACCGGGACCGTGCTGGCCCCCGACGGCACCCGGCGGGGGCTGGTCTCGCTGCCCGGCATCGCCGGTCACCAGCGCCCGACGGTACGCGGGTACGACTACCCGTTCCCGTCCGGCGCGACGCTGGTGATGCAGAGTGACGGGGTGGTGGACCGGTGGCGCGCCGAGGACTATCCGGGGCTGTTCGGGCGGGCGCCGGTCGTCGTCGCGGCGACCCTGCTGCGTGACGCCGGGGTACGCCGGGACGACGCCTGCGTGCTGGTCGCGAGAACCCCGTCGTGACCGCCCACGAACCCCTGCTGCGGATGGCGTTGCGGGTGGAACAGGACATCTTCGGCGTACGTCAGCGGGGCCGGGAGGTGGCCGCCGCGATCGGGCTGGAGCACCAGGACCAGGTCCGGTTCGCCACCGCGCTCAGCGAGGTGGCCCGGGACCTGCTGCGCGCGGTGGACGGCGCGGACGTCGCCTTCTCCTGCGTGACGGAGCCGGACGGCCGGCGGTTCCTCAGCGTCGACCTCGCCCCGCTGCGCCCGTTGCCGGGCAACCGGTACGAGCCGCAGTCCGGCGCGGTGGCGCGGTTGGTGGACACCCTGGGGCTGGCGGACGCGCAGGGAGATACCGTCGTGAGGATGTCCCGACGTGTCCCGCCCACCGCTGCGGCGCTGACTCCGCAGCGCCTGGCGGAGCTGCGCGCCGAACTGGGTGCCAGCGCACCGGCCAGTGCCCTGGACGAGTTGGCTGCCCAGAACGGGCAGCTCATCGCCGCCCTCGACGAGGTACGCCGCCAGCGGGACGAGCTGGCCGTGCTGAACGCCGAGCTGGAGGAGACCAACCGGGGTGTGATGGCGCTCTACACCCAGCTCTCCGAGGAGCTGGAGGAGACCAACCGGGGCGTGGTGGCGCTCTACGCCGAGCTGGACGAGAAGTCGGCCCAGCTCCGCGCGGCGAGCGAGTCGAAGAGCCGGTTCCTGGCCAACGTCAGCCACGAGCTGCGGGCCCCGGTGACCGCGATCATCGGGCTGGGGCGGTTGCTGACCGACTCGGCGTCGGACCCGCTCACCGACGAGCAGGCCCAGCAGGTCGAGCTGATCCGGTCCTCGGCCGCCGACCTGCTCTCCCTGGTCAACGACCTGCTCGACCTGGCCAAGGCGGAGGCGGGCCGGATCGAGCCGGAGTGGGCGCAGGTCGACCTACGGGCGGTCTTCGGGCAGTTGCGCGGCACGCTGCGTGCGCTCACCCTGCGTTCCGAGGTGGAGCTGGTGGTGGAGGAGCCGCCCCCGGGCACCGTGCTCCGTTCCGACGAGGTGCTGCTGGCCCAGGTGCTGCGCAACCTGCTGCACAACGCGGTGAAGTTCACCGACCGGGGTGAGGTGCGGATGCGCGCCGAACGCACCGACGGCCGGGTCCGCGTGTGCGTCTCGGACACCGGGCCGGGCATCCCCGCAGAGCTGCACGAACGGGTCTTCGAGGAGTTCTACCAGGTGCCGGGGACCAGCCGGCGCAGCGGCACCGGCCTCGGCCTGCCGTACGCGCGGCGGTTGGTGACGTTGCTCGGCGGCACCCTGGAGCTGGCCAGCGAGCCGGGCCGGGGCAGCAGTTTCACGGTGGACCTGCCCGTGGCGGGAGTGTGAGGTGGCCGGCGCCCCGGCGACGATCCTGGTGGTCGACGACAGTCCCACCAAGCGCTACCTGCTGGTGAGTTGGCTGACCCGGGCGGGGTTCACCGTGCGGGAGGCGGAGAACGGCACGGAGGCGCTGGCCCGGGTCGGCGTGGACCCGATCGACCTGGTGGTCCTCGACGTCCGGCTGCCGGATCTCAGCGGCTTCGAGGTCTGCGAGCGGATCAAGGCGGACCATCCGGCGATCCCGGTGATCCACGTGTCCGCGCACGCGGTCGACGTGGTGGACCGGGCCCAGGGGTTGACCCGGGGCGCGGACGCGTACCTGGCCGAGCCGATCGAGCCGGAGGAACTGGTCGCCACCGCGCACGCGGTGCTGCGCTACTACCAGGCGCGGCAGCGGGCGGAACTGCTCGCCGAGCGGCTCACCGGGCTGGCCGACACCACCGTGGCGGTGCACGCCGCGTCCACCTTCGCCCGCCTGCTGTTGGAGGCGGCGGCCGGTGCGGCGCAGATCTTCCGCAGCCCGGCGGCGGTGGTCGCGGAGACCTTCGACGGGGAGTGCCTGGCGGGGGTCGCCGCCGGTCCGGGCGCGGAGCCGGAGATCGTGCCGTGGGTGGTGGACGACACCGGCGTGCCGACCGGCGCGACCGTCCGGGTGGACGCCCCCGACGGATGGGCGCTGGTGCGGTGGCCGGCCGACGACACGGTGACGGTGGCCGCCGCGAAGCTGCGGGAGGACCGCGCCCCGCTGTACGTGGTGGTGCCCACCGCCACCCAGACCGCCCGGACCCCGGTGCTGGTGCAGCTCGCCCAGGCGGTCGCCTCGGCGGTGGAGGCGCAGCGCTCCTACGACGAGGAGCACCGGATCGCGGTCACCCTCCAGCGGAGCCTGCTGCCCCGGCGGCTGCCCGACGTGGCCGGTCTCGACCTGGCGGTGCGGTACGAGCCGGCCAGCGCGCAGACCGAGGTGGGCGGGGACTTCTACGAGCTGGTGATGCTCGACGGGCACCTGTTGGTGGCGATCGGCGACGTCGCGGGCCACTCGCTGCACGCGGCGACGGTGATGGCCGAGTTGCGGCACGCGATGCGGGCGTACGCGGTGGAGGGGCACCAGCCGGGGGTGATCGTGGACCGGCTCAACGTGCTGATGCGTACGTTGCTGCGCAACGAGTTGGCGACCCTGTGCATCCTGCTGCTGCATCCGTCGACGGGCCGGATCAGGCTGGCCAGTGCCGGGCACCTGCCGGCGTTGGTCACGGTGGACGGCCGGGTGGAGTTCGTCCAGCAGTCGGCCCCGCTGCTCGGGGTACGCGCGGAGCGCCCCGAGGACCTGGAGTTCACCCTGCCGGCCGGGGCGACGCTGGTGCTCTACACCGACGGGCTGATCGAGCGGCGGGACACCACCATCGACGACGGCCTGGCCGCGTTGGCGGCCTGCGCGACGGTGGTCGACGACGACCTGGACGGCTTCTGCCAGCGGCTGCTGGTGGAGCTGGCCCCGCCGGAGATCCACGACGACGTCGCGGTGGTGGCGGTCCGCCGCCGCTGAGGGTGTCCTCGTGGGCCGAGGTCGCCCCCGCCTCGGCTCCCGGCCCTTTCCCCTGCTCCCGGCCCGTTGCCCCCGGCTTCTCTCCCCGGGCCCTGTGCGGTCGCCCGGCGACCTCCACCGTGCCACCGAGCCCGGGCGACCCCGACTACTGCCGTGATTACGGATAGTGCTCAGGCTGGGCCCGCGCTCGATATTGCTCACCGTAACCGCACGCGGATCCCTACCAACTCCCTTCTTCGTCCTTTGCTCTGCTGCCCTATCCGCACCAGCGCTCTGAGCTGCAACGTCGAAAACTGCCTGAAGTATGTCGCGACATGCCGTCAGGCACGGTGAGTAGCTGTCGCGTCGATGGCAGCAGAGCAAAGGATGCGGGCGGGACATGGGTAGGGGAAGCCATGGTTACTAAACGTTGCCTTCTCGGCTGGGTTGGCCGCTGCGGGACCCGGCCGCCGTCACGACCGGCCGGGGCGGCGTATGCGGTGCCGGTGCGCAACGCATGCGCGCGATCGGGGAGAGTTCTTGCGGCCATGACGACGAGAACTCTCCGCAGAAGTTCGAGTGGCACCGGTGCGGACGCCCTTCGGCCCGGGCAGTGGGGTCATCGGCCCCGCCACCCGGGCGGGCTGCGCGACCCGGCGCGCGGGCAGGCGTGGTGGGCACAAACTCGGCGGCGGCGCTGACCGCCTACCCTCCGCGCTCCCCGGGCCGACGCCGTCCGGATGCGAGCCGCCGACCCTGGGGGGTGGGCGGGAGTTCAGCGCAGGGAGCGGGCGTAGCCGGTGGGGGTGCGGCCGGTGACGGCGGCGAAGTCGCGGGCCAGATGGGCCTGGTCGCTGTAGCCGAGGTCGGCGGCGAGGGTGGCCCAGTCGGGCATCCCGGTTGCGGCCTGCTCGATCGCCTCCAGAAGGCGGTAGCGGCGGATAACCCACTTAGGGCCGACGCCGACGTGGTCCAGGAAGAGCCGCTGCAACCGCCGTACGGACAGGCCGTGCCGGCGGGCGAGATCGTCGACCCGCAGCACGCCACGGTCGGTGCGGATCGCCTCGGCGAGGGCCATCGCCTCGGCCGTCGCCGGATCGGGCTGCGGCGCGAAGCCGAGCAGGAACGCGTCCAGCGCGCAGCGGCGCTCGTCGTCCGTACCGTCGCAGCGGGGTGCGGCCCCGACGGACCGGGCGGCGCGGGCGGCGGCCGGGTCGGTGTCGAGCGGGACGTGCCGGTCGGTGAGACCGGCGACCGGGCGACCCCAGAACGGGCGGAAACCCCCGGGGCGGAACTGGATGCCGCTGACCGTTCCGGTGCCGGCCAGGGTGACGGTGAACAGGGTGCGGCCGACCCCGGCCACCTCGGCGCTCTCCGGGCCGGCGGCGTCGCGGCGGAACACCACGTTGACCGCCGGATGCGGCACGACCTGCTGCGTGAACGGCGTGGTCAGCGCCCAGTCGACGAGCCAGTAGTGCTCGACCCAGGGGCGCAGCGCGGGGTCCGGCAGGTGCCGCCGGAACCGCAACTCCCGGCGCAGCCGGGCCGGATCGAGGATGCCCCGGTGGTCCCCGCGTGGCTGTCGCATTCGTTCAAGACCACCTTCATACGCTGGCCGTATGGCAACGAAGACTAGTGAGCTGCTGGGCGTCGCCGTCCCGCGGACCGTGGCGTTGGTCCGGGCGACCGGCGACGACCAGCTCGACCTGCCCACCCCGTGCGCGGACTACACCGTCGGGGGCCTGATCAACCACGTGTACGACGTGGCGGTCAACTTCCAGCGGCTGGCCGCCGGGCAGGAGACGGACTGGTCGGTCAAGACCGACCACGTGGCCGAGCCGGGCTGGCGGGACCGGTTCGCCGTCGAGGCCGACCGGCTCGTGGCCGCCTGGGAGGACCCGGCCAGCGAGGAGGGCGTCGCGCCGGCGATGGGGCTGCCCCGGTCGACGATCGGCCTGATGGGTGTGGTGGACCTGGTGGTGCACGGCTGGGACCTGGCGCGGGCCACCGGCCAGCCGTACGAGCCGACGCCGGAGAGCGTCGGGGCGCTGCACCGGTTCATGGACGAGATGGGGCCGACGGGCCGGCAGATGGGCGCGTTCGGGCCGGAGGTGCCGGTCGACGCGGCCGGCACGGAGCTGGACCGGCTGCTCGGTCGGACCGGCCGGAACCCGGCCTGGGCGGGCTGACCTCATCGCCGGTCGGGCATGGCGGAGACCGCTGCGCCCGGCCGGGCCGCTCGACCGCCACCGCATCGACCAGGCTGCTTGACACCGGCTATTCGCCAAATGAATAGTTAGCCCGGTGTCCACGTCGCACGTGCTGCTCGGGTTGCTGGCTGCCGGCAGCCAGCACGGCTACGAGCTGAAGCGGGCCCACGACACCCGGCTGCCCCGGGCCAAGCCGCTCGCCTTCGGGCAGGTCTACGCCACCCTGGGCCGCCTGCAACGCGACGGCCTGGTGGTCAGCGCCGGCCAGGAACGCGAGGCCGGCCCCGACCGGACCGCCTACACCCTCACCGACCAGGGTCGGGCCGCGCTCACCGGCTGGCTCGCCGCCGTCGAGCCACCCATGCCGTACGTGACCAGCGCGCTGTTCACCAAGGTGGCGGTGGCGTTGCTGGTCGCCGACCTCAACGCGGCCCGCTCCTACCTGGTCGCCCAGGCGCGGGCGCACACCGAGCGGCTGCGCGAACTCACCGCCGTCAAGACGGCGCCCGCGTCCAGCCTCGCCGACGTCGTCGCCGTCGACTACGTCATCGCCCATCTCGACGCCGACCTGCGCTGGCTGCGCACCACCCTGGCCCGGGTCGCCGACTGGCACCGGGAGGTGCACCCGTGAGCGGACTCCAGGCACACGGCGTGGTCCGGTCGTACGGCCCGACCCCGGCCCTGCGCGGGGTCAGCCTCGACGTCGCCGAGGGGGAGATCGTCGCGGTGACCGGGCCCAGCGGCTGCGGCAAGTCCACCCTGCTGCACTGCCTCGCCGGCATCCTGCGCCCGGACGTGGGTGAGGTGCACTGGCGGGGGGAGCGGATCGACACCTGGCCCGAGGCGGCGCGGTCCCGGCTGCGGCGTACCGAGTTCGGGGTGTTGTTCCAGTTCGGTCAGCTCGTCCCCGAGCTGACCGCGGCGGAGAACGTCGCCCTGCCCCTGCTCCTCGCCGGCACGGGGCGGCGAGGAGCAGGGCGGGCGGCGCGCGAATGGCTGGACCGGCTCGGCGTCGCCCACCTCGCCGACGTCCGCCCCGGCGCGATGTCCGGCGGGCAGCAGCAGCGCTGCGCCACCGCCCGCGCCCTGGTCACCGGGCCCCGGGTGCTCTTCGCCGACGAGCCGACCGGCGCGCTCGACACGCTCGGCGGCGAGGAGGTCCTCACCCGGCTCGTGCACCTCGCCCGTGAGCAGGGCACCACCATCGTCCTGGTCACCCACGAGCCCCGGATCGCCGCGTACGCCGACCGCGAGGTGATGCTCCGCGACGGCGTGGTCGACCCGACCGGCCTCGGCCTGGACGAACCCCTCGTCCCGGTGGCCGGGCCCGGCGCGGTCGCCAGGTGACCCCGGTCGTCGCGCTGCGGCTCGCCCTGGCCGGCAACCGCACCGACACCGTCCGGGTCGTCCTCACCGCGCTCAGCGCCGCCCTGGCCGCGCTCGCCGCGCTGGCCGCCCTCACCGTGCTGGCCGTCCCCACCCCACCGGGCGGGCGGGGCGTCAACAACGCCGAGCAGTACTCCAACGCGCTGCTGCGCGAGCCCGGCCTGCGCGGCGGGACGGCTGTCGCGTTGCTGCTGCTCGCCGTCCCGGTGCTCGCCCTGGCCGGGCAGTGCGTCCGGCTCGGCGCGCCGGCCCGGGACCGGCGGCTGGCCGCGTTCCGGCTGGCGGGGGCCACCCCCGGGCAGGTGGCCGCGCTGGTCGCGGTGGAGGCGGGACTGGCCGGCCTGCTGGGCACCCTGGTCGGCCTGGGGACGTACCTGGCGGGCCGGGTGCTGCTGCACCGGCCCGACGGGCGAGGACTGCTGCCCCTGCCCACCGACGTGCTGCCGTCACCGTCGGCGATCGCGGCGGTGGTGCTCGGCCTGCCGGTGCTGGCCGGGCTGGCCGGTGTCGTCCTGCTGCGCCGGGTCACCGCGACCCCGCTCGGGGTGGTCCGGCGGGTCCGTCGGGAGCGCCCCCCGGGGCCGTGGGCCGGGCTGCTGATCGCGGCCGGGGTGGCCGCGTACGGTCTGCTCGTCCCGGTCGGCCGGTGGTACGCCGCCCGTGATCAGGACCCGCCGGCGGTGCTGGAACCGTTGCTGATGCTCGGCGGTGGGCTGGCCGCACTGGTCGGGGTGGTGGTCGGCACCGGCTGGCTGTCGCACACGGCCGGGCGGCTGCTGCACCGGTGGGGTCGCGGGCCGGCCACGCTGCTGGCCGCCCGCCGGTTGACCGCCGACCCGTGGGCCGGCAGCCGTACCCTGGCCGCCCTGCTGGCGGCGGTGATCGTGGGGGCGGGCGCGGCCGGGCTACGGGCCTCCATGCTCGCCGACATGACGGCGAACCGGGCCATCGGCCAGAGCTTCGCCGCCAGCGACGACTTCTACCTGAACACGATGGACCTGGTCGACCGGGCCGTCCAGGTGGCGGTGGCGCTGGCCGCCGGTGGCCTGGTCGTCGCCCTGGTCGAGGGGATCGTCGCCCGCCGCCGGACGTACGCGGCGCTGGTCGCCTCCGGGGTGCCCCGCAGCGTCATCGGCCGGTCGGTGGCCTGGCAGGCGCTGGCCCCGGCGGTACCGGCCACGGTGCTGGCACTCGCCGTCGGCCTGCTGCTCACCTGGACCACCGGTGGCCGCCCACGCAGCTACGGGGGGCAGACCGCCCAGGTCTGCCCCGGTGATGCCGCAGGCTGCGCCGACCCCTCGGCCCTGCGCACCGTGTGGGTGCCCGAATCCGTGGTGACACCCGAGCTGCCGTGGGGTCAGCTCGCCGGGGTCGGCGCGACCGCGCTGGCCGCCGTGCTGGTCACGGTCGGCGTCGGGCTGCTCTTCCTGCGCACGAGCACTGCCGTCGAGGAACTCCGCACCGGCTGACCGGGGCCAGCCGGTGCGCGACGACGGTGGTCAGGCCCGGCCCAGCCGGTCGAGGATCCAGGCGTTGATGAACGCCTCCTCGCGCCAGGCGTCGTACCGGCCGCTGGGGCCGCCGTGGCCGGCGCCCATCTCGGTCTTGAGCAGGTAGTCGCCCTGCGGGGCCACCGCCCGCAGCCGGGCGATCCACTTGGCCGGCTCGTGGTAGAGCACCCGGGTGTCGTTGAGGCTGGTCACCGCCAGGATCGCCGGATAGTCCACGGGTGCCACGTTCTCGTACGGGGTGTACGACTTCATGTACGCGTACACCTCCGGGTCGGCGAGCGGGTTGCCCCACTCCTCCCACTCGGTGACCGTCAACGGCAGCGACGGGTCGAGGATCGAGGTGAGCGCGTCTACGAAGGGCACCTGCGCGACGATCCCGGTGAACGCGTCCGGAGCGAGATTGGCCACCGCGCCCATCAGCAGGCCGCCGGCCGAGGCGCCCCGGGCGACCAGCCGGTCGGCCGCCGTCCAGCCGGACTTGACCAGGTGCCGGGCGCAGGCGACGAAGTCGGTGAAGGTGTTCTTCTTGGCCAGCAGCTTGCCCTCGTCGTACCAGCGGCGGCCCAGTTCACCGCCGCCCCGGATGTGCGCGACGGCGAACACGACGCCCCGGTCGAGCAGGCTGAGCCGGGCGATCGAGAACCACGGGTCCATGCTGGCCTCGTACGAGCCGTACCCGTAGATCACGGCGGGGGCGGAGCCGTCGCGCGGGGTGTCCCGGCGGCAGACCAGCGAGATCGGCACCCGGGTGCCGTCGTCGGCGAGCGCCCACTCGCGGTGCTGCTCGTAGTCGGCCGGGTCGTATTCGCGGCCGTCCGGCCCGGGGAGCACCGGCTTGCGGCGGCGCAGCGTCAGCTCCCGGGTGACCAGGTCGTAGTCGTAGACCGAGTCGGGGGTGACCAGCGAGGTGTAGCGGAACCGGAGCTGCCGGGTGCGGTATTCCGGGTTGGCGTCCAGGCCGACACTGTGGATCGGCTCGGGGAACTCGATGTCGTGGGCGTCGCCGCCGCCGACGGGGAGCACCCGCAGCCCGGTCAGCCCGTTGCTGCGCAGCGAGACGACCAGGTGGTCGGCGAACGCGTCGACCGACTCCAGCCGGGTGCCGGGGCTGTGCGGGATCAGCGGCACCCAGTCGCCGGGCGCATCCGCCGAGGTGTACGCCAGCGCGAAGTCCTCCGCGCCGTCGTTGTGCAGGATCAGGAACCGGTGCCCGTGGTGCTCGACGCTGTATTCGACGCCCTGCCGGCGCGGGGCGATCACCGCCGGCTCGCCTGTCGGGTTGTCGGCCGGGATCACCCGTACCTCGCTGGTGACCTTGCTGGTGCTGTCGATCAGCACGAACCGCTCGGAGCGGGTCAGCTCGACGCCCACCCAGAACCGTTCGTCATCCTCCTGGTGCACCACCACGTCCTCGCCCGACGGGGTGCCGACGGTGTGCCGCCACACCCGGTTGGGCCGCCACGCCTCGTCGACGGTGATGTAGAACAGCACGCTGGCGTCGGCCGACCAGGCGGTGCCGTAGAACGTGTCGGGCACCTCGTCGCCGAGCAGTTCGCCGGTGCTCAGGTCCTTGATCCGCAGGGTGAACCGCTCGTCGCCGGAGAAGTCGGTCGAGTAGGCCAGCCAGCGTCCGTCGGGGCTGACGTCGAACGCGCCGAGGGAGAAGAAGTCGTGTCCTTCGGCGAGCTGGTTGCCGTCGAGCAGCACCTCCTCGCCGTCGAGCGGGGCGCCGTCCGCGCTGACCGGCGGGTCGGTCTCGCCGTCGCGGACCGGGCGGCGGCAGTGCACGCCGTACTGCTGGCCCTCGACGGTGCGGGTGTAGTACCAGTGGCCGCCCTTGCGGGTGGGCACCGACAGGTCGGTCTCCTGGGTGCGCTGTTTCGTCTCGGCGAACAGCGTGCCGCGTAACGCCTCCAGGTGCGCGGTGCGCTGCTCCGTGTAGGTGTTCTCGGCGGTGAGGTGGGCGATGGTCGCCGGGTCGTCCTTGGCGGCCAGCCAGGCGTACTCGTCGACGACGGTGTCGCCGTGGTGGGTGCGCTCCGCGCGGACCTGTCGGGCGACGGGCGGGGTGGTCTCGGTGGTCACGGCGTCACGTTACCGGCCCGTCGCGCTCCGCCGCGCGGTCGAACCACCACGCGCCGCTTTAGAACATGTGTACGATGACTGCCATGTCGACGGGAGCGGGTTCGATCGGTGCAACGGAGATCACCCAGCGGTTGGCCGCGATCTGCGGTCCCTCCTTCGCCCGGTTCGCGGGCGCGGCCGACGAGGTCGCCGGCCGGCTCGCCCGGTGGGTGGCCGTCCCCGGTGGGCCCCGGGCGGCGGCCGAGGTGCTGCGGCTCGCCGCCCGGCACGACCTGTCGGTGGTCCCCCGGGGCGCCGGCACGAAGATCGACTGGGGTGCGGCACCGGCCCGGGTCGACATCATGCTCGACACCGGCCGGCTCGCCGGGGTCGGCCACCGGCCGGCGGACTCCCCGGTCGTCGAGGTGGGCGCCGGCACCCCGCTGCGGGCCGTGCAGGCCACCCTGGAACGCACCGGCCGCCGGCTGGCCCTCGATCCGCCGTCGCCCGGGGCCACCCTCGGCGGGGTGCTCGCCGCCGACGAGTCAGGCCCGCTGCGGCACCGGCACGGCACCGCCTGCGAGCAGCTCGTCGGCCTGCGCTGGCTGGACGCCGACGGTGAGCTGGTCAGCGCCGGGCGCAGCGCGGCCGAGCTGGCCGGCGCGGCCCCACCGGTCGGCCTCGACCTGGGCCGGCTGCTCTGCGGCTCGCAGGGCGGGCTGGGCGTGCTCGTCTCGGCGACGCTGCGCGCGCACGCCCTGCCGCCGAGCCGGGTGTGGGTGACCCGGCCGGTGTGGAGCCCGTTGGAGGTGCACGACCTGGTCCGGGCGGTGCTCGCGGCCGACCTCGATCCGGCGGCCGTCGAGCTGGACCTGCCGGCCGCCGGGTCACCGCCACGTCCGGCCGCCGCCCCGGCGGCGGGCGCGACGTCGGGGCCGGGCGGTCGCCCGATGTCGGCCGCCGAGGCGTCGGCCCGCGCCAACCATCCCGCGATGGCCGGCCGTCGGGTCGCCCCGCCGCCTCCCCGGGGCAGCGCCGGTGAGCTGGCCGTCCTGCTGGAGGGCGGCCGGTCCGAGGTGGGCGAGCGGGCCGACCGGCTGCTCGCCCTGCTCGGCGGTACGGCAAGCCTCGCCCCGGACGCCCCGGCCTGGTGGCGGCGCTACCCGTTCGCGCCGGGCGACACCGCGCTGCGGGTCGAGGCCCCGGCCGCCGACCTGCACGCCGCCGTCTACGCGCTGCGCGACGCCGCCGGCGCCCCGCTGTCCGTGCGCGGCTCCGCCGGGCTGGGCGTGGTGCACGCCGCGCTGCCCGGGTCGCTCCCGGTCGACCGGGTGGCCGGCATCCTCGCCGCCGTCCGTGGGGTGCTGTTCACCCGCCGGGGCCGGTGCGTGGTGGTCGCCGCGCCCCCGGCGGTGCGTCGTGAGGTCGACGTGTGGGGTGAGGCGGCGGTGATCCCCCGGCTGCGCGAGGCGAAGGAACACCTCGACCCGCACCGCCGGCTCGCCCCCGGACGCCTCCCCGGCGGCCTCTGACCGCCAGCGGCGCGCCCGGCGCTCAGAGGGCGTCGTTGCGCAGCACCAGGATGGCGATGTCGTCCCGGGGCGACTCGACCGAGAAGTTGATCGCGGTGGCCCGCAGCCGGGCCGCGACCACGTCGGCGGAGTAGCCGGCCAGCGGTGCGGCGGCCTCCCGGAGCCGTTCGGTGCCGAAGAGTTCCCGGCCGCGCCGCCGCTCGGTCACCCCGTCGGTATAGAAGATCAGCGCGTCGCCCGGCGCGAGCACGATCTCCGCCGCCGGGGAGGTGATCGAGTCGAGCAGACCGAGCGCCGTCCCCCCGATGCCGACGAAGTTGGCCCCACCGGCCCCGTGCAGCAGCACCGGCCGGTCGTGCCCGGCCAGGTGCAACGAGACGTCGAGCCGGTCGCCGTCGCCGGGCCCGACCGCCGCCAGGGCCAGCGTGCAGTACCGCCCGCCACCCCGCTCGACGAGCGTGTCGTTGAGCCGGGCCAGCGCCTCGGGCAGCGGCTTGCCGTCCCCAACCAGCACCCGGATCACGTCCCGGACCAGCCCGGTCACCGCCGCCGCCTGCACGCCCTTGCCGGACACGTCGCCGACCACCACCAGCCAGCGCCCGTCCGGCAGCGGCACCACGTCGTAGAAGTCGCCGCCGACCTCGGCCTCGTCGCCGGTCGGGACGTACTCGGCGGCGAAACCGATGCGCTCGACGACCGGGAGCACGGGCGGCAGCAGCGACTGCTGGAGAGTCTGCGCCACCCGACGCCGTTCGGCGTGGATGCGGGCGTTCTCGATGGCGAGACCGGCCCGCCGGGCGACGTCCTCCAGCACCGCGACCTCGTCCGGGTCGTGCCGGTGCCGCTGGTGCCGCCCCACGGCCAGGGTGCCGAGGCGCTGGCTGCGGGCGACCAGCGGCACGGCGAAGCCCTCCATCGGCCCGCCGAGCGGCACCTGCGACCCGGTCCGCGACGCCTCCCGCAGCCGGGCCTGGACCGAGTCCGGCCCGGACTCCTCCAGCACCTTGTGCAGTTGGGGCAGGACGGATTCGTCGGCGTGACTGGACGCGGCGAGCCTGAGCCGACCCCACTCGTCGGCGGTGTGCACCGCGCACCACTGGCCGAGCCGGGGCACCACCAGCTGCGGGATCAGCGCCATGGTCAGGTCGACGTCGAGCGACTGGGCGAGCAGTTCGCTGGCCTCGGCGAGGAAGGTCAGCCAGGCCGAGCGGCGGACGTCGGCCCGGCGCAGCCGGTCGTTCTCCAGGTGCAGCGCGAGCCGTTCGGCGGCGAGGACGGCCAGCGGCCTGGCGTACGCCGACGGTGCCGCGTCCAGCTCCAGCTCCCCGACGTACGGCCGGTGCACGGCCAGCGGCACCCGCAACAGCTCGTTGCCGGGGCGGGGTTGCCGGCCGTAGCGGGCCAGCACCTGCGGGCCCTCCCCCTCGCCCCGGTCCAGCCGGATCACCCCGCCGGCCGCGCCCACCATCTCGGCGACCCGGGTGAGCAGGTCGGTGGCGAACTCGGTGAGCGGTTCGTCGGCGTACGGGTCGGGGCGGGTCTGGGTGAGTTCGCTCATCGCGGCGGCGCTCGGCGCGCTGGTCGCCGGTTCGCTGTCGGTCCGCCCGGGTGGCGGGTACGGGGAGCGTGGTGCGTCGCCGTGGTCGCCGTGCCGGTCGAGCCGGAACCACACCCCCTTGCCGGTGGGCAGGTAGGTGGTGCCCCAGCGGCTGGCGAAGTGGTCGACCAGGAGCAGTCCCCGCCCCCGCGCGGAGACCTCGCCGATCTGGTCGGTGTCGTTGCGGATGCCGACGACCAGTTCGTCGACCGGCCCGGCGGCGAAGTCGGAGACCGTGACGGTCAGGCCGATCTGGTCGGCGACGACCTCGATGTCCAGTTCGGTGCGGGCGTGTTCGACGGCGTTGGTGGAGAGTTCGGTGGTCAGCAGCAGCGCCTCGTTGAGCAGTTCGTCGAGGTCGGCTTCGGCGAGCACGGAGCGGACCACGGCGCGGGCGGCGGCCGGGGTGCGGTTGTCGGCGGGCAGCCGGACGCGCCGGACGTGCTCGTCCCGTCCCGCGTCTGTCCCGGCCCCCGGCTCCGTTGACACCCCCGTATCCTCTACCGCCACCGGCCGGGTGCCAAGCCGCACCACGTACCGTCACACCGGCCGCACCGATCCGCCGGTGGCGGTCACCCTCCGCCGTCGGCCCGGCGGGGCCCGTCGGGTGGCGGTGCGGGCGGGCCGGCGGGCGCGTGCCGGACCATGCCGGTGCGCGGCGGGGCGGACGCCGCGTCGTCGCTGGGCACGTCGTATCCGGGGGCCCGGCGACGATCCGGGCACAATGAGGGGAAGTCGGCGTGTCGGCACGCCGGAAGCCCTCCGAGTCGAGCGAGGAATGATGACCGCGAAACAGTCGGTGACGGCGGACGGGTCCGCTTCCGAGCATGACGCGCTCCTCGGTGAGCTGGCGGAGGCGCTGCGGCGGGTCGGCCGGGGCGACTTCAAGGTGCGGCTGCCCCGGCGTGCGGGCGCGGCCGGTGAGGTGGCGGACGCCTTCAACGAGGTGGTGTCGCTCCAGGAGCGGCAGCACCTGGACCTGCGCCGGATCAGCCGGGTGGTGGGCCGGGACGGCCGGCTGACCGAACGCCTGGACGAGGAGGGCCTGGACGGCTCCTGGGCGGAGGGCCAGCGGGCGGTCAACTCGCTCATCGACGACCTGGGCCGGCCGACCACCGAGATCGCCCGGGTGATCATGGCGGTGGCCGACGGCGACCTCTCCCAGCACATGGCGTTGGAGATCGACGGTCGCCCGCTGCGCGGTGAGTACCTGCGGATCGGCCGGACGGTCAACACGATGGTCGGGCAGCTCTCGTCGTTCTCCAACGAGGTGACCCGGGTGGCCCGGGAGGTGGGCACCGAGGGCAAGTTGGGTGGTCAGGCGGACGTGCGGGGCGTCGCCGGCACCTGGAAGGACCTCACCGACTCGGTGAACACCATGGCGTCGAACCTGACCGGCCAGGTGCGGTCGATCTCGCAGGTGGCGACTGCGGTGGCCCGGGGCGACCTGTCGCAGAAGATCACGGTCGGGGCGCGGGGCGAGGTCGCCGAGCTGGCCGACACGATGAACTCGCTCACCGACACGTTGCGCCTGTTCGCCGAGCAGGTGACCCGGGTGGCGCGCGAGGTGGGCACCGAGGGCAAGCTCGGTGGGCAGGCCGACGTGCCAAACGTGGCGGGCACCTGGAAGGACCTCACCGACAGCGTCAACTCGATGGCGTCGAACCTGACCAGTCAGGTGCGCAACATCGCGCAGGTCTCCACGGCGGTGGCCCGGGGTGACCTGAGCCAGAAGATCACCGTGGCGGCGCAGGGCGAGATCCTGGAGCTGAAGGACACCGTGAACACGATGGTGGACCAGCTCTCCTCGTTCGCCGACGAGGTGACCCGGGTGGCCCGCGAGGTCGGCATCGAGGGCAAGCTCGGCGGCCAGGCCCAGGTACGCGGCGTCTCCGGCACCTGGCGGGACCTGACGGAGAACGTCAACCAGCTCGCCGGCAACCTGACCAGCCAGGTCCGCAACATCTCCCAGGTCTCCACGGCGGTGGCGAAGGGTGACCTGTCGCAGAAGATCACGGTCGACGCGCAGGGCGAGATCCTGGAGCTGAAGAACACCGTGAACACGATGGTGGACCAGCTCAGCTCGTTCGCCGACGAGGTGACCCGGGTGGCGCGTGAGGTGGGCACCGAGGGCAAGCTCGGCGGTCAGGCGCAGGTGAAGGGCGTCTCCGGCACCTGGCGCGATCTCACCGACAACGTGAACTCGATGGCGTCGAACCTGACCTCCCAGGTCCGCAACATCGCCTCGGTGACCACGGCGGTGGCCAAGGGCGATCTCAGCCAGAAGATCACCGTCGACGCCCGGGGCGAGATCCTGGAGCTGAAGTCCACGGTCAACACGATGGTGGACCAGTTGTCGTCGTTCGCCGACGAGGTGACCCGGGTGGCGCGTGAGGTGGGCACCGAGGGCAAGCTCGGCGGGCAGGCCCAGGTACGCGGGGTCGCCGGCACCTGGCGGGACCTGACCGACAACGTGAACTCGATGGCGTCGAACCTGACCAGTCAGGTGCGCAACATCGCGCAGGTCTCCACGGCGGTGGCGAAGGGTGACCTGTCGCAGAAGATCACCGTGGACGCGCAGGGCGAGATCCTGGAGCTGAAGAACACGGTCAACACGATGGTGGACCAGCTCTCCTCGTTCGCCGACGAGGTGACCCGGGTGGCGCGTGAGGTGGGCACCGAGGGCAAGCTCGGCGGTCAGGCGCAGGTGAAGGGCGTCTCCGGCACCTGGCGCGATCTCACCGACAACGTGAACTCGATGGCGTCGAACCTGACCTCCCAGGTCCGCAACATCGCCTCGGTGACCACGGCGGTGGCCAAGGGTGACCTCGGCCAGAAGATCACGGTCGACGCGCAGGGCGAGATCCTGGAACTGAAGAACACCGTGAACACGATGGTGGACCAGCTTTCCTCGTTCGCCGACGAGGTGACCCGGGTCGGCCGCGAGGTCGGCATCGAGGGCAAGCTCGGCGGCCAGGCCCAGGTGAAGGGCGTGAGCGGCACCTGGCGGGACCTCACGGAGAACGTGAACCAGCTCGCCTCGACCCTGACCACCCAGCTCCGGGCGATCTCCCAGGTCTCCACGTCGGTGACCCGGGGTGACCTGACCCAGCGGATCGCGGTCAAGGCGCAGGGCGAGGTCGCCGAGCTGAAGGACAACATCAACCAGATGATCGTCACCCTGCGGGAGACCACCAAGAAGAACGCCGAGCAGGGCTGGCTCGACTCCAACCTGGCCCGCATCGGTGGCCTGCTCCAGGGCCAGCGGGACCTGGGCGAGGTGTGCCGCATGATCATGATGGAGGTGACCCCGCTGGTCGACGCGCAGCTCGGCGCGTTCTTCCTGGCGGACACCTCCGAGGGGGTGATGCGGCTGCGGCTGACCGCGTCGTACGGGTACGTGGCGCGGGGGCACGACGTGACCTTCGGGCCCGGTGAGGGGCTGGTCGGTCAGGCCGCGCTCTCCCGGCGGACGATCCGGCTCAACGCGCTGCCCGACGGGCGGATCACCCTGCGCTCCGGGCTGGCCGACACGCTCCCGTCCGACCTGGTGGTGTTGCCGATCCTGTTCGAGGGCGAACTGCTCGGGGTGATCGAGTTCGCCAGCGTGGCCCGCTTCTCGGAGCTGCACCTGGGGTTCCTGGAGCGGCTGGTGCTCACCATCGGCATCGCGGTCAACACCATCCAGGCCAACCGGCGTACGGAGGAACTGCTGGCCCAGTCGCAGCGGCTGGCGCTGGAGTTGCAGGACCAGTCGGCGGAGTTGCAGCGCACCAACGCCGAACTGGAGGACAAGGCGAAGCTGCTCAGCGAGCAGAAGGGCAACATCGAGACCAAGAACCGGGAGATCGAGCTGGCCCGGCTGGGGCTGGAGGAGAAGGCCCAGCAGCTCACCCGGGCGTCGGCGTACAAGTCGGAGTTCCTGGCGAACATGAGCCACGAGCTGCGGACGCCGCTGAACTCGCTGCTGCTGCTGGCCCGGCTGCTGGTGGAGAACTCGGAGCGCAACCTCACCCCGAAGCAGATCGAGTTCGCCCGGACGATCCACGGCTCCGGCTCGGACCTGTTGCGTCTGATCGACGACATCCTGGACCTGTCCAAGATCGAGGCCGGTCGGATGGACGTCGAGCCGACGGAGATCCGGTTCGCCGAGATCCGCAACTACGTGGAGCAGGCGTTCGCCCCGCAGGCGGAGGAGAAGAACCTCGACTTCCAGGTGCGGGTGGCCAAGGAACTGCCGCCGGCCCTGGTGACCGACGCCCAACGGTTGCAGCAGATCCTGCGCAACATGCTCTCCAACGCGGTGAAGTTCACCGACAACGGCGCGGTCACCCTGCGGATCGCCCCGGCGGCGGAGAACGCGGTCTTCGACGTGCCGGCGTTGACCAACGCCCGGCAGGTGATCGCCTTCACCGTGATCGACACCGGCATCGGCATCTCCGACGACAAGCTGAGCATCATCTTCGAGGCGTTCCAGCAGGCCGACGGCACCACCAGCCGGCGGTACGGCGGCACCGGGCTGGGCCTGTCGATCAGCCGGGACCTGGCGCGGCTGATCGGCGGCACGATCACGGTGACCTCCGCGCCGGGGCAGGGTTCGACGTTCACCCTCTTCGTACCGGACGTGCTGGCACCGGACGCGGTGGTGGCCCCGCAGTCGCCGTCGCCGGAGCGGGCGGGCCTGCCGTCGTCGCTGCTGATGCCGCCGATGGAGCTGCTGGCCACGCCGGAGGCCCCGGCCACCCGGCAGTTGGACGGTGCCACCGTACTCATCGTCGACGACGACGTACGCAACGTGTTCGCGTTGACCAGCGCGTTGGAACTGCACGGGATGACCGTGCTGTACTCGGACAACGGCGCGGACGGGGTCCGCGTGCTGGCCGAGCATCCGGAGGTGGACATCGTACTGATGGACGCCATGATGCCCGACCAGGACGGTTACGAGACGACCCGGCAGATCCGCCGCAACCACCGCTTCGCCGACCTGCCCATCGTCTTCCTCACCGCGAAGGCGATGCCCGGTGACCGGGAGTCGGCGCTGGCGGCCGGGGGTAGCGACTACATCACCAAGCCGGTGGACCTGGACGGGCTGATCGAGCGGATGGCGTCCTGGATCAGCGGCCGCCGAGATAGGGAGAATTCGTGACGCAGACGGCCAAGGCGCTGCTGGTCGACGACCGTCGGGAGAACCTGATGGCCCTGGAGGCGATCCTCCAGGGGCTCCCGGTCCAGTCGGTGGCCGTGGAGAGCGGTGAGGCGGCGCTGAAGCAACTGCTGGTGGACGACTTCGCGGTCATCCTGCTGGACGCCCAGATGCCTGACATGGACGGTTTCGAGACGGCCAGTCACATCAAGCGCCGGGAGCGGACCCGGCACGTGCCGATCATCTTCCTCACCGCCGCCGACCGGGACGCCCAGTTGGCGTTGCGCGGCTACGCGGTCGGGGCGGTCGACTACCTCACCAAGCCGTTCGACCCGTGGGTGCTGCGGGCCAAGGTGTCGGTCTTCGTGGAGCTGTGGGTGAAGACCCGGCAGTTGGCGGCGCAGTCCGACGTGGTGCGGGAGCGCGACGCCCAGTGGCGGGTGCTCACCGACGCGGTCGACGAGGCGAGCGCGCTGCTGCGGGTCGAGGACGACCCGGAGGCCCGGCAGCGCGCCCTGGACGTCCTGGAGCAGGCCCGCTGGGGCAGCACCGCCTGACGGTCAGGCGGCGGGCGGCTCGGCGTGGCCGGTGGCGACCCGGCGGGCCCGCCAGCGTTCGCCGAGCGAGTCCAGTTCCTCCTGGACGAAGCAGAAGAAGTCCCGCATCTCGCTGACCCGTTCGCCCCCGGGGGTGGCCGTGCCGCCGAGCGCGTCGACGCCCGCGTCGGCGATGTCGATGAAGTTCTTGTAGAGGCCGGTCTTGGTGATGGTCCCCTCGTACCAGGGATTCTCCGGCATCCGGTAGCGGTCCCGGCGGGAGCGGGGGACCGGCTCGCGGACCAGCATCCCGAACTGGGTCAGGTAGCGCACCGCGCCCGAGACGGCCGCCGCGCTGACCCCCAGCCGCTCGCCGATCTCGGCGGCGGTCAGCGGCCCGTCGGCGCTCATCACGGAGAACAGGACCCGGGCGGCCATCCGGGGGAAGCCGACGTCGGCAAAAGCCATCGCCATCCGTTCGACGAAGAGGTGGACCTCGTCGTCGTGGCCGGGTCGACGGTCGTCAGGCATCGGCTCGGTGCTCCTCGGGTCGGGGCGGTGCAGGTGATGGTGCCGTACCGGACACATGCTTCACAACTTTGTGAAACGAGTGTAGCTTCCGAATTATGGAAACCCCGATAGCGGTGACCGGCCTGGTGAAGACCTTCGGCCGCACCCGGGCCCTCGACGGGCTCGACCTGACCGTGCGCTCCGGCGAGGTGCACGGGTTCCTCGGCCCGAACGGCGCCGGCAAGTCGACAGCCATCCGGGTACTGCTCGGGCTGCTGCGGGCGGACGCGGGGGCCGTCCGCCTGCTCGACGGCGACCCGTGGCGCGACGCCGTCACGCTGCACCGCCGCCTGGCGTACGTGCCGGGTGACGTCACCCTCTGGCCGCAGCTCTCCGGCGGCGAGGTGATCGACCTGCTCGGGCGGATGCGTGGCGGGCTCGACCCGAAGCGCCGCGCCGAGCTGCTGGAGTCGTTCGAGCTGGACCCCCGCAAGAAGGGGCGCACCTACTCCAAGGGCAACCGGCAGAAGGTCGGCCTGGTCGCCGCGCTCGCCTCCGACGTCGAACTGCTCATCCTCGACGAACCCACCTCCGGGCTGGACCCGCTGATGGAGGAGGTGTTCCAGCACTGGATCGACCGGGCCCGGCGCGACGGCCGCACGGTGCTGCTGTCCAGCCACATCCTCGCCGAGGTGGAGGCGCTCTGCGACCGGGTGACGATCATCCGCAACGGCCGGGACGTCGAGACCGGCACCCTGACCGAGCTGCGCCACCTGCACCGCACCGCGATCGACGCCGAACTGGCCGGCCCGGTCGACGGCCTGGCCGACCTGCCCGGCGTGCACGACCTGCGGGTCGACGGTGGACGGGTGCGGTTCGCCGTCGACACCGTCGCGCTGGACACCGCGCTGCGCCGGCTCACCGAGATCGGCGTGCGCAGCCTGGTCAGCCAGCCGCCGACGCTGGAGGAGCTGTTCCTGCGCCACTACGAGACGCCCCCGGCCCCCGCCGCCGCGTCGGACGCCGACCAGCCGGCGGGGGTACGGCGATGAGCACCCTCACCGGCACCGGTCACCTGGCCCGGCTGATCCTGCGCCGGGACCGGATCGTCCTGCCGCTCTGGGTGCTGCTGCTGACCGTCCTGCCGGTGTCGTACGCGGGCAGCTTCCTCGCGCTGTTCCCGACCGCCGCCGAGCGGGCCGCGTACGCCGACGGCACCGCCCGCAACCCGTCGGTGGTGGCCCTGCTCGGCCCCGTCTACGGGGACAGCATCGGCGCGTTGACCGCCCAGCGGGGCGGCTTCCTCCAGGTGATCGTCGGACTGGCCGCACTGCTCACCGTCATCCGGCACACCCGCACCGAGGAGGAGGCCGGTCGGCGGGAACTGCTCGGCGCGACAGTCCTCGGCCGGCACGCCGGGCTCACCGCCGCGCTACTGGTGACGTACGCGGCCAGCCTGGTGCTCGGCCTGCTCACCGCCGCCGGGCTGGCCGCCGCCGGGCTACCGGTGGCCGGCTCGCTGGCGTACGGGCTGTCGGCGGCGCTGGTGGGGGTGGTGTTCGCCACGGTGGGCGGATTGGCCGCCCAGCTCACCCAGACCGCCGCCGGGGCACGCGGGATCGCCGTCGGGGTGCTCGGGGTGGCGTTCGCGCTGCGCCTGGTCGGGGACACCTCCGGCCACGGGTGGCCGAGTTGGCTCTCCCCGCTGGGCTGGGCCCCGCGCATCCGCGCCTACGCGGGGGAGCGTTGGTGGGTGCTGGCGTTGCCGGTCGCGCTGACCGTGCTGCTGGCCGTGGTGACGTACCCGGTGTCGGTGCGGCGGGATCTCGGTGCCGGCGTGCTGCCGTCGCGGCCGGGCCCGGCGCGGGCCGGGCGGGGGCTGTCCGGGCCGTTCGGGCTGGCCTGGCGGCTGCACCGGGGGCAACTGCTGGGCTGGTCGGTGGGCTTCGGCCTGCTCGGGCTGGTCGTCGGCGGTGCCGCCGAGTCGGCCGGCCGGTCGGTCGCCGGCAACGCCGCGCTGGAGCAGGTGATGGCCCGGCTGGGTGGCACCTCGGGGCTGGCCGAGGCGTACCTGGGGGCGTCGCTGGGGGTGGCCGGGCTGGCCGCCGCCGGCTACGGCGTCCAGGCGGCGTTGCGGATGCGGTCGGAGGAGGCCGCCGGGCGGGTCGAGCCGGTGCTGGCCGCCGGGGTGCACCGGTCGGCCTGGCTCGCCTCGCACCTGGTGTTCGCCCTGCTGGGGCCGGTGGTGGCGCTGGCGCTGACCGGCCTGGCGGCCGGACTGACCTACGGCCTCAGCGTGGGTGACGTGCCGGGCGAGCTGCCCCGGATGCTCGGCGCCGGCCTGGCGCAGGTGCCGGCGGTCTGGGTGCTGGCCGGCCTGGCGGTGCTGCTGTACGGGCTGCTGCCCCGGTTCGCCGCGACGGCCTGGGCGGTGCTCGCGTCGGCGGTGCTGCTCGGTCAGCTCGGCGCGGTGCTGGAGCTGAGCCAGTGGCTGCTGGACCTGTCGCCGTTCACGCACACCCCGCAGGTGTTGCGGGCGGGCTGGAGCGTGACCCCGCTGCTGGTCCTGACCGCGCTGGCCGGGGTGCTCTGCGCGGCCGGGGTCGCCGCCTTCCGCCGCCGTGACACCCCGGTCGGCTGACCGGTCAGCCGGAGGGGGTCTCGTTACGGATCATCAGGGCGGAACGGAGGCCGGTGATGTCGAGGACGCGGAGCAGGAAGTCGCCCACGTTGCTCAGCATCAACAGGCACTGGGAGTGGCTGGCCTTGCGACTGAGCACCACCAGCGTGCCCAGCCCCTGCGAGTCGCAGAAGGTCACCCCGGCCAGGTCGAGCACGATGCGCGGCGGAGGATCGGCGAGCACCTCGTTCACGACGGTCGACAGCTGGGCGGCGGTGAGCATGTCGATCTCACCGGCCAGGCGCAGCACCACTTCGTCGCCCGTCCGGTGTACCGTGATGGACAGCTCGGCACGATCCACGCCGTCAGCCTATCGCGATCCCGCCAACCCGGCCCGGTGAGACGATCCGCCGTGCCGACCACCGCGCGGGCGGCAGCTCCGGCACCGGCGTCGGGTGAGGTGAGCCGGGTAACCCGGCCCCGGGGTGGCTGCGGATTCCCCGGCCGGCGCTGACACAATGGGCCGCATCGTGACCGATACCTTTTCCGCCGGCACCGGCCGTTACCCCGCCGACGCGCCGGCCTCCGAGGCCCTGTTCGACCGCGCCCGCGCCATCGTGCCGGGCGGGGTCAACTCCCCCGTGCGCGCGTTCCGTGCCGTCGGCGGCACCCCGCGCTTCATGGTCCGGGGGGAGGGCCCCTGGCTGTACGACGCCGACGGGCGACGCTACGTCGACCTGGTCTGCTCCTGGGGGCCGCTGATCCTGGGCCACGCCCACCCCGAGGTGGTCGAGGCGGTGCGGGAGGCCGCCACCCTCGGCACCAGCTTCGGCACCCCCACCCCGGGTGAGGTGGAGCTGGCCGCCGAGATCGTCGACCGCACCCCGGTCGAGCAGGTACGGCTGGTCAACTCGGGCACCGAGGCGACCATGTCGGCGATCCGGCTGGCCCGCGGCTTCACCGGCCGATCCAAGATCATCAAGTTCGCCGGCTGCTACCACGGCCACTCCGACGGGCTGCTCGCCGCCGCCGGCTCCGGCGTCGCCACCCTCGGCCTGCCCGACTCGCCCGGGGTCACCGGCGCGGCGGCCGGCGACACCATCGTGCTGCCCTACAACGACCTCACCGCCGTCGAGGCGGCGTTCGCCGCGCAGGGCCCGCACATCGCAGCGGTCATCACCGAGGCCGCCGCCGGCAACATGGGCGTGGTCGCCCCCCGCGACGGCTTCAACTCCCGGCTCGCCGCCATCGCCCACGCCCACGGCGCGCTGCTCATCGTCGACGAGGTGATGACCGGGTTCCGGGTCTCCCGCTCCGGCTGGCACGGCCTCGACCCGTCGGACGCCGACCTGTGGACGTACGGGAAGGTGATGGGGGGCGGACTGCCCGCCGCGGCCTTCGGCGGGCGCGCGGAGATCATGTCCCGGCTCGCCCCGGCCGGCCCGGTCTACCAGGCCGGCACCCTCTCCGGTAACCCGCTGGCCTGCGCCGCCGGCCTGGCCACCCTGCGGCTCGCCGACGACGCCCTCTACCGCAGGCTCGACGACACCGCCGCCGTCGTGGGCAAGCTCGCCGCCGACGCGCTGGCCGCCGCCGGGGTCCCGCACCGCCTGTCGTACGCGGGCAGCATGTTCTCGATCTTCTTCACCGACGCCGACGTGGTGGACTACGACAGCGCCCGCACCCAGCAGGTGCCCGCGTTCAAGGCGTTCTTCCACGCGATGCTCGCCGCCGGCGTCTACCTGCCGCCGAGCGCGTTCGAGTCGTGGTTCGTGTCGGCGGCGCTCGACGACGCCGCCCTGGAGCACATCGCCGCCGCCCTGCCCGGCGCGGCGACAGCAGCGGCAGCGGCAGGCAGCGGGGGGTAAACACCAATGAGCAAGACCGTCGTCCACGTGCTGCGGCACGGCGAGGTGCACAACCCGGACCAGATCCTCTACGGCCGGCTGCCCGGCTTCCGGCTGTCGGAGCTGGGCGTGCAGATGGCCAAGGCCGCCGCCCAGGCGGTCGCCGAGCGGGAGATCGTGCACGTGGTGGCCAGCCCGCTGGAACGCGCCCAGCAGACCGCCGAGCCGATCGCCGGCCAGTTCGGGCTCCCGGTCGGGGTGGACGAGCGGCTGATCGAGAGCGCCAACTGGTTCGAGGGCAAGAAGGTCTCGCCCGGCGACGGCTCGTTCCGCGACCCGCGCAACTGGTGGGTGCTGCGCGACCCGGTGACCCCGAGCTGGGGCGAGGCGTACCGGGCCATCGCCGAGCGGATGTTCGCCGGGCTGCACGCCGCCCGGGTGGCCGCCGAGGGGCGCGAGGCGGTCATCGTCTCCCACCAGCTCCCCATCTGGACGCTGCGCCGCTACGTCGAGCGCAAGCGGCTCTGGCACGACCCGCGCCGCCGGCAGTGCGGGCTGGCCAGCCTCACCTCCTTCCACTTCGACGGGGCGAAGGTGGTCGGGATCGGGTACTCCGAACCGGCCGCCCACCTGATCGCCATGTCCGCGACAGCCCGGACGGCCAAGGGGGCCTGAGATGCGTTTCCGGAGGCCGCTGGCCGTCCTGCTCGCCGCCGTCACCGCCGGGGCGGCGCTGGTCGGCTGCTCCTCCGGCAGCGAGGAGAGCCGCTGCGCCAACAACGGCGGCATCGTCGAGTGCGCCCCCGACCAACGGTCCGCCGCCCCGACGATCGCCGGTGACCTGCTCACCGGCGGCCGGTACGACGTCTCCCAGGCCCGGGGTCAGGTGGTGGTGGTCAACTTCTGGGGTTCCTGGTGCGCGCCCTGCCGCGCCGAGGCCGACGACCTGGAGGCCACCTACCAGGCCACCAGGGCGTCCGGGGTGACCTTCCTCGGCATCAACGTGCAGGACAGCCGGGACAAGGCGATCGCCTTCGAGGAGGGCCGGGTCACGTACCCGAGCCTGTTCGACCCGGCCAGCCGGCTGGCGCTGGCCCTGGACATCCCGCCGAACACCATCCCGGCCACCGTCGTGCTGGACCGGCAGGGCCGGATCGCCACCGTGATCCGGGCCGCCGTCACCACCGACGGGCTGCGCCCGATCGTCGAGCGGATCGCCGCCGAAGAGCCGGCGTCGACCGGTTCCCGCTGATGGGCGAGACGTTCCGCGAACTCGCCCAGTCCGGCCCGCTGCTGCTGGCCATCGGCGCGGCGGCGCTCGCCGGGCTGGTCAGCTTCCTGTCCCCGTGCGTGCTGCCGCTGATGCCCGGCTATTTGTCGTACGTGACCGGGCTGGCCGGCACCGACCTGGAGGGCCGCGCCCGGCCGACCACCCCGGCCGGCGGCGGACCCGACCCCGACGGCGGTGGGGCGGCACCGGCCGGCGGCGCGGACGGCACGACGGCGACGGCGACGGCGACGGCGACGGCGACGGCGACCCGGACGGCGGCCCGGCCGGTGGCGGCGGTCAAGGGCCGGGTGCTGGCCGGGACGTTGCTGTTCATCGCCGGGTTCACCGTCGTCTTCACCGCCACCGCGATCCTGTTCGCCGGGTTCGGCCGGATCTTCTTCGACTACGAGCGCACCTTCCAGGTCGTCATCGGCGCGCTGATCGTCCTGCTCGGGCTGAGCTACCTGGGGGTGCTCCCCGGCATGCAGCGGGAACTGCGCATCCGGCGGCTGCCCGCCGCCGGGCTGCTCGGCGCGCCGGTGCTCGGCGCGGTGTTCGCGCTGAGCTGGATGCCGTGCACCGGCCCGACGCTGGGTGCGGTGCTGGGGATGGCCGCCACCGGTGGGCAGACCGACCGGGCGGTGGTGCTGGCGGTGGCGTACTGCCTGGGGTTGGGGTTGCCATTCGTGGTCTTCGGGTTGGGCTTCCACCGGCTGCTCGGGGTGTTCCGCGCGGTCCGGCGCAACAGCAGGTGGGTGACCCGGATCGGCGGGGTGCTGCTGATCCTGATCGGCCTGGCGCTGGTCACCGGCGGCTGGCAGAACTTCGTGATCTGGTTGCAGACGACCGTGGGCCCCGGCGAGGTGAGCATCTGATGACGACCGTCGAGGACCGCCCGGCCAGCCCACCCGCCGAGGCCCCCCGCCGCCGGCCGAATCCGCTGCTGGCCCTGCTGCGCAACTCGTGGCGGCAGCTCACCAGCATGCGTACCGCGTTGATCCTGCTGTTCCTGCTCGCGGTCGCGGCCATCCCCGGCTCGGTGCTGCCGCAGCGCGGGGTCAACCCGGAGAACGTCGACAGGTACTTCGTCGAGCACCCGGACCTCGCCCCGCAGCTCGACCGGATCGGCGCGTTCGAGGTGTTCGGCTCGGTCTGGTTCTCCGCCATCTACCTGCTGCTGTTCACCTCGCTGGTGGGGTGCATCCTGCCCCGGATGCGCGACCACGTGCGCGCGTTGCGGGCCCGGCCGCCGGCCGCGCCCAAGCGGATGGACCGGCTGCCGCAGCACACCGTGCTGGAAGCGCCGGGGGCCGCCGACCCGCAGGCCATCGCCGCCGTGCTGCGTCGCCGCCGGTGGCGGGTGCAGGTGCGCGGCAACGAGGTCTCCGCCGAGAAGGGCTACCTCAAGGAGACCGGCAACCTGCTGTTCCACACCTCGCTGGTCGCCGTGCTGATCGGGGTCGCGCTCGGCTCGTGGTACGGCTGGCACGGCAACCGCCTGCTCGTCGCCGACGAGGCCTTCTGCAACACCCGCCAGCAGTACGCCGAGGCGAAGCTGGGCCCGCGCGTCGACAGCGCCGACCTGCCGCCGTTCTGCCTCACCCTGGACAACTTCGACGCCCGGTTCCTGCCGTCCGGGCAGCCGGAGAGCTACCGCGCCACGGTGACCGTCGACCGGCCGGACGGCTCGGACCGGCGGACCGCCGACTTCTCGGTCAACTCGCCGCTGCGGCTCGGCTCGGCGAACGTCTACCTGCTGGGCCACGGCTACGCCCCGATCCTGAAATACACCGACCGGTACGGCCGCAGCCAGACCAGCACGGTGCCGTTCCTGACCAGCGGCGACGCCAACCTCACCAGCGAGGGGGTGGCCGCCTTCCCGGACGCCAACGTCGACCCGGCGACCGGCCGCCGGGACGCGAACCAGCAGGTCGCCTTCGAGGGGCTGTACCTGCCGACCGCCCCGGACACCGCGCCGTTCGTCTCGTCGCGGTTCCCCGAGGAACGCAACCCGGCCGTGGTGCTGGCCGCCTACCGGGGCAACCTGGGGTTGGACGCCGGCATCCCCGGCTCGGTCTACCAGCTCGACCGGCGGCAGGTGACCAACGGCAAGCTCAAGCAGGTCGGCGACAGAAAGCTGGCCCCGGGCGAGACGTGGACCCTGGACGACGGCAGCAAGCTGGAGTTCCTCGGCACCAAGCGGTACGTCACCCTCTCCGTCCGGCACGACCCGGGCGAGGAGCTGATGCTGGGGGCCTGCGTGGTGCTGCTGGTCGGGCTGATGGGCTCGCTGTTCGGCCGTCGGCGGCGGGTCTGGTTCCGGGTTACGCCCCCCGACAGTGGATCTCCGACGGGCGGTAGTAGCTTGGTGTCGGCCGGTGGGCTGCCGCGCACCGAGCATCCAGGGTTCGCCGAGGAGTTCGCGTCTCTCGTCGCTGCGGTACGCGACGACGGGCGGCCCGACCGGCGGGCGCGAGAGGGAGTCGAGTGATGTCCGCAGTCTCCGACCAGTTGGTGACGTTCGCGATCCTGGTGTACCTGGTCGCGATGATCAGCCACGCCGTCGAGTACGCCCTGGGTAACGTCCGCGCGGTGTCGGCCCGGATCACCCCGGCGCGGGAACTGGTCGGCGCGGGCGTCGGCGGCGCGGGTGTCGACAAGGTCGACGGGCCGGTGGTCGACGCCCCCGCGACCACGGCCCCCGCAGGCACGCCGCCGTCGACCAGGCCGAGCCGGTCGGCGGGGCGGGCCAGGCTGGCCGGGCGGATCGCCGCCGGGCTGACCGTCCTCGCCGCCGCACTGCACCTGGGCGCACTGGTCACCCGGGGCATCGCGGCCGACCGGATGCCCTGGGGCAACATGTACGAGTTCGTGCTGACGGTCACCTGGATCGGGACCGCCGCCTGGCTCGTGGTGCTCTGGAAGCGCCCGTCACTGCGCCGGCTCGGGCTGTTCCTCACCCTGGTCATGGTGCTGCTGCTGGCCTTCGCCGAGCTGAAGCTCTACGTCCCGGTGGTGCCGCTGATGCCGGCGCTCCAGTCGTACTGGTTCATCATCCACGTGTCGACGATCGTCTTCTCGTCGGGCATCTTCCTGCTGGGCGTGGTGCCGGCGGTGTCGTTCCTGCTGCGCAACGGCTACGAGCAGGGGCGGCGCAGCTTCCCGTACACGCTGGCCCGGCGGCTGCCCGGGGCGGCCGACCTGGAGCGGCTGACCTTCGCGCTGCACGCCTTCTCGTTCCCGATCTTCACGTTCGCGGTGATCGCGGGCGCGATCTGGGCCGAGGCGGCCTGGGGTCGGGCCTGGGGCTGGGACCCGAAGGAGACCTGGGCGTTCATCTCCTGGGTGGTCTACGCCGGCTACCTGCACGCCCGCGCCACGCCCAGCGTCCGGCGCAACGTGGCGACCTGGATCGCGGTGCTCGGCTTCCTGACCGTTCTGATGAACCTGTTCGGGGTGAACTTCTTCTTCACCGGCCTGCACTCGTACGCCGGGGTGGAGTGAGCCGGCCGGTGAGCACCCGGTCGACGCCCAGGGTCACCTGGTAGGCGACCTCCGGCACGTCG
Source organism: Micromonospora wenchangensis (assembly GCF_002210435.1). Classification (GTDB taxonomy): domain Bacteria; phylum Actinomycetota; class Actinomycetes; order Mycobacteriales; family Micromonosporaceae; genus Micromonospora; species Micromonospora wenchangensis. The sequence continues at coordinate 208,966 of NZ_MZMV01000002.1, forward strand.
GCCAGGTCGAGGCGCTCGGCCCGCAGGGCGAGCTGGGCGTGCAGCTCCCGGGCCACCGCGTCGCGGATCTCCCGCTGGAGCGGGGAGAGGCCGTCGGGATCGCCCACCGTGTACGCGTCGTCCATGCGCCCATCCTCCGCCGGAGAAGCGGGCTGTGTCGACGCCCCACGGCCTGCGGAACGTATAACTACAGTTCTTAGAAGTGTAGTTATACGAATTGCAGAGCCCGGAATCGGTGAGCGGGCGTCGCCGGACCTCCCCTGGATGCCGGGGATTCGGGAGCGGTGCTGGAGCGGGGTCGGGAAATGCTGGCGGGACTGTGGAGCGGCGGGGTCTGACAGGGCGCTTCCTGATGACTACTCTGCGACACGGTGATTCCGTCCGCTGCCGGGTGGACGGTCGCCGTCCCGATAGGAGTGCCGGATGAGCGAGCAGGTGTCGACGGCGGAGCTGATCCGGGCCCAGTTGCGCCGGTCGCGGGCGACCGCCGGCCTGACCCAGGAGGAGTTCGGCCGCCGGGTGCACTACTCCCCGTCGACGGTGTCGGCGGTGGAGCTGGGGCAGGTCGTGCCGAACCACGCCTACCTGAAGCGTGCCGACGACGTGTTCGACAGCGGCGGCCTCTTCGTCGCCCTGCGGGAGTTGGGGCGGCGCGACGGTGAGCCGGTGTGGTTCCGCCCGTGGCTGGAGGCCGAGCGGACGGCGACCCAGCTACGCTGCTTCGGCGCGACCATGGTGCCGGGCCTGTTGCAGACCGCCGACTACGCGCGGGCAGGCTTCCGACTCGATCTCAGCTACACCGCGGAGCGGATCGAGGAGTTGGTGGCAGCCCGACTCGTCCGGCAGGAGATCCTCGACCGGGAGCACGCGCCGCAGCTCACCGCCGTGATCGAGGAGACCGCGCTCCGCCGGTTCGCCGAGGGCTGCGCCGAGGTGATGGCCGGTCAGCTCCGGCACCTGGTCGAGTGCGCCCGCCGGCCACACGTCAACGTGCACGTCCTGCCGGCTACGGTCGGATTGCATGCGGGCCTTTTCGGGCCGTTCATCCTCGGCTGCTCGGCCGAGGGCGACTGGGTGGGCTTTCTCGACACGCAGACCGGTGGCACGGTGGTGGACGACATCGACGGGGTGGCGACCCTGCTGGGAAGATGGGAAACTCTGCGCAGTGAGGCGCTGCCCCGACAGCAGTCGATCGACCTGCTTGAGGAGATCGTGAGGCCATGGATCTGACCGACGCCCGGTGGCGCAAGGCCACCCGCAGCGGCAACGACTCCGGCGCCTGCGTCGAGGTCGCCGACAACCTGCCCGGTCGGGTGCACGTCCGGGACTCCAAGGACCGCGACGGCGGGGTGCTGACCTTCGCCCCGGCCGCCTGGCGGGCCTTCGTCGCGCAGACCCGCCGCCACTGACCGTCCGCCGACCGGCGGGCACTCCCGTCGCCCAGGCCGGCCCACCGGTGACTCCGGGCGCGTTCCTGACGTCCGCGTCGGTCGTCGGGCAGGTGTGCCCGGAGGGCGTTTCAGCTACCGAACCAGCCGGGGACGTCGAGTCGGAAGGAATCCGGCGGGGTGACCGCCCGCAGGTCGTCCTCCAGGGCGGCCACCCGCTCCGCGCCGAGCCGGCCCACCCACCGCTCCCGTAGCGCGTCGAAGATCGTCGCCGAGCGGCGCAGCCCGTCGACGCCTTTTTCGGTCATCCGGATCAGCTTCCGGCGGGCGTCGGCCGGGTCGTCGGCGCGTTCCAGGTAGCCGAGGGTCACCAGCCGGTCGACGGTCTTGCCGGCGGCCTGCTTCGACACGCCGAGGCGGTGGCCCAGGTCGGACGCCGTGGTTCCGGTGACGCCGACGGCCTGGAGCACGAAGCCGTGTGCCGGTCGCAGCTCGGGGTGCCCCTGTCGGGCCAACTCGGCGTGCAGGTCGTCGACGAGGCTGCGGAACCCGGCGAGCAGCAGCAGCGGCAACACGAAACCGCGGCGCTCGGGGTCACCAGTCGACATGTTCGACAACCTGGTTTACTGTTTGGACAACCACGTTGACTATCGTACTTGAGGGGTACACCGCCATGTCCCGACCCGGCTTCACCACGCACACCCTCGACACCGCGCCCGACGCCGCCCGGCCGACCATGGTCGGCGTACAGCGGAAGCTCGGCCACCTGCCCGGCGCGGTCGGGCTGATGGCCGAATCCCCCGAACTACTCAAGGGGTTCCTGACCGCCTCCGCGACCTTCGAGACCACCGACCTCGCGCCCGTCGAACGGGAGGTGGTGGTGCTGGCCGTCGCCACCCGCAACCGGTGCCACCTCTGCGTGGCGATGCACACCGCCACCCTGCACCGGCTGGGTGCCGCTGCTGATCTGATCGCCGCACTGCGCGACGGCACCGAGCTGCCCGAACCCCGGCTGGCGGCGCTGCGCCGGTTCACCCTCGCCGTCCTCGACCACGCCGGTGACGTGCCGGACGACGAACTGACCGCCTTCCTCGACGCCGGCTACCGGCCCCGGCACGCCCTCGACGTGGTGCTCGGGGTCGGGACGTACACCATCTCGACCCTCGCCAACCGGCTCACCCGCGCCCCGCTCGACCCGCCCCTCGCCGCGTACGCCTGGGAGCCGGCGGCCTGACCGACCGGCTGCCGTCGAGGACGGACACCTTGCGCTGGCACGAAAATAAAAAACAACTTTAGTTCTTCGGCTTCACCTGACCGGAAACTAAATCTTTTCTTTAGGTTGGTAGCCTTGGCGAGTGTCAACATCGAACCGGCGAGCGCTGTTCCAGCTTGCTGCCCGTCAGCACGGCTACGTCACCGCCGCGCAGGCTCGGGAAATTGGATACTCGTATCAGGCGCAGAAACACCACGTTGATCACGGCAACTGGGTGCGGGTCGACCGGGGAGTTTTCCGGCTGATGGATTGGCCGGCGCATCCGGCGGACCATCTCGTCCGTTGGGTGCTGTGGAGCGGGGCGGTGGGCGTGGTGAGTCATGCCAGCGCGCTCTCCGTGCACGACCTTGGTGATCTCGACCCGGCCAGGGTGCATCTGTCGGTTCCCGCGCGGTTCCGACGCTCGGCTCCGGAGATCGTCCTGCACCGACCGCTTCCCCCCGAGGCGGACATCGAAGATCGAGAAGGGTTCCGGGTGACGACCCCGAGTCGCGCACTTGCCGAGTGCGCACAGGCAAGGATCGAGCAACAGTGGCTCGACGGTGCTGTCGCCGAGGCGCTCAGCCGGGGCCTCACCACTGCACGGCGTCTGCGTGCCGCCGCCACGGAGTTGGGTCCGACGGCGGAGCTGGGTGCGCATATCGCCCTGGCGGCGACAGGTCGATGAGCAGGAGATACTCGACGGCTTCCGCGCTGCGTGCTGCCGTCGACAACCGCATCCTCGAACGTGCGCGACTGCTCGGCAGGGACCCCAACTGGCTCCGTCGTCGCCTTGCCTTCACCCGGCTCCTGGTGCGCCTCGTTCACCAGAACACCGATGCCTGGGTACTCAAGGGCGGGATGGCGGTCGAGCTGCGACGGCCCGGGCTTGCACGATCGACCCGCGATGTCGACCTGGTGATAAGGCCGGGCCTGGTAGCGGACCCGGCTGACGGAACGGAACTCCACGAGGCGCTCATCGAGGCACTGCTCACCGACCCTGACGGTGACGGGTTCATCTACTCGGCCGCCGCGCCGACCCGGCTACGCGACGACGCGTACGGCCGTCCGGCCTGGCGTTTCCCGGTCGAGGGCCGCCTTGCCGGCCAACTCTTCGCCACACTCAAGTTGGACGTGGTGGCGCGTCCCGAGGAGCTTGGCGGCGTCGAGCTGCTCGAACTGCCGGACGACCTGGCGTTCGCCGCCATCCCCACCCGGGTGATCTGGGTAGCTGACCTGCGGCAGCAGTACGCCGAAAAGCTGCATGCCCTGACGCGGCTCTACGAGACCGGGCTGTCCACCCGGGTCAGGGATCTGGTCGACCTCGTCCTGCTGGTGGAGGACGGCGTGCTGGCCGACGAATCGCTGGTCAGACGAGTCCACCACGTCTTCTCCATCCGGGGTACCCACACCGTGCCGGATGATCTGCCCGAACCGCCACCATCGTGGAACGTCCGATACGAAGTCCTGGCTGCGGAGATCGGACTGGCGGTGACGTCTGCCGTCGAGGCGCACAAGATTATCTCAGGGCACTGGGCGCAGGCTCGTGCTACAGCGGATCGTTGACACCATGCGGGACGCGAACCCGCACTTCAGCGCGACAGGGCTCGCTGTCGCGGGCAGTTCCCGCCAGAGCGAGGGCTGTCAGCCGTGCAGGAAGGGGAGTAGCAGGGCGGTCAGCTCGGCGGGGCGCTCCTCGAACAGCCAGTGGCCGCTGTCGTCGACCACCCGTCCGTCGACCGTGCGGGCGTAGCGGCGTACCTGCTCGGCGACCTGGCCGCCGAGGCTGGCCGCCGCGCCGACGGCCAGCACCGGCATCGGCAGCGGGTTCTTCCGGTACGCGGCGTTGTCCGCGACGTCCTGCGCGAAGGCCCGGAAGTAGTCGAAGCTGGCCCGCAGGTGGGCCGGGTCGGTGAGGTGCCGGGCGTACTCCGCGATGTCGTCCGGGCCGATACTGCCCTTGTTCACCATGATCGAGTCGGTGAAGCGGTCCACCCAGCGTGCCTCCCGGCCGGCGACCAACTCCTCCGGCAGGCCGTTGATGACGTTGAAGAATCCGAAGTTCCACACCGCCGGCCCGGCCGTGCTCAACGCGGGAAACGTGTAGATGCTCTCGTCCGGGATCGGTGCCTCGGTCAGCACCAACCGGAACACCGTGTCCGGGTGGGCGGCGGCATAGGCGTACGCGACCATGGTGCCCACGTCGTGACCGACCAGCCGGATGTCGTCGGCCAGGCCCAGCCCGGTCAACAGCCCGTGCAGGTCGGCGGCGACGGTCTTCTTGTCGTACCCGCCGGGTGGGGCGTCGCTGCCGCCGAAACCGCGCAGGTCGGGGGCGACCACCTGGTACGTCGCGGCCAGCTCCGGCAGCAGCGCCCGCCACATCCGCCAGCACTGCGGATAGCCGTGCAGCAGCACCAGGGTCGGCCCCCGCCCGCCCCGGACGTAGTTGATCGCCACGTCACCGACCTGCGCCTGCTGCTCGGTGAAGCCCGCCGGAACCCGTCCGTCGCCCATCCCCGCCCCCGTCCCGACGCCGCGGCCCGACCGGCCGTCACCCGTGCAACGAGCAGCCGCCGGCCGGAGAGACGCGCACGCCCGCGCGGGTTGGCGTGCCGGTCCGGGTGGGCAGGCGCACACCGCCGGGGCGTACCCGGCGTGGGCGCTGCCGGTCGGGGTGCGGGAGACTGGCCGTATGGCGGCTCGTGGCTTCCCGTACACCGATCTCAAGGACTTCCTCGCGGCGCTGGAGCGCGCGGGCGAGCTGCGGCGGGTGACCGTCCCGGTGGACCCCACGCTGGAGATCAGCGAGGTGGTCACCCGGACGGTCCGGGCCGGCGGGCCGGCGCTGCTGTTCGAGCGGCCCACCCGGGGTGAGATGCCGGTGGCGATCAACCTGTTCGGCACCGAGAAGCGGATGGCGATGGCGCTCGGCGTCGACTCGCTCGACGAGATCGGCGACCGGATCGGCGCGTTGATCAAGCCGGAGCTGCCGGTCGGCTGGTCCGGCATCCGCGAGGGCCTCGGCAAGGTCATGCAGCTCAAGTCGGTGCCACCGCGCAAGGTGAAGACCGCCCCCTGCCAGGAGGTGGTCTACTCCGGCGACGACGTCGACCTCGACCGGCTGCCCGGCCTCCAGGTCTGGCCCGGCGACGGCGGGATCTTCCACAACTACGGACTGACCCACACCAAGCACCCGGAAACCGGCAAGCGCAACCTGGGGCTCTACCGGCTCCAGCAGCACTCCCGCAACACGCTCGGTATGCACTGGCAGATCCACAAGGACTCCACCGCCCACCACGCGGTCGCCGAACGGCTCGGCCAGCGGCTGCCGGTCGCCATCGCCATCGGCTGCGACCCGGTGGTCAGCTACGCCGCCTCCGCGCCGCTCCCCGGTGACATCGACGAATACCTGTTCGCCGGGTTCCTGCGCGGCGAACGGGTCGAGATGGTCGACTGCCTCACCGTCCCGTTGCAGGTGCCGGCGCACGCGCAGATCGTGCTGGAGGGCTACCTCGAACCCGGCGAGCGGCTGCCCGAGGGGCCGTTCGGCGACCACACCGGTTTCTACACCCCGGTCGAGCCGTTCCCGGTGCTGCACGTCGAGACGATGACCATGCAGCGCAACCCGGTCTACCACTCGATCGTCACCTCCAAGCCGCCACAGGAGGACCACGGCCTCGGCAAGGCCACCGAGCGGATCTTCCAACCGCTGCTCAAGCTGCTGATCCCGGACATCGTCGACTACGACCTGCCGGCCGCCGGGGTGTTCCACAACTGCGCGATCGTGTCGATCAACAAGCGCTACCCCAAGCACGCGCAGAAGGTCATGAACGCGATCTGGGGCGCGCACCTGATGTCGCTGACCAAGCTGATCGTGATCGTCGACTCCGACTGCGACGTGCACGACTACAACGAGGTCGCGTTCCGCGCCTTCGGCAACGTCGACTACGCCCGCGACCTGCTGCTCACCGAGGGCCCCGTGGACCACCTCGACCACGCCTCCTACCAGCAGTTCTGGGGCGGCAAGGTAGGCGTCGACGCCACCCGCAAGCTGCCCGCCGAGGGCTACACCCGGGGCTGGCCGGAGGAGATGACCATGTCCCCGGAGGTCACCTCGCTGGTCGACAAGCGCTGGAAGGAGTACGGGCTCTGATGGCCACCGCCGTCGCCCCCGCCGCCCGCCCCGGCCGGGTCAAGTCCTTCCTCAAGCTCGTCGCGATCGAGCACTCCGTCTTCGCGCTGCCGTTCGCGTACCTGTCGGCGCTGACCGCGATGCAGGTCAACGGTGGTCGGGTGCGCTGGGGAGACCTGCTGCTGATCACCGTGGCGATGGTCGGCGCGCGGACGTTCGCCATGGCCGCCAACCGCATCCTCGACAGGCGGATCGACGCCCGGAACCCGCGTACCGCCGGGCGGGAACTGGTCACCGGGGCGGTGAGCGTGCGGACGGCCTGGACCGGCGCGGCCGTCGCCCTGGTGGTCTTCCTCGCCGCCGCCGCCCTGCTCAACCCGCTCTGCCTGGTGCTCGCCCCGCTCGCCGTGATCCCGCTGGTCGTCTACCCCTACGGCAAGCGGTTCACCGACTGGCCGCACGCCATTCTGGCGGTCGCCCAGGCCGTCGGCCCCGTCGGCGCCTGGCTCGCCGTCACCGGCACCTTCGCCGGCTCGGGGCCGGCCTGGCTGCTCGGCGCGGCCGTCGGCCTGTGGATCGGCGGCTTCGACCTGATCTACGCCTGCCAGGACGACGAGGTCGACCGCCGGATCGGGGTACGCAGCGTCCCCGCCCGCTACGGCCGGCGGTTCGCCCTGCACGCCTCCACCGTGGCGCACGTGGTGACGTTCGCGCTGTTCATCTGGTTCGGTGCGCTGGTCGGCTTCGGCTGGCCCTGGTGGATCGGGCTGGCGCTCACCGCGGTCGCCTTCGGCTACCAGCACGTGGTGGTCACCCCGACCGACCTGAGCCGGGTCAACCGGGCGTTCTTCACCGCCAACGGTTTCGTCGGCATCGCCCTGTTCGTCTTCGCCCTGCTCGACCTGGTGATCCGCCTCGACCTCCGCGCCTGACCCCACGCTCTCTCCCGCTACCCGTCTCGGGTCCGGCGCCCCGCCGCCACCCGGCCCGGTCCTGGTCCTGCTCTGCGCCCCGCCCCGTCCGCTGCCCTCGGTGATCAAGAGGTTTGCGTCAGGTGATCAAGAGGTTTGCGTCAACGTGGAGATCAAACTTGACGCAAACCTCTTGATCACCGGGGCGAGGCGGGGCGGGGGGCGGGGTGAGGCGGGGCAGGGGGGCGGGGCGGGGTGGGGTGTCAGGGGTGGGGGTGGACGGGGTAGCGGGCGCTTTCCAGGGTCCAGTCGATGGTGCCCCGGACGGCGTTCGCGATGCCGTCGAGGTGGGCGGCGACGGCGTCGTCCAACGCCGGGCCGAACGACGGGACGGCCCCGCACTGCACCTGGAACCGGGTCATCGTGTCCCGCCAGCGGTCGGCGACCAGCTCGGCGGCCCGCTCCACCGGCACGTTCCGCTCGTCGGCGAGCGCCAGCACCAGGTTGTGCCCGCCGGAGGTGGTCCGGTCCCGTTCCATCGAGGCGAGGTCGTTGTACCAGGAGAGCAGGTCGTTGCCGAGTTCACCGATCCGGCGCAGCAGCGGATGGTGGTAGACCGCGTCCGGTAGCGCCCGGCCCCCGACGAACTCGATCAGCGGGTACGACACGTACGCCGCCGAGGTGGCCCGGCGCAGCGCCACGTACTCGGCCACGCCGGGTGTCCGGCCGCTCTCCTTCGCCACCGCCTCCCGCCAGTTGCCGTCCAGGTGGTCGCCGACCGCGTCGGCGAACCGCAGCCGCCAGCGGGCCGGCATCCGGCGGCGGGGCATCCGCCACGCCTCGACCAGCAGCCGGCGCAGCGGCCCCCCGAATCCCGGGTGCCGCCGTCGGGGCCCGTCGTGCAGCAGGGTCAACGTCCCGCGGCGCAGCGCCCGGATCTGCTCCGAGGGCAGCCGGTCCGGCCCGTCGCAGGCGTCGTCGACCAGGAAGAACCAGGTGAACAGGGCCGACACGGTACGCAGGTCCGGCTCGCTGGCGTCCGGGTAGAGGCGGCCTGCGTACCTGGCGAAGCCGGCCCGGTCGAGCCGGTGCAGCGCCTCGGCACCCAACGGCAGACCCAGCCGGGGCAGCAGCTCCAGCAACCACTCCTGCACCCCGTCGGCGTACGGGGAGAGCCGGGACGGGATCGGACACGCCGACCGTAACGACCAGAGGATCTCGTCGACCATTACCGATGTCTCCCCCGTACCGTGTGGATCATCCGTGCGCAGCATCGCAGGTCCGGCGCTGACGTGCCGTCGGGGCCTGCCGCCGGAGGCCCCGGCCACCGGTACGGCGACGGTGGGTCGACCGGCCGGTCCCGCACCGTGCCGACGGGGGCGATTGCGGGGGCGGGCGTCGGCGGTCGGCGTACACCAGGCAGGCTGGGCGTATGCGCGAACCATGGGTGGTGGGGGTTTCCGGGGCGTCCGGCACCCCCTACGCGGCGGCCGTCGTCCGGGGGCTGCTCGACGCCGGGCATCCGGTGGACCTGATCGTGTCCCGGGCCGCCCGGCTGACCGTCCTCGACGAGACCGGCCGGCCGTTCCGGGACGGCCACTGGGCCGAGGACCTCGCCGGCTGGCTGGGCCGGGACCTCACCGGCGACGACGTGCGGCACTGGCCGGCCGGCGACATCGCCGCCGGCCCGAGCAGCGGCTCCTACCGGGTACGCGGCATGGCGGTCGTGCCGGCCAGCACGGCGGCCTGCGCCGGCATCGCCATCGGCCTGTCGAAGGACCTGCTGCAACGCGCCGCCGAGGTCAACCTCAAGGAACGACGCCCGGTGGTGCTGGTGCCCCGGGAGACCCCGGTGACCCGCAGCCACCTGGAACACCTGATCGCGCTGCACGACGCCGGCGCGGTGGTGCTGCCGGCCAGCCCCGGCTTCTACGGCGCGGGGGCGTCCGCCACCGCACAGCAACTGGTCGACTTCGTCGCCGGCAAGGTGCTGGACGCCCTGGGCGTGCCGCACACCCTGTTCCGCCGCTGGTCGGGCGAGCTGGCCGCCGACCGCTGACCCGCCCCCGACCGCCGGCCGGCCCCGGGATCAGCACACGCGGGTGGTTGCCGGCCGGCCCTGGCGCAGGACCCGGACGGCGAGCAGGTCGCGCCGCCCGGAGCCGTTCAAGCGGCGACGGGCCGGCCTCGTCGGCCGGCCCGCTCGTCCGTCTCGCACCATTCAGTACATCCCGGCATTGGCCGGACCCGGCCCGGTCGAGGCGGCCGGGCCCACGTTGCGTGGCTTGCCCATGTCGTCCGCCTCGTCCAACATGCCCTCCCCTTCCAGCAGGGCCCGCACCTCGGATTCCCGAAACCGGCGATGCCCGCCTGGAGTCCGGATGCTGCCTATCCGGCCGGCCGCCGCCCACCGCGTCACAGTCTTCGGGTCCACCCGAAACAGTGCGGCGACCTCACCCGGTGTCAGCAGGCGATCTCCAGTGTCCACAGCCCCCTCCTCGCGTCGACGAAGCCCTCGGCTGAACACACTGCCCCCGGCCGGTGCGAGCCCAGAGCCGTCATGAGGGACGTATGGCAATTACAGCACCAGCGAACTGGCCTGTCCGCCAAACGCGAAAAACGCACGGAGTGGGAAGTTAGTAAATGGTACCGGCGCGGGACTCCCTTGACCGTCGGTCTGCGAACTGTCACCTGCTGTCAGATCCAACGGATGCCGGTCGCCGGACGTTACGCCCCAACGGATAGGCTCACCCTCCGTGGACGCGATCGACCGGAGCCTCGTCGAACTACTGCGGGGTAACGCCCGCCTGTCGTACGCCGAGCTGGCCCGGCAGGTCGGCCTCTCCGCGCCGGCCGTGCACGAACGGGTCGGCAAGCTGGAGTCCAGCGGCGTCATCCGGGCCTACCGAGCCGAGGTCGAGCCGGAGGCGATCGGCCTCGGCGTGACCGCGCTCATCGGCATCGTCGAGGACTCCGGCGGGGACACCGACGACGTGCTGGAGACGTTCCGGCAGATGCCCGAGATCGAATCCTGCTACTTCATGGCCGGAGTGGAATCCTTCCTGCTCAAGGCGCGGGTGGGCACCATCGCCGAGCTGGAACAGCTGATCGTGCGGCTGAGCCGTACCCCCGGGGTGGCCTCCACCCGCACCGGCATCGCCCTGTCGACCAAGTGGGAGAACCGGCCCCAGCCGATCGAGCCGCCGGCCTCCTGACCGAGGGGCTGGTGCGGCAGCGCCGGCAACGGCACCAGGCCGGCCCGAACCCGAGCCGACCTCGCTTGTACCGTTGCCGACGTGACTCATCTCGACCGGTGCGACGAGGCCAGCCGGGGGTGGGTGACCGAGGCGATCGCCGCCGTGGAGGCCGACGCCAACCGGTCCGCCGACACCCACCTGCTGCCGTTCCCGCTGCCCCGGCAGTGGGGGATCGACCTCTACCTCAAGGACGAGTCGGTGCACCCCACCGGCTCGCTCAAGCACCGGCTGGCCCGCTCGCTGTTCCTCTACGGGCTCTGCAACGGCTGGATCGGGCCGGCGACCACGGTGATCGAGGCGTCCTCCGGCTCGACGGCGGTCTCCGAGGCGTACTTCGCCCGGATGCTCGGGCTGCCGTTCGTCGCCGTGATGCCCGCTTCCACCTCACCCGAGAAGATCGCCCAGATCGAGTTCCACGGCGGGCGCTGCCACCTGGTCGACGACCCGGCCAAGGTGGTGGTCGAGGCGCGCTGGCTCGCCGAGGACAGCGGCGGGCACTTCATGGACCAGTTCACCTACGCCGAACGGGCCACCGACTGGCGGGGCAACAACAACATCGCCGAGTCGATCTACGCCCAGCTCTCCCTGGAACGGCACCCCGTGCCCGCCTGGATCGTGGTCGGCGCCGGCACCGGCGGCACCAGCGCCACCATCGGCCGGTACGCCCGCTACCAGCGGCTGCCCACCAAACTCTGCGTGGTCGACCCGGAGAACTCGGCGTTCTACCCGGCGTGGCAGGCCGCCGACTGGTCGGTACGCACCGGCCGGGGCTCCCGGATCGAGGGGATCGGCCGACCCACCGTCGAGGCGTCCTTCCTGCCCTCGGTGGTCGACCGGATGACCCAGGTGCCCGACGCCGCCTCGCTGGCCGCCATGCGGGCCGGCTCGGCGGTGCTCGGCCGGCGGGTCGGCGGCTCCACCGGCACCAACCTGTGGGGCGCGTTCGGGCTGATCGCCGAACTGCTCGCTCAGGGGCGGCCCGGCTCGGTGGTGACGCTGATCTGCGACGCCGGCGACCGGTACGCCGACACCTACTACGACGACGACTGGGTGGCCGCGCAGGGCCTCGACCTCGCCCCGCACCTGGCCACCATCGACCGGTTCCTCAGCACCGGAAGCTGGCCGGGCTGACCCCGGCGGGCACCGGGAGCCGGCCCGGTTGACACCCGGCGCGGCCGTGCCCGCCTGGTTCCCCGGTCAGCCCAGGTCGGCCCGGTCGGCCAGCCCGGGATAGTGCCGGACCAGCCCCTCGCCGTCCACCTCCAGCTCGGTGCGGAAGGTGTCGCTGGTGAACCCCACCCGCCCCGGCCCGAGCGCGGTGTAGACCTGCTCGCCGGCCACCACCTCCAGGCTGGGCACCAGCACCCACGCCACGGTGATCCGGTGCTCGGTGCTGGACGCGGCCCCCGCCAACCCCAGCCGACGGATCGGCAGGCTGTTGAACAGGGCCGAGCCGCCCAGGTCGACGTCGAGCGCCGCGTGCAGCCGGTCGGTGTCCTCGATGCCGGGCAACCCGGCCGGTGGCTGCCCGACCGCCCGCAGCGCCGCGTCGAGGTCACCCTGCTCGCCGGTGCGCACCCGCCATCCGTCCGCGCCGCGTTCCAGCCGTACGCTCCGCGACCAGCCGGCCCCCTCCACCTCCACGGCGAGCGAGGTGGTGGCCCCGTCCGAACCGGTCACCAGCCGGTAGCGGCAGGTGTAGGGGATCGGGTCGACGGCCAGTTGGGTCCCGTGCGCGGCGAATCCGGCCCCGTCGTCGAGGACGGCGTGCTCGGCCCCGGCGGTGTCGGTCCGGCTCCAGAAAAGTGACCTCGGCATGGTCCGGACGTTACGCCAGCAGGGCGTCGACGGCAGCGCATGCGCGAACGCCGCCCCGGAGCAGGTGCTCCGGGGCGGCGTCGGAAAACCGCGGGGGACCGTGGCCGGGCCGGCCCGCTCCCGGTCCGATCAGTGGGTACGCGCCGGCGGCCGGCCGCCGAAACCCCGCCGGTCGTCACGCGGCCGGTCGTCCCGGACCCGTCCCTCGGTGCGGAACCCGCCCCGACGGTCGGTGCCACGCGGGTCGCCGCCGCCGAACCGGCGCTCACCGGACCGCTGCTCGCCCCGGGCGTCCCGGTCGCCGAAGCGCGGCTCACTGCGCTCGCCGAAGCGCCGGTCGCCGTAACCCCGGTCGCCCCGGTCGCCGAAGCTCCGGTCGGTCCGGGGACGCTCGGTGTAGCCGCGCTCGCCGCTCGGCCGCTCGCGGTAACCCCCGCCGGTCCGCTCGCCGAAGCCCTGCCCGCCGCCGGTCCGCTCGCCGTAGCCGGGCCCGCCGGTGGGGCGGTCGCGGTAGCCCCGCTCGCCGCCGCTGCGGTCGCTGTGCTCGCGGTAGCCGCCGGTGCGCTCGCGGTAGCCCCGGTCGCCGCCCCCGGTCCGGTCGCCGTAGCCCCGGTCGCCGGTGGGGCGGTCGTCCCGGGCGGCGCGGTCACCGGACGGGCGGTCGCCGTAGCGGCGGTCCCCGGTCGGCCGGTCGCCGCCCTGGTCGCCGTAGCTCCGCTCCCGGGCCGGTCGCTCCGCGCCGTAGCTGCCGCGCGGCCGTTCCCCGCCGTAGCCGCTACGGCCGTCCCGACCGCCGTGACCCCGGTCGCCGTAGCCCCGAGCGTCCCGGTCGCCGAAGCGGCGCGGGCGGTCGCCGTGCCGGCGCGGCTCGGGCTCCTCGCGGACCGGGACACCGCTGGGCTCACGGGCACCGGTCAGCTCGGCGAGCACCGCGTCGCCGGCCCGCACCCGGGTCTCGGCCGGCTCCACGCCCGCCTTCTCCAGCATCGCCAGCGTGGTCCGCCGCTGCTTGGGCAGCACCAGCGTGGCCACCGCGCCCGACTCGCCGGCCCGCGCGGTACGCCCCGCCCGGTGCAGGTAGTCCTTCGGGTCCTTCGGCGGGTCGATGTGCAGCACCAGGGACACCCCGTCGACGTGGATGCCCCGGGCCGCCACGTCGGTGGCGACCAGCACGTCCATCCGTCCCTCACGGAACTCGGCGAGGGTCTTGGTACGCATCCGCTGGGTCTTGCCGCCGTGCAGCCCACCGGCCCGTACGCCCACCGCGCCGAGCTGTTCCACCAGCCGGTCGACACCGAGCTGGGTGCGGGCGAAGAGCATCGTCCGGCCGGACCGGGCCGCGATCGACGCCGCCACGGCGAACTTGTCATGCGGCGGGATCAGCAGCAGGTGGTGGTCCATCGTGGACACCGAGGCGGTCGACGGCGCGGTGGAGTGCGTCACCGGGTCGGTCATGAACCGCTTGACCAGGGCGTCGACGTCACCGTCCAGGGTGGCCGAGAACAGCAGCCGCTGGGCGTCCGCCGGGGTCTTGGCGAGCAGCTCGGTGACCTCGGGGAGGAACCCCATGTCGGCCATCTGGTCGGCCTCGTCGAGGACGGTCACCTCGACGTCGTCCAGGACGCAGACGCCCCGGTTGATCAGGTCGCCGAGCCGGCCCGGGGTGGCCACGACGATCTCGACGCCCCGCCGCAGCGCGTCGATCTGCCGGTCGTACGGCACGCCGCCGACGGCGGTCTTGAGGAAGATCCCGACGGCCTTGCCCAGCGGCAGCAGCGCGTCGTTGACCTGCATCGCCAGCTCACGGGTGGGGACGAGGACCAGGGCGCGCGGGTGCAGCGGCCGGGCCCGGTTGAGCTCGGCCAGCCGGGCGACGATCGGCAGGCCGAAGGCGAGGGTCTTGCCGGAGCCGGTCTGGCCCCGGCCGAGGACGTCCCGGCCGGCGAGGGCGTCGGGCAGGGTGGCCCGCTGGATCTCGAACGGGGTGGTGATGCCCTGACGGGCGAGGGCGTCGACGAGCTGCCGGGGCAGGCCCAGGTCGGCGAAGCCGACGGGGGTGACCGGGGTGACGTCGTCGGTCGGGAGGTCGTGGGCGGACGGACTGGTGCCGGGGGAAACGGAGGTGGTCAAGAAATGCCTTTCGAGCGGGGCGCATCTTCGCGATGGCCCGCCGCAGCATGGGAACGCCGCCGAATCGCCCGCAAGATCGCCCAGGGGCACGCCACGCGCGCCGGGTCAGTGATCCCGACAAGTGTACGGCGCTCCGGCGACGTCGCCAGTGGGCTCCGAGCCGGTAGTGGGCGGACTCACCCGTTCCGGGCATCCCCACCTGCTCGGCGGCCCCCTCCACCGCATTGCGCCGTCGGGCCCCGGTCGGCCGGCCTCACTGGGACAGCATGCCGCCGACCAGCCCGTCCATCACGTCGTTGGCGAGCAGGACGACCAGCACGCTGATCGCCACCAGCAGCCCCAGCGAGGCGGCGAGCACGATCACCACCCGGGTGGTCCGGGATCGCGGGGCCGGCGTGTCGGACCAGCCCTGGGCCAGGATGTGCCCGGTCAGCGAGCCGGAGTTCTCCACCGGGTTGGCGGCCGGGAAGGCGACCGTGGCGTGCCCCGGGCCGTCGGTGCCGCCGTAGCCGACGCTGGCCAGGTCCGGGCCGCCCCGGTAGGGCGTACCGGAGGAGGAGCGGGTGCTGTCGCCTGCCGTACGACGCGGTGCGGACCCGGACGCCGGCCAGTGGGGAAGCGCGGGGGCCGGTACCACAGGCAGCGCCGAGGTCGCGCCGTCACCCACCGGGTCGGGCACGACCGGGGCCCGGAACGTCGGCATGGCCGTACCGGCTGCCGCACTGCCCGTTCCCGCGCTGCCGGCATCCGTTCGGCCGGTACCCGCCGTGGCGACAGGCGCGGAGGCCGGCGGGGTGAAGGCGGAGGTTGCCGGGGGCGCGGAGGTCGGCGGGGTGAAGGCGGAGGTTGCCGGGGGCGCGGAGGCCGGGGCGAAGGCGGAGGGTGCCGGAGGTGCGGAGGCCGGTGGGGTGGAGGCGGCGGGCGTCGCGGCTGGAGGTGCGGAGGCGGGCGGCCGGAAGACGGGGGAGGCCGGGGCCGGGGGCGCGGAAGCCGGGGGTGCCGAGGCCGGGAGGCTGGCGGCCGGGGGTGCCGAGGTGGGTGGGGCGACGGTGCCGCCGGTCGCGGGCACGGTGACGGAGGCGCTGGCCCGGAAGGTCGCTGGGGTGCCGGGCACGGCCGGCGGCGGGGGGAACGGGGGTGCCGGCATCGGGCCGGGTGGCGGTGGGGGTGGGGGCACCGCCGGGCCCGGGGGCGGCAGCGGCGGCCCCGGTACGGGTGGGACCGGTCCGGGTGGGACCGGAACAGGACCCGGCAGCGGCGGGACCGGTGCGGGGAACGGGCCGGGGGCCGGCGGCTCGGGAGTGACCGGCGTCGGGGCCGGGGCCGGCGCGGGCGTGGGGGCCGGCGACGGTTCGGGGGCGGGTTCCGGCTCCGGCGTCGGCGGGGTCGGGGGCTGGGCCGGCTCCGGGGGCTGCGCGGGCTCGGGTGGCTCCGGGTTGACCGGCGTCGACCGGTACACCCCGGGGGCCGCGTCCCCGGGCCGGGTGCCCGCGTCGGCCGCCGCGCCCTCCGCCTCGGCGGCGGAGACCCGGCTGAGCCCGGGGACGGAGACGCTGGCCCGTGCCGTGCCCCCGTCCGAG
Organism: Micromonospora wenchangensis; assembly: GCF_002210435.1. Classification (GTDB taxonomy): domain Bacteria; phylum Actinomycetota; class Actinomycetes; order Mycobacteriales; family Micromonosporaceae; genus Micromonospora; species Micromonospora wenchangensis. The sequence goes on from NZ_MZMV01000002.1 coordinate 225,437, forward strand.
CCGTCGCGCTGCCCGGGAACGCTCGCCGTGCCGGCCTGGGCGGGGCTGCCGCCGACGGGATCGCCCTGGTCGGATGCCCGGGAGGTCGGGGCGGTGACCGGGCCGCCCGGGGTCGGGCCGCCGCCGGCGGAGCCGCCCGGCTCGGGTGTTCGGGAGGCCGGTACGGCCGGCTCGGCGGCGGGGGTGCCGGCCCGGTAGGTGGTCGCGGTCGCCGGCCCCGCCGGCAGGTCGTCACCCTCGGGCGGGGCGGTCACGGTACGTACGCTGGCCGTGGCGCGGGCCGTGCCGTCGACGGTCGGGCCGGGCCAGGCCGGGGTGCTGGTGACCCGGTCGGGGCGGGGCGGGGCGTCGACGGGGTCCGGGGTGGCCCGCCCGGCGTCGTCGGCGCGGGCGGCGGGCCCGGCCGGATCGGGCACCGGTCCCTGGTCGACGTGCCCCACCGGAACCTCTTGCTCGCCCATGATCGCCCTCCGCGCACCCTCGCACCCGCGTCCCGCGAACGGTGACCGGATGTGCCTCGTGTCACCGTGCCACATCTCGTCCCGTCGGCACAGCCGGAGTGCCGACGGGACGGTCGGGACGGTGCCGGCCGGTCAGCTCCCGGTGCTCGCCGAGGCACCCGCCGACGCCGGGGCGGACGCCGACCGGCTGCTCTCCACCGTGCCGCTGTCCTCCGGGTCCGGGGTGCCGGAACCGGTGAGGCTCGGCGTCGGGTCGGCGGTCCTGGTCGGCGTGGGGGCCGGCGGCGTGGAGGTGACCGACGGCCTCGGGGTGGGCGGCGGCTTCGTCGGGGCGGTGGTCGACCCTCCGGTCGGCCGGGGCGTGGGCGTGGTCGGCTTCGGCGACGCCGTGGTGGGCTTCGGGGTGGGGGTGGTCGGCTTCGGCGAGGCCGTGGTGGGCTTCGGGGTGGGCGGCGGAGGCTGGGTGACCGGGGCCCCGGGGCTGGTCACCGCGCCGACGACCCGGGTGGAGGCGTAGAGGCCGGACCACCGCACCTGGGAGATCTTGACCACGTCCCCGCTGCGCGGTGCCTGCACCATCCGCCCGTTGCCGATGTACATCGCGACGTGGTGGATGGTCGTCCAGCTGCTGCCCGAGGCGAAGAAGAGCAGGTCGCCGGGGAGCAGGGCGCTCTGCGAGACCGTCCGGCCGCGGGTGGCGTAGTACTGGTCACGGGCGACCCGGGGCAGGTCGTAGTAGCCGGCCGACCGGTAGGCCGCCCACATCAGACCGGAGCAGTCGAACCGGTCCGGGCCCTCGGCCGCCCAGAGGTACGGGTCACCGAGCTGCGCCAGCGCGTACCGCACGGCGGCGAGCGCCTGCGGGCTGGCGTTCAGGCCGCTGCTGCTCTGCCCCTCGACGTACGCCGACCCGAGCTTCTGCTCGGCGGCCTCCTGCTGCTTCTCCAGCGCGATGAGCTGGGCCTGGTTGTCGGCCCGCAGCTTGGCGATCTTGGCGTCGTTGTCGCGCAGCGCCTTCTGCACCGCGGCGAACTGTTCCTCGGCACGCCGGACCCGGTCGGTGGCGGCGGTCACCGCCTGGGCGGCGACCTGCTCGGCCGTACGGGCCCGGGAGAGCTCGCCGGCCGCCGCCGTGGTCTCGCCGTCGGCCTGCTCACCCCGGGAGACCCGTTGCAGGACGCTCAGCCCGTGCAGGTCGCGGGCGAACTCGCCGGGCGGCAGGGCGGCGGCGGCCTTGAAGGCGTTCGCGGCGACAGCGTTGGCCTGCTGCTCGGCCACGGTCAGCGCGCCCCGGGCCCGGGTCAGCTCGCCCTGCACGCCGGTGAGCTGCACGCGGGCGTCGTCGCGCTGCTTCTCGAGCTGGAGGAGCTGGTCGGCGAGCTGGCCGTTCTGCGCGGTCAGGGTGTCGATCTGGGACAGCAGCGGGCTGGTCGGCAGGCCACCGACGGGCAGCGTGGTCGGGCCGCCGGGCTGGCCGGCGGTCGGGTAGCCGGGGGCCGCCGCGCCGGGCAGCCGCAGCCCGCCGGTCGCCACCGGCCGGGAACCGGTGTCCGGGACGGTGTTGGGCAGTGCCGGGTCGGCGTAGACCGGGGTGGCCAGGGCCATCGCGGCGACCGCGCCGAGCAGGGCCGACCAGAGCGCCGGACGCAGCACCGGGGAGATCACCGGAACCCGTCGTCGCTGCCGTCGCCTGTGCCCGCTGTCGACCATTCCGCTCCCTGTGCCGCGTGATGGTGTCACCGCGTGAGGTGGGCGCGGCGACCCGGAACGCCGCCGGTGTGCGCCGCGTCCCATCCTGTCTTACCGCACCGGGACAACGATGTCGATGCGGTGGCAGCTTGGAGAACCCTGGGAGTACGGGTGAGGTAGGTCGCTGGCGGTGCCCGTCCTGCCGACCTGTCGGTCGTCCGACGTAGGCTCGATCGGGACCGCAGGTGGAAGGGACGTGGCTTTTCGATGGACGCCGGACTCAAGCGTGAGCTCGAAGAGAAGGTGTACGCGGGGGAGCGACTGACCCGCTCGGACGGGATCGCCCTCTACGAGAGCGACGACCTGACCTGGTTGGGCCGGCTGGCCCACCACCGGCGTACGGAGTTGAACGGCGAACGGGTGATGTTCAACGTCAACCGGCACCTCAACCTGACGAACGTCTGTTCCGCCTCGTGCGCGTACTGCTCGTTCCAGCGCAAGCCGGGCGAGAAGGATGCGTACACGATGCGTATCGAGGAGGCGGTCCGCAAGGCCAAGGAGATGGAGGACGAGCAGCTCACCGAGTTGCACATCGTCAACGGCCTGCACCCCACCCTGCCCTGGCGCTACTACCCCAAGGTGCTGCGCGAGCTGAAGGCGGCGCTGCCCAACGTCAAGCTCAAGTGCTTCACCGCGACCGAGGTGCAGTGGTTCGAGAAGATCAGCGGCCTATCGGCCGACGAGATCCTCGACGAGTTGATGGACGCCGGCCTGGAGTCGTTGACCGGCGGCGGCGCGGAGATCTTCGACTGGGAGGTCCGCCAGCACATCGTCGACCACGCCTGCCACTGGGAGGACTGGTCGCGGATCCACGCGCTGGCCCACGCCAAGGGCATGAAGACCCCGGCGACGATGCTCTACGGCCACATCGAGGAGCCCCGGCACCGGGTCGACCACGTGCTGCGGCTGCGCGAGTTGCAGGACGAGACCGGCGGGTTCGCGGTCTTCATCCCGCTGCGCTACCAGCACGACTTCGTCGACTCGGCGGACGGCAAGATCCGTAACCGGATCCAGGCGCGCACCACGATGGCGTCGCCGGCCGAGTCGCTCAAGACGTTCGCGGTCTCCCGGCTGCTGTTCGACAACGTCCCGCACCTGAAGAACTTCTGGGTGATGCACGGCCTGTCGGTGGCCCAGCTCTCGCTCAACTTCGGCGTGGACGACCTGGACGGCTCGGTCGTCGAATACAAGATCACCCACGATGCCGACTCGTACGGCACCCCGAACACGATGCACCGCGACGACCTGCTGAACCTGATCTGGGACGCCGGTTTCCAGCCGGTGGAGCGGGACACCCGCTACAACGTCGTCCGCGAGTACGACCGGGCGCCGTCACTGGCGTCCCGGCGTGCCGAGCCGCAGCAGGTCTGGGCCTGACCCGGCCGTATGCTCGTCACACCATGACCGGACAGCAGCCGACCGCGCAGCAGCGCAGCGGGTTTCCCCGCCGGGACGCCGAGGGACGCATCCTGAGCCTGGGTGACCTGCTCGGGGTGAGCCTGGCCGGTTGGGTGATCGGTGTGCTGGCGCTGGTGCTCTTCGACTGGGCGTTCGCCGTGGCCGGCGCGGGTGACTTCGGTCGTACCAACGGCTGGCTCGCGGTGATCCTGCCGGCCTGGCTGTTCTGGGACGACTTCCGGGCCTGGGACTTCGGCGCGGCCCGGGTGGTCGCGGCCCTGTCCGCCGCGGTGGTCGCGGTGCTCGCCGGGCTGCTGGTGGCGGGCCTGGCGTCCGGGCTCGCGCCGCTGTTCACCGGCGGGCTGGCCGCGCTCGGGTTCACCGTCGGGTACGCGGTGCTCTGGTTCCAGGGCGTGCACTGGCTGGCCCGACGCACGGGCTGAGCCACCGGCGTGGGAGCCCCGACGCAGAGGCAGGGAGTGGGGAGAGACATGAGCGCGAGGAGTGAGCGGGTTGTGCGAGCCCCGCAGTCGCGAGCTGGGGTGGTCCGGTGAGCGCGGCGGTCAAGTACACGCTGGCCCGGATCGGGCTGTTCCTGCTGGTCGTGGTGGCACTGTGGCCGGTCGGGATGAACCTGTTCCTCAAGCTCATGGTGGCGTTGATCTTCTCGGCCGCCGCGTCGTTCTTCCTGCTGCGGGGCTGGCGGGACGAGATGGCCGAGGAGGTGGCCGCCGCCGCCGAGCGACGTCGGGCGGAGAAGGAGCGGCTGCGCTCCGCCCTGGCCGGCGACGACCACCCCGCCGAGGGTGACCCCCGCCCCTGACTCCCCCTGACCCCCGCCCGACCCGCGCACGCATTCACACCCTGCGCGTTCGCGCCCTGCCCGGCCCGTATCGGTCGCGCGCCCCGCTGCCCGGCCGGACGACCCTGAGATCCACTCCAGTGCGGCGAAGTAGCGGTATCACCCAGCAGTAATGCCGCTACTTCGGCTCACCTGAGTCGATCTTTCGGCAGACCGGGGAGGGGATCTGGGCCTGGTCGGGCGAGAAAACCACTCCGGGTCGGGCCGGTGGCGGTATCGCCGAGTGGTGATGCCGCTCTTTCGGCCCCCTGGACGGATCGCTTCCAGGCTGACCTGGATGGATCAGGGCTCTGGCGACCAAGATCCACTCAAGGGTGGCGAGGTAGGGGTGTCGCCGGACGGTGATGCCGCTACTTCGGCCCACGGGAGCCGATCATCCCGTCCGACCGGGTCCGTCTGATCGTGCCCACCCCGGCCGGGGGGGGGGGGGGGGGGGGGGGGGGGGGGGGGGGGGGGGGGGGGG